>CAYWIM010000044.1:0-36245 GCA_964458325.1 uncultured Verrucomicrobiota bacterium
GTCGCCCCGAGCGGCATTGTCCCGAAGTCCGTGGAATCCGTCGTCGATGGCGTCGCGTCCCCATCCGCAATCACCGCCCCATTGCCCCTGACTTCGATCTCCTCAATCCCCGGCACGACGAAATCCGTGACGACTCCCGTGATCTGGAAGTTGAACGGATTGTGGGCGCTGTCGCTGTTGTTGAAACTCACCTCGCCCGCATACGTCCCCGCCACCGCACTCAACTGCACCGTGAATGTGTCCTCTGCCCCCGCCCCGATGCTCGCCGCCAGCCCTTCCGTCACCGTATACCCGTTCGGCACCATCAGCCCCGACGTCGTCAGCGCCGCCGTCCCCACGTTCTTCACCGTGAACGTCCGGGCCACCACCGTCCCCACCGGCGTCGTCCCAAAATCCGTGTCATCCCCAACCGTTGGCGTCGTGTCCCCGTCCAGAATCGCCACCCCATTGCCCCTCACCAACAGGCCAGGGACTGCATCTACACCCTCCAGCAACCATGCCTCGATCTGCCCGTATGGATTGACCCCGTAGCCGACGATGCTGACCCTGCCATCCCCGGCAACCATGGTAACTCCATACGCCTCCCGCAGTGTCCAACCTGAAGTCGTGTTCCCAAGATGGTCAAACTCGGGCAAATAATTATTCAGATCCCGACTCGTTCGAGTCACATTATCCCACAAAAAGGCTCTATCTTTACCGTTATAACGCCTGCTGTATCCCACAATCGCAATCCCATCGTCAGAAATATCTCGAGCTTCGCCGTAACCCTCTTCATCGATTGCCTCACCCAAAAACCGAATCGAATAGGATGAACCGCTGACCTCCCAAATCACGGGAATCCGAGCCCCAAACAGGCTGGATTTGCTAAAACCGACGATGGCACGTCCATCAGCCGATATCGCATAGGCTTCGCTACCCGGCAGAGCCTCCTCATAGTGCTGTAACGGAACTGTCTCGGTCGTCGGGGTCCAAACCCAAGCTGTCGGTTCTTCAACTCCAGCGAAATTCGTAACCACGCCATTACCAACAACTTTGGATCCATCACTCGAAATATCTCTCCCAATAAAGTTACCCGTTGAATTGGGCAAGCGCGGTATCCGCGTGGCAGTAAGCGCGGGATACGCCCACCTGTATGCATATACAAACTGATTCGGATAAGTGCCCGAAGGCGCGGAGCCAACGATGAATGTCCCTGCGGCATTAATGTTGTAAGCCAAGTCAAGAGTGGTTCCCGGAATCAGATCATGGATTTCAGATGTGTAAATGAACGCGTTCCTGCTCGATGTCGTCGCGCCTGCATAGCCCACCACGTACCCGTTGGCTGCAACGGCATTAGCGCGAACAAACTTCTGATCAATGCTGCTGTTAAGATCCGTCAGATTGACCATTTGTCCGGAGGCCTTTGACCAGAGGAAAGCATCCTCATTATAATAGGCACCCCCATCTATGGTGTATCCAGCCACATAGGTCCCATCCACCGAAATGCTCAAAGGCCTACTTTCGGCTAATGACGAGTCACCCGCCAACCATCCTAACGGGGTAAAAACCGTGGCTGAAACAGATAGAGCTAAAAGCCAAGTGACACCAGCAACCAGCAGAAAGCCGGTCGAAGCACAAAGGTGTCTGTTGTCGGAGCAACACTTTTTCATGGTTACAATCTACCAAGTGGCTCAATTCATAAAGCCTTCCTGGGCATAAAGCAAACCATAAATCACAAAAAAACCAGCAGGGAAACCCTGCTGGTTTTTCGAAGAAAGCCGAGCTGTATTACTTGGTGAACCGGCGAACGACCGCGCCCAAACCAAGCAGCCCAGCAATCACCAACGCCGAACTGGGTTCAGGAACCACTCCGTCGATGGAAATATCGGATCCGGCAATCATGGGAGTGAAGGTGAACTCAATTGTGTCTACGCTGCCCCATGTCGGCTGGTAACCGAAATAATCCACTAGCTCGGGGTAAGTACCCGTTGTAAGAGACCATGCCGCAGTGTCGGAAAGCAACGTCGTGGCCCCATCCAGAATGCTGTAACCAATGGTGAATTGCCCCTCCACCTCAACACCCACCAAACCGAGATAACCCATGTTTCTCAGGTCCACGTTCATCCCTGCGCCGTTGTTGTCATAGCGCAAAATCATCACAGTGTTGGCGAGGACGGCTTGGCGATAATCGAGTATACCAACCGAGTTAGGGGCCTTGTTGATTTCAACCTCCGCCAACCCTGTGCCATTGACTGCCCCCCACGCAATGGTGCGAGTCGGCCAGAGACCGGGGATGGGAACTGTGCTGGGTGGTTGGCTATCGTTGACATACTGCCCACCAGGAGGGGCATCCATATGGTCCATCACCACATACACAGCCTGTGTGCTTACGGCAACCATGGTTGCCAATCCGATTAGTAATAGTACTTTTTTCATAGTATAACTTTTATCTACACTAAAGAGCTTGTTACTTGCTGTCAACTGATTTTTATCGGTCTCTTTCTTTTTTTGTTTACCTGCCAGCGTGACCATAGGATAAATCGACTATTAGGGCCGTGTCAAGCGCAAAAGGTTGTTTTTTCTGCCTCATGACGGTGGTCCGATTATTATTCCTATCTCCTTGCTTTTTAATAGGATACAACGAATCAGTACGGATGGGTCGCTTGGATCCGATAAAATCCTGCAGATTTCTGGAAGGCGTTGGTATGCAAATATCGATTCGTGCTTGTCTGGCCCAACGGCACCATCGCCCCCCCCGAATCCTCGCTACCCATCACTTGATAAACCCAGTTCGCCCCCAGGTTGGACCATCGCAGTTCGATATCGTTCCCCACAACAACTGGCCAATCCATGTGGAGGACGGGCGTGATGTTGACCCTCGATACGCTGAAGCTGTCCACGCTGATTTCGGCTCCGGATGTAGCAGGTTCGATCTCGATCACAATCTCATCCACATCCGTCAGCGGCAGCTCTGCAGATGGAATCCGGAAAGCGGCGGAATACGGACCACCGGCCATGATGGGCATCTCGATCGCCAGGAGCGAACTCCCGCCGACTTCCCCGTTCATCCGCAAGCGAAAGACTGCAGGCGATTCGGTCAAAACGCCGTCCAAATTGACTGAGTTCCAGTTAGTAACATCGAGATTCAAACCGCTGCCATTAGCATTATAGATCACCCGGGCGCGCACCTTGTTCACCGAAATGGTCTGGACAAACGCAAGCAAATATTCGCTCCTTTGCACCGTATCGTTCACGCTCAAGGTGGTAGAGCCGCCTTCAAGCGGTTTATCGAGCACCTCGATTTCCAATTGTCGATAGCCCCCTAAGACTGGCCACATCCCATCCACCGCCACAGCCGGTCCCGTAATCCGATCGCCTGTCTTGGCCGTCGTCACAATCAGGGTTTGCCCCTCGTCCGGCCCGTCGAAGTCATCCCATTGGATCTGCCCCCAAACCAGCACCCCCCCGCTCCCATACGCCATCAGCACCCGTTTGATCCAGTTCCAGCTCATGCTAACCCTCCTTCTTTTGGCAATAAGGCTCTTTCCGTTGTCCAGGCCGCCAACATCGTCAGATCGGCTTCCTCCGTATGCATCCACGCCGCCTCAACGGCGCAGCGGCTCCTAAGGGTCTGTTTCGGCTTGATTCGCCATAAATCAATCATAACCACCCCTTCCTGGCAAGCCAAAGGACCCATCCACAGTCCCGCTACCCTGACCCCCCCCGTGCCATCGAAATTTCGGTTGCCTTGCATCGTCTCCCGGGTCATGCTCGATTCCATCGCAGTAATCGAGAAACCCAAAAAAATAAATTGTATGGCTCAAACGATATTTCATCCCAGCGTCGAAGGCGCCCAGCATGGCGCCAAGAGCCTGGCGGATTTTCTTGCTTACGCCAAGAAATCCGGTGCGGCGGGGGCCCAGCCCTCGAATTTCATGCTGCAAAACGACAAGGGTGGATTCAAGCCGGCCAAGGAGATTAAGCAGGCATTTCAAAAGACGGGTTTGAATCTGGACGGGATATCCTGTCATTGCCCGTTTTGGGTCCACACGACGGCATGGACGGGCAGCCCAACGATTCGCCCATTTACACCGGCGGACGTGGCGAAAAAAAGCCCGGCTCAAATCGAGCAATGGGCGGAAAGCTACCTGCTGGGTCTGTTCGACCTGGCGGTCGAGCTGGGCGTCAAGATACTGCCGATGTTCTGGGGGGTGGCCTTCGGCTGGGAGTTGGCGACCGGCTATCCGTGGGGCTTTTGGAAAGGGGCCGATTACGATCTTGTCAAGGAGGGCAAGGATCGATTCGTCAAGAAGACCGCCAAGCTGCGGCAGCGGGCCAATGAGCTGGGCATCTACCTCGCCCACGAGATCCATCCGGGCACCGCTGCGATGTGCGCCGACGATTTCAACCTCCTGGTGGCCGCATGCGATGGGGACAAATGCCTGACCGTCAATGCCGATCCGTCGCATTGCTGGGAAGGGGAGGACTGGGAGACGCGGTTCACGAAGGTGGGCCCGCGCATCTACGCCTGCCACGTGAAGAACTACGTGATCCGGCGCACCCTGCCGCTTCGGATGATGGATGGCGATTGGCCCAACCGGGCCATGCAGTTCGTGGACATCCCGACCGGCCAGCTGAACATGATGCGGTATGTCGAGCTGTTGATCCACATGGGGTATCCGCAGCGCTATTGTCAGATCATGGGAGCCAAGACCGCCCCGCTGATCGTCGAGGCCGAGAGCGCCTACCGCGACATCGACGCCACCAGCGCCAACGGCATCCAATACGTCCGCGACCACTGCTGCTGGCCGATCGCCAGCGGCTCGTTCGAAGACGGCATGGGCGCCTGATCGCCTTGGTCATCGCGAATCGACGTCGGGCACGGCCTGGGCCGTGCCCGCTTTGTTTGGAGAGACCGTCGTCCGGCATCGAAGCCCGGGCCAGCCCTTGGCGCTTTCTTTCCTGGGCCGGGGCGGATTGCTTCGAGCGCAATCCCAGCCCGATTCCCCGATCGGAACTCCCCGGGGGATCCTGTCAGGCGCTGGCGGCACGGCGGGCGCCGCGCTCGGGGCCGCTGACCTGCCCGGGGCCCTGTCCGCCATTGACCAGGAACAGGACCGCCATGCGGACCGCCAGACCGTTGGTGACCTGCTCGAGAATGACCGAGCGCTCGCTGTCGGCGATCTGGCTGTCGATTTCGATCCCGCGGTTGATGGGGCCGGGGTGCATGATGACGACCTCCGGCCGAGCGCGAGCCAGGCGCTTGGGATTGAGACCGAACAGCGTGGCGTATTCGCCGAGGCTGGGGAACATCGTTTTCCGCTGCCGCTCGTGCTGAATGCGGAGCAGGTTGATGATGTCGGCGTCGGCGATCGCTTCCTCGATGCGGTGCGTCACGCGGCAGCCCATCCGCTCGAACACGCGGGGGACAAGAGTGGGCGGACCGCACAGGGTCACCTCCGCCCCCAGCTTGGTCAAGGTCCAGATGTTCGATCGCGCGACGCGGCTGTAGAGGATATCGCCGAGGATGGTGACCTTGAGGCCAGCGACGCGGCCCTTCTTCTCGCGGATGGTGAACGCGTCGAGCAGCGCCTGCGTCGGGTGCTCATGGGCGCCGTCGCCCGCGTTGACGACGCTGGCCTTCACAACGCGCGCCAGGAAATGCGGCGCGCCGGCCGCGCTGTGGCGGATGATGATGATGTCCGCCTGCAGGGCCTCGAGATTGCGGGCGGTGTCCTTGAGGGTCTCTCCCTTGCGCAGGGATGAGGCCTCGGCATTGAAGTTGACCACATCGGCGGTGAGGCGCTGGGCAGCCAGCTCAAAACTGATCCGGGTCCGGGTGGATGGCTCGACGAACAGGTTGATGACCGTTTTCCCGCGCAAGGCCGGGACGGTCTTGATGGCGCGGCGGCCGACTTCCTTGAAGGCCTTGGCCGTGTCGAGCACGAGCAGGATTTCCTCCGCGGAAAGCGATTGGATGTCGAGCAGGTGTCGGCGAGTCCAGGTCATGTGACCTCCAGATACACCCCTTCCTCGCCGCCCTCCTCTCGAAACTGAACGCGCACGGCATCCTCGGCGCGGGTGGCGATTTCCTGGCCGACGAAATCGGCGCGGATGGGGAGCTCGCGGTGGCCGCGGTCGATCAGCACGGCCAGCTGGATCCGCCGGGGCCGGCCGAAATCGTTGAGGGCGTCCATGGCAGCCCGGATCGTCCGGCCGCTGAACAGCACGTCATCCACCAGTATGACTGTTTTCCCATCGATGTCGAAGGGGATCAGGGTGGGATGCACAGGAGGGGCAGCCCGTTGATTCAAGTCATCCCGGTGCATGCTGACATCGAGTTGTCCGACAGGCACGATCCATCCCCATCGGCGCCCCATGCGATCCGCCAGATGCTGAGCCAGCAGCACCCCGCCTCGCTGGATGCCTACAATCACGCAATCGCGCCCGTCACCATGGGCTTCAAGAATCGAGCGCGCCAACCCCTCGAGGGTCCGCTCCATCGATCCTCTGTCCAGCAGTGTGCGGGTCTGTGCCATATATCCCCGAAGGTCCCGCGCCGTTCGATCCCAGCCCGCGGATCACCTGTTGTCATCCAGACGGCTGGCGCCGCTTGCGGCGGCGCACGACCCCGGCTGGGAACGCCATCAGATCCGGGGCGAATCCTTCTGGCGACTACGACGCCAGTTGCCCCGGTGCTTCACAATCCAGTCGGTGAGCGCCCATTCGAATCCGACGTCGCGTCCGGCCTTTTCGGACTCGATCCATTTATGTTTGAGGATCTCCTCGCGTTCGGCCTGGAATTCCCGATACAGGTGGGAACCCGTCAGCAAACTGCTGTCAGTGACCAAGTTGCCTTGATTGGCAGACATAACCTCAACGAAGTTCGATTTCGTGACAACAGTGTAACAATGGGGCAGACCCTGACAACCAGAAAATGCAGGGCGTCCCAATCACGCTCTCAGAGGGAAGCTCCGAGAGGCGTCTTGCGGCGGATGGCCTGGAGCGGATGCTGGTCAATGGCGTTGGTGTAAATGCCTTCGATCCGCGTGGCATCATAATAGTGGATGCCCTGATAGAAGTAGAGAGGGATGATCGGCAGTTCCTCGGCGACGAGGATGTGTTCGGCGCTAGCGAGGATTTCCATGCGGCGTTTCGAGTCGGTCGTTGTGTTGGCCGCGCGCAGCAGCCGGTCGTATGCGGGATTGGACCAGCCGGTGCGGTTGTTTCCGCTGGCGCTGTGGAACAGATCGAGGAACGTGTTGGGGTCGCTGTAATCGGCAATCCAGCTGCTTCGGCAGATCTCGTAATCCAGGGCGGTTTGAGCGGCGAGGAAGACCTTCCACTCGACTTGGCGAAGCTCGACCCGGATCCCCAGCTCCCGTTGCCACATCTCCTGGATCTCGACGGCGATGTCCTGATGGGCCTTGCCCGCACCGCCGGCCGAGGCATTGAAGGTGTATCGCACAACGGGGAAGCCGCGCCCACCGGGAAACCCGGCCTCGGCCAGCAGACGCCGGGCTGCGGCAGGATCATGTCCCAATCCCTGCGGGGGACGATAATCGGCGATGAGAGGGGGGGTCAGGTGGGATGCGGGCTGTTCGCCGGCCCGCGTGATGCGCGTGACGATCCGCGGCTTGTCGATGGCCAGAGCCAGAGCCTGCCGGACCCGGGGATCCTGGTAGGGCGGCCGCGTCACGTTGACCCGAAGGAAATAGGCGCCCAGGTATTGAAACGTGTGGAAATCCGGCCGCTCGAGCAGCAGATCCAGGAGCTCGACCGGGATCAGATCCTTGTCCCATCCGATATCGGCTGCCCCCGTTTCGTACAGGTTCATGGCCGTGTTGGCGGAACCGACTGGGAGGAGGTCGATCCATTCGCTGGCCGTGTTGGCGGCGTCCCAGTACAGGGGATTCCTGCGCAGCCGAATCCGGTCGTTGAGCCGCCAGCTCACCAGCTCGTAAGGACCGCTGACGGGCAGGGGCCGGACCATCAGCCAGCGGTCGCCCTCCTGCTCGATCATCCATCGCGGCACGATCGCGGCGGTCGGGATGGCGCACAACTCCAGGAAGAACGGTGTGGGCCCCTCGAGTTCAACCTCGACCAGCCGGGGCTCTCGAGCCCGCACGCCCACCGCCCCGAAATCCTTGAGATCGCCCCGGTTAAACGGTTCGGCGTTCCGCACGTAAAAGAGCTGGCCTGCATAGTCGCAGCCGGTCTCGGGCTCGAGCACGCGCCTCCAGGAATACACGACGTCGTCGGCTGAGATGGAATCGCCTGTGGACCATCGCGCGCCGGCTCGCAGGTGGAACGTATAGCGGCGGCCGTCCGACGACACATCCCAGCGCTCCGCCAAGCCGGGGATGGCACGGCCGGTCCGCGGATCGGACCTTGTCAGCCCCTCGAAGATCGCCCCCACCGCGCGGAGATCCGGCTGCCCAGTGGCAAACGCCGGATCCAACGATTCGGGTTCCGCACCGTTCAAGATGACCAGGTCGGCTCGCCTGTCGCCCTTGGAACAACCGCTGCCAAACCCGGCCAGTGATACGATCAGCAGGAGCCAGCCCGGGTTCATCCCGCGATCCCGCTAGGCGCCGGAGGCGGGCCGATTGGTCGTCCCAGGGGCCGGAGCGGGAACGGCGTTCGAGATGCTCAGGCTCAGAGGCGGAGCGCCGGTGGCACTGGGAGCCGTAGGGTTGGTCCCGGAGGCGCTGGGAATGGTGATCGTCACACGGTTGGTGCCCAGGGCATCGGAGCCGGTCGGAACGGCGGCGTTTTCAACCCGGGCGGTCGAGGCTGCCGGCGGAACCAGCGGAACCGTGGCGGAGGCGGACTGCGCCTGCTTGACGAGCTCCTCCTTGAGCAGGTTCTGGCTCTGGGCGGATCGGCGGGCATTGACCACGGATAGCGTCAGCGCCAGGAGAAAAAACACCGTGGTGGCGTATTTGGTGATCGTGGTCAGAGCCGTGCCCGTGCCCGAACCGAAAAGGGCATCGGTCGCGGCGCCCCCGAACGCGGTCCCCATCCCGGCTTCCTTCTTGGGCAGCTGCAGCAGGATCAGGAAGACCAGAAAAACACAGGTCAGAAATAGAATGACCGTGAACAAGCCAATGAGAAATCCCATACCAGTAACCTCGGTTCAGATGCTGTTTTTGACGATGTCCGAGAAGCTGCGCACCTCGAGGGAGGCGCCGCCGACCAGGGCGCCATCCACGTCGGGCAGGCTCATGAGCTCCCGTGCGTTGGAGGGTTTGACGCTGCCGCCATACTGAATGCGGATCCTTCGGGCGGTGGCCTCGTCGAACAGGGCGGCCAGGGTGCGGCGGATGAATGCGTGGACCTCCTGGGCCTGCTCGGCGGTGGCGGTTCGGCCGGTGCCGATGGCCCAGACCGGCTCGTAGGCGATGACGGTTTCCTCGATTTGATCCTTGCTCAATCCAGCCAGGCTGCCGCGCACCTGGTCGCCGATTACCTTTTCGGTGATGCCGGCCTCGCGTTGCCCGAGGGTTTCGCCGACGCAGACGATGGGTTTGATGGCCGCGGCGTGAGCCGTCAGGGCCTTGTTCGCAACCAGGAGATCGCTCTCCTTCTGGTATTGCCGGCGTTCGGAATGTCCCAGGATGACATAGCGAACGGAAAACTCCTTGAGCATGGCGGCGGAAATCTCTCCGGTGTAAGCGCCGCCGGTATGCTCGCTCACGTTTTGGGCGCCGAGCCGGAGGCTGGAATCAAGGATGGCTTGGCTGACATGGCCGAGAGCCGTGAAAGGAGGGCAGACAACAAGGTCCACCTCCTTGACGGCAGCCAGCTCGCGGCGGAGGCCGTTCACAAGGTCGAGGGCCTCGGCGGCCGTCTTGTTCATTTTCCAATTCCCGGCGATCAGCAGTTTGCGTTCTTTTTGCATAGGGCGATAGTGTGCGGATCAAGAGAGGATTTCAGCTTGGACTCAGGGGACGTCGGAGAGGGCGGCCACACCGGGGAGGACCTTTCCCTCGAGAAACTCGAGGCTGGCGCCTCCGCCTGTGCTCATGAAGGTGACCTGATTCCCGAGCTTGGCCTTGTTGATGGCTTTGACGCTGTCGCCACCGCCGATGATGCTTTTGGCGCCACGTTTGGCCGTGGCTACGGCCACGGCGCGGGCGACGCCGAAGGTCCCTTCGGCGAACCGGGCGTCCTCGAACATGCCCATCGGTCCATTCCAGAGAATGGTCTTGGCGGCCAGGACCTCGGCGGCATAAGCCTTGACCGTGGCCGGACCGACATCGAGGCCGGCGGCATCCTCCGGGCAATCGAGCGAGGAGTTCACCTGCAGATTCTGCCAGTCGATGACAGGCTTGCCTTTCTTGTCGAGCTGGCTGGTCTTGACAGGGACGGCGACGATGTCATCCAGGGGCAGCAGGAACTTCACGGCGCGGGACTGGGCCTTGTCCAGGGCGGCTCGGGCCACGTCGACTTTGTCGGCTTCGACGAGCGACTTGCCGACCCGGCGTCCTTGAGCCAAGCGGAACGTGTATGCCATGGCGCCGCCGACCAGGATGCTGTCCGCTTTGTCGAGCAGGCGATCGATCACGTTGATCTTGTCCGACACTTTAGCCCCCCCGAGGATGACCACGAATGGCCGCGGCGGATTCTCCAGCTCCTCGCCCAGGAACTTGAGCTCACGCTCCATCAGCAGACCGGCGGCGCACCCGCCGCCGCGCCGGGCCACAACCCGCGCCACACCCTCAGTCGACGCATGCGCCCGATGGGCGGATCCGAACGCATCGTTCACGTAACAATCGGCGACCTCGGCCATCTGTGCCGCGAAACCGGGATCGTTGGCTTCCTCCTCAGCATGAAACCGAACATTCTCGAGCAGGAGGATGTCGCCCGGCTTCATGGCGCTGACTCTCTGAGCGACCTTTTGCCCGACACAATCCTCAGCGAATTGGACCTCCCGGCCCATCAGCTCTTGAAGCTTCGATGCCACCGGGCGGAGAGACATCGTGGGTTCGGGCTTGCCTTTCGGACGGCCGAGATGGGAGGCGAGGATGACTTTGGCGCCCTGGCCAGCCAGCCATTCGAGCGTGGGCAGTGTCTCCTTGATCCGGGTGATGTCGGTCACGACCATCTGCCCCTCTTTCTCCTCCATGGGAACGTTGAAATCCACGCGCACGAACACGCGCTTTCCGTTCACCGTCAATTGTTTCAGCGTCAGCTTAGCCATAATTACATTCGAATCAAGCCCAGCAGCATACCGAAAGATAGTCGAGAGTCAAAGGCGAAAAAGGCCGGGATCACTCGGCGTCGGGGAGCCTCATGACCTCGACTCGCCGGAACTCGACGGGATGGCTTTCGGCCTGAAGGCAGATGAATCCACTCGAGAGCAGCTTGGGCATCTGCGGCAGCTGCTCGAGCAGCCGCCGGGTGTTGGCGTCCCCCTCGTCCAGCTGCGGATGGCTGTACTCGAGCACCGTCTGCCCTTCGATGACGTGGCGGATGATGCGGTAGCCGCGAACCTCGAGCTCGATGGTGACCCATTGGTCGCCCGGGTAGGTCTTGGACGTCGAGTCCGTGCAGTGCCGGGTCACCAGTTCGCCCTTCATGACCACGTGAGTGCCTGGCGTGCACAGATTCCCCGTCGTCCTCTTGCCCGTGCCGGATCCGCCCAGCAGCTGGACCTCAATCGAGACGGGAAAATCCTGGGTCTTGGACATGGTCTCGGGCGGCTGGCTATGGATCATGATGCCGCTGTTGCGAAACGCCCAGCCCGGTCCGCCCGGCGTCTGCTCCCCGACAAACCGGTAATCGACCCGAAGACGGTAATTCGAAAATTTCTCCCGGTAGAACAGGTGGCCGAACTTGTTGTCGAACTTGGCGTACCGATCATAGCCCACCTTCAAAACTCCGTCCTCAACTCGAAAGGTGTTACCCCAATTGTCGCCCAGGTCATATCCGGTGATTTTCGGGGTCCAGCCGTCGAGGTTCTTGCCATTGAACAGAGGAATCCACTGGCCGGTCGGCGTGGATTCCTGGGCCGAAACCAGGGCGGCGCCCGACAAGATCACGCCCAGGCAGACAATGGCGGAAGTGTAGTGTTTCATATCCATGACGATGTCCGTTCGGATGCGATCTGAATGCAGCGGCGCGACCGAGTCAATCCCGATTATTTCGGCGGCGCTTGGGCCGCATCTTCCAGCGCGTCGAGAACGATCTGGGGCGTCAGCAGTTCGGGCAGAACACGGGGCGGCTGATCCGATCGGCGGGGATAGACCAAGACCAGCGGCACTCCCGCCCGCCCGAACCGCTTGAGCTCATCGTAAATCGCGGGAGGGAATGTGGTGTAATCTCCCAGCAACGCCACCCCGCCGATCTCGCGCAGTTTGTCCCGGACCGACCTGATCTCGATGGCGATTTTCTTGTTGGCCAGGCACGTGAGACACCAATCGGCGGTGAAATCGACGAGGACGGGCCGGCCTTGGGCTCGCGCCTGCGCGACCGCGGCCGGACTCCACGGCTCCCATGGAATGCCGCCCGGCACCTGCTCGACGACCGCGCTGCCGCGGTCTTCCCCGCCGTCCGCAGCCGAGCGCCAGCGCAGCTGGCTTTCGAGAGCGTAGACGTATCCGACGGCGGCCAGAAGAATGGCCAAGCCGGTTGCCAGCCGCTTTCGACGAGTCGGGCCGCGTTGGACGAACTCCCCGTAGATCCAGGCCGCCAGCGCCAGAACCACCAGGAACATGCCCAGCCACAGAACTCGCTTGCCGTAGTATCGGTAGCATTGTGTAAAGAGCCAAAGCGCTGTGGCGAGCATCGGAAAACCCATGAACACTTTGAATTGTCCCATCCAGGGACCGGGTTTGGGCAGCCATTTGAGCCAGTCGGGCCGCCAGCTCAGAACGACGTAGGGGGCTGCCAACCCCGCTCCGACCGCCAGCAGCAGAAGAAAAACCGTCGGCGAGCTCTGGGCCGGATGGAACGCGAATCCAAGAGCCGGCGCCAGGAACGGCGCAGTGCACGGGGTGGCCAGGAGCGTGGCGAGAACGCCGTTGAAAAAGGCGCCCGCGGCGCCCGGTTTCCCGGTCAGCCCGCCCGCCGCGGAGATCACCGAGCCGCCGATGGTCACTTCGAACAGCCCGAACAGGTTCAACGCGACCAGGGTGACCAGGGTGCTCAACAAGACCAGAAAAACCGGGCTGCTGAACTGCATCCCCCACCCGATCCGCTGGCCCGCCCCCTTGATCGCGATGACGATGACCGCCAGGACCACAAAGGACGCCATCACCCCCGCCGCGTAGACCAAGCCCAGCCGCCGCACCCGCCCCGGCTCGGATCGGCTCTCGTTGACGAATCCGAGAATCTTCAGCGCGATCACGGGCAGCACACACGGCATCACATTGAGGATCATCCCGCCAACGAATGCATACCAAAGCATCCGAGCCAGCGAAACCTGAGACAGCCACGCCATGGACTCGTCTCCGGGCGCTGAATCCACACGGGCGTTCCCAGAGACCGTGGCGGTCGATGTCGGCGTGGCAGCGCCGGTTCCGCCTTCCAGAGCCGCCAGGCTCGGCAGCAGCGCGAAACGGACTTCGTGACCGGCGGCAGGCTTGCCGGACTCCTGCCGCACCACCAGCAGGCCGCCGATGGCCGAAGGCCAGGCATCGCCAGCAAGCCGGGCAGCCTTTTGCAGCCTCACCTCGCCGGGGCCGGCGGATGGACGTTCGGTCTCCCCCGAAATCTCGAGGACGTCGTTCGCATCCGGGAAGAAATCCACCCGCAACGCCTCGACATCCGCGGCCCAAACGATGACGAATGGACGTGGATCTTGGCCGGAATCGGCCGCCCAAGCAGCCCGGACCGGCAGGTTGGGATCGCGTCGTGGAAGCCGTTCCTGGGCGGTCTCGAGCAAAGCGGCATCCGGCGAAGGCCGGTCATTCGCGCCGATGGTCAACCTGGCGGCTACATCGGCATCCCCGGGCAGACAAAGCTTCTCGCATTCGAGCCAGTGAACGGCCGCGGCGAGCTCGACTGCTCCCGGGGCGAGGTTCGAACTCAGCGTCAGCGGGACCAGCAGAATGACCCGGTCGTAATAGACATACGTGGTCAGCCCGGCCTCGACATGCTTTTCGGGCACCGGCCATTGGATGTCGCCGGCCGTGATGCCCGGCGGCAATCTCCATTCGATCGAGGTCGGCGCGCCGGCATCGCCGCCGTTCCGCCAATACGTGTGCCAGCCGCGATCCATCCGGAGCTCGATGCCGGCCATAATCGTCTGGCCCGGCCGGGCTTCATCGAGCGGCATCAGAAGGCGTGCCTGGGTATGGGGTGGTGCTGCCTTCAGGCCCAAAGCGCATGCCAGAAATGCCGCCAGCCACCACCCGGTCCATTCGCGTCGCATGTCCATATCATAGCTGAAAGACCGCCGCTGCCAATGCCGGTATGAACCCGCAAGCTCAAGGGGCCGGCTCAAGCCGGAACTCCGAACCCTGGAGGGCGGGGCTTGGAACCGCAGTTTCCTGGGAAACATCCTTTACCCGAGGATCGGCTGCATGGCATATGGGACGCATGACTGTGTTGTGGCATGGACGGTGGGCCATTTTGTTGGCCTTGATGTTGCCGTGGACCTCCCGCTCGGCGGAACGCGAAGCCGACCAGGGCCGGAAGGCTGAAATCTGGCCGGGCCTGCGCCCGGACGGATCGGTGATGCTGCCCAACCAATGGTCGCTGCGGCCAGCGGGAGTGCAGGTGGCGCTGGGGGATTTTCCCGTTCATCTGGCGGTCCATCCGGGAAGCCGTTACGCGGCGGTGCTGCACTGCGGGTATGGCGATCACGAGATCGTGGTCGTCGATGTGCCGGAGGCCCGCGTGGTCTCGCGGGTTGGGATTCCGGAGGCCTTTTACGGGCTGGCCTTTTCGCCGGACGGATCGGAGCTGTTTTGCAGCGGCGCGGGGGATGAGGTCGTTCATCAATTTCGGTTCCAGGAGGGTTACCCGAACGAGCCGCGCTCGTTGCGTGTGCGCGACGCCCGGCAGCGGGGTGTGCCATGCGGACTGGCGATCGAGCGGGCGGCGAGGCGGTTATGGGTGGCAAACGTATGGGGCCAACAGGTCAGCGAGCTGGATTTGACCGGGAGTCAGGGGCCGCGGGACCTGCCGGCGCTCCGGGAGAACCTCGAGGCGCTCCCCGCGCCGGAGGCGCCCCCGGCCGATCCGGACCTGGCGTCGGCGCTGAAGCGGGACACCGCAGCGCGGCAGCGGCTGATGGGGGACGAGCCTTTTCCCTATGCCTGCGTGGCCGACGAGGCGCGGGGGCGGCTGTACGTGTCGCTATGGGCTCAGGCTGAAGTGGCGGTATATGACCTTCGGGAAAACGCCTGGGTAGCCCGATGGCCAACTCAGGAGCATCCGAACGAGATGGCCATGCATCCGGACGGCAAGCGGCTATGGGTGGCCAATGCGAATCGCAACACGGTGACCTCATTCGATCTCGAGACGGGCCGCGTGCTCGAGACGCTTACCGCGTCGCTCCACGCGATCAGCGTGCCGGGCTCGACACCAAACAGCCTGGCGGTGTCCCCGGATGGTGGCTGGCTGTTCGTGGCCAATGCCTGCAACAACAATGTCGCGGTGTTTGACGTCTCGCGGCCCGGGCAAAGCCGGTCGCTGGGCTTCATCCCAACCGGGTGGTATCCCACGTCGGTCCGGGTGACGCCCGATGGGCGGCACCTGCTGATCGCCAACGGCAAGGGATTGATGCCCCGGTCCAATCGCCACGGCCCGCAGCCGGGCCTCTCGGCGCCATCCTCGGTGCGCGAGTACATTGGCGGCCTGTTCCGGGGAACCTTGAGCATCATCCGCCTTCCCGACCGCGAGCAGTGGGTCCGCCAGATGCGGGATTACACGGCGCAGGCGTATCGCTGCAGCCCGTTGTCGGCAACGCCGTCGGTGGCCACTGGACGGCCCGCCAACAGCCCGATCCCGGATCGCGTGGGGGAATCGAGCCCGATCCGCCACGTGCTCTACATCGTCAAGGAAAACCGGACCTACGATCAGGTGCTGGGCGATCTGCCGCAAGGGCGCGGGGATTCATCCCTGTGCCTGTTCCCGGAAGCGATCACTCCGAACCACCACGCCTTGGCACGCGAGTTTGTGTTGCTGGACAATTTTTATGTGGAAAGCGAGGTCAGCGCCGATGGCCATGAATGGAGCCTGGGCGCGTATGCCACGGATTTTGTCGAAAAGACTTGGCCCTTGGGTTACGGGCACGGCCAGAGCGGCAAGTTCCCGTATCCAAGCGAGGGGAATTTTGCGGTGGCCATGCCATCGGGCGGGTATCTATGGGATCGGGCCAGGGAAACGGGGATCAGCTATCGCAGCTACGGGGAGTTCGTCAGCAACGGGGCCGCGCCCGGCGATCCGGCGACGGCGCGGGTGCCCAGCCTCGAGGGACACATCGACCCGGGCTATCGCGGGTGGGATCTGGATTATCCTGATGTGAAGCGCGCGGAACGGTTCATCGCGGAGCTGGCAAGGTTCGAACGGGAGGGCAAGATGCCCCGCCTACAAATCTTGCGGTTGCCCAACGATCACACCATCGGAACCCGTCCGGGCAAGCTGACCCCTCGCGCGATGGTGGCGGACAACGACTTGGCGCTGGGGATGGTGATCGAGGCATTGAGCCGATCCAGGTTCTGGGCCGACACGGCGGTTTTCGTGGTCGAGGACGACGCCCAGAACGGGGCGGACCACGTGGATGCGCACCGGACGATCGCCTTCGTGGCCAGCCCTTATGCGCGGCGGGGAGCCGTGGATTCGACCTTATACTCGACCTCGAGCATGCTGAGAACGATCGAGCTGATCCTCGGGCTGGCCCCGATGAGCCAGTTCGACGCCGCAGCCCGGCCCATGTATCACTCGTTCCAGCCCGCGCCGGACAGCAGACCCTACATCGCTCGCGAGGTCCATGCCGACCGGCAGGAGCTCAACACGGCGATGGCCTGGGGGGCAGCGCGGTCCGACAAACTCGACTTCTCGAAGGAAGATGCCGCCGATGATCTCGAGTTGAACGAGATCGTGTGGCGCTCCGTTCGGGGGCCGGACTCGCCGATGCCAGCTCCGGTCCGGGCCGGGTTCGTGTTTGCGCATCCCGAGGATGAACAATGAAACCAGGCATCCGCCCGCCCTGCCATGTTTGAGCTGATCCAAACCGATGGACACAGCCGAGCCCGTTTGGGGCGGCTGACGACCGCGCACGGGGTGGTGGAGACGCCGATGTACATGCCCGTGGGAACACAGGCCAGCGTGAAGGCGCTCGACCCGAGGGAGCTGCGCGAGATGGGGGCCCGGATCATCCTCGGCAACACCTACCATCTGTTCATTCGTCCCGGGATGGAGATCCTCGAGAAAGCCGGCGGCCTGCACGCATTCATGAACTGGGAGGGCCCGATCCTCACCGACAGCGGCGGATACCAGGTGTTCAGCCTGGCCAAGATCCGCAAGGTCAAGACGGACGGAGTCGAGTTCCGCTCGCATCTGGATGGAACAGCCTTTTTCCTGGGGCCGAAAGAGGTGATGGAGATCCAGCGGACCCTGGGATCGGACATCGCGATGGTGCTCGACGAATGCCCCCCGCATGATGCGCCGCGCGATGCCCTCCATTTGGCCGTCGAACGCACCATCCGCTGGGCCCGACAGTGCCGCGACCAGGCCCGCACGCCCGGCCAGCTCGTGTTCGGCATTGTTCAGGGAGGGTGCGATCCGGCGTTGCGCGAACGCTGCGCCCGGTTTCTGGTCGAACTGGGATTTGACGGCTATGCCATCGGAGGCGTCAGCGTGGGAGAACCGCAAACGGAAATGATGCGGGCGGTCGAGCTGACCGTGCCCCATTTGCCGGAACGGCAGGCGCGCTACGCGATGGGGTTGGGGACACCGGCGCAGATGATCGAACTGGTGGCGCGCGGGGTGGATTTGTTCGACTGCGTGCTGCCCACTCGGGTCGCGCGCAATGGCACCGCCTTCACCCGGCATGGCACGGTCAACATCAAGGCCGGATTCAATAAGGCCGATTTTCGCCCGATCGAGGACGGGTGCACCTGCTTTGCCTGCCGGCATTTCACGCGGGCTTACCTGCGCCACCTGCTCAACGTCGAGGAGATCCTCGGGCTGCGGATGCTCAGCGTTCATAACTGCCATTTATATCTGCAGGTCATGGCCGAGACGCGGGCGCACCTGGCGGCCGGCACATTCGAGGCCTTTCGGAAGGAGTTCGTGAGCCGCTATCGACCCTCACGCAACCTGCGGGTCCAGGCCTTGGCGGCAGAGGCGTGAGCGGGGACCACAACATATGCTGCTGCCGCCGCCGCCCCCCACCCACTGGGGCATCAACGAGTGATCCCGCCGTCCCACCGGGCCGCCCACCCGATCGAGCGCGCAACCAGTTGGCGGAAATTGGGATTCTCGAATGCCTGGCGGTCGTGGCCAAGCTGGAGGTAGACGATCCTTGAACGAGCGTGCGCGCGCGTCCAGGCGATCGGCTTGCCGCTCCGCGGATGCGTCGTGTCGAGCAGTGGTGTCACGTCGGCGCCCACCCGAAATCCCCAGTAGATCTCGTCATGGATCGTAAAATCCTGGAGACCCGCCGTGATCGGATGATCGCGGGCAACAATGGTGACATGAACGTCCACGTCGTGCTCATAGCCAGCCGCGGGGATGACGGCACCGCTCGAGCTGGAGCCCTCGGGGTAGCGGCCTCCAATGATGCGCTCGTATTCGGGCCATTTCTGGAACGACACCAGGGCGTGGTGGAGCACGACCAACCCGGTTCCCCGGTCCAACAGGGAAAGGAACCTCGATTTCTGGTTTTCGGTGATGTTTTTGGGCATGTCGTAGAGGACAACGACATCGTACGAGAGCAAGTCCTCGCGTTCGTACACCGTTGCGTTGGTCCCGGAGTGCGCGGCGTGGGTGAATGCGATATCGGGATTCTTGGCAAATAGGTCCAGGAATGGCTCCTTCTCGAATCCATGGCCCCCCGTCACGACCAGAACCTTGGTCTTGCCCTGCTCAGCGGCAGGGATCGCGATCGCGCCAAGGCCCACGGCCAGCAGCCAAGCCGAAATCCGGCGGATGTTCATCATGCCGTCCAGGTTACGCCTTTAGCCCGGCCTTGCCAACCTGGATTCGATAGGCCAAAGCCCAAAGTTGAACTTGTCTTAACAAAATACATAAATAAGGTGCGTGCATGACGTGCCTGGTTTGTGGTATGAGTGCAGGAATAATTTAAAAAGGCGATGTCAATATGAAGATTAAGTTATGCTTGGCGGCGCTCCTGATCGGGACCGTGGTCTTTGTTTCTGCCCAAAGCGGCACGATTCATAACGCCTGGTCAGGGGTTTCAGGCGACAAAGCGAACATGGCGGCCGTTGCCTTTCAGGCGGATGCCGGCATCTATCCTGACAGCATCACCCCAGCGGGCGCTTTGGTCTCGCCCACGGCCCTTTGGTTGGATGCGCTGACGCTGACTCGGCCGGACGACACGACGAGCCTGTCGACTGGAACCGGCGCGCGGCAGACGACTTCGGTCGACACGCCCGTCTACGTCGACGTCTACTCGACCTATGACTCGGTGAACAAGGCTTTCAGCGACTATCTGGGATCTTCCAGCACGTCGGTGGCCTGGAGCCAAACAGTCCAAAACCAGGACTACACCTTCGGCTTTTCAGGGATCACCCTGCAATCCAACCAGAAGTACTGGTTTGTGTTTTCGGAAGACAACATCGATGGCGAGGTGTCGAACTTCCGGATGAAGGTCAATACAGCGGGCGATGACGCCACCGTTGGCCAAGGCAAGGGGTATTTGGTCGGGGACACCGTGCAGGGCTTCGGACAAAACAATAACAACGTGGATTGGGGCACGGCCTATACGGTCAGTTTCACCGTCATCCCGGAGCCGGCGATTGGCGCGTTGGTGGCTCTGGGCGGGCTGGTCCTCTTCTTCCGGAAGCGGTCGTAATCGGTCTTAGCCACCGAGGTTTTCGAATGGGGCGCTGTGGAAGCGCCCCGTTTTGTTGAAGAAGGGCGTTGGCTGAGGGGATGAATCACAGTCCGGCAAGCTCGATACACAACGTCATAAGTCGCGCCGCGTGAGGGCACGCAGCCTGCACGATTCTGTAGGCCGGGTCCCCTGCCTGCCGCGGCGGCGCAGGCAGGCCTGACCCGGCGTTGTGGACTTCTAGCGCTCTGTATAACGCGGATCGATGCGGTAGATGTGGACGGCGAGCGGGGCGAAGGTATCGGCAAACGAACCGTCTTGTGATGGCAGCGTGCGATTCTCGTCGACAACGGTCACAATATGGCCGGCGGCCAATCCCTCGACATGGATCGTGGCCGCTGTCTCGAGGGCGCGCTCGTCGTAGTTGACCGCGAACAGGTAGAGGGCGCCGCTGGACTGCCGGGCGCGCAGGTCGAGCTTGACGTCATTCGAGGACCGGATCGAAGCCGCCCGAGAGCTGGGCGGGCCCAGGATCGCCGGTGTCAATCGCGTGATCTGCTCGTTGATCTGCCGCAATGCACGCGCATTTTCCTCCGGAACGCCGAACTGGGCATACTCAGGTTTCCAGACATGGGTGAAGTAGCCGATCGCGGTCGCGCCCCGGCAAATGCTCATCCAAACCTCGGCGCGGATGTGCTCGGGCCGGACGTCTTTCTGCCGGGCCAAGTCACCCGTCCATTGGCCGCCTTTGCTGGTCTCGATCCACGCGTAAACGGGCCGAGTCCCCGCCATGCGGACCAGCAGATCCGTGGCGTCGTGGACCAGGTAAAGCCACTCGGGCTTGTTCCAGCCGTAGATGGGGTAAATATCGTAGCCCACCACGTCCGCCGCCTCGATGTATTTCGGATACATCGCGCGCTGCTCATCGCTGTATTGCTTGAAGAAGGGAAGGAAATGGCCGGTGAGTGTCATGAACAGGGGGCGGCGGGGATCGCCAGCTTTCACGGCGCGATATTTCCGCATGGTATCCTCCGGCATGGCACGCGGGACCCACCGAGGCCGAGACACGAGCACGTTGGCGCCCTCGCGGTCGTAGGCCTCGATCTCGCCCAACGAACCCCAGACCTGGTCGCCAGGCAGAACCGAGAGCGCCTGAAATGACAGCTCCTGGAAGGTGGCAGGCTGCGGCAGCGGGAACTTCTGAATGCCGGATTGCGGCTTCAGTTGGATTTTCACCAAATCCTTGTCGCCCGCGCGGAAGACCGCTTCGGACGGCCGGGTCAGGCCCGGAGACGCCGTCACCGCCACCCCGAAGCCGGTCACAGTCACTGGCCGCGGAAGACGGATGGTCACGCGCGCGCCTTCCATCGGGTCAAGCACGGACCAGGAGGTGGGGGTTCCGTCAAGGATTTTCCAGAGCGGGTTGCGGCTATTGATACGGAGATTCGGGCCGGGCTCGACGACGGCGTCGCTGACCTGGCGGGGCAGATCCGGTTCGTCGTCATGGATGTAGCCCAGGAGAGCCGGTTGGCCTTCGAGGCCAGGCGAGAACGGCATGACTCCGTAAAGGCCTGCCTTTTCAACCAGCGCGAGATATTCAGACACGTCCCGGGCGCCGCTCGAGCCGGAGTGGTAGCCGGCGGTCGCGTTCATGGCGCTCTCCTTGAGCCGGGGGAAATTGCGCGCGTCCTGCAGCCAAGCCATCAGAGGAAAAAAAGGCTTGCCGTTGACGTAGAAGGCGCGGTCGCGGATCTCAACGGTTTGGATGGGCGCGAGAGGATTGCCGGCCCCATGCAACACGATGCCGCACGATGCGCAGGCGGTCCATATGACCGCTACAATTCGGGGATTCATGGCGGTTGTTTTCGAGGAGGAGCATAAGGGACGGCTGCTGGCCGTCAAGACACCGTTGCGATGCGCTTGCCAACGGCTGCGAGATTTATCTAATCTGCCGCGGTGAAACCAAACGGAACATGCGAGGCCCGGATACGGGAGAATAGAGCAAAGAAGGAGTGATCGAGGATCCGATGCGGCTGTTGGGCTTTTAAATTGTGCCTTTATGAAAACCGACGATGCCATTGCGAATCCGGTTTCGAGCCTCGAGAATCACTTGCGCAAGCAGCCCGCGATCGGCCGTGAGGTTTACATTGCGACGGGGGCCATCGTCGTGGGCGACGTCACATTGGGCGATCACTCGAGCGTCTGGTACAACGCCGTGCTTCGGGGCGACATCCAGCGCATCGCCGTGGGCGCCGGCTCCAACATCCAGGACAACGCCGTGGTCCACCTCTCCGAAGAACTGCCCTGCCAGATCGGAAATTGCGTCACGATCGGCCATGGCGCCATCGTCCACGCATGCGAGATCGGGGATGAATCGCTGGTGGGCATGGGCGCAGTCGTCCTGGACGGCGCCGTGATCGGACCGCGATGCGTGATCGGCGCCAAGGCGCTCGTCACCCAGGGGATGCAGGTCCCGGAGGGCTCCATGGTGCTGGGCATGCCCGCCAAGATCGTCCGGCCTCTCTCCCCGGAGGAGCGGGGACGGCTCAAGCTCTATGCCGAGCATTACGTGCGCAATGCGGCCTACTGTCTGGAGCATCGGATCCATGTCCATCCAGACTGGGCATCCGCCTGCAGCCCCCGTGTGCAGCCAGACGCCCATTGATCGCGCGGATCGCGCGAACGATGCTGGGCCAAAATCGGGCGAGAGGATCGCCCCTGTGTTGAAGGGCCGTTGACGGCGTGAATGATCCCTTTTAACATTACGCGAGTAACCCAGGCCAGCCTAACTGAGTGCAAACGGAATGATGACAGCTCACCCGATTCACCGACACATCGCGCGCGGGGGGTTCACCCTGATCGAACTGCTGGTGGTGATTGCGATCATCGCCATTCTAGCTGGCATGCTGCTGCCGGCGCTGACCAAGGCCAAGCAGAAAACCCAGGGCATCTATTGCATGAACAACACCAAGCAGATCACGCTGGCTTGGTTGATGTACGCGGACGATTTCAACGGCAAGCTGGTCGAAAATCACCACGGCGGCGACGCCCAAGGCGGCGCCAACCGCAACAGTTGGGTCACAGGCTGGCTCGACTGGACGACCCGGGCCGACAACACCAACGTGCTTTTCCTGACCGATGAATCCTACGCCAAGCTCGCCAAATACTCGAACAAATCCAAGGCCCTTTACAAATGCCCGGCCGACGTCTTCACCAGCCAGGCCCAGCGAAACGCCCGCTTTCCCGCCCGTGTCCGCAGCCTTTCCATGAACTCCTGCATGGGGGACGGCAACGACAAGCAGTGGTACGGAACAGCCCATACCATCTACAAGAAGATCAGCGACATGAAGAAGCTGCCGCCTGTCAAGGCATGGGTGTTGGTCGATGAGCACCCGGATTCGATCAATGACGCCTGCGCGTTTGTCAACGTCACCACCGCGGAATGGCCGGATCTTCCTGCCAGCTACCACAACGGCGCCTGCGGGTTCTCGTTCGCGGACGGCCATTCCGAGATCAAGAAATGGCTCTCCGGCCCCATGAAGCGGGCGCTTCCGCGCTACATGAATTACGGCGTCGATTACTCGCGGATCACCGGCGACAGCCCGGACTGGCGCTGGATTGTCGAGCGCACCAGCGAGCGCGCGCAATGATGGGCAGTGGACGATTGCGGGCGGGAGCGCTCAGGGAAGGGGCGCCGTCGCGGAACCCCCCGGCGGACGCCTGATCATGGCTGAACGATTCGTGGCCACCGCGTCGTTCCGAGTCGCCGAGGACGATGGGGTGTACTTGAGCATCTGCCGCCGTTCGATCAGCTGGATCTCCCGTTTGATCAAGCTCAACTGCCGAAGGTTGGCGGCAGAAAAAGCCATCACAAGCGTCAGCACCGTGAACACGACCAGCAGCGCATAGCCGCGATTGGCGGGCCGCGATCGCGGGGCGATTGACCTCCGGATCCATGCCGTTTCTCGAGTCTTCATGGCTGTCTCCCGGCAGTTTCGGGGGCTAGAAACGTGAATGAGGGCGTGCGGCGGGACTGCTGGCGGGCAGGCGCCAAGACCAGTTCCCAGCGCCAGGCGGTTACGTGGTTGCGCCGGTCCGCCATCCATCGCGACTCCTGAACTTCGTCCATCAGCCATGACCGTTTGAGCCCGCCCCCGCCCCATCGAGCCACCCGGCGATCGCTGAATACGTACACAACGGATTCGGATCCCTGGGGCACGCGCAGGATCTGGTCCCCATCCTTCCGCTCGAGCTCGATCGGGCCGGTCGCCGCACGCACGTCCGCCCGCCATCGCTCGCCGCATTGCAGAGCGCGGATCGTCTGATCCCCGGAACGACGCAGGTCGCGCCAAAAATCCATCGCCCGATAGAACACCCCGAAGGCCAGGCCCGTCACCACGGCCAGCGAACTGATGTACACCAGGCATTCCACCAGGGTGATCCCCCGGAACCAGCGGCGGAAGCCGGCGTCTCGCGGATCGGTCATCATCGCGCGTCCTCCGGGTTCGCGGGACTCGGGATGCGAGCCTCGCGTTGGACCGTGCTCAGCCCTCGAGGGCTGTCCGGGATCCACTCGAGCTTGAGCCACGGATCATCCCGCGTGAACATGAACTTGCCCGGAGGCAGGTTGGTCGCGGCCGCGGCGTGGACCGGATAGATGCGTGCGCCCGCAGGGAACGATTTCCATTCGCCCGCGGCCAGGATCTCCATCTCGCCATCCACGATCTCGGCCGCCACTGCCCGATGATAATATCGGCGGGCCAACTGCCGTTCCATGCCCAGCGACAGGCCCACCGGGATCAGGACGAAAACCAGCAGGCTGATGGAGACCACCAGCTCCGTGGCTAGCATGCCGGCCTGTCGAGCCCGCCGACCCTTTCGAGCGTTCGGCAACGGGATCACCATAAGATGGCCTCCTCGATCAGACGGATCAGCGGCAGAAAACAGACCAGGGCCAATCCCAGCACCAGAACACCGTTGAACAGCACCAGAGCGGTTGTCAGTGCCTGGGCATAACCCTGCTCACAATGGTAGGCTCGCGCTTCGAGGGCCTCGTGCCAGCCCTCGAGCGCTCGGGCAAAACCGCCATGGCCCGCCGCGGCGTTGCGCAGACGCCATCCCAGCTCTCCAGCATCGGGAATATGTTCGAGGGCTTGGGGCAACGGCAAGCCGCGCTCGAGATCTCGGACGATCTTGTCGGCGGCTTTGGATATCACATGGTTGGCGGCGCATCGGGCAGCCTGGCGGACCGCCTCCGCCTCTGGGGCCCCCCCATCCAGCATCACCCCCAAAGCGCCCGAAAAATCCCGCAGCATGCGCTGCCGCCGCCAGGGCACGCACCAGGCGATTCGGCCCGCCCACCCGGGCGCCCGGCGCACGCACCACTCCGCCAGCCGGGGACCCGCTACGTACGCAGCCACTCCCAGAAGAAAGACCCCCGAAATGATCCACTGGATGCCCACCACCCAAGGGGTCCACCGCAGGAATCGCCCCATCCAAACCGTGGCCTCCACATCCATATCACGCATGATCTCGAGGAACTTCGGCATGACGAAGACGAGGAACACCAGGCTCACGACGCTCCAGGCGGGGACGACGCCCAGGGCAAGCACGACCAGATAGTTTTGCGCCTTGATGAGCCGGGAAATCCCCTCGGGCAGAAACCGCCGGCTGGCGTCCAACACCCGGCCCGGATCGCCGCATTTCTCTCCGGTTTCGAACATCGCCCGCAAACCCGCAGGAGCCAGATTGGGGACGCGCGCCAGGGCTGCGCTCAGCCGCTCTCCCGATTCGATCCGGGCCGCCAGGTCGTGGAAACGCCCGCCCAAGCCCGGCTCACCTGTCCGCGCGGCGGCCACGATCACCTCCTCCGGCGTGCGCCCTTGGCGGCGTCCCAGCTCGATCAGATCCAATAAGAGCCGGATCTGCTCGCGCCGCCTCAATGGGAGGCTGAACAGGTAATACACCACGCCCATCAACCCGGCCAGCAGCAGCCCGATCCCCAGCAATCCAAGCAACACTTGAATCAAGGGGATCAAGAAATGGGCCGTCCAGCCAGTGCCAACCGTGTCCGCCTCGACCGACCCCAGCCGCGCCAACACCGGCAGGAACCGGGTCACGTCGATCGGCATCAGCTCGACACCCGGCAAGGCAAACGGCATCATGATCAATCTCCCACGTTCCCCAGCATGTTGGTGAATTGGATGATGCTGCGCAGCGCCGGCATCACCTGGATCACCACCAGGACGCCCAGTCCCAGAACCGATACCGGCAACGCTGCATACAGCATCATCTCGATCCGATATTGCGCCCGCGAGCGATAGAGCGCGGCGGCCTGCTCGAATCCTCCTGCCAAATCCTCGCCCGCCTGATCCACCAGCCAAAGAAACAACGGCGGACAGACCCGCCCGCCGGAGGTGAACTCGGTGAAACGTTTCTTGCCCGCCGCCAGACGCTCACGCCATTCCGCTAAATCCCGTCCCAGCGGGGATTCGCCTTCCATCCGCGCCATGAACCGAAGCGCTTCATCCAGGGTGTTCCCGCTGCGCAACAGCAGGCTCATGGCGGAGCCGAACTGGCTCAACGCCGATTCCCGGAAACCGGGCAGACGCCATCGAAGCGCCCGGCGGCACGAGGGCGCCACCAGAATGACCAGCACCCCCAGCGCCGCCATGGCCACCAGCGCGGCAGGAAGCCACATCAGAAGCTCGCTCACCGGCGATCGCGACATCAATCCTGCATATTCATGAGAATAGTCGCTGATCGAGACGACCAGCTGGCGCATCAGCCACGAGATCAGAATCGAGATCCCGAGAGCCGCTCCCAGGACAATCACCGGATACACCATGATCCCCTTCAAGCGCAAAGTGATCCCGTGTAAGGCATGGTAATAATCGGCCAGCAGGTTGAGCAGCCCGGGCAAGTCCTGACCTCGGGCGCCCATCTGCCACATCTGGCGATAAAATTCGGGGAATTCCCGCCGATTCAGCGCGTCGGTCAGCGGCATTCCCTTGGCCAAATCCGTCTCGAGAGCCTGCAGTTCGAGCTTCAGAGTGCCCTCGGCCATGCCGGCGGACAACTGGCGCAGCGCCCCTTCAAGCGGCACACCGTGTCGAAGCATCTCTGCCAGCTGCCGGTTCGCAAACGATAGCACTTCGTAGTTCATGGGCCCCGTCTCGTGGTTGTCCTGTCTGCTTCATTGGACTGGGCCGCCCGCCGATCCTCACGCGGAGACTCTTCCCGTCCTCACGGTCGAGATCCATCCGTCTCCGGTTTTCGAAACACCACGACGCGGTTCGTGTTCGTCCCCTTGAAGTTGTTGTCGACGCCCCAGCAGTTGGCCGTCTTGGTGAACTTCTGATCGTTGATCAGAACCAGGACCGGTTCAAGCCCGGCCTCGAACCCGCATGCCAGGACCGTCTCTTCGAGCTTGACCTTTCCTCCACGCACCTCACCCACCTCGAAGGCCACGTGTCCGCCGGCCCTCAGCACGCGGCGCAGTTCCCGAAACACGCCCGCCATCGCTTCTCGCCAGTCGTCCAACTTCTGGGGAACCGTGAGCTTCACCGACCGGGGATCGGCGCCGATGAACCAGCATCGCAGCCAGTTATCGGTCGCGTAATCCACCACGTTCAGAAAAGGGGGCGATGTCACCACCAGCGCGACGCTGCCGGAGGCGATCTCCGGCGTCGACACGCACTGCCGCGTCAGGATTCGAGCGCCTCGAGCGGCTTCCGCCAGCCCCCGGCGCACCGCATCCGAACAGTCCGCCAGGAGATGTCTTGTCTTGCGGCAGATGATCTCGATGACGTTCCTCCGCGGAGGCGTCTGACCTCGGGCCTCATTGATCTTGCGCTGGGACTTGACCGACACGGCCTGATTCGGCGGCATCGTGTAGACCGAGAAGAATCCTGGAGAATGCCCCGTCAGCCGGTTCAGCGCCACCATCCAAATCCACTCGTCCACCGCGTCCAAAGCCGCCTCGGCTTTCCGCCGAAGCAGGTGCTTCTTGAGCGCCGCGATTTGCCGCAGGGTGTCGGGGTGGTAGAACGCCAGCAATTCTTCGGGCTGCTCATCCGCATCCGCCAGATCGATCCGTTCGAGGCGTTCCCCCACCTCCCGGAGCGTGGGGGGATGCAGCCGGGGCCGTGTCAGAAAAACGCTCAGCGGATTGACATCGCATCCGAACGGCGTGCGGCCCAGCAGGGCCGCCTCGATCAGCGATGTCCCACGCCCCATGAACGGGTCGTAAACCACCTCGCCAGGCTCCGTCAGACGTTGGATGAAAAACCGAGGCAGCTGCGGCTTGAAACAGGCGCGGTAGGAGATCTCGTGCAGGCGGCTCGCCGCCCGCTGCTTCGCCGTCCAGAACTCGTTGACGTAGGTCGGCACGCACAAGGGCCTTCCATCCGATGCCTGCGACCGGGTCTCGAGGATCCGCGTCTCCTTCCCGAACTCCCGAAACGCCTCGAGCTGCCCTCCCAGCGGATCCTTCAGCCGAGACGCAACGGCCGGCTCCATGGCAAAACCGAACAGCAGGTTCTCTTCTTTTTGCATGGCGGAAGGATTCAATACGCAGCGCGATCAGCCCACAGCGCCGGATTTACAGAATCGCCAGGGCAGCCGGGAATCCTGGTGGAGGCCGTTTGCCAAGCCTGCCCCACGAGGTAAGATCCAAGCGATGCAGGAGGAGTGGGCACTCGATCGCGCCCATGAGATTCGGATGTCAGGCGTGGAACTTGAAGAGCATGACGTCGCCGTCCTGCACGACGTATTCCTTGCCCTCGATGCGATAGCGGCCTTTCTCGCGCGCGCTGGCCATCGAGCCGGACTGGACAAGGTCTTTCCATGGCACAACCTCGGCCTTGATGAAGCCGCGCTCGAAGTCGGTGTGGATGCGGCCGGCGGCTTTCGGGGCGGTCTCGCCCGCGTGGATTGTCCAGGCGCGCACCTCCTTGTCATTGAAGGTGAAAAACGTGCGGAGCCCGAGCAGCTCGTAAGCCTGCCGCGTAAGGCGGGCGATGCCCGACTCGCTCTGGCCGAGAGACTGGAGATACTCGGCGGCCTCCTCGGGCGCCAGGTCCACCAGATCGCTTTCCGTCTGGGCGCAGATCACGACGGTGCCCGTATCGTGATGTGTTCGGGCATAGTCGCTCACGGCCTTCACCATCGGCAACTGGGCAGCAGCCGCCAGGTCGCTTTCGGCCACGTTGGCGACATAGAGCACCGGTTTGTCCGTCAGCAGGAAAAAGCCCTGCGCGACGGCTTTTTCTTCCCGAGCCATCGACAGCGTGTTGGCCGGCTTGCCCAGGTTGAGGTGGGACTCGATGCGCTTGAGCAGGTCCGTCTCGATCTGGGCTGTTTTGTCCCCGTGCTTGACCTCCTTGGCAAGCTTTTCGATTCGCTTATGGACTGCCTCGAGGTCCGCCAGGATCAGCTCGAGCGTGACGATTTCAATGTCCCGCACCGGATCGAGCGCGCCCGCCACGTGGGTGACGTTCTCGTCCGGAAAACAGCGGACCACTTCCAGAAGAGCGTCCACCTCGCGGATATGGCTGAGGAACTTGTTGCCGAGCCCCTCGCCCTTGGATGCCCCTTTCACCAGTCCGGCGATGTCCACAAACTCGATCATGGCCGGGATGGCCTGGGGCGCGCGGGTCGCCGCCTGAAGCTGTGTCAGGCGCTCGTCCGGCACGGTCACGCCGCCCACATTCGGCTCGATCGTGCAAAACGGGTAGCTGGCCACCGCCGCGCGATGGGCGCCAACCACGGCGTTGAAGAGGGTCGATTTGCCTGTGTTCGGCAGGCCAATAATGCCGGCTTTCAGCATGGGATTCCCTTCGCCTTAATCTTTGTTCGTGGTCTTCCACCCCACCACCCTCCTGCGGGCGCAGAGGGAACCGAATCGAGTCAATGCGGAATCCTCTTTCAAGGCAAGGATATTTTGCCCTCCGTTCCTGCCTTCCCCCATGAACCTGAGACGGTTGGGAGCTCGACGTTTCCGCGCATCCGCCGCTCAGGTGGCTCGGCGCCTCTGGGCCAGCACCGCCGCGATGATGATGATCCCCGTGAGCATCAGGCGGCTCGCCTCCGGAACGGCATTGATGCTCAGAATTTTTTCCAGGTATCCGATGGTCAAGGTGCCCAGCAGGGTCAGCCCGATGCCGCCCCGTCCGCCGGTCAGAGCGGTGCCGCCAATGACGACGATGGCGATGGCAGTCAGCTCGTAACCGGCCCCTGCCTCGGGATCGCCTTGTTGTTCCTGAGCCGCCTGGCAGAGGCCCGCGACGCCGGCCAGGAGCCCGCTGGCGGCATAGGAGAGCAGCTTGACAGCGCGCACGGGCACCCCCGAAAGCCGGGCCGCCTCCTCGTTGCCCCCGATGGCGTACAGGTAACGCCCCCAAGTGTGGCGCGCCAGCAGCAGCCATGTCACCAGGGCGCAGCCCATGAATATCGCGGTCACGACCGAGAGGTGATCCCCCAAAACCCTCGAGTCGATCCATCGGAAGATCGCCGGCACGTCCACATACCGATACGTGCCGTCGGCGTTTTGCACCGCCGTCGACACTTTCATCCCGCCGGATACGGTCTTGGCCATGCCTCGCGCAAACACCATCATCGCCAGGGTTGCGATGAACGGCTGCACGCGAAAGCCGGCAGCAATTCCGCCCGCGGCAGCGCCGCCTGCCGCCCCAATCAGGAGGCAAACCGGGATGGCCAGGAGCGGCGGCCAGGACCAATGGATGACGAATTGCGAGAAACAGACGGCCACCAGCGCCAGCAGGCTCCCCACCGCCAGGTCGATCCCCCCCCCAATGATGACCAGGGTCATCCCGCACGCCAGTATCCCAAAGATCGATGCCTGGCGCAGCGCATCCCGGTGCGTGCCCGCCTTGAAAAAGGCGCCGTCGGCGTTGAACACACACCCGATGATCCCCACCAGCAACAGCGCCAGGAGCGCCCGAGCGGCGGGATTCTCCCAAAACCGAGCCAATCGGGCGCCGGCGCTCGAAGAATCGCGATTCATAGGCGTGTGCGCGTTGGTTTCATGAGGGGGAAGCACTTCGATCCGTTTCGCTGTCGGGAGAAAATGCGCGCCCATCCGGCGGCGATCCGACGGCTCCAGGATCCCTGACTGGCTCGGATGTTTGACCCATCGCCGCGGATAGGATTCGCGCGGGATCGGCGGCGGCGCGCGGGAATTCGGCGGTGATTCGTCCGCGATGGAGCACGACGATACGGTCGCTGAGCGCAAGCAGCTCGGGCAGCTCCGAGGTGATCAGGAGAATGGCCGTGCCCTGGCGGGTCCATGCGTTCATTCGCTCGTAAATCTCGTGCTTGGCGCCGACATCGATGCCGCGCGTGGGCTCGTCCAACAGGAGGATGCGGGGCTGGGTCAGGAGCCATTTGGCGAGGGCGATCTTCTGCTGGTTGCCGCCGGACAGGGATCCCACCGGCAGATCGAGCGATGAGGCCCGGACCGCCAGCTCGGCGGCCAGACGCTCGGCGGCGGCGCGCTCGCGGGCCGGGCGCCGCCAGCCGCCCCGTGCGAGCCGCGGCAGATCGGCCAGCGTGAGGTTGGCGATGATCGACAGGGGCAGCACCAGGCCGGTGGCCTTGCGGTCATTCGTGAGCAGGGCCAGCCCCCGGGTGATGGCTTGCCGGGGGGAACCGATCCGCGTCTCCCGCCCATCGATCCATACGCGGCCCTGCGTGGTCCCGCCCCAGGCCCCGAACAGCCCCCGAAGCAGCTCGCTGGCGCCCGATCCCTGCAAGCCGGCCAAACCCACGATCTCGCCCGCGCGGATGGCCAGCGATACACCATCGACCAGGCGCCTCGCCGCTTGGCGGCCGGCAGCGAGGGTGAAGCCCTCCAGACGCAAGCGCTCGCCGCCCGGCTGGCTCGCATGCGCCGGATACTGCTGATCGATCGAGCGTCCCACCATCCATTCCAGCAGCTGCGCCATCGAGAGGTCGGCGGCCCGGGCGGTTCCGATGTGGCGCCCGTCCCGCAGCACCGCGATCCGGTCCGCAAGCTGAAAGATCTCCTCCATCTTGTGCGTGATGTAGACGATCCCGCACCCGCGCGTCTTGAGCTCGTGGATCAGATGGAAAAGTCTCTGGACCTCGGGCGCGTTGAGCGAGCTGGTGGGCTCGTCCATGACCAGGACGCGGGCCTGGCGGGCCAGCGCCTTGGCGATCTCGGCCAGCTGCTGCTGGGCCACCGGCAAGTCCTCGATCCGGCGGGTCACCTCGAGCCCGATGCCATACCGATCCACCAGCGCCCGGGCCGCCTCCCGCCGCCGCGACTCCCGGACGAATCCCCTGCGCCAGTCCGGATGTCCCAGGAAAAGGTTGTCCGCCACCGTCAGCGACGGCACCAGCGACAATTCCTGGTGAATCACCGCAATGCCCAGCCGCGCGGCGTCCAGCGGAGAGCGGGGGCGAACGTCCCGCCCGCCCATCTCGATCCGCCCCTCGAAGCTCGTGTGGACGCCTCCCAGGATCTTGATCAGCGTGCTCTTGCCGGCGCCGTTCTCGCCCGCCAGGATCAGCACCTCGCCCCCATGAATGTCCAGATCCACATCCCGCAACACAGTCACCGCGCCAAATCGCTTGGCGATGGACCGCATCTGGACCAAGGGATGGGATGGGGCAAGGGGGACGGACATGCGCGAGCCCGGTCGGCCGGCCGTGGCCGGGCGGTTCACACCGCGGTCGATGCCGCCGGCTTCGGTGGCAGAACGGATTCCTTCTTCCGATAAGCCATCCCGTTAAATACCGCGACCAGCTCCCCCGATTCGTCTCGAACCTCGACCGTGTAATGGCCCAGCCGCGGGTTCACCTGGATCTCCCGGGCCACCGCCTCGAGCGTCCCGGTTCTGGCTGCTTTCAAAAACGAAATGCTGACGTTGATCGCCACAGACGCCGGACCGTGCGAGTTGGCTGCAACGGCGAACGCGAAATCAGCCAGGGTGAATATCGCGCCGCCATGAACCGTTCCCAATCCATTGAGGTGCTGGGGACCCAAGGCCATCCGCGCAGTCGCTCGGCCCGGCCCCGCATCGATCAGCTCGATGCCCGAATGACGGGCGAATTGGTCCCGCAAAAACAACTGCCGCAACGCTTCCAATTGCATGCCGCTGTCTTAGCCGGTCTTTCTCGCTGCAACAATGCTAAACCGCACCCCCCTCCGCAGCGGGCCCGACAAAGAAGAGCGGATCGGCGGGGAGCAGATTCGGATCATCCATTGGTTTCCAGCGCGGGAAGGATCACCCGGTTCGCATGCTCGATGTCGCCTGGAAAATCAATCTCCGTCCATGGCACGCCCGTCGCATCGACCGCGCCAAACCGCCCCTCGCGCACGAGAACCCGCAGGATGTCGTCGTAGGAATCCGCGCGGCCGGCTCCGCGGTTCCGCACCCTGGTTTCCGCGATCAAAAGCGGCAGATCGGCCGCGCCGATTTTGAAGAAGCCGACCGATTCGCCGACGCTGTCGGCGGCTCCCCGCCAGCGCTTGACGAAATCGAATGGCTTCCCGTCCCGCATGGGGACCAGGACCGGATCGTCGTCCGCCGTGGAATAGGCGCGGTCGACAAGCAGGGCCGTGGGATGAGACGACTCGATCAGCCGCCGAAGCAGGCGCCCGTCGTAGAGCACGTCGGCATCCATGATCAGCACGCCGTCTCCGGCGGATTCCAGCGCCGGCAGCGAAGCGTGCATGCTCAACGCGCTTCCTTCCGCGAAATCGGCATTGAACATTTCCTCGATGGCGACACCGTAGCGAGCTTGCAGACGGGGGAACTCAGCCTCGAGACACTCTCGCCGATAGCCGGTGACGACGAACAGCTTCGGCACGCCCAACCGCTCGAGCAGCATGACGTGGCGTTCGAGCAGGCTGAGCCCGCCGAATTCGAGGAGGACCTTCGGGCGCTGGCGCGCATGGGATCCCAGCCGCGTGGCGCGGCCGGCTGCATACAGAATCGCGTTCATGGGGGAGTTCATTCTCAACACGCTCGGACCTTGAATCGCAGTCGATCGAGGGAGGCGGTCCGCCTGATGACCTCAGCGGCTCCATCAGGGCCGTTCATGGAACACTCCCTTTCCCGCCACCCGGCGGTTCGGCGCCTCCTCCGGACGCCGCCTCGGCCTGAATCGTCCGCAAGTTCGCATGCTCGGCGTAAAGCAGGAGCAAGCCGATCCCGGCAAACAGGATCTCCCGGCCCCGGCGCAGCAGCGCATAGGCAACGCTGAGCGTGTCCGGCAACCCCGCCAGCCGGCCCAGCATCACGATGCCGGACTCCTGGATGCCCAGCGACCCCGGGATCCACATGCCCATGGCTTTCGCCACGCCAGTAAAGGCCTCGACCGCCAGCGCCTGCGGCCAGGCAATAGGCATCCCCAGCAGATGCGCAACCAGATAGATCTCCAGGGTGTCCAGCAGCCAGCCGCCCAGATACAATGCCGCCGAGGCGTAAAAGCGAGGCCGGTGATCCCGATAAAACTCCGAGATCGCACGGTCAATCCCGAGAATCGAGGCGCGCCGCCGCTCCAGAAATCCCAGCCGGATGCGCAGTGTCGCGGCTCCGTCCGCCAGCGAACGGAAAAGCCCGCGGCGCTGCATCCAGAACCATCCAGCCAGTATCGCCGTGCCGCCGCCGATCACCAGAAACATTCCCAGGCGCAGCCCGGGCCGATCGCCCGCAAGCCCCAGAAACGCGATGGCGGCAAGGAGAATCACCACCAGCTGGGCCACCGATTGCGCCGTCTTGGATACGACGGCGCCGGACGCCCCGGCCTGCGCCGCAATCCCGCGCTTGTGCAACAGATAAACCTTGACCGTCTCGCCTCCCACATACGCCGAGGGCAGCACGTTGTTCACCGATTCGCCCGCCCAGCGGATGCCGAAGAGCGAGACAAATGGCAGGTTGAGACCGGCAGGCAGGCAGAAGCGCCAGCCATGGCAGTCGACGATATAGACGCAGAAATACGGAATCAGCGCTGCCGGAGCCAGCCAGCCGAGCCCCCCCAGCGCGCGGCCCACCGCCCGCCAATCCACCCCCGACACATACCAGCCGAAGAGCGCCAGCCCGATCAGCAGCGCGGCGAATTTCCACACCGTTTTCATCGCCTCGATGCTTCCTTGCCCGCGGCTCCCCGCTGCAATCCCAGCGCGGCCATCCAGAAGACATGGCTGCCAATCGCGCAGAGCCAGAGAAACCACTCCAGCCGGTCGAAGCAGGCCAGCAAAAGCAGCAGCACCGAAAAATCGCGATTCGTCACGGCATCGATCAGCTTCTGCATGCGACGGCTCCGACCTTGCGCCGCCCGGCGCATCCCCTGAAGGACGGCGCCAAACGAGAGCACTGCGCCGAGCACGGCGCTGGCCCCCAGCCAGGCCGCCCATGGCGCATCCCCCCTCCGCGCCAACCCGGCGGCAATCGCGGCGAATATCGCCACATGCACAACCTGATCCCCCGCCAGATCCAGCCACTTGCCAAGCCGCGACTCCTTGAACAGAACCCGCGCCAGATCGCCATCCACACAATCCACGATCGCCGAACACTGGAATAGAACGCCCGCGATGATCCCCATGAGATGGCTGCCTGCGGCAAAGCACCAGGCCGACGCCAGACCGATGGCGATCGATATCGTCGAGACCGCATTGGGAGAGATGCGCGTGCGGGCCAGGAGCCTGGACAAAGGCCGGCCGCACGGGCGATTGAACAGCCGGTCCACGAAGCCATCCGCCGAGCCGGCGAGCGACGCCCAGAGAGCCCGTTCCGCCGCCTGCGCCGACGGGGCATCCGCAACGCGAACGGCCGCGCCTTGGGCAACCGCTGCAGGCTGCCGGTCCAGAGCCTCTCGCCAAGCCGCATCGATGCCGGATAGCACGCCGATCGGCAATCCCTTGCCCCCTGAAGTGGCCAGCCGGCCAGCGTGCGCCAGAAGCGCCCGAACGTCCCCGGCCTGAACCAGCACCCCGCTCCCCGCGACCAGCATCGGGCCGGATGCCACCGGCGGTCCGGCTGCGACCTGAACCCGAAGCCCGAGCGCTGTCGCCCGCTCCAACGGCGGCAGCGGCTTCCCCGTGATTACCGTGATCGAAGCCGCCCCGGCCCGATACAGCGTCACCACCAGCCGATCGAGCAGGGTGAGGCCGGCAACCTTCACTCCCTGGGTCTGCTCATCGAGAAAGATAATCGCCGGCAGCCGTTGCGGTTCCATGGCGGCTTTGATCCTTAGGGTCTGTGCAAAAATGAATTCCGATTTTGCTGGAGGGGATTGGGCGGGC
>CAYWIM010000045.1:0-35976 GCA_964458325.1 uncultured Verrucomicrobiota bacterium
GGCACAAATCTGCGGCTTGCAGCCCGTCAGCCGACCGCGCTGCGGGCCAGGAGGCCCGCGCTCCAAATCCTTCCGGACCGCGAACGCCTGCTTCTACCTGGAATAGGACCTGCTCCTATCAATGATGCGAAACCGGGCCAGATCCGGTATGGTCGATGGCCGGCACGTCGCAAGGTGATCGAGGCGAGCACGAAAACGAATCGCAGATGGCATGGGCGATGGCTGCTGATCGCGGCGGTGCTGGGCCTGTCGGTCGGCGGCAGCGGCCAGTGGGCCGATCGACGCCCGCAATCCTTCCCGCCGTCCATCGCCTTGCCTCATGGACCATCTCCGGGTGGTGCCGTCGCTCTGGAATCGATGGGGTGGGCAGGCAGTGGGCGGGCGAATCGAGTCGAGCCCGACACCGGTTTATGGCCGGAGGCGGGCGCGGATGGGCAGTATCGGGTGATCGACGCCAGCCGGTATGACAGGCAGCTCCAGCGCGAGCATGAGCTGGTCCTGTGCCAGGGGCATCGGGTCCTCTGGCGGTTTGGCGAGCAGTTGCGCGAGGAAGCGCTCGATTCGATCCGGTGGAGCGCGGTGGGCGGGGTGGTCGGAAGGACGGTCGGAACCGCGCTGAAAAGCGCTCGCCAGGCTGTCCGGTATGGGCATGCTGCCGTAAAAAGCGGAGCGACGCTTCCAGCAGACATTGCCGCTACGTTCCGGGGCGGAAATTATTCGTCACATGTTCTCCAGAGCGACGTAGTCGCCTACCGCTTCTCTGGTGGCGTCTCCGATCCTGCAGGCAGGTTCTTGACAACGCAACAGACGGTGCGGTGGATTGCAGCTCCCGAAGAAGCAATCCGAGCGTTGAATCTGCCTCCCGGAGCGACTGCCCAACAGTTGAATGCCTTCATCATACCAAAGGGCACGCAAATCTTCTATGGCCGTGTGGAAGGTGGAGCGCAGCGAGCAACGCAAATCTTCATCCAAGATCGAGGTATTCTCATTCCCGCACCCTGAATATGAGCAACACCGACATTGTTCAAGGTCTGCGTGGTCTGGCTGACGAATTGAAGCCATTCACACAGGAAGTCACTGTTGGCTCACGAATTTGGAATGGCAGCGCCTATGTGGTTGCAGAACCACGGAAGCTCAACCCGTACGCGCTCGCTTGGTGGAGTGCGCTCACCTCGATGGCAGACATGATTGAACGCCAGGACGCGCCTCTGACTCGGCACCAGTTCGAGTATTTGAAGAAAAGGCTCTTTGGCGGAATGGGAAGCTTGTGCGACTTTTCGCTCGACAAAAAACAGTTTGGAGATGCAGCCGCCGCCGCCAACGCGAAGTTGGACTCGAAACGGAGCGAACTCTACAAGTTGTTTAAATCGAGCTGACCATTGGCTGTCCTGCACAAATGGTGGAGGGAAATCAGCCTCGTTCGGGCCGCGAGACCGCTGCAGAGCGCGTGGGGTGGCCATCCCCGCAGTTGCAGCGCCTGTCCTGCGACCATCGGATTCAAATGTCGAGCGGCTGGATCGCAGGTTCCGGGCAACAGCGGGAACGCCGGTCTGCCTGCCGACGCGGCGCAGGCAGGCCTCCGGCCCGGCCTTGGAGGCGGCGCGCATTCACGTGCCACGTGCCCCTCCCCGCTCGCGCCTCGCGGGGCGAGGGAAGAAAGCTGAAAGCCGCGGCTAAGCCAGCAAGGGGATGCAAATGTCGGCTGGCAGGCGGACGCGGCAGCGTCGGGTCCCGCAAGCCGCAAGCTGAAAGGTAGGGCGGCCACTCCGTGGACGCCGCATCGAGGGCCTCCAAGCTCACAACTCGGCGCGCAGCGGAGTGCGCGCCCTACCTTTCCAAGGGCAAGGGCATCACATGCCCGTGTTTCGCGGGCACAAATCTGCGGCTTGCAGCCCGTCAGCCGACCGCGCTGCGGGCCAGGAGGCCCGCGCTCCAAATCCTTCCGGACCGCGAACGCCTGCTTCTACCTGGAATAGGACCTGCTCCTATCAATGATGCGAAACCGGGCCAGATCCGGTATGGTCGATGGCCGGCACGTCGCAAGGTGATCGAGGCGAGCACGAAAACGAATCGCAGATGGCATGGGCGATGGCTGCTGATCGCGGCGGTGCTGGGCCTGTCGGTCGGCGGCAGCGGCCAGTGGGCCGATCGACGCCCGCAATCCTTCCCGCCGTCCATCGCCTTGCCTCATGGACCATCTCCGGGTGGTGCCGTCGCTCTGGAATCGATGGGGTGGGCAGGCAGTGGGCGGGCGAATCGAGTCGAGCCCGACACCGGTTTATGGCCGGAGGCGGGCGCGGATGGGCAGTATCGGGTGATCGACGCCAGCCGGTATGACAGGCAGCTCCAGCGCGAGCATGAGCTGGTCCTGTGCCAGGGGCATCGGGTCCTCTGGCGGTTTGGCGAGCAGTTGCGGGAGGAAGCGCTCGATTCGATCCGGTGGAGCGCGGTGGGCGGGGTGGTGGGAAGGACGGTCGGAACCGCGCTGAAAAGCGCTCGCCAGGCTGTCCGGCTTGCACATAATGCAGATAAGAGTGAAACGATCCTTGTCAGGCACTACACCGACATCGCCACGCGGCAACTGATAAACGAAAGCTCACATTTGAGGGCAGGGACATATGTAACGCTCCCCTCGGAGATTCCACCCCGAGCTGGTCACCTTCAGATCGAGCGAATCCTCGAAATCAATCCGGGGCGCAGCGTCACGTATATTGATGTCCCCACACCGGTTTCCAATCTCCGTGTTCCCGCCGATGGCCCCATGACGAGCGGTGGCGCTTGGCAGCGCCAGCTGATCGAGCCAACGCCTATCGATCCCCATCGTTGGCGGCGTCCGCCTGGGCGCCGAGGAGGAGGAGGCTGAAATGATGCTCACTTGCCCTCATTGCGGGAAGAAGATTCGGCTCCGACAGCAATATCTGTATCACGCCGGATTCAGCAACCAAGGTTTTCTGTATTGCGACTCCTGTCCGGCCATTTTAGTATTTGGCTCCTATAATCCTAACTACGTTCGAATTGTCGGCGACAAACATCCTTGGATGCTGTCTCAGGAAGAGAAGAAACGCGTTGAAGCCCACTTGACACATTGTCATTGTCAAGGACGCTTCCGTTTTGAAGCCTACCCCAGGTGTCCGCACTGTGCAGGAGATTTACATAGTTTGCTGCCAGACAAGATGCACTTTATCGCAGTCGGAGATGTCCTTGACGCTGACCAGGACGAGACCGCATGGCGAGCTGGATAGGGGCAAAGCATGCGCTGGGATTCCATCTGTCACGGACTGTCTTCTACTCCGGCCCAGGCAACAGAGCGCGTGCCCTCAGTTTCGCAGAATGCGCCGGTGCAACTCCGATCGATCTTCCAGCTGGCGGCGGTGCCACGCGCCCCTCCCCGCTCGTGCCTCGCGGGGCGAGGGGGGACGATGGGCGGTGTGTCGGTTCGTCAGTGCGTCGGCGTGTCCAGGCGCCACGGCGGCTTCGGGTTCAAGTCATGTTCCGCGTGGTCGGCGTGGTCCGCGGGCTGCAGATTGGAGGTCGAAAGCTGTGGCTGCAGATTAAAATTCTCCACGCCTCAGCGCCTCTGCGGGAGAATGTTTCTTCTTCGTGTCCTCGTTACCTTCGTGGTGAGATGTTTTAGCGCCCCTCTCCCTGTGCCCCTCCCCGCTCGCGCCTCGCGGGGCGAGGGAAGAAAGCGCGGCTTGAAAGCCGCGGTCACGCCAGCAAGGAGATGCAAATGTCGGCTGGCAGGCGGACGCGACGGCGTCGGGTCCCGCAAGCCGCAAGCTGAAAGGTAGGGCGGACACTCCGTGGACGCCGCATCGAGGGCCTCCAAGCTCACAACTCGGCGCGCAGCGGAGTGCGCGCCCTACCTTTCCAAGGGCAAGGGCATCACATGCCCGTGTTTCGCGGGCACAAATCTGCGGCTTGCAGCCCGTCAGCCGACCGCGCTGCGGGCCAGGAGGCACGCGCTCCGAATCCTTACGGGCCGCGGACGTCCCCGTCCGGAGTAGCGTGCAGCTCGATGCCCCTTCGTTTTCAGCACTTGTTTCATTCTCTCGAACTCCCCCCGCGGGCAACTCCTGGCCGGGACATTCCACCCCGATGGGGCATAATTCCCCACTCGAGACGCCCCGATTCCGCGCCTGACCGCCACACATTCGAAGCCTGTGTCAGGCGCCGGCCAAACGCCTGTTCTGCCTCGCTGATCGGCCCTTTCGTGCGATGGAATCCGAGGGGGATGGCCCGCGGGCAGACCTCCGCCGCGATCATGGCATTGTTGGTGCTTCCCGACTTTGCATCCGGATCGAGCCATGGGTTCAGGCAGAAAATGTTCCACGCCGAAGCCAGCGCGCGGCAGCAGCCAGCGCGGACGCGTTCGGTGGATCTCCCCCGCCCCCGCTTTGCTGAAGCAATCCCCCGCCCTCTCGAGGGAGAGGCTGGAGGCAAAACCGCCCATCGCATCCAGTGCCGCCGGGGCGCCCAGGCCGAAGAAACCCATCCAGTTCGCGGGCTTGTGCGTGGATTGCCAGAACCGGCGCACGTGCATCTACGCGAAGGTCCACGGGGGCGTCTGGCACTGCGAGGATTACCAGTAACATGACACCAGGAACCGTCGTGCAAGGGAACGAGGATCGATCCGCCGCCGCGGTCATCGAGATCGACGAGGTCGGCCCGATCATCGAGAAACATCGGAAGCAGCGGGGGGGGCTCATTGCGATCCTGGGCGACATCCAGGCCCGGTATGGCTACCTGCCCGAACCCGCGCTGCGGATGGTCAGCGTCCAACTGAAGCATCCCCTCGAGGAAATCTACGGGGTCGCCACCTTCTATCGATCGTTCAGCCTGGCGCCGCGCGGCAAACACCACGTCTGCGCCTGCCTGGGGACCGCCTGCCATGTGCGAGGCGCCCAGCGAGTCGTCGACGAACTCGAGCGCAAGCTCGGCATCCGAGCCGGCCAGACAACTTCCGACGGCGAGTTCTCGCTCGAGACCGTCAATTGCCTGGGCGCATGCGCGCTGGGCCCCGTGGTTGTGACCGATGGGCATTATCACTCGAAAGTCAGAAAGTCGGGTGTGGCCGATCTGCTCGAGCGGGCGGCCCAGGGCGGCGGCTCGGCGGAGGGAAACGGGGCGCCGCCCTTCGTGCTGAACGCCTGCTGTCCCCGCTGCCAGACCAGGCTCGAAGACGGCGGCCATCTCATCGAGAACCATCCGGTGATCCGGCTCGACGCGGCGTGCCGCGGCCGGCATGGCTGGGTTCGACTATCGAGCGTTTACGGGAGCCGGCAGATCGCATCCGAATTCCCGATCCCCCCGAGATCCGTCGTCGAGTTTCAGTGCCCGCACTGTCACATCGCGCTGCCCATCTCGAGCCGCTGCTGGGAGTGCGATGCGCCGGTGGCATCGCTGCAGATTGCCGGGGGCGGCAAATGGAACCTGTGCTGCCGGCGCGGCTGCCCTCAGCACCTGCTCGAGATCTCCTGAGCCAAAGAGCCGCTATGCTATCCTCCATCCAAGAACTGAACGAGCTTCGGAGCGTGCTGGCCAACGCGGCCCAACCGGGGCAGCTTCGCCTGGTCATCTGCGCGGGCACGGCCTGCCAGGCCAGCGGATCCAGCGGTGTCATCCGCGCCATCAAACAGCACATCATCAGCCGCGGCCTGGTGGGGAAGATCGCCCTGCGCGTCACCGGGTGCCACGGGTTTTGCGAGATGGGGCCGTTCATCCTGACCGAGCCGCAGATGGCGTTTTACGCGCAGGTGAAGTCGGAGGATGTGCCGCGGCTTGTCGAGGCGTTGCTGGCAGGGAAATACGTCGAGGACCTGCTCTACCGCGATGCGGACTCCGGTGAGGTTTATTACCGGCGGGATGACATCCCCTTCTTCAAGTACCAGCAGCGCGACATTCTCGGGCTGAACCAGAAGATCGATCCGATCCGGATCCACGACTACATCGCGGAGGGCGGCTACAGCGCGCTGGCGCAGGTCCTGGCGCGGCAGGATCCGGCCTGGGTGGTCGGCGAGGTCAAGCGATCCGGGTTGCGCGGCCGCGGCGGCGGCGGATTCCCGACCGGCCAGAAGTGGGAGATGCTGGCCCGCCAATCGAGCGCCCACGGCAAGTTCCTGGTCTGCAACGCCGATGAAGGCGATCCCGGCGCCTACATGGACCGCAGCGTGCTCGAAGGCAATCCCCACAGCATCATCGAAGGCATGGCCATCGGCGCCTGCGGCACGGGCGCAACCGAAGGCATCGTGTATGTGCGGAATGAATACCCGCTGGCGATCAAGCATCTGACCATCGCGCTCCAACAGGCGCGGCAGATGGGGCTCTTGGGGCCGAACATCCTGGGGACCCGGTTCGCCTTCGACATCCAGATCGTCCGCGGTGCCGGCGCGTTTGTCTGCGGCGAGGAGACGGCTCTGATCCGATCGATCGAAGGCAAGATGGGCGAGCCGCGCCAGCGCCCCCCTTACCCGGTCCATCGCGGCATCGATGGCCGGCCCACCGCCATCAACAACGTCGAGACCTGGGCCAATATCCCCCTGCTCTTCCGGCGCGGGGCCGAGGCCTACGCGAAGACGGGCACCCCCAACAACTCGGGCACCAAAATCTTCAGCTTGGTCGGCAAGATCAAGAACACCGGCCTGGTCGAGGTGCCCATGGGGATGACCATCCGGCAGATCGTCTACGACATCGGCGGCGGGCCATCCGGCAAGGCCAAAATCAAGGCCGTCCAGACCGGCGGACCCTCGGGCGGCTGCATCCCGGCCGACAAGTTCGATCTGCCCATCGACTACGACACGCTCGCCGCCGCCGGTTCCATCATGGGATCGGGCGGCATGATCGTGATGGACGACAACACATGCATGGTCGACGTCGCCCGGTATTTCATGAACTTCCTTAAGGACGAGTCCTGCGGGAAATGCTTCACCTGCCGGAAGGGGACGCAGCGGATGTTCGAGATCCTCGATGACGTCTCGAAGGGCAAAGGGACGATCGCCCAGCTCGAGCTCCTCCAGGAGCTGGCCCTGGTGGTCAAGGACTCGACCATGTGCGGCCTGGGCCAGACCGCCTCGAACCCGGTGCTGAGCACGCTCCGCTACTTTGCGGGCGAGTACCGAAGGCACGTCGAGGACAAGCGATGCGACGCCTTCGTGTGCAAAGAACTGATGGGCCCGCCCTGCCAGTCGGCGTGCCCGGTCGACACCGAGGCATGGCGGTATGTCGCGCTGATCGAGAAAGGCGATTACGAGGGGGCCTATCAGGTCATCCGCCAGGCCAATCCGTTTCCATCCGTCTGCGCCCGGGTCTGCGATCGGAAATGCGAGACGCGCTGCACGCTGGCCGCGAGCGGCGGGCAAGCGGTAAGCGTTCGCGCCTTGAAACGCTTCGTCGCCGACCGGGTCGATCCTTCCATTTACACCCCCGCCCGAGCGCCTCGATCAGGCAAGGACGCCCGGCGTGTCGCCATTGTGGGCGCCGGCCCGGCCGGGATCTCCGCCGCTCATTACCTCTCCCTCCTCGGCCACCAGGTGACGCTCTTCGAAGCGGCCCAGGAGCCGGGCGGCATGCTCGTCAGCTGCATCCCCGCCTATCGCTTGCCCCGCGATAAGGTGCGCCAGGACATCGCGTCCCTCCTCAATGACCAGATCCGGTTCGAGCCCGGCAAGAGGCTGGGACGCGACCTCACGATCGACGGTCTCTTCGGGGGCGGTTTCGCGGCCATCTTCCTGGCCATCGGCGCGGACAAGAGCTGGCGGCTCGATCTCGAGGGCGAGAATGTCCGCGGCGTCTATTCATCGATGCAGTTTTTGAAGGCCTTCAACCTCGAGGGGATCGAGCTGGCCCAAGGCAACGTCGGGATCATCGGCGGGGGCAACTCGGCGGTCGATGCCGCGCGGGTGGCGATCCGCCAGAAACAGGTCGAGAGCGTCACTCTCTTCTATCGGCGAACGTGCCGCGAGATGCCGGCCTACGCCGAGGAAGTCGAGGCGGCCCTCGAGGAGGGCATCCATCTCGAGACGCTGGTGTCGCCCGTCAAGATTCGGTACATCGACGCGGCGATCCGCGAAGGCGTCCGTGTCGAGTCGTTTGTCCAGCCGATCCAGATCGATATCAAGAACGGGCATCTGGCTGGCATCAAATGCATTCGGAACCGCCTGGCCGAGATGGACCCGAGCGGCCGGCGAAGGCCCGTCGCCATCCCTGGCAGTGAGTTCGCCGTGTTCCTCGACACGCTGATCGCGGCCATCGGGGAGCGGCCCGACAGCGAGTGCGTGGCTGGCATGGGGCTCGAGATCGACAGCAGCGGTCGGGTTCGAGTCGATCCGCGCACCCTGGCCGCGAGCCGGCCGGGCGTGTTTGCCGGGGGCGACCTGGTCACCGGCCCGAACACTGTGGTCGATGCCATTGCTGCCGGCAAACAGGCGGCGGCCGTCATCGGCCGGTTTCTCGAGGGGAAACCCCTCGTGGCGTCCTCGCAGCAGGTCGTGCCTTCGGCATACGTGCCGCCTTCCGCCTTCGCGGACGAAGACCTGGCCGAGGCCAAGCGCGAGGAGTGCGCGGCGCTGCCGGCCGAGAGCCGAAGCAAGAGCTTTGCCGAAGTCGAGCTGGCATTGTCCGCGGACCAGGCCACGCGCGAGGCGCGCCGCTGCCTGCGGTGCGATCTGCGTTTCACTCACCCCCCCAGCGAGCAGCCGGCCGCCTGCGCCGCCCATCAGGAGTCATTGGCATGATCTCTCTCACCATCAACGGCATCCCCGTCGAGGTCGAGCCGGGCACGACCCTGCTCGAAGCCGCCAATTATCTCGGGATTCCCATCCCCACGCTCTGCCATCACGAGGGATTGTCTCCCTATGGCGCATGCCGTCTCTGCCTCGTCGAGATCGGCGTCCCGCCTCGAACCCGTCTGGTTTCGTCCTGCTCGTATCCAGCCGAGCCCGGGCTCCGAGTGCGCACGGGCTCGGAGCGCGTTCTGCGCGCGCGGCGAATGGTGATCGAGCTCCTGCTGGCGACGTGCCCGCAGTCGAAGGTCATTCAGGACCTGGCCTCGGCGCACGGCATTCGACAGCAGCGGTTCCGGCAGGAGCACGAGGATTGCATCCTGTGCGGCCTCTGCGTGCGGGTCTGCTCCGAACAGATGATGGCCGGCGCCATCGGTTTCCGCAGCCGCGGCCAGGGCCGAACCATCGGCACCCCTTTCGACAAGAAATCTGAGGTCTGCCGGTTGTGCGGGGCCTGCATGTACATCTGCCCCGCCTGCCAGCTCCGATGCACGTTCAGCGAGCCGGACAAGGCGATCTGCGGCGCATGCGCCAACATCCCCGCCCCCTGCGTGAGCAGCGGCCAACACGACGATCTGATGTGCTACATGAATCCCTGTGCAGCTTGCGAAATCGCAAAAACCTAAACACCCACCCACCATGTCTCTGACCTTCTCCAAGATCAACGCCTCCGCGGCCACCCTGACCAAAAACCGCACCGAAACCTCCGTGGTCCCGGCTTCGGGCATGTGTGTGACCTGCGTCGACGGCTGCATCGGCATGTGCGAGATCGGCAAATCGGCCTATCGCGGCCACGAGGTGATCTACCCGCAGCCCTTCGGGGTGATCACCACCGCCGCCGAGAAGTCCTATCCTGTGGATTACTCGCACTTCAACATCATGGGCACCATCGTGGGCGCTCATGGGATCGATGCCGACAGCGATAAGGCCATCTTCCCCGCGGTCGATCTCACGGTGGTCATCGGCCATGACCGCGGCATCAAGCTCCGATACCCGTGGGCGATCCCGGGGATCGGATCGACCAACGTCGCTAAGAACAACTGGGAGGGGCTCGCGATCGGCTCGGCCCTGGCCGGCACCGGCCTCACCATCGGCGAGAATGTCGTGGGCATGGATCCCCAGTCCGTCATCAAGAACGGACGGATCGTCGACACCGCCGACCTGAAACGGCGCGTCAAGCTCTACCAGCAATACCAGCGCGACGGCTACGGCATGATCGTCGTCCAGGCCAACGTCGAGGATACCCGCCTCGGCGCCCAGGAATACGCCATCGAAAAGCTCGGCGTCCAGTGCGTCGAGCTCAAGTGGGGGCAGGGCGCCAAGAACATCGGCGGCGAGGTCAAGATCCGCGAGCTCAAGAAAGCCCAGCTGCTGGCTGAACGCGGCTACATCGTCCTGCCCAACCCGCACGATCCCGATGTCATCAAGGCCTTCGAGCACGGCGCGTTCAAGGAGTTCGAGCGGCACTCGCGTGTCGGCATTCTCACCGAGGAATCCTTCGCCAGCCGGATCGCCGAGCTGCGCAAGGCAGGCGCAAAATATATCTTCCTCAAGACCGGCGCGTACCGCCCCGCCAACCTGGCTCGAGCGATCGTCTATGCCACAAAATACAAGCTCGATCTGCTGACGGTCGACGGCGCAGGCGGCGGCACGGGCATGAGCCCGTGGCGGATGATGAACGAGTGGGGCATGCCGCCCGTCTACCTCCACTCGCTCCTCCACCAGTATGCGGGCCGGCTCTCGAGCCAAGGCAAAACGCTTCCTGCATTGGCCGTCGCCGGCGGTTTCTCCTTCGAAGATCACATCTTCAAGGCCCTGGCTCTGGGTGCGCCCTTCGTCAAGCTGGTCGGCATGGCGCGAGCGCCCATCGCCGCCGCCATGGTGGGCAAGACGATCGGCCACGCCATCGAGGAGCAGCAGGTGCCCGTCTATATCGAGCGCTTCGGCACCACCAAGGACGACATCTTCGTCACCGCCAGCTCGCTGCGCAAAGAGCTGGGCAACGGCGATTTCGACCTCCTGCCCACCGGCGCCATCGGGCTCTACACCTACTACGAACGCCTCGCCCAGGGCCTGCGCCAGCTCATGGCCGGCACCCGCAAGTTCGCCACCCAGCACATCTCGCGCAACGACATCGCCGCCCTGACCCACCAAGCGGCCTCGATCTCCGGCATCCAATACATCATGGATGTCGATCGGGAGGAGATCGATGGGATCCTGAACAGCTAGCGGCAAGCCGCCGATCGAGCCCCCTCGATCCGGGCATCCTCAGGAGCGGGGCTCGACATTATCAGCCGCCTCCGGCTGGGCGCACCTCGATCCGGCTCGCGACCTCGGTCCCCAGCCGGCCCGCTAGATCTTCGGTCGTCCACGAGCTGCCCTCGCGCTCGAGCGTGTCCGCACACGCTCCATGCTGCCAGACTCCGTATCGAATCGCCTGCTCCGATCGCTCCGCAAGCGCCGGCTGCGCCAGCAAGCCGCCCAGATATCCCGCCAGCAAATCCCCGCTCCCGCCCTGCGCAAGCCCCGGATTGCCCGAGCTATTGACATACACCGGCCCCGACGACCGCCCCACCAGCGTCTGATGCCCTTTCAAAACGACCCAGCAATCTCCGAGCCGTTGCGAGAGCCCGCGCACGGCCCCGAGCCGGTCGGATTGCACTGCATCCGGCGTTGTCTTGAGCAGCCGCGCCGCCTCCCCCGGATGCGGCGTGATCACCCGGCACGACTGGGTTACCACCGGCCCTTCGGCCAGCCAGTCCAGCGCCGATGCGTCGACGACCATCGGGATCGATATCGTGCGCCACCACCGGCGCAGATCCGCCTGCCAATCGCGCGACAGGTTCTGCGCCGCCAAGCCCGGCCCCACCACCAGCGCGCTGGCCGTCTCCGGAAATGGCTGGCCCGCCACCCACGGGCGGACCATCGCCGCCTGGCTCTGCGACGCCACGGCATTGTACACATCCGGCGCCGTCAGCACGGTCACCAACCCCGGACGCGCCCGCAACGCCCCTCGCATCGCCAGCACCGCCGCCCCATGATACCCCAGGCTGCCCGCCATCACTGCCACCTGTCCGAAAAGCCCCTTGTGACCCGCCACGGGCCGCACCGGCGGCAGATCGATGAAATCCTCCGGCGCCGTCCATTGCAGGTCACCCGAACCGGGCATCCCGGCCAGCCCGATGTCCGATGCCACCTCGAGCCGCCCCACATACGGCCATGCGCCTGCCTCGATCAGCCCCCGTTTGGGCGCCCCCATCGCCACGGTAATGCTCGCCTTCACCGACGCGCCCATCGCCTGCCCCGTGTCCGCGTTCAATCCTGATGGGACATCCACCGACACGATCCGCCGGGCGCTCGAATTGAGCCGCTCGACCCACTCGATCCACGCGCCCTCGAGCGGCCGATTCAGCCCGATGCCAAACAGGCCGTCGATCACCCAGGCCGGCCGCGCCGCCAGACGCTTCTCGAGCGCACCCCAGTCCGCCGCCGGATCCTGCACATTCAACACGTCGACCGCGCGGTCGCCTAATTGCAGGGCCGCCTGCCGCGCATCCTCCCCGTTGTGCCCCTGGCCGGCCAAGACCAGAACCGATTCTCCCGGCCGGCTCCACCTCCGAATCTGCGCAGCCAGGGCACCGCCCGCGCGCCGGATCACCTCCTCCTCCGTGCGCCCTGACGCCCACGTCCCTCGCTCCCACTCGCGCATCTGCGCAATACTGATCACCGGTATCGACATGAATCCAGTATGCGGCAAGCTCCTCTTCCGGTAAAGTGCCACATGTTGGAATCATGACCGCGAACACCGAACCCGATCATTACACGGGACCGGCCGGCTGGATCTACCAGCGCGTCCAGCGCGAGCTGCCCGCCCCGGCCCGCCCATGGGTCGCCCGCCTCCGCGCCCGCAAGCTTCTCCCCTGGATCCGCCCCGAGGATGTCGTCTTCGAATTCGGCGCCGGCCAGGGATGGAACCTCGATCAGCTCCCCTGCCGCCGGCGACTCGGGCACGATGTGGCGCAGTTCCTGGCCACCGACCTGGCCGCCGCCGGCATCGAGTTCATTCCCGATCCCGCCGCGCTGCCCCCGGGCTCCATCGACGTCGTGCTCCTCCACCATGTCCTCGAGCATGTGCGCCAGCCCGCCCTCGTCATCGACCAGGCCCGTGCATGGCTCCGCCCCGGCGGACGCCTTCTGGTCTACGTCCCCCACGAACGAGAACGGCGTTACTTCCGCTACCGCCACGGCGAGCCCAACCACCACCTCTTCTCCTGGAACCCCCAAACCATTGGCAACCTCGTTGCCGATTCCCGTTTCCGGCTCGAATCCGTCCGGCTTCGGCGCTACGGATTCGACCGCCGCGCCGCCCGGATCGCGGTCCGGCTCCGCCTCGGCGAAACCGGCTTCCGGGGCCTCCGCAGCATCGCCCTCACCCTCCTGCCCTGCTGGGAGGTCGAGCTCGCCGCCCAGCCGGCTCGGGCCTGACCTTCCACCCGGCCCCGCAACTTTCCCCCCCGGGTGTAAAACAAAAATCTTCAAAACTGCGAACGATCGCCCAACTGGGACCGGACGCACCAAGCGCCGAGGAAATTTGTCTCACACCCTTCCCGCCCGCTTCTCTCCTTCTGGGATTGAAACTTCAGGCCTGACACCGTAACGTCCGGGCAAATGCACCGGCGCGATTCGAATGTGCGCTTCGGTGGCGTGCCCGATCGGCTGGCGAGACAAAGATCTATGAGAGCGCATGCCCATATCGGATGTTGGCTCGGCTTGGCAGTCTTGAGCGCGATGCTCCTCGCCGGCTGCCGCCCCGGCCCCTCCACGCCCGACGGCTCCGCCGAGCCCATCCGAATCGGCGAGTTCGCCTCGCTCACGGGCAAGGAAGCCGCCTTCGGCCAGTCCTCGCACAAGGGCACCCTGCTGGCGATCGAGGAGATCAACGCCGGCGGCGGCGTCCTCGGACGCCCCCTCCGTCTCATCACCGAGGATAACCAGTCCAAACCCGGCGAGTCGGCCACCGTCGTCCGCAAGCTGATCTCGCGCGAGCGGGTTGTCGCCGTTCTGGGTGAGGTGGCATCCGGCCGATCGCTCGAAGCGGCCCCGATCTGCCAGCAAAACCGAATCCCGATGATCTCGCCCTCGTCGACCAACCCCAAGGTCACCGAGATGGGAGATTGCATCTTTCGCGTCTGCTTCCTCGATTCCTTCCAGGGGGCCGCCCTGGCGCGTTTCGCCCGGCAAACCCTCAAGACCACGCGCGTGGCCATCCTCAGCGATGTGGCGGCCCCATACAGCGTCGGCCTCGCCGCCTTCTTCCGAGAGCGGTTCCTGGCCGGCGCCGGCCAGGTGGTCGCCGAGCAAAAGTACAGCAGCGGCGACAAGGATTTTAAGGCCCAACTGACCGCCATCCGCACCGCCCAGCCCGAGGCGATCTTCGTCCCTGGCTATTACACCGAGGTCGGCCTGATCGCCCTCCAGGCGCGGCAGTTGGGCATCTCGGTCCCGCTCTTCGGCGGCGATGGCTGGGAGGCGCCCGAGCTGATCCAGATCGCCGGGCCCGCCCTCGAAGGCAACTATTACTCGACTCACTTCGCTCCCGAGGTCGAATCCCCCGTCGCCCAAAATTTCGTCCAGAAGTTCACGACCAAGTACGGCGCCGCTCCGGATGCCATCGCCGCCCTCGGCTATGACTCGGCCTTGCTTTTGGCTGATGCAATCCGCCGCGCCGGCGCCACCGAAAAGGCCCGCCTGCGCGATGCCATCGCCTCGACCCGCGATTTCTCGGGCGCCAGCGGCCTGACCACCATCGATCCCCAGCGCAACGCCCGCAAGTCCGCCGTCATGATCGCCATCCGGGACGGCCGCTTCCGCTACGTCCAAACCATCACGCCCGACGAAGCCCTCCGCAACGAACCCAGCCTCGGACCTTGACTGAATTCCTCCAGCAGCTGCTCAATGGCCTGTCGCTGGGCGCGGTCTACGCCCTCATCGCCCTCGGTTACACCATGGTCTATGGGGTCCTCCGTTTTATCAACTTCGCCCATAGCGACGTCTTCATGATCGGCGCGTTCGCCGGCTATTATCTGAACCGCTGGATGCCTTCGCACTCACTGGCCGGCGGGCTGGCCATCCTGGCTGGGTCGATGGCCTTCTGCGCGCTCCTGGGCGTCGTCATCGAGCGCCTCGCCTATCGGCCCCTCCGGCACCGCTCGCGCCTCAATGTCCTCATCACCGCCATCGGCGTCTCTCTGCTCCTCGAATACACCGGCCAGTTCCTCTTCGGCGCCGCCCCCAAACCGTTCCCCCAACTCTTTCCGGTGCGGACGTTCCAGTTCGCGGGTGGCCTGATCGTTTCCACCAACCAGCTGGCCGTCCTGGTCCTGACGCCCCTGCTGCTAGTGGCCCTTCATTTCATCGTCCTGAAAACCCGATTCGGAACCGCCATGCGCGCCATCTCGTTCCATCCCGTGGCCGCCACGCTTGTCGGCATCAATCTCGACCGCGTCATTTCCTTCACGTTCGCCCTCGGATCCGCCCTCGCCGCCGCCGGCGGCATTCTCTACTCGCTCAACTATCAGTCGATCGATCCTCTCATGGGGATTCTGCCCGGCCTGAAGGCGTTCGTCGCCGCCGTCGTCGGCGGCATCGGCAACATCCCCGGCGCCGCCCTGGGCGGCCTGTTGCTCGGCATCATCGAGACATTCGTCAACGGCAGCCGATGGTCCACCGCCACCGATGCCATCGCCTTCGCGCTCCTGATCCTGATCCTGCTGTTTCGGCCCGCCGGTCTCCTCGGCAAGCTGGAGGTCGAGAAGGTATGATGCCCGGCCGCCGTTTCTTCCTCCTCCTGGGCGCCGTCGCTGCGGGGCTGCTCGTCTCGCTCCAGAGCCATCGCATCAATCCCTACTTCCTCGACGTCACCGTCACCATCGCCATCAATGTCATCCTGGCGGTCAGCCTCAACCTGATCAACGGCTACACCGGCCAGTTCTCACTCGGCCACGCCGGTTTCATGGCAATCGGCGCCTACATTGCCGCCAGCACCACGATGTTTTGGGCGCCGGGCCTTTTGCCTGCCGCCTCGAGCCCCGGCTTCGTCAGCATCGCTGTGTTCCCGGCCGCTCTGCTCGCAGGCGGCCTGGCTGCCGGCCTGGCCGGGATCCTGGTCGGCGCTCCCTCCCTCCGCCTCAAAGGCGATTACCTCGCCATCGTCACGCTCGGCTTCGGCGAGATCATCCGCGTCATCTTCCGCAACCTCGAATCCGTGGGCGGCGCCCTCGGCCTCAACGGCATCCCTGCCTGCACGAACCTTTTCTGGACCATTTCCATGGCCGCCCTGGCCATCTATGTCGTCACGAGCATAGTCCACTCCACCTACGGCCGGGGCTTCCCTGCCGTCCACGACGACGAGATTGCGGCCGAAGCCATCGGCATCAACACCACCCGCTACAAAATCACCGCGTTTGTCGTTGGGGCGTTCTTCGCCGGCATCGCCGGCGGGCTCTATGGGCACTTCAAGCTCTCGATCGACCCTCGAGGGTTCGATTTCATGAAATCGATCGAGATCGCCCTGATGGTGATCCTGGGCGGCATGGGGAACACGGTCGGCGTCATCATCGCCGCGATCCTCCTGACGCTCCTGCCCGAGCTGCTCCGGCCCGTGGCGGAATACCGGATGATGCTCTATTCCTTTCTGCTCATCGTGCTCATGCTGACCTGCCCCCAAGGCCTCTTCCAACCCCGATTCTTCGGCCGGTTGCTGCGCCCGTTTCTCGGCCGGTTCGCCGCCCCGGCCGAAGATCCTCCTCGCCCCGCATGAGTGATCCGGCCTCTCCTTTGCTCGAGCTTCGCGGCTGCACCATCCGGTTCGGCGGCTTGACGGCCGTCTCCGGCCTCGACCTGGCCGTCGGCGAGCGGGAGCTGCTCGGCCTGATCGGCCCGAACGGCGCTGGGAAAACCACCGTGTTCAATCTCATCACCGGTGTCTACCAGCCCGCCGCTGGCGATATCCGGTTCGCCGGCGGCTCGCTCGCCGGCCTCCGCCCCTGCCAGATCGCCGGCCTCGGCATCGCCCGCACCTTCCAAAACATCCGGCTGTTCCCCTCGATGACCGTTTTCGATAATGTTCGCGTCGCTTTCCACCTCCACTTGCTCAGCGGGATTGCGCACGCCCTCTGGCGCGGCCGGACATTCCGCGCCGAGGAGCAATCGATCGAATCCCAGGTGATGGAGATGCTCGAGATTTTCCGCCTCGGCCGCCACCGCGCCACCGCCGCCCATTCCCTTCCGTACGGCGACCAGCGCAGGCTCGAGATCGTTCGCGCCCTCGCCACCCGCCCCCGGCTCCTCCTGCTCGACGAGCCAGCCGCCGGCATGAACCCATCCGAAAAATCCGAGCTCATGCGCCTCATCCGCTTCGTCCAGGAGCGGTACCGCATCGCCGTGCTCCTTGTCGAACACGACATGCATGTCGTCCGCGGCGTCTGCCAGCGGCTCGTCGTCCTCGATTACGGCGTCAAGCTCGCCGAAGGCGCCCCCGAAGACGTCCTCCGCCACCCCAAGGTCGTCGCCGCCTACCTCGGCGAACGGAACACTCCCCGCCCCCCGCCCGGTCTGCCCGCCGACTCATGACCCCACCTGCCCCCATGGCCGCCGCCCCACTCCCTCATGGCCTCCCGGCCGATCCCCTGCTCGAAATCCGCGACCTCACAGTCCATTACGGCGTCATCGCCGCACTGCAGGACATCAGCCTCTCCATCCCCGCCGGCGCCATCGTGACGCTCATCGGCGCCAACGGCGCCGGAAAAACCACCACCCTTCGCACGATCTCCGGCCTGATCCCCTCCCGCCGCGGCGCCATCCTCTTCGCCGGCCGCAACATCCTCGGACAACGCCCCGACCAGATCGTCGCACTCGGCATCTCCCAGGTCCCTGAGGGCAGGCTCATCTTCGCCAACCTCACCGTGCTCGAAAACCTCCGCATGGGCGCCTTCCGCCAGCCCCGACGCGCGCTCATCGCCGACGACCTCGACCGCGTCTACCAGCTCTTCCCCCGGCTCGGCGAGCGCCCCTCCCAGATCGCCGGCACCCTCTCCGGCGGCGAGCAGCAGATGCTGGCCATCGGCCGCGCCCTCATGAGCCGGCCCCGCCTCCTCATGCTCGATGAGCCCTCGCTCGGCCTCGCCCCGCTCCTCGTCAACGCCATCTTCGAGAAGATCGCCGCCATCAACCGCGACCAAAAAACCACTATCGTCCTCGTCGAGCAAAACGCCAACCTCGCCCTCGAGATCTCCGACTTCGGCTACGTCCTCGAAACGGGCCGCGTCATCCTCGCCGGCCGATCGACCGACCTCCGCCAGAACCCCCAGATCCAGCAGGCCTACCTCGGCGTCTCCTGATCTCTTGCCTGGCCATCCGCCGCAAAAAGAAAGAGGCGCCAGCCCTGGCGCCTCTTCCCTGATATCGAGGATGGATCAGATCCTCATCCCTTGGCCGGCTCCGCCGAAGCCTCGGGAGGCTGCCGGCCAAACACGATGAACACGAAAACCCAGAAGATCACGAAGATCGCCGGCGGGATGTAGAAGCCCTTCCAGTCATGCCGCTGGGCTTTCAAATAGCTCTCGCGCGTGACCGCGCCCCCGATCTTGTCGAACGTGGCTTTGAGCTCGCCCTTGGTGTACGACGTTCCGCCCGCGCTCCAGGCGTCCGGAAGCTTGTCGAGGTCGATCGAGCCATCCGCCTTGGTATACATCCCCAGATGCTCGCCGAGGTTGAACACATTCGTGTCCCCTCGAAGGTATTTGACGGACTTGGCCAGATCCAGATACCGCCAGGCCGATGTCTCCATCTCGGGCACATGCCACGCCGGCAGGTTCTGCTCCGCCTTCCCCGCCTCCAGGGCCGCGGTCTTCGTGACCGCGGGCGCGCACCGGTCGATCTGATACCCAAACAGATAGCCGCTCAGCACCTGCCCAATCCCCAGCAGCAGAAACGCCAGCAGGCTCTGAACGCTCGCCTTGAGATGTGCCGGGGCCACGCGGTCGCCAAACATGTAGGCCGCCACATACAGAAACGCATAGGCCATTCCGTGGAAAAGAAGGCCGATCACCGCGAAATGGAACCCGGGCAGCGTGAACACCAAATACCGGGCCGCCCACGCACCCATGCCAATCACCAGCACCCACTTCAGTCCAAAGCGGCTCACGCAAAAAGCGAGGATCGCCATGAAAAACAGCTCCGAGAACTGGTTCAGCGTGTTCAGGGCCACCGGCGCCGGATAGCCGAACTCGGTCAGATACGCCACCACCGCCGGGAAGAAATAGTTGCTCCCGAATATGCTCACCATGAACGCGCACAGGACGAAAATGGTGAAGGTCGGCGACTTGAACATCGTCAGCGCCCCGAATCCAAAAAGGTCCCGCTTGGCCCCTTCGGCCGCCGCTCCCTTTGGCGGCGTGTCCGGCAGCGTGAACGAATACAGCCCCAGCAGCAGGCCGCAGCCGCCCCCGATGAAGAAGAAGTTCGGCGCTCCCGCCCCGCCCGCGAATACCTCGACAACCAGATTCACCACGATCCACCCGACCGTCCCGAATATGAAAACCTTGGGCGCCGACGCCGAGTCCGGAATATGCTTGAAAACCACCGTGTTGATCAGCGGGATCGACGGCATGAAGCAGATCCCCGAGATCAACATCAAGGCCATCAGCGCTCCAAACGGAACCACCACGGCGGCCCCCGCCGCTTGCGATTCCGCCTGGCCGCAGATCACGCCGCAGGCCACCAGCGCCGCCCCTCCGATCAAATGCAAAAGCCCCAGCACCCTCTGGGCCGAAAAATACCGGTCCGCAATCGGACCGATGAACATCGGAGCGATGATCGCCCCGAGCGGAATCGCCATGTACAGGTACCCAATGTGCGGCCCGCTCATCTTCCCGTTCAGATAGCCCCCCAGCGCAACCGACCAACTCCCCCATATCGCGAATTGCAGCAGATACGCCAGCTGCAGCCTTGGGTACACCGAAGAAGCTTTGCTTTCTGTCATCCTGGTCTCCTGTTCGTTTCCGGTTCAATCGAATCGCCCGCCCTTCCATGGCGTCGCAATCCGTAATGCATGTCTTATCGCAGCAGCCTCACTCGGCTTCAAGAAAAAAGGAACCATTTGACACCGAAGCGCACCGCCTGTAGGTTGGAGTCATAAAGCATGAAAACACGGGCCTCAACCCATCCGCTCGATGAATCAATGGACGATTCCTCGGGCTGGGTGTGGCTTGCAGGTCCAGCCCGCGGCGCCGGTCGCCCGCGCGCGATCCTTTCCGAGGTCTGACAGGGCCTTACCTGTCGGATCCTCTACAACGCCGTTCCGTGTGATGCGGAACGGCTTTATTATCATCCGCTCGACCCTGGTCAGCAGGATCGGTCCAGCGCCTCCGGATTCAGCCCCTGCAGGTCCTTTGGAAGGAACCGGCCGTCCTTGCGGATCAGCTCCCCGTCAAACTGAACCTCCCCGCCCCCCCATTCCGGACGCTGGATCAGGACCAAATCCCAGTGCACCGCTGAACGGTTGCCGTTGTCCGCCGCCTGGTAAGCCTGCCCCGGCGTGAAATGGAGCGACCCCGCAATCTTCTCGTCGAACAGGATGTCGCACATCGGCTGCAGAATCAGCGGGTTCAGCCCCAGGGAGAACTCCCCCACAAACCGCGCCCCGCGGTCTGTGTCGAAGATCTCGTTCATCCGCCGGGTCAGGTTCGAGCTGGCATCCACGATCCGGCCGCGCCGGAACTCGAGGCGGACGCTCTCGAACCGCGTCCCCTGATACAGGGTTGGCGCATTGAACTGGATCACGCCCTCGACCGAGTCCCGAACCGGACACGAAAAGACTTCGCCATCCGGGATGTTCAGGCGCCCGTTGCATGACTTGGCCCCGATGCCCTTGATGCTGAACCGCAGGTCCGTGCCCGGCCCCTTGATCTCGACCCGGTCCGCCCGCTTCATCCGCCGCTCGAGCGGGACCATCGCCCGAGCCATGCGCGCATAATCGATCGTGCAGACCCGGAAAAAGAAATCCTCGAATGCCTCGGTGCTCAGGCCCGCCGCCTGGGCCATGCTCGGCGTCGGCCACCGCAACACCACCCAGCGCGTTCGATTGACCCGATAGTTCAGCACCGGCCGCATCGTCCGCGCATACATCGACATCCGGTCCGCCGGCACGTCCGACGATTCGTTGGCGTTGTGGCTGCCGCGAACCGCCACGTAAGCCTGCACCTTCTTCATCCGGCGAAGCTCCAGATCCCGCAGCAGTCGCGCCTGCCCCGGCTCCACCCCTCGCAGGATCTCGCGGGCGACGCGGCTGTGGCGCACCTCGATCAGAGGCGCCGCCCCCGCCGCCCGCACCTCGCGGATCAGCGCAATCGCGAATTCATCGGGCGCGTCGGTCACATCCAGCAGCGCCGCCTCACCCCGCTTCAGCGCCGTCGAATACCCAATCAGCACTCGAGCCAGTTTCTCGTATCTCGGATCATTCATATTTGTTCTCCCCGCGCTGCCCATCGCCTGGCGCATCGGCCCGGTCTCGATGCGATCGCCCGGCCTGGCATCGTCATTGGCGCGCCCTCGCGGGCGCCCGCTTGCTCGCATTTATGCGGCTGCCCGGCCGCCCCTGTCCGCCTTCGCCTGCCGCCCGCTCCTGCCGGCGCCACTGCATCTCCCGCCGGCGCGCCTCGGCGCGCAGCAGCTCCTCCGCGCTCCACCCCCGAGCCTGCGCCGCCATCACCTGGTCGAACAGCTCGGCGGCCCACTGCCGCCGGGTCCGCCCCGCTCGAATCGATGCCTCCGCATCCCCCGCCATCAGCCCTGCTCGCCGCGCCTTCCGGCAGAGCTTCTCGATCCGCATCAGGGCCGGCAGATGCCGCGGAATGCCGTCCAGAGCCGACGGCCGCTCGTGCCGGGTCCCTTTCTTCTCGGCGCCCTTGATCCGCTCCCATTGTGCCCAGACTCCGGCCACCGACTTCACCCGCGACTGGCCAAAGACATGCGGATGCCGCCGGATGAGCTTCTCGACCAGACACCCGCACACCTGGGCGAACCCGAACACCCCACGCTCGCGCCCCAACTGGCAATGAAACACCACCTGCAGCAGCAGATCGCCCAGCTCCTCGATCAGCTCCCGGTCGTCCCCCGCCTCGATCGCATCCATGAGCTCATAGGCCTCTTCCACGGCGTGGAACCGGAGCGTGCGATGGTCCTGCCGCTGGTCCCATGGGCACCCCCGCGGGCCCCGCAGCCGAGCCATCACCCTCAACAGATCCCCCAGCGCCCGATCCGTTTTCATAAGATCACCAGGTTGTCCCGGTGCACCACCTCGGTCCGCGACCCCCGCGCCCCCCCGAGATCCGCCGCTGCGATGTCCGTGATCCCCCGCGCGAACTCCGTCCCGTCCTCGTCGCAGATCCGCACCACATCGCCCGCGCCGAACACCCCATCGGCCCGCACGATCCCTGGCGGCAGCAGGCTCTTGCCCCGCTCCCGCAATGCCGCCTTTGCCCCCTCGTCCACCACCCACGCGCCCCGGGGATGATGGAAGAAGGCGATCCACCGCTTGCGCCCCTGCAGCCGCTTGGCCGCCGGCACAAAGAGGGTCCCCTCCGATTCCCCCGCGAGGACCTTTTCCAGCACCCGTCTCTTCCGGCCCGACGCGATCACCATCGGGATCCCCGAGCGCATCACGATCTTCGCCGCCTGCAGCTTCGTGCTCATCCCGCCCACCGCCGTCTCGCTGGCGGTTCCCCGCGCATGGCGCTCGAGCCCCGCATCAACCCGCGCCACCATCGATATCGTCCGCGCGTTCGCCTGGCCGAAGTTTTCGATCAATCCCTCTGCCGTGGTCAGGATCACCAGCAGATCCGCCGGCAGCAGCGTGGCCACCAGCGCCGATAGCCGGTCGTTGTCCCCGAACTTCAGCTCCGTCACCGATACCGCGTCGTTCTCGTTGATGATCGGCACCACGCCGCGCTGCAGCAAGGTGATCAGCGCATGCCGAACGTTCAGGTGCCGGTCGTGGTGCTCGAGATCGTCGTGCGTCAGCAGCACCTGCGCCACCTGCAGATTGTGCTGCGCGAAGAGCCGCTCGTAAATGGCCATCAGCCGCGATTGCCCGACCGCCGCGCACGCCTGCAGCTCGTCCAGCCCGCGCGGCCGCCGCGTGAACCCCAGCACCCCCATCCCCGCCCCGACCGCCCCCGACGTGACCAGCGCCACCTCCCGGCCCGCTCGCCGCTGCGCCGCCACCTGCGCCGTCAACTGCTCGAACTGACCCATGTCCGGCTGCATCCGCTCGTCGGTCAGCACTCCCGTCCCCAGCTTCACGACCAGACGCTGGATCTTCTGCCGCAGTTCCTCGCGCATAGCCCGTGTCTCGTACCAAACCCCGGATCCCTTGTCGAGCGCCCCGTGGGCTCGCCCTAAAACCTGTTGCCGCCGCCGATCCCTCGCGCATAATGCACCCCATGCGCAAACAGTCGCTCGCTTTTCTCGAGAACCTGGTCAACACACCCAGCCCGTCCGGCCACGAGGCCCGCGGCCAGCGCGTCTGGCTCGATTACGTCGCCCCCTTCGCCGACCGCACCTACACCGATGCCCATGGCAACGCGGTCGCCATGCTCCACCCCGGCGGATCGCCCCGCCTGATGCTCGCCGCCCACGCCGACGAAATCGCCCTCACCGTCAATTACATCACCGACCAGGGCTTCGTCTACGTCCGCAAGATCGGCGGCGTCGACGCCGCCATCACCAAAGCCCAGCGCGTCACCATCCACTCCCGCCGCGGACCCGTCCCCGCCGTTGTCGGCAACGTCGCCCCCCACCTCTCCAAGGACGACGACAAGAAGCCTCCCAGGATCCATGACCTGTTCCTGGACCTCGGCGTTGCCTCGAAAAAGGAGGCCGAAGCCCTGGTCCGCATCGGCGATCCCGTCACCCTCAACCAGCGGTTCGAGCGCCTGCGCGGCGATGTGGTCGTCGCCCGCGCCTTCGACAACCGCGTGGGCACCTTCGCCGTGGCCGAAACCCTCCGCCTCCTCCGCGAGCGCCGCCCGCGTCTGGCCGCCGAGGTCTGCGCCGTCTCCAATATCATGGAGGAAACCGGCCTCTACGGCGCCCGCCAGATCGCCTATTCGCTCGCCCCCGACATCGCCCTCGTCGTCGATGTCACCCACGCCACCGACTACCCCACCGTCAGCCTCCCCCAATACGGTGATGTCCGCCTCGGACGCGGCCCCACCATCACCCACGGCGGATGCAACCACCCCGAGATCGTCGACCGGCTCGAATCCCTCGCCCGCCAGCACCGCATCCCCCTCCAGCACGAAACCATGTCCTCCCATAGCGGCACTGACACCGATGCCATCTTCTGGACTCGAGGCGGCATCCCCAGCGGCCTCGTCAGCCTCCCCAACCGCTACATGCACTCCCCCGTCGAGCTCGTCCACCTCGGCGACCTCGAGCAGATCCCCGAGCTCCTCGCCGCCTTCGCCGCCTCCCTCAAGCGAAACCAGAAATTCAAGGTCAGGATCTGACCCGCCCAAGTTTTCGCTTCTTTTCTCCCCGAAAATGGGGTGGTATGTTCGATCGAACTCGAAACGAGGCAATTTATGTCAGGACATAGCAAGTGGGCCAAGGTGAAGCATTTCAAGGGCGCCGTGGATGCCAAACGCGGCAAGATCTTCTCCAAGCTGTCCAAGGAAATCACCATTGCCACCAAGCTCGCCGGCGGAGATCCCAGCATGAATCCCCGCCTCCGCATGGTGCTCCTCAAATGCCGCGCCGCCAACATGCCCTCCGATAACGTCGACCGCGCCATCAAACGCGGCGCCGGCGGCGACGATTCCATCCACTACGAGGACCTCAGCTACGAGGTCTATGGCCCCGGCGGCGTCGCCATCCTCGTCGAGGTCAGCACCGATAACCGCAATCGCACCGCCGCCGAGATCCGCAGCCTCTGCACCAAGCACTCCGGCGCCATCGCCACCGCCGGCGCTGTCTCCCGCCTCTTCCATCGCAAAGGCCAGATCTTCGTCCCCCGCGATGCCGCCTCCGAAGACGACCTCATGGCCATCGCCCTCGAAGCCGGCGCCGAGGATTTCCAAGCCGGCCCCGACGGCTATGAAATCCTCACCGAACCCGCCTCGTTCGAGGCCATCCACAAGGCGATCGAGGCCAAAGGCATCAAATGCCCGGATGCCCAGGTCACCTTCCTCCCCACGACCACCGTGCCGGTCAGCGCCGCCGATGCCCCCGCCGTCGTCCGGCTCCTCGAAGCCCTCGATGACCACGAGGATGTCAAGGAAACTCACTCGAATGCCGATCTCCCGGATGCCTGACAGGCTCGCATCCATGCCTCGCCCAAGACGAGCCTCCTCGAGAACTTCCGGGGCCGATCTCGCCTGACTCGATCGCGGATCGATGCCCATGGTCTCACCCAAAGACAGCCTCTCTTCCCGCGGTCTTCACCGGCTGGCCGAATTCGTCTACCGCCGATCCCGCTGGCTGACGCCCCCCCTCATCCTGGCCGCCGTCGCTTGCGTCGTCTTTACCCGCTACTCCCTCCAGTTCCACACCAGCCGCAACGACCTCGTCGGCGGCAACCTCCAATACCACCGCCAGTTCCTCCAGTTCCGCGACGAGTTCCCCGCCCAGGATGACCTCGTCGCGCTGGTCGAAAGCGAGGACCACGAGAAAAACCGGCAGTTCGTCGAGCGCCTCGCCGCCCGGCTCCAGGCCGAGACCAACCTGTTCACCAATGTCTTCTTCAAAGGCGACCTCAAGCTGCTCGGCCCCAAAGCGCTCCTGTTCCTCCCCGAGGAAAAGCTCGATGCGCTTGCCCGCACCCTCGAGGACGCCCAGCCGCTGATCCGCCAGTTCGCCCAGGCCACTAACCTCTCTTCCATGCTCGAGCTGGTCAACCGCCAGTTCGCCGGAGCTTCCCCGTCCACCAACGAATCCACCTCTGCTCTCCTGGGCGCCATCCCCGCCCTCCGCCGCATCCTCGATCAAGCCGCCCAAAGCCTCCGGCGCCCCGGCGTGCCCCCCTCGCCCGGTGTCAGCGCCCTCTTCAACGATGGCCAGGAGGCCGAAAGCCAGATGTACATCACCTTCGACAATGGCCGCATCTACCTCGTCACCGCCCAGCCCCGCCTCGAATCCCTCAACCACGCCGCCGTCGATCGCCTCCGCGAGCTGGTCCGCGCCACCCGCTACGAAGTCCCCGGCGTCAATGCCGGCATCACCGGCGAGTCCGTGCTCTCGATGGACGAGATGGCCCAATCCCAACGGGACACCCTGGTCGCTTCCGTCCTTTCGCTGATCCTGGTCGCGCTCATCTTCGTCTATGGCTACCAGGAAACCGGCCGCCCTCTCAAAGCCACCGTCTGTCTCGTCATCGGCCTGGCCTACACCATGGCCTTTGCCACTGGCGCCATCGGCCACCTCAACATCCTCACCATCACCTTCGTCCCCATGCTCATCGGACTGGCCATCGATTTCGGCGTCCACCTCATCACCCGCTACGAAGAGGAGCTCCGCCACGGTCACACCCGACGCGATGCCATCGAAAAGGCCATCGTCTTCACCGGCAAAGGCATCTTCACCGGCTGCTTCACCACCGCCTTCGCCTTCCTCGCCATGGGATTCACCGGCTTCCGCGGCATCCAGGAGATGGGCTGGATCTGCGGAGGCGGCCTCCTGATCTGCCTGATCCCCATGATGACCATCCTGCCCGCATGGCTCTTGCGCGGCCGGCAAAACCGCCAAGACCACCGACACCCGCCCCCCAACCGCCGCGCCCTCATCGAACGGCTCTGGCTGGACCGGCCCCGCACCGTTCTGGTCGTCGCCCTGGCTGTCTCCACTCTCGCCATCACTCAACTGCCCAAAGTCTACTTCGATTATAACCTCCTCCACCTCCAAACCCGCGGGCTCCCCGCCGTCGCACTCGAAAACAAGCTGATCCATTCCGCCGGCAAGTCCGTCCTCTTCGGCGCCGTCCTGGCCGACTCCCTCACCGAAGCCGTCGAGATCGAACGCCAAATCCAATCCCTCCCGACGGTCAGCACCGTCGAATCCATCGGCCCTTTGCTCGCCGACGATCCCAGCCGCCGCCTGCCCCTTATCCGACAGGTCAAAGAATGCCTGGCCCCCCTCCGGTTCCCCCCGCTCGATCCTGACCCCGTGTCCCTGCCTGATCTCGATTATCCCCTCCGCGTCTTCATCGGCTACCTCAGCCTCGCGCTGCCTGAAATCGAGCGCGCCGAAGATCCTCTCCTGGCCGCTCAGGTCCGCTCCCTGATCGAGACCGCCACCCAGTTCCGTTCCAGTCTCCAGGGCGCGGACCGGCCGGCCATCGCACACCGATTGGCCGCCTATCAACAAGCCCTCTTCCGCGACTTGCGCGATACCCTCGAGGCGCTCCGAAACCAGGATGACCGCGCTGGCCTGCGCATCGAAGACCTCCCCGCCACAATCCGCAACCGGTTCGTCGGCCGCACCGGCAAATACCTGCTCCAGGTCTACCCCAAGTCCGATGTCTGGGAACGCGCCAACCAGGAGGCATTCATCCGTAGCTTGCGCGAAATCCTGGATCCGAACCAGACCGGCCACCCCATCATCACTGGCACCCCCGTCCAGCTTTACGAATACACCACCCTCCTCAAAAACAGCTACGAGGAAGCCGCCCTCTACTCGCTGGCCGCCATTGTCCTCCTGACTGCCGTCCATTTCCGAAGCGCCCTCGCCGTCCTCTTCGCCATCATCCCCGTCGCCGTCGGATCGCTCTGGACCCTCGGCATCATGGGCGCCTGCGACGCGCCTTTCAATCCCGCCAATATCATGCTCCTCCCCCTGATCGTCGGCATCGGCGTCACCAATGGCATCCATATCCTCAATCGTTTCGCCGAGGAACGAAATCCAGGCATCCTCGCCAAAAGCACGGGCAAAGCCCTCGTCGTCTCTGCCCTCACCACCATCGCCGGCTTTGGCAGCCTCACCATCGCTCAACACCAGGGGATCGCCAGCCTCGGATTCGTCATGGCCATTGGCACGCTCTGTTGCCTCGTCGCCGCCCTCACTCTCCTCCCTGCCTGCCTCAAAATCGCCTCCCATGCCGGTTGGAAAATAAAAACCCAGTGGCGACAATGCACAATCGACACTGGGCACAGAGGAACGGAGGCCAAAGCCCCGCCATCTTTAATGCTTGATCAGTAAACTCGCATCCAGGCCCAATGTCAACGTCCATCTTACAAAAAAAGCCTTTCATGAACGGTCAAGTGCCATCATTTTGCCAGCGTTATCGTTATTTCCACCCTCTATGGCCTTTTACCCTTTGACCAACCCTTGCCTCATTGGATTCTGCGCATGGATTGCCTCCATCACCATGCTCTCTGCCGCCCAGCCATCGGCTGCCTTCCCCGAAATCAATGCCGGTCCCTTGTGGGATCGATCCCCCCTCACCCTTCAATCGGGTTACCGTGACGAAATGCTTGGGCCGCTCTTCAGCCGCCAACAGTCCGATACTCAGGAGCAATTCGAGTTCCATCCCTTATTCAGTTCAATCCGCGACCCCGAGACCGATACCTCCGGATTCGAGTTCCTCTATCCCTTGATCACCCGCCGCCGCAACGGAGACGAATACCGCATCCAGCTGCTGCAGTTGCTGAGCTTCTCGGGAGGCGCGAGCCAGGCCGGCCAACAGACCCGCCGCGCCGCCTTCTTCCCCGTCTACTTCCAGCAATGGTCCGAAGACCCTGCCCGAAATTCCTTCGCCCTGGCGCCGTTCTACGGCCATATCCAAAACCGATTCAACCGGGACGATATCCATTTCGTCCTCCTCCCCCTCTACGTGAGCACGCGCAAGAGAGAGGTGGTCACCGATAACTACCTGCTACCCTTCTTCCATCGGCGGCATGGGCCGGGGCTCGAGGGCTGGCAGTGGTGGCCCCTCGCCGGCCACGAGCGCCAAGATCCGCTCACGACGACCAATGGCTTCGATGAGGTCGAGCTGCGCCCCGGCCATGAGAAGCGCTTTGTCCTCTGGCCTCTGTATCTCGAGCAAACCACCGGCATCGGAACCGATGCATCGAGCGAGTCGCGCGCGCTTCTGCCCCTGTTCTTTCGGCAGCATTCCGCCGAGCGCGATTTCCGAAGCTGGGTCTGGCCATTGTTCAACTACACCGAAGACCGCGCGCGCCATTACCGCGAGTGGTCCATGCCCTGGCCGGTCTTTCACGTCGCCCGCGGCGAAGGCAAGCAAGGCCTCCGCCTCTGGCCCCTCTTCCAGCACTTCGAAAGGACCAACCGCCAAAGCGATTTCCTTCTCTGGCCCCTCTACAATCACCAGCGCCAGACCGCGGAAACGCTCGAGCGCCAGCGCACCCGCATCCTCTTCTACCTCTATTCCGATCTCACCGAAACCGACACGCGCACCCAGACCTCGCGGCAGCGCACTGACCTCTGGCCTCTCTTCACCGCGCGGCGCGACCGCGAAGGACGCCAGCGATTCCAGCTGTTCGCCCCCCTCGAGCCCATCTTCCCCCTGGCGCCGGCCATCGAGCGCAACTACTCGCCTCTCTGGTCCATCTGGCGATCCGAGTCCAACCCCCTGACCGGCCAATCCCGCCACTCGCTCCTCTGGAACCTCTATCGCCAGTCCGATTCCCCCGCCCGCCGCCAATGGAGCTTCCTGTTCGGCGCGTTCCAGTTCGAACGCGACGAAGCCGGCCGGCGCGGGCGGATCCTGTTCATCCCCGTCGGCGCGCGGCCCGCGGCCCCGGCGCCTCCCGCGCCGATCCCTTCTCCAAACCCTCTCCTTGCGGATTGATTATGTTCCAGAACCTCGGCGAAATGCTGATGCTGCTCGGGCGCACTCTGCGGATGCTCCCGCAAACCTGGGGGCAGCGCCGCAAAGTCATGGACCAGCTGTTCGAGATCGGCAACGCCAGCCTCCTCATGGTCTGCGTCCTCTCGCTCTTCATCGGCGGCGTCCTGGCCCTCCAGACCGGCCCCGTCCTCGTCGATCGCGGGCTCGGCAGCGTCCTCGGCGGCATCATCGGCCTCTCGATGTGCAAGGAGCTCTCCCCCGTCATGGTCGCCATCCTCATCGCCGGCCGCATCGGCTCCGCCATGGCCGCCGAGATCGGCTCCATGCAGGTCTACCAGGAAATCGACGCGCTCCGGACCATGAACATCCACCCCGTCCGCTACCTGGTCCTGCCCCGGGTCGTCGCCATCTGCGTCGCTCTCCCCCTCCTGGTCCTCTTCTCCATCCTGGTCGGCTGGACCGGCGGTCTCCTGGTCTCCGCCAGCAACCCGGAAATCGCCCTCTCTACCCAAGGCTTCCTGAGCAACCTCCGCCAATCGGTCGAGCTCGCCGACCTCGCCAACGGCCTCCTGAAATCGCTCGTGTTCGCCGCCGTCATCGGCACGGTCTCCTGCCACCAGGGCCTCCATACCATCGGCGGCCCCCGCGGCATCGGCCGCTCGGTCACCAAGGCCGTCGTCAATTCCATTGTCTTGATCCTCGTTCTGGATTATTTCCTGACCCGGGTCCTGCTCTACATCGACTTATGACCCCAAACGGAACCAGCCCGCGCCAGGGAGTCGGCGTCCGCGTCCGCGGACTGCGCAAGACTTTGGGCGGCCGCGTCGTCCTCGATGACATCGACCTCGAGGTCCACCCCGGCGAGACGTTCGTCATCATGGGACCCAGCGGCAGCGGCAAGACCGTCCTCCTCAAACATATCATCGGGCTCGAGTCCCCCGACGCCGGCGAGATCCTTATCGATGGCCAGCCCCTCGATGCCCCGGGCCTCATGGACCGCTTCCGGCTGGCCATGGTGTTCCAATCGTCCGCTCTCCTCAGCTCGCTCACCGTCGCCGATAACGTCGGGCTCTACCTCGCCGAACACCGCCTCCACCCCCCCGCCGATATCGCCCGCATCGTCCGCGAAAAGCTCGGCCTCGTCGGCCTCGCCGATTCCGAACTCAAATACCCCTCCGAGCTCTCCGGCGGCATGCGCAAACGCGCCGCCATCGCCCGCGCCCTCGTCATGGACCCCCACCTCATCCTCTATGACGAACCCACCAGCGAGCTCGATCCACTCATCGCCTTAACCATCGCCGACGAAATCCGCCGCCTCCAGCTCCGCCTCGGCGTCACCTCGATCGTCGTCACCCACGACCGCGACCTGGCCTTCGGGATCGCCGATCGCATCGCCATGATCCAAGAAGGCCGCATCCTCGCCGTCGGCAACCCCGGCCAGATCCGCCAATCCGCCATCCCCCTGGTCCAGCGCTTTCTCCAAGCTGAATTCAAGGAACCCAGCCTCGCCACCGAGACAACCTCGCCATGAAAAACACACTCGAAACCCGCCTCGGCATCTTCTTTACCCTCGCCCTTATCGTGCTGGTGATTCTGATCGAGATGGCCGGCGGCCTCGATATCTTCCGCCGCGGCTACCGCCTCCACGCCCTCTTCGACTCCGTGCATGAGCTCAAGGAAGGCGACCTCGTCAAGATGGCCGGCAAATCCATCGGCAAGGTCTCCCAGATCGGCTGGGCCGATCAAAAGGTCCGTGTCACCATGAAAATCACCGACCCCCAGGCTGCCATCCGGACCGATAGCCAGGCCGCCGTCCGGTTCCTCGGCCTCATGGGCCAGAACTTCGTCGCCATCAGCTTCGGCTCCCCCACCGCCCCCCGCGTCGATCCCGACATGGATACCGAGCTCGCCACGGTCGAGCAGGCCGACCTCAATACGCTCATGACCCGCCTCGACGGCGTCGCCTCCAGCGTCGAGAAAATGACCCGATCCGTCAGCCCCGACAACTTCGGCAATCTCCTCGGCCCGTTCACCGAGTTCTTCAAGACCCACAAGGATCGCATCGGCAACATCATCGCCAACTTCGAGACCACCTCCGCCCAGATCGCTGGCGGCACCGGCACCGTCGGCCGCCTCCTCCACGAAGACGCCCTCTACGAGTCCGCCCTCGCCGCCATCACCAACCTCACCGAAACCGCCGCCGAGATTAAAACCACCGTCGCCCAAGCCCGCACCATCGTCGACCAGGTCCGCCAGGGACAAGGCACCCTCGGCCGCCTCACCCAGGAGGATGGCCTCTACCAGGAAACCGCCCAGGCCGCCACCCACTTGCGCGAGATCCTCCAGAAGATCAACCAGGGCCAGGGCAGCGTCGGCAAGCTCGTCAATGACGACGCCCTCTACCGCAATGCCCGGCTCACCCTCCAAAAACTCGACCGCGCCTCCGAGAGCCTCGAGGACCAGGGCCCGCTCTCCGTCCTGGGCATCGCCGCCAGCGCCCTCTTCTAATCCCATGACCCCCATCCCCGCAGCCAGCCTCGAGCCCCTCGTCCGCGCCGCCATCGCCGAAGATGTCGGCGCCGGCGATGTCACCACCCTGGCCATCATCCCCCCCGATCGAGCCGCCAGCGCCCGCCTCGTCGCGCGCGAACCCCTGGTCGTCGCCGGCCTCGACATCGCACGGCTCGCCTTCCTCCATCTGGATCCGGCCGTCCAGTTCCAGCCCTCCTGCGCAGACGGCGACCAGGCCGCCGCCGCCCAGGCCCTCGCCCGGATCGACGGCCCCGCCCGCGCCCTGCTGACCGGCGAGCGCGTCGCCCTCAACTTCCTCCAGCGGCTCTCCGGCATCGCCACCCTCACCGCCCAGTTCGTCGCCGCCATCGCCGGCACCCGCGCCCAGATCCTCGATACCCGGAAAACCACCCCGGGCTGGCGCGCCCTCGAAAAATACGCCGTGCGCTGCGGCGGCGGCCGCAACCACCGCTTCGGCCTCTATGATCAGGTGCTCATCAAGGACAACCATCTGGCCGCCCTCCGGGACGCCTCGCCCGATCCCGTCCATGCCGCCGTCCGCCTCGCCCGCGCCCGCTATCCCCAGCTCGCCGTCGAGGTCGAGGCCGATACGCTCGATCAGGTCCGGCTCGCTGCCTCCGCCGGCGCCGATGTCATCCTCCTCGACAACATGAGCCTCGAACAGCTGCGCGCCGCCGTCCGAATCGTCGATGGCCGCGCCCGAACCGAGGCCAGCGGCGGCGTTCGCCTCGACTCCGCCCGCGCCATCGCTGAAACCGGCGTCGATTTCATCTCCGCGGGCGCCCTCACCCACTCCGCGCGCGCCGCCGACATCGCTCTCGACTTCGTGTGACCATCGACGCCCAGATCCTGCGCGCCTTGCGCCAGGGCGGAGGCGCCGCCGAAATCCCCGGAACCGATCTCGCCCGCGGCCTCGGCGTCAGCCCCGCCGCCATCGCGGCCCGCGTAGGCCAGCTCCGCTCCCTGGGCTACGTTATCGAAGCCACCCCCCACCGCGGCTACCGACTCATCGCCGCCCCCGATTGCCTCCATGCCGACGATCTCCTGGCCCGCCTCGATCACCCCTGCATCGTCGGCCGCGAAATCCATGTCTTCCAGACCACCTCCTCCACCTCCGACGTCGCCGACCGGCTCGCCCGCGACGGCCTCCGCGAAGGTGTCGTCGTGATCGCCGAGTCCCAGTCCCGCGGCCGCGGACGGCTCGGCCGCTCCTGGAGCTCCATCCCCAACCTGGGCCTCTGGCTCTCCATCCTCCTTCGCCCCCGCCTCCGGCCCCAATCCGCCACCCGCGTCATGGTCGCCGCCGCCACCGCCCTCAGCCGCGCCGTCAATCACGTCGCCGGCTGCCGCCTCGAGATCAAATGGCCCAACGACCTGGTCTGGCGCTCCCGCAAGATCGCCGGTATCCTCACCGAGATCAGCGCCGAGCTCGATTGCCTCCGCTATCTCATCCTCGGCGTCGGCATCAATGTCAACCACCAGGCCGCCGATTTCCCCCCCGAGATCCGATCCACCGCCGCCTCGCTCCTCATGGCCGCCGGCCACATGGTCGACCGGGCCGAGCTGGCCGCCGCATTCCTCCGCGAGCTCGAACTCGACTACGCTCGCATCCATGACTCTCGCTTCAGCCTCGTGGCCGATGAATGGGCCCGCCAATGCCTCACCCTCGGCCACTCCGTCACCATCCAGCAGGGTAACCTCCGCATCGAAGGCTTCGCCGAAGCCCTCGACGAGGATGGCCTCCTCCTCCTCCGCACCCAGCACGGCCGCCTCGAGCGCATCCTCAGCGGCGATGTCTCCATCGTCCAATCCCCTCCCGGCCCCAATCCGTCTTGAGACCATGCGGCTGCTACTTGACATCGGCAACACCCACACTCACCTCGGCCTCGCCGATAACCGACGAGTGATCCGAACCGCCCAAATCCCCACCTGTTCCTGGCTGGGCCCGCGCGCCAGCCATGCCCTCCGCGCCTTTGCCGGCTCGAGCCCCATCGACTCCTGCTCCCTCTGCAGCGTGGTCCCCCGCGTCACCCCCCGCATCATCCAATGGGCGCGCCGTCTCTCCGGCCAGGCCCCCTTCGAGCTGACCTGGAAAACTATCCCCGGCCTCGGCATCCGTTATCGCCGCCCCCAGACGATCGGCGCCGACCGCCTCGCCAATGCCCTGGCCGCGCGCCATCATTACGGCTGTCCCGCCATCGTCATCGATTTCGGCACGGCCGTGACCTTCGATGTCGTCGATCCCGATGGCTGCTACATCGGCGGCGTCATCGCCCCCGGCCTGGCCGCCATGACCGAGTACCTCCATGACCGAACCGCTCTCCTCCCCCGCATCGCCATCCGCGATGTCCCGCACGCCATCGGCCGCAGCACCCGGGAAGCCATGCAGATCGGCGCCGTCCATGGCTACCGCGGCCTGATCCGCGAGCTGCTCCGCCAGATCCGCCTCGAGCTCGGATGCCGCCGCCCGCGCATCATCGCCACCGGCGGCTACGCCGCCCTGATCGCCCGCGGCCTGCCCGAGATCCAGGCCGTCGATCCCCGCCTCACCCTCGAGGGGCTCCGCCTGGCCACACCCGCCGAGCCCGAGGCCTGAAGCCACGCACGATCGCGCCCAGGGCCGCCACCCCCGTTCGCCATCCTGAATTCCTCCTTCAATTCGGCCGTCCCCAATGACATCCTCCGCTCATGAATCGTATCGAGGAAAGGTTCGAACAGCTTCGCGCCCGCCGCCAGAAAGGGATGATCATCTACATTGGCGCGGGCGATCCCGATCTCGAGACCACCCGGCGGCTGGCGTTGGCCTTCGATCAGGCCGGCGTCGATGTCCTCGAGCTCGGCGTTCCCTTCAGCGATCCCCTCGCCGATGGCATCGTCAACCAGCTCGCCGCCCAGCGCGGCCTGGCCGCCGGCGCCACCCCCCGCAAGGTCATCGATACCGTCCGTTCCATTCGCGCTCACTCCGAGATCCCCATCGTCCTCTACCTCTACTCGAACCTCCTCTTCCGCCGCGGCTTGCATGAGTTCATCCAGGACGCTGCGGCGGCCGGCGTCGATGGGTTCCTGGTCCTGGACTTGCCGCCCGAAGAAGCCGGCGATTATGGGACATGGATGCGCCAGGCGGGCCTCTGCCCCATCTCCCTGGTGGCTCCCACCACTCCCGAAACGCGGATCGCACGCATCGTGCAGAACGCCGGCGGATTCATCTACTGCGTCTCCCGCGAGGGCGTCACCGGCATGCAGGATCGCCTCGCCGCCGACCTGGCCGGCCAGGTCGCCCGCATCCGGCGTCATACAGCCCTTCCCATCGCCGTCGGATTCGGCATCTCGAATCCGGACCAGGCCCGCGCCGCGGCCGCCGAGGCCGACGCCGCCGTGGTCGGCAGCGCCATCGTCAGCCATATCGCGCGCCTCGGACGCCACCCCGATCTAGTCGGCCAAATCGCCAGCCAAGTCGGCGCATTCGTTCACGCCGTGAAAACCCTTCCTCCGCCCCTCGAGGCCGCCAACCCCTCGCTAAGTGGTCCGTTTCACAAATAAGGTTACGTATGTCACGAGCGCCGCGGGCTGGGCGGCTAGGCGCGCCGAGGGAGCATAGCTGCCAGAGCTCTGTGACCGAGGCGCAACAACGCCGCACGGCCCGCGCCGCCGTGACCCGGAGGGCTGGGGCGCTTTGGCCCGCGGGCTTCGTGGCTCGGTCGGTCGAGTATCGCAGGGGATACACTCCCTTCCTCGCGCCTCGCCCGCGGGCCAAATCGCTCCCAGCATACGTGACCGTATTTGTGAAATGGACCACTAAGC
>CAYWIM010000046.1:0-34963 GCA_964458325.1 uncultured Verrucomicrobiota bacterium
TCCCGATGAACGCATGGAAGTTGGTCAGGACGGTCTTCTCCGTCAGCGGTTCCTCGATTGCTTTCGCAACGCCAAAATCGATGACTTTGGGAACCGGTTTTCCATCCTGAACCGTCACGAGAACGTTGGAGGGCTTCAAGTCACGGTGGATAATTCCCTTTTGATGAGCGTGCTGGATGGCGTGGCAGAGCTGGATGAAAAGGGCCAGGCGTTCCGGAATCGAGAGCCGATTCGCATCGCAATAATCGGTAATCCGGACTCCCCGAACCAATTCCATGACGAAAAACGGACGGCCTGTTGCGGTTGCCCCGCCGTCGAGCACGCGTGCGATGCTCGGATGATCCATGAGCGCGAGCGCCTGTCGCTCCGCCTCGAACCGGGCCACGATGCTCTTCGTATCCATGCCCAGCTTGATCACCTTGACGGCCACCAGGCGCCGAACAGGTTCGCGCTGCTCCGCCCGATATACGACACCGAACCCCCCCTCGCCGATCTTCTCCAGGAGCTTGTAACGGCCGATGAGCTGGCCGATTTGCTCCTCTTCGAGTGCCAGCTTGCCCGCGGCCTGCATGGATTCCCGGAGACGCTCCACAGCGCCATGTTGGAGAACAGTCTCCGCTTCGTCGCTCTCGATCAAGGCCTGAACGGCTTCTTTGAGCTCCGGATCGCCGGCAGTCGCGCGCTCCACAAAAGCGGCCCGGGCCTCCTTGGAAGGCTGCTCCAGAGCTTCGAGAAAAATCTCGCGTTCCCGGTTCATTTGGCTTCGTTCCTCGACTTGACATGCGGACGATCCAGGACGAGTCCGCCAACTTCTTACTCTTGCTCACGGCGCGAACGCTGCCTTCCGATTTGCCTTCTCAACCACGCTCGAGCATAAGTCCATGTGCGCTCGGCGTTTCGCAACGACATGCCCATGGTCGTCGCCGACTCCTCCATGGTCATCCCGACGAAATACCGCAGCTTGACGAGTCTCGCCCCGACAGGGTCCACCTTGTCCAGCAAGTCGAGCGCTTCGTCCACAGCCAGCACTTCATCGGGAACCACGTTCTGAACCAGATGATCCTCCTCCAGTTCCTCACGCGTTGCACCACCGCCGCGCCGTATCGCTCGTTTCCGGCGCGCCGAGTCCACGAGGATGCGCCGCATCGCTTCTGCCGCGGCGGAGAAAAAGTGAGCCCGGTTTTCGAAGGGGGCATCGCCGTCGCCCATCAGCCTCAGCCATGCTTCATGGACCAAGGCGGTCGGTTGCAGCGTGTGTCCCGGCGCTTCACCGGCCATTTTTTGGGCCGCAATGCGCTTCAGCTCCGTGTAAACGAGCGAGAGCAGCTGCTCGGCCCCCTGCTGGCTGCCACCCCGGATCTCGCTCAGGAGTTGTGTGATTTGCATGCAGGCCGCGCGTTTATGTTGCGGGGGGGACACGCCACCTCCAAATCCCGGCCAACATGCTGCCGATCACCGAGTGAAACACGCTCGAGATGGCGCACGGCACGGGGGCCAGCGTCCCTGGAAAATGGCGCTGCGCCAGCACCACACCCAGCCCTGAGTTCTGCATTCCCACCTCGATCGATAGGGTGCGGGCGATCTGCGTCTGATAGCCCAAGATCCGAGCGAACAGGTAGCCGATCAGAAATCCGCCTGCATGCAGCAGGAACACCGCCAGCAACAGGATAGCGCCGGAGGATCGGATGGCCGCGGCGTTCTGGCCGATGATGCTCGAACAGATCAGGGCGATGGCGGCCACCGACACCAGGGGCGAGACTGGCAACAGGACACGAACCAGCCGGGGCGCCCGACGGTTGAGGATCACCCCGGCCAACACGGGGATCAGCACGACCTGGGCCGTGCTGCGCAGCAATCCCCATGCGTCCACCTCCACGTAGCGCCCCGCCAGCCAATGCGTCAGCCACGGCGTCATGACCACCGCTCCCAGCGTCGAGCACATGGTCATGATGACGGACAGCGCCACATGGGCCCGAGCCAGATACGCCACCACGTTCGACGCCGTTCCTCCTGGACAGCACGCCACCAGGATCAGACCCACCGCGAAATCCGACTCGAGCGACAGCCCGCGAGCCACCGTCCATCCCATCAGAGGCATGATCATGTATTGGCCGACATAGCCGGCCGCCACCGCGCGCGGCATGCGCAACACCCCGCGAAAATCGTCCACAGTCAGCGTGATCCCCATCCCCAACATGATCGCCGCCAACCCCCATACAATCGCATCGCCCCGAAACCACGTGAACCAAGGGGGATGAACCAGCGCCGCAATGCCGCCCAGCGCCACCCAGACGGGGAACAAGTTGGTCGCTCGATTCAACCAGCGCTGCATCTGTCGCCTCGGGTTGAAGGCCAGAGCCTACAGCTCATCGGGAATGCCAGCTGGCGCATTGGTCTCGGGCGGCAGGAACCGCTCCGCCAATGCCGACGCAGCACGGATCGCCGCAGCAATGTCCGCCGGAGACATCTCGAGCGCCAGCACGTCGCGGTTGCGCGCGGCTTCCGGATCGCCGATCCGGGCTGCCAGCGAGTTCCACTTGAACGCCTCGATCGCATTGGTGGCAACGCCCTGCCCTTTGGCATACATGATGCCGAGGTTGAACATGGCGCTGGCGTTGCCCTGTTCAGCGGCCTTTTGAAGCCATGTGAACGCCTGGGCCGGATCTGGATCCACGCCGCGGCCCTGGATGTAGAAAACTCCCAGGTTCGATTGGGCCGCCGGATGCCCTTGCTCGGCCGCCTTTCGCAACCAGACCGCCGCCTCCTTCACGTCCGGCTCGATCCCCTCCCCCGTGACATACATGACGGCCAGGTTGTATTGGGCGTCCCGGCTGCCTTGCTCGGCCGCCTTCCGCGTCCAATGCTCCGCCTCGATCGGATCCCTCAGGACGCCGCGTCCGGTCATGCAGAGGACCGCCAGATTGAACTGGGCCTGCCCATGCCCTTGCTCGGCGGCCCTGCGAAGCCATTGCGCCGCCATCGCGTAATCCTGCACCACCCCTTCTCCGGATATGTATTGCAGAGCCAGCTCGAACTGAGCCTCCGCCAATCCCAGATCCGCTGCCTGCCGGAAATATTTCGAGGCCTCCGACATGTCCCGGCTCACCCCCCGGCCCGCCGCATAGCGGCGCCCTTGCTCGAACAATACTTCCGCCTCCGCGCGCTGCACCCGCTCCCGCTCCGCCCGCGCCGCCGCCTCCAGCGCCGCGCGCTCGGCCTCCTCCCGCTCCTTCCGCAGATCCGCCAACCGGGTGCGCGCCGCCTCGTGGCTCCCCGCCGCCTTCTCCAGCCAGGACATGGCCTCGGCCAGGTTCGTGGGGCCGCCCCGCCCTCGAGCCAGGGCATCTCCCAGCTCGTATTGGGCTTCCGCCAACCCTTGCTCCGCGGCCTTCCGGTACCACACCACCGCCTTCACCCAATCCGACCCGCCCTCCAGGCCTGAGGCGAACCGGCGGCCCCATTCCAATTGCGCAACCGCCTCTCCCCGCTCGGCCGCCTGCTCGAGCGCTGCGGCAGGAGGAGCCACCGCCTTCTCCTGCTGGCTCGCCTCGGCTAAGCCCTCCTGTCGGGGGCGTTCCCTCCATCGCACCGCCCAAAATGCCGCCAGCAAAACCAATCCCAACCCCAACCCCGCGATCACTCGCCACGCACGCTTCCGCTCGTCGCTCATATCCGAAAACTACGGATTCGCATCGCGAACACAAGACCAGGTTTGGACGCCTCGCTTACGAGCTGGAGACGGATCGGATCCGGGATAGCGCCCATTCGGCATGTTCGGCCACCAGCGGTTCCGGATCGCGCGCCAGCCGTTCGAGCGCGGCCCGCGCCAGGTCCCCACCCGTGTTTCCCAGAGCCACACAGACGTTGCGCAACAGCCCGCGCCGCCGGATCCGGGCGATGGGCGTGCCCTCGAACTTCGCGCGGAACCGGCCATCGTCCAGGGCAGCCAGCTCGAGCAGGTCCGGCTCCGCCAGGTCCGGCCGGCCATATGGGGCCAGGAGCCGGGCGCCGCGGGCGAACCGGTTCCACGGGCAGGCGGCCAGGCAGTCGTCACAACCGAAGATCCGCGGGCCGATGGCGGGGCGCCATTCGACCGGGATCGACCCTTTGCACTCGATGGTCAGATACGAGATGCAGCGGCGGGCATCGAGCTGGAACGGGGCAGCGATCGCGCGGGTCGGGCAGGCGTCGATGCAGCGGCGGCAGGATCCGCACCGGTTCTTCTCCGGCGGATCCGGCTCGAGATCGAGGGTGGTGAGGATCCACGCCAGGAAGATCCAGTTGCCGTCGGCTCGGCTGATCAGATTGGTGTGCTTGCCGATGAACCCCAGGCCCGCCCGCTCGGCGTGGTCGCGCTCGGCCAGCGGGCCGGTATCGACGGACCAGCGGCACCGGACCCCCGGCCCGCCCTTCTCCTCGAGCCAGCCGGCCAGCGCCGCCAGCGGCTCCGCCAGCACCTGGTGATAATCCGCCCCCCGCGCATACCGGGCGATCAGGCCCCTGCATTCGCGGGCCGGGCGGCCAGCCTCATGGGAGTAGGCTGCGGAAAGAACCACCAGCGTCCGAGCACCCGCCAGAACTCGCTGGGGATCGAGCCGTTTCTCGAGCTGGCGTTCGAGGTAGCCCATCTGGCCGTGCCATCCCCGGAGGATCCAGCTCCGACACTCGGCCGCGTGAATCGAGGGAGAGGCGGGAGCGAACCGGCAGCTCGAGAATCCGCGCTCGAGCGCCTGCTGGCGGAACGCCTCCTTCATGCCGGAGGGCGCTGGCTGCGCGCCAGGTGGAAATGATAAAGCACCTGCTGGACGACGCGGCGGAGGGGCCTGCGTTCCGTGTTGACCAGGACGTCGGCTTGGCGGTAGACGGGGGCACGCTCGGCCAGCAGCTGGCGGATGCGGCCTTGCGGATCGGGAGTCTGGAGCAGCGGACGATGCATGTGGCGCCGGGCCCGCGACCAGATGATTTCGGGCGATGCCCACAGGCAGACCACCAACGCGTGCTCCTGGAGGGCGGCCAGGTTCGCCAGCTGGGCCCCCAGCCCGCCCCCCGTGGCGATCACCACCCGGTCCCACCCCTTCATCTCCAACACCAGCCGGCGCTCGAACTCGCGAAACCACGCCTCGCCCACCTGGGAAAACACCTCGCTGATCTTGCGGTCCAGGCGGCTCTCGATCAGCGCGTCCGTGTCCACAAACTGGAAATCCAGGGCGTGCGCCGCCGCCCGGCCGACACTCGATTTGCCGGTCGCCATGAACCCGATCAATGCCAGATTCCGGATGTGACGCGCTGGTTGCATGCTCGGCTGCGAACGGCCGCGGCTCATGCAATGGTGGCATGCCCGGACCGCTGGCGAAAAGAAAAATTGAATTTTATTCGAATGCCTGTCCGGGCTACACTGCGTCCATGTTGGAATTCTCGCGACTGGGCGAACAGGTGTTTCAGGGGATTGCCGCCGCAGCCGGCATCGCGCGCGGCAAGGCGCTCGTGATCGAGCGCAACGAACGCCAGGTGCCCCGTTACGATGTGTCCGAGCCCGATCTGCCCCGCGAGCTCGAGCGGTTCGAATCGGCCCTCACGGCGACGCGCCGCCAGATTCACGAGACCAAACGGCAGGTGTCCGAGGCCATGGGCGCGGACGCGGCCGGGATCTTCGACGCCCATCTGCTGGTCCTCGAAGACCAAAGCCTGATCGGCGAAGTGCTCCGCTTGGCGGAATCCCAGCGGATCAATATCGACTTCATCCTCGAACAGGTTGCCGATAAATACGTGCGCACCTTGAGCAGCCTCCAAGACGATTACCTCCGCGAGCGCGCCAAGGATGTTCGGGACGTGATCAACCGGGTTCTGGACAACCTGCTAAGCCGGCGCCACGGAGCCGAGCTGGCCGCCCTCCGCGAGCCCTGCATCATCATCGCCGAGGACCTCGCGCCCTCCCTCACCGCCCAGCTGCGCCGCGACCTCGTGCTTGGATTCGCCACGGACATCGGCAGCAAGACGTCCCACACGGCGATCCTGGCCCGGTCGCTGCGCCTGCCGGCTGTGGTCGGACTCCAGACCGCCAGCCGACTGATGCGCACCGGCCAGTCGGTCCTGCTCGATGGCTACAACGGGCTGCTGATCCTCAATCCAACCGACCAAGCCCTCTACGAATACGGCCAGGTCGAGCGGCGCCAGTTCCGCTTCGAGGAACGGCTCAACGAGGTCCATGACCAGCCCGCCATCACCCTCGACGGCCATCGCATCACCCTCTCCGCCAACCTCGAACAGGTCGCCGGCATCGAGGCCGTCCAGTCCAGCGGCGCCGAAGGCGTCGGCCTTTTCCGGACCGAATTCCTCTTCATCAAACGCCACACCACCCCCACTGAACAGGAACAATACGAGGCCTACCGCCAAGTGGCCGCCGCCCTCAAACCCCAGCCGGTCGTCATCCGCACGCTCGATCTCGGCGGCGACAAATTCGTCTCTCATCTCGAGATGCCATCCGAGCTCAACCCCTTTCTCGGCTGGCGGGCGATCCGGTTCTGCCTCCAGGAGGAGGCCCTTTTCCGGAGCCAGCTCCGAGCCATTCTTCGCGCCAGCGCCGAAGGCAACGTCAAAATGATGTACCCCATGGTCTGCAGCGTCGAGGAGCTCGATGCCGCCAACGCCCTGCTCGACCGCTGCCGCGCCGAACTCCGCGCCGAGGCCGTCCCCTTTGACGAGTCCATGGACGTCGGCGTGATGATCGAGGTCCCCTCTGCCGTTATGATCGCCGACAGCCTGGCCCGGCGCGTCAAGTTCTTCAGCCTCGGCACCAATGACCTCATCCAATACACCCTCGCTGTCGACCGCACCAACGAGAAGATCGCGCATCTCTACTCTCCCACACACCCGGCCATCGTGCGCCTGATCCAGCTGGCCGTCGAGGCCGCCCACCAGCACGGGATCTGGGTCGGCGTGTGCGGCGAGATGGCCGGCGATCCGGTGTTGGCGCCGCTGCTCCTGGGATTGGGGATCGACGAGCTGAGCGTGGCCCCCCCCCTGGTGCCGCGCATCAAGTTCCTGATCCGCCGCCTCAAGCTGGCCGAAGCGCAGGAGCTGGCCGATCTCGCCCTCACCTCCGATTCGGCCGGCCCCACCCTCGAGCGTTGCCAGGCCCTCGCACGCCACGCCGCCCCCAGCCTGTTCGACAATGCCGCAGGGCCCGCCGATTCCGATCCGCCCGCGATGGAACCTCGATCCTCCCCATCCGCACCTGCCGATTTATGAAAGCCATCATTCTCGCCGCCGGGTACGCGACGCGGCTCTATCCTCTCACGCTCACCCGGGCCAAACCTCTGTTGCCCGTCGCCGGGAAACCCATGATCGAATACGTCCGGGCCGCCCTCGCCCCCCTCGAAGGAGTGGACCGGCTCTGTGTGGTCACCAACGCGAAGTTCGCCGCCCAGTTCCAGCAATGGGCGGACGCCACCGCCCGCCTCCCCGGCGCGCCGCCCATCACGATCGTCAATGACGGCTCGACCGATGATACCAACAAGCTGGGCGCCATCGGCGACCTCCAGCTGGTCCTCGATCGCGAGGCCATCGACGACGACATCGTCGTGGTCGCCGGTGACAATCTCTTCAGCCAATCCCTCGCCGGGTTCGACCAGGTCGGCCGTGCCCGCCAAACCCCTGTCCTGGCCATCTACGACGTCGGCAATCTCGAGATGGTCAAGAAATACAACGCCATCACACTCGATCCCGACGGCCGCATTTTGTTCTTCGAGGAGAAGCCGGCCCGCCCCGCCACCACGCTCACCGGAATCGCCCTCTACTATTACCCGCGCGCCGCGCTCCCGTTGATCCGGCAATACATCCGCGAAGGCAACAACCCCGACCAGCCCGGGCGCCTCATCCAGTGGCTCTACACGCGCACCGCCGTCTATACGTGGCGGGTGCCCGGCATCTGGTTCGACATCGGCGCCCACGACAGCCTGGCCGAAGCCGACCGCATCTTCGCCTCGATCCGCTGATCGCGCCCCAAAACCGGCATCGGATTCGGGGCTCCACCTTCATGGGGGGCTTGCGGCCTTCGGCTTTGGGCCACAATAAGGTGACAGGTTCATAGTACCCCGGCGAGGATCCCGGCGCCATGGGCTGGGGATGGTGACGAGGGCTACATCCACCCGCCGCCCAGGACCGCATAGAGCCGCACCTGGCTGGCCATTTGCTCGAACCGGAGGAACACCAGGGCCTGCTGCGCCGCGAACAGGGACCGCTGCGCATCGAGGACGCCCAGGTAGCTGTCGATGCCCTTGTCGTACCGGGAATTGGCCAGCCGATAGGTCTCGGAGGAAGCATGGACCAGGGATTCCTGGGCCGCTACCTGCTCACCGACCGTCCCCCGGACCGCCAGCACATCCACGACCTCCCGGAACGCGCTCTGAACGGCCTGCTCGTATTGGGCCACGGCCATTTCCCGCTGCGCCTGGGCTGCCCGATACGCCGACCATGTCCGCGCATCGAAGATCGGCATAAGGATGCGTGGCGCGTAGCTCCACGCCCCCGATCCCGATTGGAAGAGGCCGTCCAGGTCGCTGCTGGCTGTCCCCACGGCCGCGGTCAGGCTAACTTGCGGGAAGAAGGTCGCGCGTGCCGCTCCGATGTCCGCGTGCGCGGCCCGCAGCATGCTCTCGGCCTGCAGGATGTCCGGTCGGCGCAGAAGCACGTCCGAAGACACCCCCGCGCTGATTTCCGGAGAGGCAACGATCCCGCTCAATCCCGAGGGCAGAAGCTCCTTCGGGACCGGCGCGCCCGCGAGCAGATTCAAAGCATTCTCGTCCTTGGCCACCTGCTGCGTGTAGATGGCCACGTCCCGCCGGGCGACATCCAGCGGGATCTGGGCCCGATACAGATCGAGTTCGGTCGCCAAGCCCAGTTGATGGCGCCGCTTGACCAGTTCATAAGCCGCCTGCTGGGCCTGGAGCGTCGTTTCTGACAGGGTCAGGTTCTCCCGATCGGCCGCCAGCGCCAGGCAGGCGTGGGCGACTGAAGAGACAAGCAGGATCTGCGCCCCGCGCCGCGCCTGCTCGGTGGCCAGGTACTCCTCCAACGCCCGATCCTTGAGGCTGCGGATCCGACCGAAGAAGTCGATCTCCCATGACGTCACGCCCAGGTTGACGTCGTATCGTTCAACGGTCATCCGGTTGCCCGTGCCGGAGAGGTCGCCGGGGACGCGCGCCCTGCTGCCGCTGCCGACGGCATCCAGGGTGGGGAACAGCTCGGCCCGCTGGATCCCGTACATCGCGCGTGCCCGCTGGACGTTCAATGCTGCCAGGCGCAAGTCCCGGTTGTTGGCCAAGGCGATCCCGATCAGCTCCCGCAGCTTCGGATCGGCGAAAAACTCCTGCCAGCCGAGGTCGGCGGCCGCCAGGACGTTGGTCGAGGTGGCAGCCGTCGTGTAAGCCGGGCCGCTGGGCCATTGGGCCGGGACCGGCGACGGGGGCCGGCTGTATTTGGGAGCCATCGTGCAGCCGGCCAGGACAATCCCGATCGCCGCCAGCCCAAACCATGCGTTCTGGTTCATGTCAGTGTTCTCCGGATGAAGTGGACGCGGCCGCTGGCATCGCGCCGGCCGGGCGGCGTTTGCCGAATGTCTTTTGGATGATGACATAGAACATCGGCGCGAACAGGGTGACCAGGAACGTCGAGGTCACCACCCCGCCGATGACCGAGGTGCCGATGGCGACTTGGGCGCCGGCGCCGGCGCCGGTGGCCATCGCCAGCGGCAGCACGCCAAACCCGAACGCCAGCGAAGTCATCACGATCGGCCGCAGCCGTAATTTGGCCCCTTCCAATGTGGCCTCGATCAGCCCCATCCCTTCCTCGACGCGTGTCTTGGCGAACTGAACGATCAGGATGGCGTTCTTGGTGGTTAAGCCAAGGGTGGTGAGCAGGCCGATCTGGAAATAGACGTCATTGGACAATCCCCGGAGCGTCGAGGCGATGACGCCGCCGATGACACCCAGCGGCAGCGCCACCAGGATCGAGATCGGGATCGGCCAGCTCTCATAGAGGGCGGCCAGACAGAGGAAGATCACCAGGATCGAGAACGCATACAGGGGAGCCGCATGCGCCCCGGCCTGCCGCTCCTGATAGGAAAGCCCGGTCCAATCGAAGCCAACACCTTGCGGAAGCATTTTGACAAAGCCTTCCATGGCGCCCATGGCCTCGCCCGAGCTCCGGCCGGGCGCCGCCTCGCCAATGATGTTCATCGACGGAAATCCGTTGAATCGCTCGAGCTTGGGAGGCCCATAGGTCCAGTGCCCCGACGCGAACGAAGAAAACGGAACCATCTTGCCCTTGGTGTTGCGCACATAAAGTTTTTCGAGGTCCTCGGGCAGCATCCGGTAGGGCGCATCGGCCTGCACGAACACTCTCTTGACCCGGCCGCCTTGGATGAAATCGTTCACATAGGAGCTGCCGAATGCCGCCGAGATCGTATGATGAATGGAGCTGACCGGCACCCCCAGTGCGCCCGCCCTGTCCCATTCCACGTCCACTCGGTATTCGGGCACGTCTTCAAGACCGTTGGGCCGGACCTTCGTCAGAACGGGGCTTTGCGCCGCCATGCCCAGGAGCATGTTGCGCGCTTCCGTCAGCTTCGCATGGCCCAAGCCGCCCCGATCCAGCAGCTGAAAATCGAATCCAGTCGAGATGCCCAGCTCGACCACAGCCGGCGGCGCGAAAGCAAACACCATCGCATTCCGGATCGTCGAGAAAACTCCCATCGCTCTGCCAGCGATCGCCGGAACCTTCAGATCCGGCCGGTCGCGCAGATCCCAATCCTTGAGCCTGACGAATGCCATGCCGGCGTTCTGGCCTCGCCCGGCCAGGCCGATGCCGGAGATGGTCATGACCGCTTGCACGGCATCCTTCTCGCTTTCCTGGAAATGGCTCCGCACCTGGCTGAGAACGTCTTTGGTCTGCTCGAGAGTCGAGTTGGCCGGCAGCAGCACCTGGACCAGCAGCTGACCCTGATCCTCATCCGGCAGATAGGCGGTGGGCATTCGCTGGAATAGAAAGCCCATCGCCACCACAATCGCGATAAAGACAAATCCATAGCGGAATTTCCGGGCAAGGGACCGGCTCACCAGCTTTAAATACAGCTCTCGGGCCCAGAAGAAAAACTGGTCGAACCTGCGGAAGAACGGCCGCAGAAACCAGATGCCACCCTCGGCTGGCTGGTGCCCCTTGGGCACCGGCTTGAGCAGCGAGGCGCACAGCACCGGTGTCAAGATCAACGCCACCAGCACCGATAGCAGCATCGACGCGATAATCGTGATCGAGAACTGGCGGTAGATCACGCCGGTCGACCCGCCGAAGAACGCCATCGGCCCGAAGACCGCCGAAAGCACCAGGCCGATGCCGATCAACGCGCTGGTGATCTGGTCCATCGATTTGCGAGTGGCCTCGAACGGGGGGATGCCTTCCTCGCTCATGATCCGCTCGACGTTCTCGACCACCACGATGGCGTCATCGACGAGCAAGCCGATCGCCAGCACCATGGCGAACATGGTCAGCATGTTGATCGAGAACCCAAACAGCCCCAGCACCGCGAACGTCCCCAGAATCACGACCGGCACCGCGATGGTCGGGATCAGGGTGGCCCGCATGTTCCCCATGAACAGGTACATCACCAGGAACACCAGCACGATGGCCTCGATCAGGGTCTTCACGACCTCGTGGATGGCCTTCTGGATAAAGGGCGTCGTGTCCATCGGATAGACGACTCTCATGCCGGCAGGAAAGAACTGGCTCAGCTCCTTCATCTTGGCACGGATGGCGTCCGCCGTGTCCAGGGCGTTGGCGCCCGCCGCCGCCCGGATCGCCAAACCCGCCGCCGGCTTGCCGCTGTAGAACGCCTCGATGTCGTAGAATTCCGTGCCCAGCTCCACGCGCGCCACATCCTGAATCCGCACGATCGATCCGTCCGGGTTGGTCCGAAGCGGGATGGCGCCGAACTCCTCGGGTGTCTTGAGCATGCTCTGCACGGTGATGACCGCATTCAACCGCTGGCCTTCCACCGCAGGCGCGCCGCCAAATTGGCCGGCGGACACCTCGACATTGTAAACGTCGAGGGCCGCGATGACCTCCTGCACCGTCAGTTGATAGTCGTTGAGCCGGTCGGGATTGAGCCAGATCCGCATCGCGTATTGGCTGCCGAACACCTCGACTTCGCCCACCCCCGGCACCCGCGAAAGAACCTTCTCGATGTTCGAGAGCGCAAAGTCCCGCAAATCGGTCCCATCCATGCTCGCGTCTTCCGAAATGAGCCCCACGACCAGCAGGTAATTGCGGGTGCTTTTCCTCACCTGAATGCCCGCCCGTTGCACCACCTCCGGCAGGCTCGCCATGGCCAGCTGCAGCTTGTTCTGCACCTGCGCCCACGCCAGGTCCGGATCCGTCCCTGGCGCGAACGTCAGCTCGAGCCGCGCCCCGCCCGCCGAATCGCTCGTCGCCGACATGTAGAGCATGTTGTCGAACCCGGTCATCTTCTGCTCGATGATCTGCGTCACGCTGTTCTCGACCGTCTCCGCCGACGCGCCTGGATAGGACGCGCTCACGGAGATGGACGGGGGCGCGATGGGGGGGTATTGAGAAATCGGCAGGTTGAAGATCGCCAGGGAGCCCGCCACCATCAGGATGATGGCGATGACCCAGGCGAACACCGGGCGCTGCAGAAAGAATCGCGATAGCATGGCGCAGCCTTATGGGTTCGATGTGGAAGCGGCCCGGGCAGCGGGCCCCGGCTGCGCCGCAGGCCCAGGCTGCGGCGCGGGCGTGCGGCCGCCTTCGAAAGGAACCTCCTTCACCGCTGCCCCAGGCCGCACTTTCTGCATCCCCTCGGCAATCACTTTGTCCCCTGCCTCCAGACCTGAGGAAACCAGCCATTGATCGCCAATCGTTCGCTCGACCTTCAACTGCCGCTGCGCCACCTTGCCTTCGGCATCCACGATCAGCGCCACCGGATTCCCCTTGGGATCCCGCGAGACGGTTTGCTGGGGGATCAGGATGGCGTGCTCGTTGACGCCCTCCTTCACGACCACCCGAACAAACATCCCCGGCAGCAAAAGGCCCTTGGGATTCGGAAACACCATCCGCAACGTCACCGTCAGCGTGGTCGAATCGACCGAAATGTCCTGGAACTGGAGTATCCCTGGCTGCGCGTACTTGGTCCCGTCGGGGAGCAGCAATTCGACCTGGCTCGCATTGGTCCCTTTGCGGGTCAACAGGCCGTCCTCGAGCCGCCGCTTGAGGCGCATCACTTCGGCTGTCGGCTGGGGAACGTCGACGTAGATGGGATCCTGTTGCTGAATGGTGGCCAGAGGCATGGGCTGATACGCCGTCACAATCGCGCCGTCCGTCACGGTCGAGGTTCCGATCCGCCCCGAGATCGGCGAAACCACACGCGCGTAATTGAGGTTGATCTGCGCGGTCTCGACCATTGCCTTCCAATATTCGACATCGGCCTGCGCCTGCTTCAGCGCCGCATCCGCGTCATCGAAGTCCTGCTGGCTGACGGCTTTGTCGGCCAAGGCTTGCTTGAAACGGCCGGCCCTGGACTGGATGGCGGGCAGGCTTGCCTCCGCGCGGCCCAGCGCCGCCCGGGCATTGTTGAGCGCTGCCTGGAATGGCGCCGGATCGATCTGGTAGAGCTCCTGGCCTTCCTTGACGTCCGCCCCTTCCGTGAACAGCCGCTTCAGGATCAGGCCGTTGACCTGGGGCCGGATCTCCGCAATCAGATACGGCGACGTCCGGCCTGGCAGCTCGGTGGTCAGCAGAACCGGCTTCCGCTCGACCGTCACCGTCGCCACCTCCGGCAGTCCCGGGGCCTGCTGCGGCCCGGCCTGGCGGCGGCAGGCTGTCATCGACAGCCCACAGCACAGCGCCGCCCCGACCGCCGTCCACTGAACCATTCCCCCCCACGTCTGATGTTGAACTTTCATCACGCTGTTTTCTCCTGATTGCCTGGCAATACCCTCGATCTCACATGGTTCTCCTCCGCCCGGGATGTCGCATCCGTCTCCCGGCACACCGCCCTGAGCTTCGCATGAATCGCTTCCTTGCTGACGGTCCCTACCACTCGAGCCAGAAGGCTCCCCCCCCAAAAACAGAGCAGCGTGGGAACCGATTGAATATCATACAACATGCTCAGGTCGGGATTGTCGTCCGCGTTCACCTTGACGACCCGAACGCTCTCGGCACACTCGGCGGCCACATCGTCTAACACCGAATCCAGAATCTGACAGGGACGGCTCCATGGCGCCCAAAACACAACGAGGACCGGCACTTTCGATTGAAGCACCGCCAGATCGAACCCCGCCTGACCCACTTCGGCAATCGGCCTTTCGGACGGATCGGCGTTCATGTTTTCGACCTGATCATGACTTCATGATTCATGGTGATTTGTTGAAACACTTTTCGTGCCAGCAGGCCATACATTTTTACAATCTATTGATAATTAGTCATATAAAACCAAATTGCACTCTCTGGTTGTGGTTCGATAAATCGGATGTGCGAAAAGTCGTCTGGAAAACGTGTTTCGGTTCGGCTCGTGCGGCTGAGGCGGGGGATCTGATGTCCGGCTGCCCTGGAGGCCAGGGAGATGAGCGATCGTCTGGAGGGGTCGCGGTCACATGCACTGAAGCGCCCGGATTCGGTTCCCGGCGGCGCCGCGATCCGGGCGGCGACCGCGCAATCCGCCGGGTGCGGAAGCAAAGGCCATGGCATCCATGGGAGGCGGACAGCCCCGTCGGCGTGCGGGCATCCACGGCAGGGTCAGACTGCCTCGCAGAATGGGCCAAATTGTGAATTGACGCTTCACGGAAGGGCTAGTAGTTTGCGGCAGTTAAGGCCTGTGGTAAAAACTTTATTCGTATGAAGAAAGTACTGTGTTCGTCCGAACGTCGAACCAATGGGAAGCCATTGGATTCTGCGGGATTCACCCTGATCGAGCTCCTGGTGGTTATCGCGATCATTGCCATTTTGGCAGGGATGCTGCTGCCCGCGCTGGCCAAGTCGAAAACCAAGGCCCAGGGCATCATGTGCATGAACAACTCCAAGCAGATGATGCTGGCCTGCAGCATGTATCTGAATGACAATTACGACAAGTTCCCCGGCGCGCACCATGGCGGCTTGGCCCAGAACCCAACTCCGAACGATCCGCAGGCGCCCTGGGTCGTCGGCTGGCTCGATTGGAGCACGCGCGCGGATAACACCAATATCAACTATCTGATCGACCGTCGGTTCTCAAAGCTGGCGCAGTATTTTGCCAACAGCAAGAACATCTACAAATGCCCCGCCGACGTCTTCCTCGCGCAGGTCCAGCGCAATGCCCGCTGGTCATCGCGCGTCCGCAGCATCTCGGGCAACATCCATGTCGGCGAGGGCAACTCCGAAAACCACGGCGGAGCCGCCGATTACGATCACATCAAGAAGATGGGCGACGTCCGGAAACCAGCGGACACCTGGATCTATGTGGATGAGCACCCCGACAGCATCAACGACGCCGGATGCTTCGCTCCCTACACGACATCCTTCATCGACCTGCCGGCCAGCTACCACAACGGCGCCTGCGGATTCGCCTTCATCGATGGCCACTCCGAAATCCATAAATGGAAAGGCTACGCCGCCGGCGTCAAGATCACCTATCAAGATTACTCGGGGCCGGCCATCTCCCCCAACGATCCTGATCTCCAGTGGTATCGCCACAAAACCCAGCTCAAGGCCGGCAAGTTCTAGACCGTTGCGCATCGCCGGCTTTGCCGTGCCAGCCCGCCTCTCGAGCGGGCTGTTTTGTTTCTGGAAATGCCCATTGACTTCGATCCGGCGGTGCAATAGGTTTTCGTTCCCCCGATCGGGGGTGTAGCTCAATTGGTTAGAGCGCTGCCCTGTCACGGCAGAGGTTACGGGTTCGAGCCCCGCCACTCCCGCCATTCCCGACGCTGTATGCCTTCGCGGGCAAATTGTACAGAATGCTGAATAAGCCTGAAGAGCCGTTAGGAGCTTGAATTACAGAGGGTTAGGCCCGAAATTCCGTAGCGCCGCGGCGGGGCTATTTGTACGGTTTTTTCAGGCCTGTACGGAATTGCGCGCATTCGTAAACCCTTTGCAATCAACACTTGGAAGTTTAATCCGTACAACTATCCCGTGAAGGTGGGGGGTGTGAACTGCGAACTGCCCAGCGCCCGAATCCGCCGACGGCCAGTGTATCAATCAAGTACAGGCGGCCGCCCGGTCTGGCACCAGGTTCCGGCTCGGATTCTGTGATTCCGGCAAGGCCCAGCCGATAGTCGATTCAATCGACGATCGAATATGTGGCCAGTTTGCAGCGGCCATGCACGACCCTTTGAAATCCGCTGCAGTTGGCTTGCAGACCTGAAGCATGGACCGGGCGCCTGGCGCTGGAGCGCGGCGCTCGGTTTCCGTCGTGGCTACGTGCGTGCGGAGCTGGGCGCGCCCATCCGGTTCGAGGGGGAATGTGTGGCGGGATCCTGGCCGGCCCAGGTCAAAGCTCCATGCCGGCCTTTGCTTTGCCCGAGGCCACCAGTTCAGCCCAGTGCCTGGCCGCCGCGACGATCTTCGGGTTCGCGGTGCAATCATGCATCGTTTCCTTATAGGTACCACCCCAGGCGTATTCCTTCTCCACAATTACAGCCATCGGCCAATCCTGTAGGCCGGTCCAATGGACCTTTCCGCAATGAGCGATTCCATCAGCGAGTGGACCTGGGCAGGTATCAATGTTGCATAGCACACCGCTGACAATCGCCCGAGGAACGAGATAACCATTTTCTTCAGCGATGAATGCCCTCTCGAATTTCAAATCGTCATCGCTATTTTCAATGACGGTTACAGTTCCCATTTCGTGTGATCTGTTCCAGGTCAATAATGGATCAGCGCGCATCAGGCTGGCCGGAACCGGCCGGCGAGATCGAGCCAGAATTGTCGTGGCCGCCGCCCTTCCATGAGATGGTCCCGTCCTTGATTTCGACCTGGTCACCGAAGGCTTGCCCCAAAAACTGCTCCAGCTCGGGATCCAGCCCCGTCGCGCTGGCCTGGAGCCGATCATTGAAATCCTTGACCGCCGGGGCCACTGCCTGGCCCGGCCCGATCAACCCCAGCGCCTCGGCCTCGGCACGGTCAACGTCCTCGACGTCATGACCGCAGCCCCACGCCCACGGACCCCAGGGCACGCCGAAGTCCTCATTCACCCTCAACCAGAAATTCAGGTCCGTCTTGAGGGCCACCTGGTTCTCGAAAATCCTGTGCATGTCCCGCTCTTCCTTCACATCAACGACCCGGATAAACCGCTGGGCCGGGAACTCATCGAGCACGTTCGGATCCATCCCCTGCTGCCAGTTGCCGTAATCGTGCGCCATCCGGATCTGAGTGTCGAAGATCAGCTCCAGCCGCTTCTGGGAAGTGATGTCCTTGATCGTGCCTTCATCGCCTGGGCGCAGCGGCCCCATTCCTTCGGCTACGGCGAACTGGGACATATCGCGGACGAATTGGGCGCGGCTGCCCATCGCCAAAGCCGTTGTTGTGGATCCGTCTGGCAGGGTGACCGTCTCAATGGCGCCGCTGAGCCAATCCATCAGGGCATCCTTGGCCCGCTGCAGGAACCGCGCATTCTCGATCGTGGCGCTGAATAACGCGCGCTCCCGCAGGGCCGTAGGCACAGCGCTCCACGCCAGCGAATCGAGCGTGCTCGTGACAACATTGCGCTCGCCCAGCTTCTTGATCGCCTCAGTGAACTTGGTTGGCTTTACGAATTGCATCAGATTTTCTCCGCCGGTTAAAACCGGGGCCGGCCCGGCCGATCCAGGCCGACCCCGAGCCTCCATCATTGTCGCGCACCGCGGACGTGGCTGTTAAAGGCATCCACCACGTTATCATGCGTTGTGAGAAGCCGCTCAATGGCCTCGGCATTGTTGTTCACCATGCCGGCGAATGTGCAAGCTGGGATTTCCGGCGGATCTTCCTGCTGGAATGCAGTGAAAAATACGCTCTGCATCGTCAGCAAAGCGACAGTTGATTGCACCGCGTCGCCCAGGTTATCGATAGTTTCGGGCAGCGAATTGACGGGCTCTGCCGCCCGACACCCCGCCTTGCCCGGCGTGTTTCTGGTGCCAGAATGGTCGCCAGACTTGGTTTTCGTGGGCTTCATTGTGCCTCCATCATTGTTGCGCACCGCCGCGGAGACAGCATTCGCACACTGCATCACAGGCGTCGTTTAGGTTGTCCACCACATCCCCACAGATCATCGCAGCTCCGGCTGATCCCCTGTCACCGGTCTTAACGACTATCTCCTGACTCCATATAGCATTGGACCTCTCGAATAATTGCAGGAGGCCGATCGCCGCGTTCACAGCGTTTTCCAGATCATGCAGCGCTTCCCTTGCCCGTCTTTCTTTCGGAGTCAAATCCTGCTCCGAAGGCCCCCTCTGCATCTCCGATTTGCTGTTGGAATCAGCAGCCTCCATCACCGCGCTGTTATTGTTGGTCTGCATCGCTACCTTCCTTTTGGGCCGTCCCGCCGCGCTTGCAGCGGGAGTGTTGTTGGTTGGCCTCGGCCACTGCTACCCACTCCAGCAGACGAAGCGTGATCTCAGCGCTCGGCGCATGCGTTCCGTTCAGCCACTCAGCCAACCGTTGCGGAACTACACCCAAGGAGCGCGCCAATTTTGCTTTGCTACCGCGCTCAGTGGTGGCCGCTTTTAGCCGCTTCAAAAGCCGCTCAAGCCGCGAATCCGAAACCGAGATCATGGGGTGGATTGTAACGTTTGATCGGAACATGTCAAGGCCCATATTACGCAATATCGTCATCATAGGATCCCAGGTTTTTCGCGGGTGTTGTCCCTCCGACCATGTAATAAATTCGTGAAGAACGGATCTGTCGATGACGCCGTTTTTTTTCAACGTCCAATATGGCTTTGCGCGCAAATCCTTTAGTAACTCGAACGGCTTAAACTCATCCCCGAGCTTATTGATTCGCTTTGAAAACTCATCAAAACGACTCATCAGATTTGGATGCTCCGGCCTAATGGCATGTGAGAAGATCAATAACGGTTCGACACTCCTGACGGCGGCCGCAACAACTTGGCAGCAGCCGGAAACCAAATCGATGGAGGCTCGACGCAGTCCCTTTTCAGCCTCATCTGGTAAAGGCCCTTTTTCATCAAGATATGCCCGAAATACGCCGTCTTCGTTGTCCTCCCGTTCAGATGCCAAGCGGTAGAACGTACGGTCAACCAGTATGGCATTCTCGATCAAACGGGCAGGACTGATAGCCAAAGCCCCGCAGAGCCTGGCGAGAGTGCGAATCGTGATGTTCTCCCTCCCCGCCTCGAGTTGCACGATCAAGGAATATGAAACTCCGGACAGACCAGCGAGCTCTCCGACCGAGAGTCCGATTCGGGATCTTGCGTTGGCCAAATGTTGTCCAATGGACACCCCAGAAATTGAAAAGTCGTCGATTCTTTCCACAGGAAACACCGTAACATGAAAGACATGCGTATGCAGCCTGAAATTCCGCTTGTCACTTGGACAATATAATATATTGTTTTTTAAGTGTAAACGCAAAATGAACTGCAACCGCCGGATAAAGAGAACAGAGCCATACGAGATGGCGCTTCTGCGCGTGGAGATGGTGATTCGGCGCCTGAGGATCGCCGACCTTGCGAAGATGATCGGCTGGGGCCGGCTAAGCCTGTCAGCGCAATTCTTCCTAGGTATCCCGTCGCCAACGGCACGTTGGAAAATCGAAAGGGCACTCGATATGCCCATCTGGTCCTCGCAGGATGAATTCGCCCGCCGAAAGGCAATAGTGCCGCTTTTTCCTGCCGATCCGTTTTTGGATATGTCGCTCAGTCAGATCAACCGATATGCGGTCGATAACAAGATCCCCAAATGGTGGGTTCCCAAGACAAAGGCGGAGAGAATCATGTGGATTGCCGATCACATTGAAGGTCAATCCAGAGTCAACAGCACCACCCAACACACCCAATGAACACGATCGAAAAAAAGCGTGCAACCGTGGACAAACTCCTCGCCGAGGAGGCCGCCGTCGCGAAGGAGGCGGCCCGCATCGAAGGTCTCATCACCCAGTGGCGCGAGGCCGAAAATAAACTGATAAATCAGACCGGTCTGGAAGACGAAGCCAGCCGCCAAAAGCTGGCTGACCTCCGGATTCGCATCGAAATCGCCGGCCACAAAATTCCTCTGCTTCAAGAATCCTCCGTGGCGTTACACAACACCGTCCATGCGGTCGCCAAGGAACTGGGGCTTGAGCTGCAGGCCGCAGCCCAGGCGCGTTTGGAAGCGGTCCGCGAGTCCACGGCGGCCCGCCTCAAAGAGCTGTATCCAAAGCGTCAGGCAGTCGAGTTGGTGACCCTGGCCAACGAGACGGACGTTGTTGAGGATGCACACAGAGAATTCCTCAATATTTCTTACGCAACATCCTTGGTTGACAGGCACACAGAGGATTCCAATGGGCTGCTGAAGTTGATCTTGGACAAGGCCGCCACCGCATAACTCGCCCCGCATCATGAAGACACTCAAACGATTCCCCCAGGCATGTTTTCTCGCGAAAAGCATCCCCATTTTGATCGACGGCCCGGATCCGGTATCCGCTGGCAGCGCGGTCAATAGCCTCATTGCGGCCACTATCGCCGCGCAGCGACAACACGCCGCCTCCCAGGCCGGCACGACGCGCACAACGGGCGGCGCGGCTGACAGTCGGGCTTTCGACAGCGCCGCGCGGGACTTGTTCGTACGCACCTGCCAGACAAACGGTCTATCCGGGCAGGAGACGATAGCTCTTTGGTGGAACCATGCGACTGCGCGGCGACAATAACCTCTTCGGCGACCGCGCCCGCTGGGCCGGCTCCAACCGGCCACGGCCCATTTGCGCCCCAGCCATTCCGGCCGCACAGGCTCAACCTGAGCCGGCCGAGGAGCTGGATGGGATCCTCGATTACGCGCGAGGCATTCTGACCGATCTGGAGAAGCTGGATGGGGTTCGCGGTTGTTCCGACGAAGCGGATCGCATCCTTGCCGCCATGGAACTGATCCGGCCCAGGATTCACCAGCTAACGCAAAAAATCCGTGCATGGACCAGCACATGCACCGAGCAGGCGAAAGGATAACGATCATGCCAGACCTGGAAATTGTCATCCGGACCCGAGCCGAGCTTGAGGGCGCGCGCCAGGCGATCACGGCGATCGAGCAAGAGATCGGCCAGGCCAAGGCTCTCGGGCGCGATTACAGCGCGCTAGAAGCCAGGGCGCAGGCCGTTCGCAAAGCCATTGGGGACCACCAGGCCGGCAGTGGCCAAACTGGGTGGATCGGCTCGATCCGCAACACCATCGCAGAGATCGTCCCCGGTTTTGCCAGGCTCGATTCCGTCCTCGGCAAGCTGGTTTCCGGACCGCTGAGCCTTCTGGGGGCCGGCTTTGGCGCCATCGCCGTCGGGTTCAAGGCCGCCAAAAACGCCATTGACGAATGGGCGCAGGCCGAGGTCCAGTTTGCTAAACTCGATACTGCCCTGGCACAGACCGGACAGCTCACCGACGCCTACCGCCAGCAGCTCCACGACCTGGCCGGCGAACTCCAGGCCGCCACCGCCATCTCCGATGACCAATGGCTGGCCGTCCTCACCAAGCTCACCCAGTTCGGGGCCGACTCCTCCAACATTTACCGCGTGACTGATGCCGTTAAAAACCTAGCTGGCATCCTCGGGGGCGACCTCAACAGCGCCGCCAGCATGGTGTCGCGCGCACTCCAGGGCAGCTTTGAAATGTTCGGCCGTTACGGTATCATCATCGGCGACGCAGGCACCCAGACCGAAAAGCTCGATCGCCTCTTCCAGCAACTCGCCCTGCGCGGCGGCGGCCAGCTCGAAGCACAGACCAAAACCCTCACCGGCGCCTGGCAGGACCTCAAGAACAAGATGAGCGATGTTTTGGAGTCCATCGGCCTGGGCATCAGCAAGACAGGGATCCTACAGAGTGTCCTCAGCGCCGCCAGCAACACCGCCGAATGGTGGGCCGAAGCCCTCCAGGGCGCCATCCCACAAGTCGAGGGCCTGTCGAACGCCGCCGCCAAGACCACCCAGCAGGTCGAAGACGCTGCGCGCGCTCAGGAAGCCTACAACGCCGTCCTCGAATCCACCGTCCAGAAAGCCCGCGAAGTCGCCACCGCCATCGACAAGGAGCGCGAGGCTATCCAGGCCAAAAAACGCGCCCAGGACGAAGAGGCCAACGCCCGAATGGCCCTCGATCTTGCCCGGACCGATTTCGAGGAGAAAGCGCGCATCATCAGCCCCGATCAGGCTATCAGTAAGCGTCACTCCATCCGCGAGCGATACGCCAAGGAAGCCCACGACCGCAACGTTGACGTCCTCGATCGCACCATCGGGCTCGAACAACAACGCCGAACCCAATGGGAGACCCTCGATGCCGAAATGGTCCAGAAGATTGGCGTCCAGGAATCCCGCGCCGCCCACGCCGAAGCCATCGAAGCCGAAAAGGCCAAAATGGAGCGTTTGGACCTGGAGATCGCGAAAAACCGCAAAGCGCTCGAGGAAATCGACCATAAACAGCAACGTAAAGCTGGGTCTGGCGGCTTCGCCACATTCATGCCGGATCCAGCGCTCGAAGAAGAGCGCGCTCGAATCAAAGATGCCATCAAGCGTCAGGAATACCTGCGTGAAAGGGCCTATGGCGAGGCGGGCATGCTCGAGGCCACAGGCCCCGAGGATCTTGGCTCCGCCGCGTTAGAGCGTGGCGCCGCCGGCACCCTCCACCGCCAGCGGCTTGAGCATCAAAAGGCATTCGAGGCCGGCGCTTCCAAGGACATCGAATACAACAACCAGGCGCGCTCTGAGATCGACCAGCGCAACCGCATCTACGCCATCCAGCGCGATACCAACATCTTCCGATTCGCCGCCGATCATATCAACCAAAACACCCCGGCCATCGGCCAGGCCTACGCCCGCGCGAATGACCGGGCCAACCAGCTCGCGGAGGCAATCCGAAGCGGGGATCCTGTCAATGGCATTAATGCCATGGGAGAGGCCGTCATCCGGAAATTCTCCGAATTCGGGCGAGCGATCGATTCGATCAACCAGCGGATCGCCAGGATCGATATGCGTTCTGGGGAGCTGCGGAACCAATAAGCATGCACACCCGACCTAAAATCGCTTTAGACGAATCGGAATCTGCCAGGGCTACCTTTACCCTCGGCGCTGATTCCGGCTGTTTTGCACCCGCTTGCAGCGAGTTTGCAGTCCATTCCTGAAATCCGCATGAGCATGCCAGCCTCGCCCACCCCAATCAAACGCCGGATAAAGACGCTGCTTCCTCGAATGGGCTGGCCTCGCAGGGCCGTGGCTGGCGCATCGGGCCGCAAGTCTGCCGGCCTGGAATCGATCGTCGTGCCTGCTGCGCGGGACCGCTGGCTGACAACCATCGCCAGCAACTACACCCCGGACACGATTTCCTCGACGCTTCGATCCGTCCTTTACGGCAACAATCAAGCCCAGTGGGCCCTGTTCGACGTCATGGAAGACACCTGGCCGCGCCTGGCCAAAAACCTGGGCGAACTGAAGCGATCCGTGGTCAGCCTGCAGTGGACGATCCAGCCGTGGGCGAGGCAAAAGAGCAAGCCGAGCCAGGAGGCCTTCCGCCGCGCCGCCCTCCTCGAAACCGCTATTTGGTCCATGCGCCCGGCGGCGCCCGCCGGCGAAAATGATTTCCCCAGCACCGTTTACGATATCCTCGACGCCTGGGGCAAAGGCGTCTCCGTGCTCGAGATCGACTGGGAGCTGCGCGCCGCCGGACACGGCAGCGGCCGCTCCATCATGCCGCGCGCCACCCGCTGGATCCCGCCGCGCTATTACGGCTACCCGCTCGATGCCGCCAATCTCCAGCTCAAATCCTCCGAGATCCTTGCCGGAAATCCTGCCGCGGCCACAAAGGCCGCATCCTACGTCCCGTTCAATCCGGACAAATTCATTGTCGCCATCGCCCGCGCCAAGACCGGCCACCCGGCCGGCACCGCACTCCTCCGCCCCCTGGCGTTCTGGTGGTGCGCATCCAACTTCGCCAGCGACTGGCTCATGAACTTCGCCCAGGTCTTCGGCCAGCCGATCCGATGGGCCAACTACGATCCCAATGTCCCCGGACTGCTCGATGAGATCAGCGATATGCTGGAAAACATGGGATCGGCGGCCTGGGGCGCATTCCCCGCCGGAACAGTCCTCGAACTCAAAGAAGCCGCCAAGGCTGCCAAAGACAATCCCCAGGTCGTCCTGCTCAACCTGGCCGACAAGATCTGCGACATCCTCATCCTGGGCCAGACGCTGACCACCGATGCCGGCGACCGCGGCACCCAGGCCCTGGGCACCGTCCACCAGCAGGTCCGCGGTGATTACATCTCCGCCGCTGCCGACTGGGCGGCCACAATCCTCAACCAGCAATTCATCCCCGCGTTCTGCCGGCTGAACTTCGGCGACACCGCCGAAATGCCGTGGTTCAACCCGGCCCTCAAGCAGGCCAAGGACGCCGAGGCCTTGGCCCGCCGCGATCGAATCATCCTGCAGGCCGGCGTGCCTGTTCCAAGACAGTGGCTTTACGAGCGGCACGGCATTCCAGTGCCGAAGCCTGGGGAGCGGGTTGTTGGGAATTTCTATGGAGGGCTCGCGCGTGGATAGGATCGAAAAACTGCAGGATGCGCTCAATGCCAGCGATACGGAGCTGCAGGCCGTTTGGCGAGAGATCGAGGAAGCCAACGAGGCCGACCGGCCCGCTGCCGATTGGGTAAAACCGATGTTGGAGAACGCGATAACTTTGAACCAGGAGCTGCTAGCGGAGATGCAAAAGCAACTGAAAGAGGCATTCCCGTCAGATTCTGCACTATGCGCGAACGACGAATGACCAATCCCTGCACACTTCGGCCGCACTGGATACAGATGCGCGCGATCTATTTGGCTCGCATCTGTGCAGAGGTCGATTCTGCCGTGAAGCGCGGGATGTCACCTTCGGCTGCAATACGCGAGGCGGTCAAGCGCTGGCATGGCCGGCCATTGGGGCAGGGGCGGCGGCTGCGGCTCAGCCGGGTTACGCTTTGGAGGCAAATGCGGCTTTGGAAGGATCAGCCGATGCCGTCCGCATTCTGCTCCTGGCACAAGATTGCCAAGCGCACGCCCGCGCGTCTGGCCGTTACCTACATGATCTACCGCGTCCTCACGTCGACGCGGGCCGAGGCATTCGCGGAGATGGCTAAAAACGTCAAGCTCGACCGTTTCCCAGGCTTCTCGAACTTGGCAGCCCTGGATCACTCGATCACGCCCACCGAGCGCCGCGCCATCACCGGCCTCAAGCGGTCCCTTGCCAAGACCGAGGATGCAATGGGCGCCTTTTTCGATGCCGTGCTCCAGCGCTTGGAGCCTGCCCGAGACCAAGGCCAATGAACCCACCGACCCCCATTTCATCCAACGGAAACCGTTATTCTGCTCGGCAGCTTGCGCAAGCGTTGGGGGTCTCGAAACGTTGGATCCTGAAAACCATGCAGTCCGATCCCCAAGGCCAGCAGGCCGATCAACTGCGGATCACGCGGGCCTGGGCCTTGGAGGAGTTGCCGGCGGAGTTTCGCGAAAAGCTCGCCGCTGAAGCCGCCCGGCAGGGCTACCGCAGCGTCGATGCAATGCTCCTGCACGGGAAGCAACCTTGGCAGCCCGAGGTCCCGCTGCATCAGTTATCCGAGGAGTGTCTGGAGAATGCGCGCAAGCTCCAGCGCGCCTTGCGTCCAACGATCGACCGCATGGCGGCGGCGCGCCTCAATGGAACGACTTTGAATGGCGCCGAGATCGAGTTGAAAGGCGTAGAGGAGTTTCGCGCTGAATTTGGATATTCGATATCGTGTCGGCAGTTCCGTGCCATCCTGAAGCGAACCATGGATCGAGACCGGGGCTTTGAGCAATTCGACCGCCTTGAAATTTACCTGGGGGACCGCCTAAAGCGGAAGAGAGAGCGCCGCCTCCAGCCCAGCGCAGCAGATGCCAAGCGCTTCGAGCCGATCCAAGCCGTAATCACGAGCTTCCGGGATCCCGCCAATCCGACACCGGATGAGCGCGCATATCTTTGGCTGCAGTCGTTTGAATTTCTGGAGGAGCAGATTGAGGCCGGCGCCAGCGGAAAGAAGGCCAAACTGAGCCTGATTGAATTCCTGTCCAGAAACGCCGGATGCCTTGCGGCCAGCAAGGATGCCTTGCGCGTCGCGTTTCACCGCAAACAGCGCGCGTGGATCGAGTCTGGAGGCCATGCGAGCGTCCTGATCGACGGGCGCACACGCCGGGAGAAATTCCAGCCATCAAAGGAATCGACGGATCTCATAACTGCACGCGCGATCCTCGAATGCGGCGGCCGAATCTCTCAAACCTGGCGCAAAATGCTGCGCGACGGCGAGCTGCCCCGTGAGCTGGCTGATCGATACACTTCGAATGCGTCCAGCAAATCGTATGTGCCAAACAAAATCCGGCAGATTGTGGGGCCAGACGTGAAGCGCCTTAAAGACATTCACCATGGCCCCCGTCGCCATGCGCTCAACAGCGCCTTTGTCGATCGTGACTGGGAAGGCGTCAAAGCTGGCGATTGGTATCAGGCTGATGATTTGACCGCTCCGATCTATTTCTTTCAGACGGGGCCAGATATGCGTCCTGAGCTGTTGCGCGGGCAAGTCCTGGTCATGATCGATCTCCGATCGACGTTCATTCTCCATGTTGTTCTGATCCCAGAGAAAAGTTACAACTCGCGCGCGATCCGAACGCAAATCACTCAAACCTGCGACCAGCACGGGATGCCGCGGCTCGGTTTTTACTTCGAGCGTGGCATATGGGAAAATGCGCGCCTCATCAAAGGTGTCCAAGGTGATCCTTTGACCTGGGGGGAAATCGTAATCGAAGTCGGATTGAGTGAGCATAAACTGAAATTCGTTCATGCACGATTTCCGCGCGCCAAGCCAGTTGAGCGGGTTCTTGGGGCAATCCAAAACCTCATGGAGGGGCTGCCGGGTTACGCCGGCAGGAACGAATCGATCGAAAAATTCGAGGCGCTTCAGAAAAGCAAGCTGGCAGTGGAACGGGGCGCAGAAGATCCAAGCCAGCACTTCATGACGGCAGATCAATGGATGGATCGCCTTGTGGCAATCTGCGAAGAGTACAACCATGAACCCCAGGACGGCAAGATGCTCCAGGGGCTTTCGCCAGATGATGGCTGGCATCAATTCAACGATCCAACGAATCCGCAGATCCGGCTCGATGCTTCCATCCGGTATCTGCTGGCTCACCACAAATTCCCCGTCAAGGTGACCAGAAACGGCGTGCGTCTGCCATTTGGGAAATACGGCTTCATCTACAGAAGCGAGGAGACTGGGGCAATGGTTGGTGAGAAGAGGCTTGCCTGGTATGACCCGGCCGTGCCGGATTCCATCGTGTTGACGGATATGCAAAGGAAAAATCCCGTGGTGATTCCCCGTGCACCGAGCGCGCCAGCCATGCCGGGAATAAGTGGCGACACAACCGAGCTTAAAGAGGCAATGAGGAGTGTCGCCGCTCACCAGCGATATGCTCCGACCCGCTACCGCACCCTGAAATCGAGATATGCCCGGCCATTCCGTCTTAACGTGGTGGATCGACCCACCCTTGAGCTCGGCCGCGAAATCAAGCGACAGACGGATGCTGTTGAAACATCCAACCGCGAAACCCAAACGTCAATCCGAAGGTCCGCGCGGTTGACTGCCCAGCTCAATGTGCCACCGGAGATTCTCAATCCGGACCTGGCCGAGCGTGAGCGTGGCGCTCGCCTCATGTTGAAAGGCTTTAAGGATGCAGGCATGGCCAATCCCAAAGAGAAAGATCTTGAGGAATCATGAGCAGCACACGCCACGCGAAGCCTGGGGCGCCATTATCCCAAGAGCGCTACATGAGCAGCCCGGAATTTGCCGAGGTCCAGGGCGTCAATGGCGTTGCCGTAACAGCGAAGGCTCGGCTCTGCCTTGATCCCGCTGATAAGCGGCTACTCTTCTGGCTGCAGGCAATGTCTTTGCGGGAGGGGGGCGTGCCTCGAATGGTTCGCGAGCTGCTCGAATTGTTCCCTGAGCGAATCGGCACGCCAACAATGCACCGCCTCGGCCTGTTCGGCGATAAGCGAGCGTCGGGCCAGGTTCTGGAAACCGTATTATGTGAGCTTGGGGATACCAGTGCGATCCTCAGAGAGTCCAACGGTTACGAGCCCAGGATGAACCTGGTCAAGACCGGCACCGAGCTGGTCGATATGTGCCTCGACCGCGCTAGCAGGCTTGAGTGGGCCATTTTCGACGTCTGCCTCAATCCAGCAGTCTGGCCAGCAGAACCTGGTCAAGGAGTTGGATCGAAGCAACGAATGGGGGAAGGGTTGGATGAAGGTTCAGCGCCGCCCGCGGTCGATCGAGCATGGGCTGCGGGCGGCGCCATTTTTCGCGACCTGCCTGGCGCGCTCGCGCAGTGGCAGGAGCGGGCAGCAGAATCCGCGATTTCTGGCTGTGCAAAAACCAAGACGTTTGAGCATGTAATGGAGGCTTTGGATTTTTGCCTTCAGACTCGCAGCATGGTTGTCGTTGAAGGTCCATCGCGAATCGGCAAGAGCACGGCCGCGAAGTCGTGGTGCGAGCAGCATCTAGGGGATGCGCGCTACGTCAGCCTCACTGGAATCTGCCATAAAACCGGATTTTTCCGGCTGCTCAGCCGGGCGCTTGGACTGGCATGCAGCTTCAAGACGAAGAGCACCGAGATGCAATCCCGCGTCGAGGATACACTGCAGCGCAGTGGGCTGATGCTAGTCATTGACGAGGCGCATTTCCTTTGGCCGCAGAATGCGCGGATTTATTCCGGGCCTGAGCTGGTGGATTGGATTGACACAGCGTTCTGCAATTACAATGCGCCCATTGCCCTGGTCTCGACACCGCAGTTTAGTTTCTGCAAGCGGCAGGCTGTACAGCAGACGGGTTGGAATGCTCGCCAGTTCGAGCTCCGCGTCAAGAGGCATAGCAAGCTCCCTGAATCGGTTTCCGAAGCGGACTTGGCGGCTGTTGCCAAGACAATGTTGCCAGGCGCAGCCAGCCCGATCATCAAGGTCCTGGTCGGCTACGCGTTGCTCTCCAAGCGCTATTTGCAGGCAATCGTTGACACCGTTGACGAGGCCAAAATCATCGCGCGCAAATCTGGGCGCGACACTGTTGAAGTCGTTGACATCAAACAGGCCCTCGACTGCTACAGGTTCCCGTCGGACCAAGCCATGGCGGCCTCGGCTGTTGCCCCCAGGAAATCCAAGCGCCGCCCTGATCCCTCAACACCGCACTTTGCATCAGGCCTGCAAGCTCGACGCTTCGAGCCTGCAGGCCACCTTCCGATAGAAGGCCGAGCTGCAGGAAGCGAAGTCTGCAGCCGGCCTTCTATCGAATGCGATCAGCCTTTGATTGCCGATCGCACCCAGGAATCGCGGCTTCGACCCGAACAGGTCGAAGCCTGATTCTCTGTCCAAAAATATGACGCCGGATTGATTTCGCCCTTGTCGAAAGGGCACGGAGGAGGTGTTTCCTTGTTTTCTTGGAAGTTTGGAAGTTTCATTCCGTACAACTATGCGGCGAAGTTACAGCTGCTGCTGCCCACCCAAAGCGGTTGAGTACAAAGCAAATTCCTATCGCTCTGCCCCGTTTCACTTTGAGCCGTTCGGTGAACCGACACCGAGCAGGCAAGTCATTCAGGCACGAATCAACACTTTACTATTAGCCGTCTAAACGTAAAGTGTGGCTGCTATGATTGATCGACCTTTTTGGGCTGAACGGCTCGCCGCCGGATGGAAACAGGCAACCATCGTCTGGCTCAGCAGCCCGCGACGCACTGGCAAGACAGTGCTGGCGCAAAGTCTGCCCGACGCGGAGTTCCTCAACTGCGACCTGCCGGGCGTCGCCGAGCGGTTGCGCGACCCGGAGAGCTTTTATCGCGCCGTGAAAAAACGGCTTGTGGTGTTCGACGAAGTGCATCAACTGCCTGATCCAAGTCGCCTGTTGAAGATCGGCGCTGATGAGTTCCCGCACTTGAGAATCCTGGCCACGGGGTCTTCGACGCTGGCGGCAACGCGCAAGTTTCGGGATAGTCTTACGGGCCGAAAGCGCGTCGTGGAGCTTGTGCCGGTGTTGCACGAGGAGTTGCCGGCCTTCGGTGTCGCGGACGTGCGGGAAAGGCTGTTGCGCGGCGGTCTGCCGCCAGCCTTGCTCGCGGACAAGACCGACCCGGAGTTTTTCGGCGAGTGGCTGGATTCCTACTTCGCGCGCGATGTTCAGGAGCTGTTCCGGCTGGAAAAACGGGCAGGTTTTCTGCGGCTGCTGGAATTGTTGTTCCGACAGAGCGGGGGGATGCTCGACGTGACCAAGCTCGCTGCCGCAAGCCAGGTCAGCCGCCCCACGGTCGCCAATTGGCTCGAGGTTTATCAAACAACACACGTCGTTCATCTGGCGCGGCCGTTCGCGGCGGGCGGGAGGCGCGAGATCGTGGCGCAGCCGAAGGTGTTCGGCTTCGATACGGGCCTGATCTGCTACGCGCGCGGCTGGGACAACTTGCGGACGGACGATTGCGGCGTGTTGTGGGAGCATCTGGTCTTGGACACACTCATCGCCGCCGGCCATCTCCGGATTCATTTCTGGCGCGACAAGCAGCAACGGGAGGTGGATTTTGTCGTCCCGCATGGTCGCGGCACCGTGGATGCCATCGAATGCAAATGGAGGCCCGAGGCATTTGAGAGGCGCGGGTTAGCGGCGTTTCGCGCGTTGTATCCCAAGGGCAGAAACTACGTCGTCAGTCCGTTGCCAGGCCCGAGCTATGAGCGGACGGAGGAAGGACACAAACTGGCATTCGTGTCGCCCGTGGATCTGCGGCGGATGATCGGATGATTGCCTGCGACCGCTGCCACGCATGGATCAGTAGTAACTCTTACACAGACTCTTCGCTTGACTTTCTCAGGTTTTCAGTGGCTTATTTTATCTCCAATCTTATCCATACTTAGGGTCTGTGCAAAATTACTTCCGATTTTGGCGGGAGGAAAAAGGCTTGGGTTTCTTTCGGCTGCCACGCGGCCGGCAGAACCTCGACACAGAGTGCATTATGAAAAGACTCCACCCATTGCTGGCTGGTTTGGCGCTTCTTCACTTGATGCTCTCCCCCATCGCGGTCCAGGCTGCGATGGAGATGTTTCTCAGGCTGGACGGCATCCAAGGCGAATCGGCCGCCAGGGGACATGAGGGTGAGATCGACATTCTGAGCTGGTCCTGGGGCCTTGCCCAGTCCATCACGAACCGTCTCAGCGGCGGATCACTCACAAGCCGCACCGTTTTCCAGGATATCACGCTTCAAAAATACCTCGATAAATCCACCCCCGAGCTCCTGCTCCATTGCAGCAGCGGGGGGCCGATCGCCCGAGCCACCCTCACGATCCGCAAAGCCGGGGATTCGCCGGTCGAGTTCTACAGAATCACGCTCACCGACGTGATGATTTCGCGCGTGGAACAGGGAGGCGCCATCCAGGAAGATCGGTTTACCGAGCAGATCTCGATCAACTTCGCAACGATCAAAGTCGAGTACACTGTCACCAGGCCCGATGGATCTGCGGGTGGGCGGGTGGAGTACTACTGGGACATTGAAAAAAACACAGCAGCGTAAACCGCATTCGTGCCCATCCGAATCAGGCGCGCAACCACCCCGAGCCATTCATTGTATGCCGAAGGTTCATGCGATGCAATTTCGCGCGGCGGCCGCCCTGGTTCTGGCGGGCATGCTCGGGTGCTTGCCTGCCCGACTCGAGGCCGCCGTCGAGATGTTCCTCCGGATCGACGGGATCCCAGGCGAATCGGCTGATCCCCGGCACCCGGACGAAATCGTTGTGCTCGACATGGAGTGGGGGCTCTCTCAATCGGTCTCGCTGCGGACTGGCGGCGTCCAGGCCGGCCGCGTCTCCGTGAGCGAGTTGCAGATCCGCAAATGGACGGATCGTTCGAGCCCCAAGCTCCTCCTCCATGCCAGCAACGGCGCACAGCTTCGCGAAGCGGTCCTGACCGTCCGCAAGACCGGTATCATCCCGGTCGAGTATTACAAAATCAAAATCCGGGATGTCCTCATTACCCGCCACTCGACGCAAGGCGCAGCCGGTGACGATCGCATGGCCGAGACGGCCTCGTTCGCATTCGCCAAGGTCGAGACGACCTATTTCCAGATCGAGTCCGACGGAACAACGCGCGGCGCCGGCATTTACTTCTGGGATGTGGAAAAGAACGAAGGAAGTGCCACGGTTTCCTCCTCGATGACCGATTTCGACGGAGACGGCCTATTGGACACCGCGGATCCGGACGACGACAACGATGGCATGCCCGACCTCTACGAGCGGCAATACGGCCTGCTCCAGTTCGTCAACGATGCGGCCCTCGACCATGACGGCGACGGCCTGACCAACCTCGAGGAGCTGCAGGTGGGCACCAGCCCCGTCGACCGCGATTCAGTCTTGAAAGCAACGCTCCAAGCGGTGGCGCTCCCCTCCGGCGATCTCGGGGCGCGAACCATGCCGCGGCACGCTTCGTCCAACCCCGCGACCTCCCGCCAGACGCAGCGCGTGCCGTTTCCTCTCCACCGGTAATCTCCATCGGACGCCCCCCCTCCTGACCAGCGGCGAACGGCCGACGCTCTCCCCTCCCACTGTCTGAATGGCAGCAGAATGACGGGCGGCATTGACATCGACTCGGATGCGCCACACATTATGCCATTATGACACGAACGAGCATAATGCTTCCTACCGACGTGAAGCGCAGGGCCATGGCCGAGGCGCAGAAACGGAAGATCTCCTTCGCCGATTTCGTTCGCCAGGCGCTGACGGAAAAACTGCCCCTTGGACGCAAGGGCGTGGACCGCCTCAAGCAGCGGAGGCGGGATCCGCTGTTCCGCCTATTGGACCATCTGACCATGGCGGCCGGCGACACACCGGCAGATCTGGCCGCGCGTCACGACGATTATCTGTACGGCGGAACCTGATCGATTATGAACGCTCTCTTCGTGGATACGGGCGCGCTGGTCGCGCGTGTCCTGCCTCGCGATCAGTTTCATCGCGCCAGCCGGCGCGGGTGGGACACCCTCGAGAACATCGCCGCCCCGCTCTTCTCGAGCGAGCATGTCCTGGACGAAGCTGCCACTTTGCTCGCGCGGCAGGCCGGAGGAGTCTATGCCGCCCAATGGGCCCGGGATCACCTCGCTTCCCACGAAATCGTCTGGCTCAACGCCGGCCGTGAGGAGTGGCAGGAGGCGCTCCGTTGGCTGGAGAAATTCTCCGATCAAAAACTGAGTGTCACCGATTGCCTTTCCTTCGCTCTCATGCGGCGTGAAGGCGTGGACACGGTCTTTGGCTTTGACCGCCATTTCGAGCGCGCCGGCTTCGATCTGTGGCCCCGGCTCTGAACGCCGAGACCCAAAGGCCCAATCCGGCGATGTCATCGACCAACCGCCTCCAGCAAAACCGGAATTCATTTTTGCACAGACACTAAGAGTGTTTCCATTGCGCCTCTGCTTTGGATACAGTTGGGCGATTGCCGGGAATGCGACTGGATCTCATCATGCCAAGACTGACGCAACAGCAGCTTGAAACCCACCTGTGGGGTGCGGCCAACATTCTGCGGGGCAAGACCGCCGGGCAGGACTACAAGACCTGATAGCCAAGTTATTAGCCATGAGCACGCATGTGAACGTCGCGGACCTCAAGAACAAGCTGGCCGAATATTTGGCGATGGTCGAGAAAGGCGCGGAGGTCATTGTCTGTCGGCGCAACGTGCCCGTGGCCCGTTTTGAGCGGATTCAGGAGCAGGGCAAGCACGTCAATCGCAGCAAGCTCGGCTCGATGAAAGGCACGGTGAAAGTGTTGGGCGACCTGACCGAGCCGCTCATTCCCGAAGGGGACTGGGAGATGTTGAAGTGAGGCAACCATGCGCCTTCTCCTCGACACGTGCGCGGTCATCTTCTTCGCGGAAGGCACGGGCGGCCTTTCCCGCAATGCGACCGATTCCATCCAGGCTGCGGATGCCGAAGTCTTTGTGTCCGCCGTGTCCGTCGGGGAGCTGGCCTGCGCGGTGGAGCGGGGCAAGCTGAAGCTCAAGCAGCACTGGCGGTCGTGGTGGAAGGAGGCGCTCCGTCGCAACGGCTGGTCCTGTTTGCCTGTAACGGCGGAAATCGTTGAAGAGGCCTGCAGTCTGAGCGAGCCGATTCATCGTGATCCCGTGGACCGCATTCTCATCGCCACCGCGCGGGTCGAGCGCCTGACGCTGGTGACAACCGATGGGAAGATTCTCGGGTACCCCCACGTTTCGACCCTGGGCTGATGACCAAACGCGGCTGCGTCGAACAAGCCATCGCGAAAGCGAATCACGAAGAATGATCACCGCCCTGGCAACCGGGGCCTTCCTGGGGCTCTCGTGCGGCATTTCGCCCGGGCCGCTCCTGGCGCTGGTCCTGGCGCAGTCGCTGCGGCATGGGCCGCGCGAAGGCTGCAAGATCGCCTTCACCCCGCTGCTTACCGACGCGCCGATCATCCTGGTGGCGCTGCTGACCGCCGCGCAATTGGCCCAGCTGCAGTGGTGGCTCGGGATCGTCTCGATCGCCGGAGGCGCCTTTCTCCTCTACCTGGCCTGGGATAGCGTCCAGCCAGCACCCCCGGATTCCATGGATCCCGCTGACCACCCCGGGTCGTGGCTCAAGGGATTCCTGACCAATCTTCTCAGCCCGCATCCGTGGCTGTTCTGGCTGACTGTGGGCGCGGCGTCGCTGGCCAGCATGATCGCGTCGAGCTGGCTGGCGCCGGCCGGATTTCCCTGCGCC
>CAYWIM010000047.1:0-34542 GCA_964458325.1 uncultured Verrucomicrobiota bacterium
GCTCACAGACCGCGCGGGTATGCTCGCTCGTCGCGCCTTGCCAGCCCGCCCAATCTCCTCCAGCAAAATCGGAGTTCATTTTTACACAGACCCTAAGTCAGGCATCCATTGGCGGGATGGGTTCATCGGTCGGATGCCGCTCGGTAGCGGTATCGAGGACACGGGCATCGCGGCCGGTCTCGCGCAGCCACCGGGCAACGGCTTCGGCGCAGCCATGCGTCACCAGGACCTGTTCGGCCCCGGTGGCTGCGATCGCCGACTGCAACCCGGGCCAATCCGCATGGTCAGACATGACAAAGCCGCCGTCGAAGCCACCGCGCTGGCGCGCTGCGCGCAGGAGCATCCAGCCGGAAGCGCAACCGCACGAGACGGGCCCAAGGCCTGAGCCTGCAAAGGACTCGGCCGCGGCGGGCGGGACGAGAACCAGTGCGCGGCCAGCGGCGGCGCGAACGCGATCGGCCGTTGCCGGAGCGGCAGCGGGCAGATCGACGCCGGCGGCTTCATAGGCGGGATAGAACTGTAAAATGGATGGATGCGCCAAGATGGGGCCCAGGCTGGGATCGATACTGGCCAAAACCCGCTGGGCCTTGCCCAGGGAGTAGGCGAACAGCAGGCTCGAGACACCAGCCGCCTGGTTGTCGCGCCACCAGCTGTTGATCTGGGCCGCAACAAGCGCCGAGCCGGGCCAACGATAGACGGGAAGCCCGAAGGTCGATTCGGTGATGAATGTGTGGCAGCGGACAGGCTCGAACGAGGCGCAAGTTGGATCCGAATCGAGCTTGTAGTCCCCGCTATACACCCAGACTTCCCCTCGATGCTCGAGACGAACCTGAGCGGAGCCCAGGATGTGGCCGGCCGGGTGCAGAGAGAGGCGGACACCGCCGCAATCCCGAGACGTTCCATAGGATATGCCGTCGATGCTGGCTCGGGCTCCCAGGCGCTGACGCAAGATCGCGACGCCGGGTTCGGCGCAGAGATAGGCGTGGTGGCCAGGAAAGGCGTGATCGCTATGGCCATGGGTGATGACCGCTCGCGCCACGGGCCGGGGTGGATCCAGATAAAAATCGCCGGCTCGACAGTAGAGACCCCGTGGCGTGGGCTCGAGCAGCGGCGCCGTCATGACCCCCAAGATGGCAGAATTGCGCAGCGAGGCAAGCGGGGGAAGGCCATGGGCTCGAAGTCGAAGAGCCGAGGTGAACGCCTGCCAGCGCTGCCGCCCAACGCGGGATGAATGGCGCGCTCGACAGGCCAGTTTCGAGGTGGCGTCGATCCTCCGGCTGATCCTGCGCGCCCATGGATTAGCTTGCAGTCCGCGGTGTAGCGCTCTTAAATCCTTCGCGGCGACGGCCGTTCAGGTGAAAGCGCGGGGCGTTTCCCGCTGGAGAACGGGGGATCGCCCGGGCAAGATCGACATCTTATGGAAACACCGACTCCCACGCCGGGCCCGGCAACGCTCGAGACATTGCCGGGAGATGATGTGCGGCAGATCATGTGGCGATATGCCGATCGGTATGACCTGGCCATGCTGGTCCAGGCCGCCCGGTCGGTGGCGCGAGGGCCGGTGGCCCAGCTGGTTGCCCGAGGGGCGCGGAACACGCACGAGTGGACGGCCGACAAAGCCGGCCTGCTCCATGTGTTCGACGAATCGGGCATCACGGCAGCGTTCATGGATCTGGAGCATGGTGGATTCATTGCCGGGCCCAAGAACCTGGCGCTGGCGTTGATCGCCTTCGAGCTTTCGTGGGTGGATGCGGGCGCGGCGACGTGCAGCCTGGCAGGGAACCTCGGGCTGGCACCGATCCACGAGAGAGGCACTCCCGAGCAGAAGGCGCACTACATGAGCCGGTCCGCCCCGGCACGCCCGGGGGAGACCCGCCCCACCTGGCGCGGCGCCTTTGCGCTGACCGAGCCACTGCCGTTTGTGGGAGTCGAGACCGGGCTCCTGGGCGGCAAGGTGCGGGTGGCTCGATGGGAAGAGGGGCAGGAGCCGGTGCTCGAGGTGGACAAGCGGGGGCGGTTTATCACCAACATGGGTTTCGCGAATTTCGTCACGGCGGCGGTCGAGTCGGACGATCCCCGGATCCAAGGCTCCTGCATGATCATCCTCGAGGAAGGGGATCCGGGATTATTCGACCGGGGAATGCCGACACGCAAGCTGGTGCACCAGCTCTCGTCGACGCGGGATCCGATCTTTCGGCTCGAGGTGCCCGCGAGCCGGATCATCGGCGGGTACACGATCCAGAAGGGCGCCATCGTCCCCCGCTTCAGCCATGGGGAAGTGATCGAGGCGGTCTTTCGGCGAACGCGGGTGACGGTGGGGCTGATGACCGCGGCGAAGCTGCTGTCGGCGGTCGAGCCGGTGATCCGGTATCAGCGCGGCCGGTTCCGGGGTGGCGAGGGGGGTGCGGCGGGATCACCGCGGTTCGACCTGGGCCTTCAACAGAAACAGGACGCGCTGCACCGGCTCACCGATGTCTGGGCCACCGGCGAGGCAAGCGCATCGCTCGGGTTCGCCGCGGCGCGGCTGTTCGACCGGCTGGACCCGTTCGAGCGGCGCAAGGACGAATATTTCGCCGCGGAGAAGATCGAAGGCGCGCGGGCGCGGATGAAGGCGCTAGGCAAGGCGCGGCAGGACGCCCTCGAGCTCATCCAGCTCGAGTCCAAGGGCGAGGGCCAGAGCGATGCGGAGCGTTTTCGGGCGCTGCGCGAAGATCCGCTGGTCCAGTACGTGCTGCTGGATGCCGAGGCGAATGTGCTCTGCCCCGCGTGCAAGCTTTGGAACACCGGCCACGGCGCCAACATGATGCGCGAGGCGGTCAGCCTGATGGGCGGCTATGGCGTCACGGAGGAGTGTCCGGGATTTCTCGGGCAAAAGTGGATGGACGCCCAGCTCGAGGCGACTTACGAAGGACCCGAGGCGGTGCAGCGCCGGCAGCTCACCGTGACGATGGCAGACGACCTGTTCCTGGCCCGGATCGAGCAGTGGCACGGGGAGCTGCGAAAGATCGCCGGGGAGCGCCCGGGCACAGGCGCCTGCACCCTGGCCACGGCGATGCGCCTCTGGCTGTGGACCCTGCGGTTTCTGCAAAAGACGCGCGATGCGGATGGCGCCAAGCTCTACCATGGCACTCGGCAGGGGGTGACCTTTCCGCTGGCGGATGCCCTCTGCTGGCTGCTGTCGGCACGGGCATTTATCGAGGATGTGCTCGAGCTCGAACGCCAGGGGCCGTCCCATCCGGTGGTCGCGGGAGGGCTGGCCGGATGGATGGGATTCTACAAGGATCTGTGCCATGTCCAATGCGCTCGAGCGGCGGGCGAGGTAGGCCGGATCTGCGCCGAGCTGGTGTTCGGCTACCAGCGGCACCCGGCATGGGACCAGGCCGGATGCGAGGCCTGTTACAGCGCCGAGGAGCTCGACGCCCTCGAGGGGCTGGCCTCCGGGATCGCCAGCGCGGCGCCCGCTTGCGCCGACCTCCAGGACGCCAGCGGGCGGCATCCGGACAAGGCAGGTCCATGCGTGGGCGTCGAGGGACAGGACGATTTCCTGCGGTTGCGAAGGAAGCTGGACGGATGCCTGACTGGGGCTGGACTCGCAAAGGATCGCGCGGCCGAGGCGCTGACACGGGTGATGATTCCCGAGGCACTGGATTACCCGTGACGATGTGTATGGATCCTGGAGCATCGAACCTCGACTCGCGCGCGGCTGCGGGCGATCAAGCCCACGGGAAGACAGGCGCGCATGAGCAGCGGCATGAATGTCATCGCGAAGGGGCAAAGGACGATGGGAACGGCGGCCCAGGGGCGATGTCGAACGATGGCGACTTGATTGTCCAAGCGGATCGACTGGCGGAGCTCGCCGACCGGTTGGCAGAGGCGGCCTGGGTAGGAATAGACACCGAAGCCGACAGCCTGCATGCCTATCCGGAGAAGCTGTGCCTGGTCCAAATTGCCATCCCTGGCCGGCATGAGCTGGTGGATCCCTTGGCGGGAATGGATCTGGAGCCGCTCTGGAACGTCTTGGGGCGGCACGAGCTGATTCTGCATGGAGCCGATTACGATCTGCGAATGCTCCGGAGGTCGGCGGGGTTCGTTCCCAGGTCGATTTTTGACACCATGCTGGCGGCACGGCTGACAGGACACGCGCAGTTCGGTTTAACGCATCTGGCGCTGCGTCATCTGGGGATTCGGCTCGAGAAAGGGGCGCAGAAGTCGGATTGGGGGCGGCGGCCATTGACCGAGCGGATGCGGGCGTATGCGCTGAACGACGTGCGGCATCTCGAGCCCCTGGCCGCCTGTTTGCGGGGTGAGCTCGAGCGCCAGGGACGGGTCGAGTGGCATCGGGAATGTTGCGCGCAACTGGTGAAGGAATGCGCGCGGATGGTCGAGCGCGATCCGGGTCTGGAATGGCGGCTGGGGGGCAGCGAGCGGCTGTCGCGGTCCGGCCTCGCGGTGCTTCGCGAGTTGTACTACTGGCGGGAGAAGGAAGCTCGTGCGGCCAATCGCCCGCCCTTTTTCATATTGGATCCCCGCTGGATGCTCGAGATGGCGCGATCGGGAGGGGTGGAAACGGTGGCGGACCGGCTGCCGCGTCGATGGCCATCCACGCGCCACCAGTCGCTGGCCGCCGCAGTGGAACGGGGTCTGTCGGTGCCGCCCGCGGATCAGCCGGAGCCGCTGCGGCAGCGCCACCAGCGGTTCACCCGGGCCCAGCAGCAGCGCTACCGCGAATGGGAACAGCGGCGGGATCGACGGGCTCGCGCCCTGGGATTGGATCCGTCCCTGATCGCGAGCCGGTCTATGCTCGTGGCCGTCGCGCGAGACGAGTCGGCCGCCGACCGCGTTCTGATGCGCTGGCAGAGAGATCTGCTGGGGATGGCCGGATGAACGGGGACAGGGATCCTATCCTGGCGAGGAGGGGAGCGGGCCGCGCAGGATGGCGGCGACTTCGGTGACGGGCACGATTCGCTCGGTGCGGGAGGCCAGGTGCTTGACTCGGGCCACAACGGCCCCCGCGGGCCCTGGCTCGAGCCGGAGGGTGTGGATGGCGCCCAGATCGAGGGCCCGCTTGAACTGTTTGTCGGACTTGGCCGGGCTCAAGGGATAATCCACTGAAAATCCAGCGGACCGCAGCTCGTGGACCATTCGCAACGTGGCCGGACGCAGCGCCGGGTCCTCGATCAAGGAGAACGCATCGAGCGTCGGACGCAGAGAAGGGACGAGCTGGCGCTCCCGGAGCAGCTCGGTCAGGACGACGTCGCCCAGGCCGAACCCGGCGGCAGGCAGATCCGCTCGGCCGCCGCTCATCAGCCGGAGCAGGTGATCGTAGCGTCCGCCGCCGGCGATGGCTCGAAAGCGGCCCTTGCAGTCGAAGGCCTCGAACACCGGCCCGGTGTAATAAGCCAGGCCGCGCACGATGGCGTAGTCGATCTGGACAAAGGCGCGAAGGTCGTGGGCCTCGAGGCCATCGAGGATCCGGCTCAATTCTTCGGTCGGCTGGGCGCCGCGGATGAACTCCTGGATTTCGCCGAAGGGGATGCCCAGGCCATCGAGCTGGCGCGCGCTTTCCTCGAGGGGCGTGCGTTCGAACTTGTCGACGATCTGATAGAAATCGTACTCGCGCTCGGGCTGGCCGCCGCGCTGGCGGAAGAAGTCGCGCCAGGCATTGCGGCTGCTGAGGCGGATGCGGAAATCATCGGCGGCCAATCCGAGGGCGCGCAGCACATCGATCAGCAGCGCGATGAGCTCGGCATCCGCGGCTGGATCGGATTCCCCGACGATATCGGCGTTGAACTGGAAATGCTCGCGAAGCCGCCCTTTCTGCTGGCGCTCATAGCGAAACAGCTGCGGGATGGCGAACCACTTCATGGGCTTCCTGTAATGGCGTTCGCTGGCCGCGACGAGGCGCACGAGCGTGGGAGTCATTTCCGGCCGCAACGAGACGGCGCGCTCGCCCTTATCGGCGAAGTGGTAGAGCTGATTGACGATCTCGTCCCCGCTCTTGGCGGTGTAGAGCTCCAGCGCTTCGAGGGGTGGGCCGTCGTATTCGCGGAAGCCGTAGCGCCGCGCCACGGCCCGCCAGCGGTCGAACAGATGCTGCCGCAGCTCGAGGCTCCACCCATCCGGAAGGGGCACTGGCTCCGGGTAAAAATCGCGGAATCCGGGCAAACGTTCCATAGGCAATCGAGACCAGTCGAAGCCGCTCCGACTGGCCCGTCAGAGGCATGATCATTCCGGCAAATCCGCGGGCTGGCAAACGAAAACCTTGCGGGAAACGCGGAGCGCATCCCCGTGCGCCAGGGGGCTCTATAGCCGGCGCAAGAAGATATCTTTGAACTGCACGCGCATGGGCGGGCCCGTGTGGACCTGCAGCGCTAAAGAGGCTCACGAAGCCGGGCAACCCGGGCGCGGGATCAGTGCCCGGGCAGAGTGTGCGGGGCGATCCGGGCGCGGCGCCATGGGCGCATCGAGGTCGCCGGCCGCGAACTGGATGGCGTCCAGGTAGAATCGGAGCAGCGACGAATCCCAGAAGAGCTCCGTGCGATGCCCGAACGATGTGTTGAAAACGCGCCCCTGGCCAAAGGGCTTCACCCAAGCGAGGGCAAAATCGTTGTCGCTGCGGTGAATCCACTTCACTCCCATGTTCGAGCGGGCGGGATCCAGCGACAGCAGCACCCGCAGTCCCGCGCGGTCATAAGGGGCTCCGTATTCGTAGATCTCGTCCGCAATCCGAAAGTCCTTGCCCCCAAAGGCCGCCACGAGGGGGTGCGTTGGCTCTTCGACCTTGACGCCGATCTCTTCGTTCCACGGATGGCCGATGAACTTCGCGCCCAGCATCTGGGCGAACTCCGGCCAGTGCGCGTTGGCGGCGATGGCAAAATGGAGGGAAACGATGCCGCCGCCGTTGCGAATGCGATCGAGGAGGCTGCGGCGGAGGGCATGCTCGGCGGCGGTCTTGTCGCCGCCGAATTCTGCGAAAGCGGCTCGCGCCATGTCGGCCTCGGTGGGGGTGATCCACGGGCCGGAGCTGTTATTCATCACAATGGCATCGAACCGGGATAGATTCTCGGGAAGATACATCGCCAGGTCATCGCTGACCACGGGCTGGAACGCGCCGCTTTTCCTGCCGATGGAGATCAGCGCGGCGGCGCCGTAGGGGATGCAATACCCTTTGTGGGGATCCTTGCCCATGAGGTGCGCGGGGGTGTTCCAGATCAGGACTCGCCGGGGCCGCTTGGGCGCGACCCGCGCCTGGTCGGGCGCGGCGGCGTCAATCTGCCGTGCGCGGTGAGCGGGGATGTCCTCGGCGCCCGCCAGGGCGCAGGCCGCCAGCAGGAGCGGGAGAATCGGTCGAAAGGGAATCATGGGGCACGGGGTGCGGATCGAGAGATTCAGAGCGTCCATCCGGATCGATAATGGCATCGGATCAGCGCGTCGGCGCCGGGGTGGTTGACCATGGTCATCGCGACGGGATCGAACTCGAGAACCGTGCCGGGATCGATCTGGGTTGACAGATTGCCGAGCATGAGGAACTCGTTGAGTGCATCGGCGTATTCGAAGCTGGCCCAGGCGGGTTTGCCGCCTTGGCAGGCGATCACCCAGTCCTGCTCGTGGCCTCTGGATTCCTCGATGGTCTCGGGCCGTTGCACCTGGACTCCCTGGAACTGACCGGCGGGCAGAAGGCGGAAGGTGGCGTTGTGCGCGGTGGCGTGGATCCGGCCTCGGGCGCCCACGATGAGCGCGCCGCCGTGATCGGCCCATTTTTTATCCTTCTTGTCTCCCCAATCGAGGTCGTCTCCCAGGAGGCCCTCGATCAAGTCCCGGGAGCCGGGCGCGCGCCCGTTGTGCCAGGTGAATGGGATGGGCGGAGATCCCGCGCGGGCGGGCAGAGTCCATTGGACTGTCTCCCATTGAGGGAACGACAGCCGGTTCACGCCCGAGTGTGTTGCCTGAATGCGGATCAGGGAGCGAGCGGGGGCAGCCGAAGGGTCGAGCCACAGCTCGTCAACCCGGAGCGCCCGGAAGGCGAGGTTGGCGCTGTGCGAGCCCCAGTTGCCGAGCTGGCAGGTGCCGAAGTCGCGCCATGCGTTTCGCTGCATCCATTGCCGGTGGTAGGGACGCAACTCGGCCGGCCCAAGCCACAGGTCCCAGTCGAGAAACTCGGGCACGGCCCCGCCGTCCTGGGGCGGCTCCTTGCGGTTTGCACCGCCCTCGCTGTTCCAGACATGGACCTCCCGGATCGGACCGATCGCTCCCTGGCGGATGAGCTCGAGAGCCCGCCGGAACGGCCCGGCGGCTGTGCCCTGATTGCCCATGCTGGTGGCCACTTTATGGCGGCGCGCCAGCTCGCGCAGGGCGCGCGACTCGTGCACCGTCCGGGTGAGCGGCTTTTCGCAAAAGACATGTTTGCCCGCCCGGATCGCCGCCGCGCAGGCGACGGCATGGGTATGGTCGGGCGTGGCCACGATGACCGCGTCGATCTCGGCGTGCTGCGCATCGAGCATCTTTCGGAAGTCGCGAAATTTCTTTGCCTTGGGCCATTGCTCGTAAGCGGCAGGATTGCGAGTGTCGTTGACGTCGCACAGAGCCACCAGTTTGTGGCCCATGCGCGGGATGGTGCTCGTGAACCATTGGCCGCGTCCGCCCACCCCGACCAGGGCGATCCGGAGCGCGTCCTTTGCCTGGCCGCCAAGGGCGGACCGCCCGCAATGGAACCAGAGCAAACCCGATGCGCTGAACGCGGCGCATTGAAGAAACCGGCGGCGATTGATGGGACGATTCATGAGCTCAACCCTCCCCTCGCAACCCCCGGAGCCGGATCCAACCGTCCGAGAGCCGCTCGATCCCAATCCAAACATTCCAGCGCGGACCTAACGCTTGTCGCCGGTGGCGGCTTTGGAGATTTCTGGAGGAGTAAGCCGGAGCACAGCTTCGCGCATTTCCTTGCCGGCTTTAAACTTGACGATCGCGCGGGGAGGAATCCGCACGTCATTTTCGGGCCGGTTCGGATTCCGTCCCACACGCGCTTTCCGGACCTTGACTTCGAATACGCCGAAATTCCGCAATTCGACCTTGCGGCCCTTGGCCAAAGCATCGGAAACGTAGTCGAAAGTTTTCTGGATCACTTCCAAAACCCTCTGCTGTACCAAGCCCGTTTCATTGCTGATACGCACCACTAGATCGCGTTTCGTCATAGCACACTCCAGGTTGCAGGTTGGCCACACCTATGTGATTAGCTCAGGGTATACCTCGCAACATGTTGTTAGTCAAGCCTGTAATCGGCAATTGGATGACCGGTTGGCAGGGAGTCGGACTTCCAGCTTTCCTTGGATGGATTCGGCCTTGTCAAATGTCCTTCGAGACCGTCAGATTATCGGAGGATCAACGGTTCAACGATGCGCAATCGATTTGGCCAAAGCGGGACCCGACAGCCCGGATTTACCCTGGTGGAGGTCGTCATCGGGATGGCGATTGCCCTGCTAATCCTTGGAGGGGTCTGGATGGGGTATTGGATGTCGGTGCAAAGGGCGCAGTGGTCGGCAGGCGCACTGGCCGCTCATACGATTGCGCTGCAACGACTTGAACAGGTGCGCGCGGCACGATGGGAACCCCGCGCAATCCCCGAGGCGGATGAAATCACCGAGACCAATTTCCCCGATCAAATCGAGCAGATGAACATATCGTCCCGCCCGGATCATCTGCTCATGGCAACCACAACGACCCTCATTCGCTGGGTGAGCACGAATCCGCCGCTGAAACTGATTCAGGTGGAATGCCGCTGGCCCTATCGGAACCGCCTGGTTTTTACCAGCACGATGGTCACCTATCGAGCGCCGGACCAATGAGATTAAACCGGTCGAGCGCGGCGTTCACTTTGGTCGAGCTGTTGGTGACCATGGCTCTGCTGGCGATGGTCCTGGCAGCGATTCTGATGGGTCATTGGGCGGGGATGCGCATGTTCGCAGCGCTGCGGGTGGGCCTGGGAGACACCGACGAATTGCGGGCTGCCCTGGGGATGATGACGGCCGATTTCAGGTCATCCCGGGAAATCCAGGTGGGAGAAGGAGATGCGCTGGTTTTCACGAATGCAGTCTGGGGATCGCGCCAGGAGGGTCGAGCCGTCCAGCTCTATCCGGGCACCAACCCGGCGGTGTTCGTTCGTTACCATTACGATGCGGATCAGAGGGAATTGATCCGGACCACCCCTGATGCTGTCGATGGCCGGACCGTGCTGCGCGGTCTCAGGCAGAGCCCGGTCTTTCGGCTGGAAAGCGCTGCGGGAATCGTATTGAGCAACGGATGTCGCCGGGCGGTGATCGCGCTGCAAGGAGAGCTCGAGGGGGGGGACCGGGGCCGGGCTGGCATGATCTCCACGGGGTGGTTTCTCCCGCAGCCATTGCGGTTGAGAGTAACGCCGCGTCCGGCGGACTAATGAAGCTGCGATCGTCTCAATCATCGGACCGGGAGGCAGGCTACGCCATCATTCTGGCGCTGGTCCTGGGGGGGCTGAGCCTGATGATTCTGGCGGCGGCGATGAGCTGGACTTCAACCAGCGTGTATCTGACCCAGAGGTACACCGATTTCATGGCAGCCCAGGCTGCCGCCGAAGCCGCCACGGAAAAAGTGCTTGCCCATATGATCGAGGATTTCCAGGCCGGCGGAGTGTCCTTGGTCGAAACCAATCTCGATCAATATGCCGGGATGATCCCTTTGCCCGAGGAGGCGCCTGCCTGGAAGGAATTCGTTTTCCAGGACGACCAGCAAAACGAGGGGAGGACCGGCGCGACGAACGTGGCGCCCTGGGAGTTTGGCGAAGTCGATCTGCCGGGGGGCATGATCCAGGGATGGCGCGCCACCTACCAGCTGGTCTCCCGCGTCCGTCCACCGAAATCGTGGGTGCGCGGCGTGCAGGCGGGCGTGCGGCAGGAGGTCCAGCTGGCCGAGGTGCCGCTATTCCAGTTCGGACTCTACTCGGCCGAAAACCTCGAGCTGCGGCCGTCGGCGAACCAGGTCTGGTCGGGTCGGGTGCACGCGAACTCGGATATTCATCTCCGCCTCCGGGCGGGAGCGGCCCTCACCTTCGAAGGGCCGGTCACCGCCGCGGGATCGATCGAGTCCGAACCCGAAGAGGACGGGGCGGCGGGGTGGGAAGGAGGAATCGCCTTTCGGTCGACGGTTTGGGAACGGGGGCCGCACTGGAGCATCGGAGGGGGAACGAACGCGGTCGGGAAACGGTTGCGCGGCTTGCTTGGACGACCTCCCCCGGGGGAATCGCCGGAGAGCCCGATGGGGCGTCTGCGGTGGTACCACCGCGCCGACTTGCTCATCCTGGCGACGAACGGGCCGCCGAGCATCGTCAGCGGCTCGTGGAACGGCCATGCGATAACCGTCCCGACGAACCAGTCGGAGCTGTTCTTGACCAACGTGGCGTTTGTTGACAAACGCGAGGCGCGCGCGGTGGAGGCCGTCGAGCTGGACCTGGCGGGATTTCAATCCTGGGTTCGTACCAATGCCATGCTGCGTCCGGCTCTGGGGCGGGATCCGAACCTGATCTACGTGGAGGATGCCCGGCCGGCGACCGGGGGTGTTTTGCGAGCCGTGCGGCTGGTGCGGGGGCAATCGCTGCCGCCGCGCGGGCTGACGATCGTGACCCCGCAGCCTTTGTACGTGAAAGGCCATTACAACGCACCTGCCAGTTCGGTGGGCACGACCAACACCGTCGATGCGGCGCCGGCGGCCTTGATCGCAGATGCGGTGACCGTTCTCTCAGCGGCATGGGCGGACGCCAACAGCGGCTCTTCTATGGCGGCACGCCGCGCGGCAGACACGACGGTGAATGCTGCGGTTCTCACGGGCATCAAGCCGGCAGGCGGGGCGGCGGGCGGGGGGGCGGAGGATGCGCTGCGATTGCTCGAGGATTGGACGGACAAAATATTCACCTGGAACGGATCGCTGGGGATCGGGTTCGCCAGCCATTTCGCCCCGGCGGCCGGCAGCGCCGCATCCGATGTCTGCTCGCCGCCGGAGCGGCGGTGGAGATTCGACGAGAACCTGCGGAATCCGGGTCGATTGCCAGCGGGCACACCGCACATGCGGATGGTGGTGCGGACGGGGTGGACGCCTCTTGGGCGTCTGGAGGCGGAGGAGCCAGAATAGGGGCTCGCTCTCGGACAGCATTTCGCCTACCGTTAGGATCATGAGCCTGTTCCGACGACGCCGGCCGGGGCCGGCATGGGATAAGAACGATCTGGCGGAGAAACTGATCGAGTATCCCTTGTTGCGGCTGCTTCTCTACAGCCCCGGGCTTCGGCGGATGCTGATCCTGCTGGTGCTGGGGGGCGCAGGGACGGCGCTGTGTCTGCCGAAAATCTGGCGGGCGACGCCGGCGGGATTCGAGCCGGTGGTCAAGGTCAGCGTGCTCGACCTGGTCCAATCCTGGTCGCTGGCGCGGTCGGCGCGGAAGCATGAGGCAGCCGGTCGCATCGAGGATGCCATCCACGCCTGGCGTTCGGCCTTGGCCAACAATCTGGCCAGCGATCGACACTGCCGGGAACTGATTGAGTGCGTGGCCCAGAGCCCGCCACAGCATCGTTATGCAGCCCTGGTCGCCGCGGAAGTGCCGTGGCTGTTGCGGCTGACGCGAACCAACCAGGCCGATCTCGAGTTCGGCGTCCGGGTTTTCGAGCAATACAGGTTTTTCGGCGCCATTGCAGCCTACCTGGGGGCTCAGGCCGACCGTCTCACTCCGGCCCTGGCACGGTCGTATCTGGCAGCCTTGTTTTCCAGCGGGCAGATGGCGGAATTCGACCGGCGATATGGCCAATACCGAGAGATGCTTGGGGAAGATCCCGAGGTCCGGCTCTACCGCGCCGCGTATGTGGTAGGCTGGGGACCGGTGTCGGAAACCGCGGCCAGCCGGGCCGAGCTGGAAGCAGCGCGGAATGATCCGGCTCGCGAGGTCCTGGCTCACCGGTTGATCGTGGCGGTCAGCCTGCGGCGGGAAGAGGTCGATGCCTACGGGGATTCCCTCGAGCGGCTGGCGGCGCGAAAAGAGGACACCACGTTGGATCACGTCCACTATTGGCGGCTGCTGGTCAAGGCGGGGCGAAAGGATGAGGCGGTGCGGCGGGCCCAGGCGTTTCTGCCATCTCCGGCCAACCAGGTCGAAGCCGAACGGCTGCTGCGAATCTACTCGCTGTTGGGCTTGAACGACGTCGCCATCGAGCTGGTCAATGTCGAGCTTCCCAAGTATCCCCAATCGGTCGAGCTATGGATGGCGAAAGGGGCGTTGCTGATCGAGAGGGGCGAATGGGAGCGGGTCGCCGATCTGGCAGCCCAGATCCGCCAGGTCGCCAGCCAGTCCAAGATCATGGCCGGCTACAGCTATTTTCTCGAGGGCCGTGCCGCCTTGGCACAGAAACGGCCGCTGGATGCGGAGCGGGCCTTCCGCCGGCTCCCCGACATGGGCATATCGCACTTGGGCTTGGCGCTGTTCGTGGCCGAAAACGTCTGGCAAGCCGGCTATGGGAGCGACGCCCGCGCCCTGCTCGAACGGATGCGGCAGGATTTTGCCGGGCAGCCCGATTACTGGCGGCTGCAGGTTCGTATGGCGCGCGTGGATCGCGATGCGGCTTCGTATCTGGCGGCGGCGGAATCGCTGTATCGCCTGGCGCCCGACGACGTGTTCGCGAACAGCAACTATGCCGCCGCGCTGGTCATCCATGGCCAACGGGTCGATGAAGCCTTGGGGATCGCCTTCCTGGTGCGGAATCGGGTCCCGGAATCGCTGGCCTTTCAAATCCTCCACGCGCGCGCCTTGGGGCTCAACCAGCGGCACGAGGAAGCCGAGGGAATTCTAAACCGGATCGATCCGGCGCAACTGACGGCTGAGGATGCATCCACTTACTATCTGGCGCGAGCCCAACTCGAGGCGGCCCAGGGGCGCCTGGACCAGGCTCGGGCTTCGGCTCGATCGGCCAACCGGATCCACCTGTTCACTCCGGAAACGCGGTGGCTCGATGAGCTGGAAAACCAAGCGCCCGCCGGCGAAACCCCCGGCCGTTCCGCCAGCACGCCGGCCGCCCCTCGCTGAATCAGGAGGCGGGAAGCCGCTGGAGCAGGCGGGCGACGATCTCGAGGAACGCTTGGGCGGGGGGGCTTTGGGGGGCGTCGACGACGACAGGGGTTCCGCGGTCGCCGCCGATACGGATCTCCGTGTAGAGCGGGATTTCACCGAGGAAGGGGACACCCTGGCGCCGGGCTTCCTGGCTTCCGCCTCCATGACCGAAGATCTCGATGCGCTGGCCGTCCGGCGCGGTGAAGTAGCTCATGTTCTCGATGATGCCGAGGATGGGGACATTGAGTTTCTGGAACATGCCCATGCCTTTGCGCACGACGCCCAGCGAGGCCTCCTGCGGCGTGGTGACGATCAGGCCGCCATCGAGCGGGACGGTCTGGCAAAGCGTGAGCTGCGCGTCCCCGGTGCCGGGCGGCAGGTCGATCAGCAAATAATCGAGCTCGCCCCAGGCGACCGAACCGAGGAACTGTTGAATCGTCTTGACGATCATCGGGCCGCGCCAGATCACGGGAGCATCGCTGTCGACGAGAAACCCGATGCTCATCAGCTTGACGCCGTAGTTGGCAACGGTCTCGATCTGCTTCTGCTCGTTGAGCGATGGGCGCTGATGGATGCCCATCATGAGAGGGATGCTCGGCCCGTAGATGTCGCAATCCAAGAGGCCGACCCGGGCGTTTTGTCGAGCCAGCCCGCACGCCAGGTTGACGGAGACCGTGGACTTGCCGACGCCGCCCTTGCCGCTGGCGACCGCCACGATATACCGGATCCCGGGCACGCGGCGGGGAGCGGGCATGGATCCGGCTGAAGCGCCTTCGCCGCCCTCCGGCATGCGCACATCGACCTGGACAGAATGGATGCCCGGAAGAGAGCCGACAGCGGTTTTGCACTCGGCCTCGAGCGGCGCCACCAGCTCCGGCTTCCGCGTCGAGAGCTGGAGCTGGATCGTGGCGCGGCCGTCCTCGACGCGGACCGATCGAACTAGTCCGAACGAGACGATGTCCCGGCTGAATCCGGGATATTTCACCTGCTTGAGCGCGGCTTGGATTTGTTCTTCAGTCGGCATGTTGGGGGGGATCATCGGTGGGTGAGGCGGCCCGCTCCTGCCGGGCCCAGATTCGGGCGATGAAGACGCTGACCTCGTAGAGCACCTGGAGAGGCAAAGCCATGAGCAGCATGGTCACCGGATCCCCGGAGGGAGTGATGACGGCGCAGAGCACCAGGTTGATCACCACCCAGTAGGATCGGAACCCGGAGAGCTTCTCGTAATCCAGCAGCTCGATCTTCACCAGCGTCAGGAGCACGACCGGCAGCTGGAAACTCAAGCCCATGCCGAGCATGAACTTGGTGACGAAACTGATGTAATCCTCGGCGCGCCATTCGTTGGCCTCGAAGCCCATCCACTCCGAGAACTGGACCGATGCCATCAATGCCACCTGGGCGATGATGAAATAGCAGAAAAACACGCCCAGCGCGAACAGGCCGCTTCCAAAGCCGGCAATGCGGTAGAGGATCCGCTTCTCCTTGATCTTGAGGGCAGGCAGAATGAACTCGCCCAGGAAATAGATGATAAAGGGCGAAGCAAGGACCAGCCCGCCATAGAGAGCAAGCTTAAGCGCGACAATGAATGCGCTGAGCGGGCTGTAGTTCTTGAGCGAGATGGTCGATACAATCTTATCGGAGGCCGCGGCAGGTTCCGGCTCGAGGGTGAGCACGATGTTGGTGCCCAGCAGGACCGGCTCGATTCGGAAGGAACGGTTCGTGGCGATCGGGGAGCCGAGCGGCTCGAAGTAGTTCAGGGGAAGGCGCCAGGCAGTATTGGTGCCCATGCGGATGGTGACGTTGTGGTCGAGACCGACGGTCATCCAACGCTCCTGGGCCAGCCGAAGCGGCCAGGTCAGGAACGTGACGAGCTTGTTCCCGGCGACCAGGCAGACCACCATGGCGACCACGAGCGAGGCCACCACCTTGATGAGGGTCCAGCGTAGGTCTTCGAGGTGCTCGAGGAAGGACTTGACCGGTCCGCCGCCGTCTTCGTCCTCTGCGTCGATCTCTGGCGAGGGATAGACCTCCTCGGGGTCGCTGGCCATAGTCGCCCTTTACCCGCCTCCCCTTTACGATCCCGGCGATGGAGGTGAGCCTGGCGAGGTTGAGCTCGGAGAATCGCTGTAGGTCGTCGGGGGGGGCCGGCGCGGCGGCGGCTCCTCTTCGATGGCCTGCTGGAGGTCCTCGGTGACTTCGCGGGTAGCCTTCTTAAACTCCTTGATGCCATGACCCAGACCACGGGCCAACTCGGGCAGTTTCTTGGCGCCGAACAGGAGAAGAATCACGAGCATGATGGCCACCATCTCGGGCCAGCCCATGAAACCGAGGAGATTCATTTGCATAGAAAACCACATCGCAGGCAGCCTAATGCTCGTTAGTACTCAAGTAAAGCGCTAATTCCGATCATCGAGATCCAGGGGCCTCCCGCCGGGGGAATCGGGCCTCCGGAGTTTCGGTATCCGGCCACGGATCACTCGCGGGGCAGGAGCAGAACGAACTCGCCGCGGCGGTTCATGCTCCAGGCGGCATCGTCGTGGCCAGCCGAGGCGGGCCGATCTTCGCCGTAGCTGATCGTCCGGATTCGCGAGGCGGCAATCCCCAGGTTGACAAGGTACTCCCGGACGGCCAGCGCACGGCGCTCCCCGAGAGCGCGGTTGTATTCTTCCGTGCCGCGCTCGTCGCAGTGGCCCTCGATGAGGAGATCCTGGCCGGCGGGGCCATTCTTGATCTGGGTGGCGACCGACTCGATCTTGTTCCGCTCGCTAGCCCTGACCTCCGAACGGTCGTAATCGAAATAGACCGTGAAGTCGCGGAAGACCTCGCGGTTGGCGGGGCGGCCTTCGAACTGATCGAGGCCGGTGTGCTCGATCTGGCCTTCCGGGCCGACGGCGGGCGGTGTGACATCGACGGCTTGAGGGTTTTGGCTCGTGGGCAGCGTCGCGCCCTGGCCGGGAGACGTTGCGGGGCCTTGGGTGACAAACGGGGCGCGGCCGGGGCCTTCGACGGGGGGTTTGCTCCCCGGAATGGGGGTCATGTTCTTGGGGCGTTGTTTGCATCCCGCTCCGGCCATGGCGAGCGCCAGCACCAGGGTGAGCGGAAAGGCCAAATTGAGCTTTTTCATCGGTCGATCGTTTTCGGTTTTGGGTTAGCGTGCCCACGCAGGCTGCGAGCTGTTACCCGAAATCCTGGCGATATCCTTGACACGTTTAGTCGGCACGTCAAGCAAAGAGAGGACGCGCTGGTTGCCCAGCCGGCGCACGAACATGACGGTGCGCGAGTTAGGGGCCCAAGCCGGGTCTTCGCCGGCGCACAACACGGTGGTGTTGCCGGTCTTGAGGTGGAGGACGCAGACCTGGAAACTGCCCATCATCGACGTGAACACGATGGACTGCCCATCGGGGGACCAGTCGGGCTCGGTGGTGTTGATCACGCCCGTGGTGGGCAGGCGCTTCATGGATCCGCCATCGGCCGGCATCGTGTAGAGGGCAGCGCGGCCGGAGATGCGGGAGGTGAAGCACAGGGTGCGGCTGTCTGGCGACCAGCAGGGGCTGGATTCGTCCTGTTTGGTGGTGGTGCACTGGCGGAGGTTTCCGCCACCGATGTCGGCCACAAAAATGTCCGGGCTCCCGCCCTTGCTGAGCACCATGGCGATGCGCCGGCCGTCGGGCGAAACGGCCGCGCTGGTGTTGAGCCCGGTGTAGCGGGCCACGATCTTCCGTTCGCCGCTCTGGAGGTTGTGGGAAAAGATATCGGGATTGCCCAGGCGATAGGAGGTGTAGAACAGCGACTGGTTCGCGGGCCCCCAGGCGGGAGCGGCGACGATCGTGCGATCCTGGGTGATGGCCAGCGGATTATGCCCGTCGTAATCCGACACATAGATCTCACTGGTGTCGCCCGCCGACGCCTTGAACGCAATCCGTGTCTGAGCGATGCCGGTCTGGCCCGTCAGCTTCTCGACGATGGCATCCGAGAACGCGTGGGCTTGCGAGCGAGCCCCTCCCCCGGAAAACGCCTTGGCAAGCAGCACGTTTCGCGATATGCGGTCGGTCACGGTGCCCGCGACCTGGACCTGGCCGGTCGATTCGACGAGAAATTGGGCTTGATCGGCAGCCACCATCTCGAAGCCGGCCACCTCCAGATCGAATCGGAGGACATTTTGAACCTCGGCTGGAAACCCGGCGACGGCGATCTTCACGAGCCGCTTCAGGCTGGCGGTCCCTTCGATGATGATCGGGTCGTCCGAGGCCGCTCGCGCGTGCAGGATCCATCCAAAAGCGAAAAGAAAGGAAAGCGCGGCCGCGGGGGCGGCCTTCCAGGCTCGGTAATGATATCGATTGGTCATGAGGCGTTTGATTATCCAGTCAGAGCATCGGCATTGAGCACAAAATGAATCCGGTAGGTGCGCTCGGATTCACGGGCGCCTTCAGGAAACGGCGCCACGAATGTGACGCGCTCGAGAACGCGGGCGACCGACTGGTCCAGGACCGAATGGCCCGAAGGCTTTTCGATTCGGCTCGAGATGACATGGCCGTCGCGGGCAATGACCACGCGCACCTGGACCGTAAGCGAGCGGTCCTGGATCTCCAGAGGCCGGATCCAGGATCGGTCGTAAAAGGTCTTGACGAACTGAGCATAATTGGCATAGGACTCTCCGCCCGTGCCATCGCCCGAGCCGGCGCCGACCCCCTCGATTCGAGTCGATGAGGAGAGCCCCTGGCTCAGACTGCTCATCGCATGGCGGACCGACTGCGACCATCGGGCCGGGCTGGATGATCGCGGCGGGCGTTCGGCCGCGCGGTCATCGGCGTGCTCGGAAGCGGCATGGGAAGCCGACCGCTGGGTGACGGGCTTCAGGTTGGGCTGGATGCCGCGCCGCGCGGGCGTAGCTGCCGGGGGGGGAGCGGGCGGATTCAGGTCGATTCCCTCCTCCCGCGGCGGCCTCGGCGGCTCGGGCCGCCGGGATTCCGGAGGGCTGGGAGGGGCGGCCACGCGCGGCAAGGCCGGCGGCGGGGCTGGCGCGGTTGCCGCGGCAGGCTGCACGGGAGCCGGCGCGGGAGGCGTCCGCTGGCCTGGCGAACCGCCGCCGAAAAAGGCCTCGTCCACAAGCCGTGTGGGAACGAAATCCAGCAGGGGCAGCTCATCGACGGGCGGACGCGATGGGGTGTAGGCGGGGCCTAACACCAGCAGGCCAAGCAGCGCCGCATGGAACGCGGCCGAAACCAGCAGGCATCTGTGATGGAAGGCGCTCATGGGACGCGGGCCGGTTCGGTCCGAAGCGAGAACCGGGTGATGTCGTGCCGCTGGCAGAGATCGAGGACGGCGGCCACATGCTCGAGGGGACCGCTCTTGTCGGCGCGGATATAGACAATCAGGTTGGGATTAGCGCGGTAGGTGGCGACCAGCTCCGCCTCGATCTGGGCGAGATTGAAGACCCGGCGGTCCAGGCGGTATTGCCCCTCCCGGCTGATCTCGATCGTGCGGACGTCGCGGGGATCGAGCTGTTTGCGGTCGGTCCGGCCGCCTGGAGGGAGCCGGAGATCGATGCTTTGCGTCAGGAGGGGCGTGGTGATGACGAAGATGATCAGGAGGACAAAGGCCAGATCCAGCAGCGGCGTGATGTTGATGTCGCTGAGTGTGACCAGATAATTCCGTTGAGAGAACCGGCGCATGGGCTTGGCTAGAACAGCAGTTTTCGATCCACGATCAGCAGGATCAGGAGGAATCCCGCCAGGACCATCACAACCAGCAGCACGACGTGCTGGGGCCGGACCATGCCGGCGTCCGGGAACACCTTTTTCCGGACCCGCCGCCAGAAGGTGCGGTGGAGCCGCAGGCCGCAGCTGGTGCAGCGCAAGTGATGGCGCTCATTGCGGTGGCCGCAGTGGTGGCAGGACACATACAGGTGGGCGCCGCACGCGCCGCAGGTGTTCGCCCCGTGAGGGTTGGCCGCATGGCATTTGGCACACACCACTTCCGGGCGTGATGAGTGGCTCGGAGACTCCGTTGGAGGCGGCGGTTCAGTCATCGTCTGCCACAAATTCGTTCTCCATCCTCGAGACCAGCTCCTGGGCAAAATTATCCAGCTCAACGGTGAGCACCCGAAGGTGGTGCACGAGATAATTATAGCCGAACATGGACGGGATGGCGACCAGCAATCCGGCCACGGTGGTGATCAAGGCGGCGGCGACGCCCGGCGCCATGGTGGTCAGATCCGCGTGTCCTTTCATTCCCACATAGCTGAACGTGCTCATAACGCCCCAGACGGTGCCCAGCAACCCCAGGAAAGGAGCCCCGCTGACCGCGATGGCCAGGAGGATCAGGCCGGACTCGAGCTGGAGCGACTGCTCGGCAACGGCCCGTTCAAGGGCTCGCTTGACGTGCTCCATGGCCTTGAGCGACAGGCGGAGCGTCGAGGAGGGGTCGCCCGCCGGCAGGCGGCGCCGGCCAGCCACTTCCTTGCATGCCGCCTGGTAGACCGAAAAGAGAGGGCACCCGTCGACGTGCACGTGGCGGTCGTGGATGTTGGTGACGCTCGACTGGGCGCGGAACTCGAGGTTGAACAGGTGGTTGAGCCTCTTGGCCCGGCGCATCTGGATCGCCTTGGTCGCCATCACCGACCAGGCGAATATGGAAAAGATCGCCAGAACCACGATGATGGCTTTCGCCTCCGGCGTAGCCTGCTGCCAGACGTAAAAAAGCTCCGACTGCGGCAGATCCGCCGCCAGCGCCCGTCCCCACCAATCCATCATGCCAATCCCCATGTGTGATTCCACCTTCCAGCCCCCATGTTAGCCATCCCGGAGACGGGGTCAAAATGTTTTGGACGCGCGCACCCGGGAATTATTCACGGGTTGCGGCGGCGGCAGACCCGATCATCGGGCCACGCCCAGCGGGCTGAACACGAGGTACAGCAGCAGCGTGATGACCACGACCAGGATCCCCACAGTTCGAGCCGATCGGGAGGATGCCAAGGGGATGGTGGTCTGCTGCTTGAATTCGATCGGCTGGGGCAAGGGCCTGACCAACGTGATCAACGCCATGACGGCCAAGCAGAGCGCGAAACAGACCGCCATCCGGTTGAGGAACTGCAGGTTGGGAATCGCCACCTTCAAGACCCCATAGGCAACCATATTGGTCAGAAGGGCCACGACGCCGCAGGCTGGGGGCCCCCGGCGCACGATCAGGCCGAACACGAATGCCGCCAGGATGCCGGGGGAGATGAACCCCTGCCCTTCCTGGATGATGGTGAAGATGCTGTTGCTGATCTTGGGATTGCCCAGCTGCGGCGCCAGCAGCACGGCGATCGCCGTGAAAACCACCACCGACAGCCGGCCCAGCAGGACGATCGTTCGCTGGGCGGCCTGGGGAGCGATATGCTTCTTGAAGATATCCACCGCGAAGATCGTCGAGGCCGCATTCAGCATCGCAGCCAGCGAGCTGACCACCGCGCCCAGGAGCGCCGCCAGCACGAACCCGACAATGCCGACGCCTTGCGGAAGGATGTTCCCCAGGAGCTGCGCCAGGGCGGTGTCGTATTTGTAGGCAATGAGTTTCTCGGTGGCCGGCGCCTGGCCTGCCGCTTCGGCGGCTTGACGGGTCCGCGCGTTGAACGCCTCGATCTCGGCCGCAAGCCCCGGGTTCACATGTCTCCAGGCGTGGTCTTCGGAAAGGAAGATCGTGTGCGGCTTGGGATCGAGCTCGGGGCTGTTCATCCGCTGCTGGGTGATGGGCAGAACGAACGGATGGCGCGTCTTCGCGGCCCGGAGCGCATCGTCGTCGGGGTAGATCGCCAGCAGATACTTGCCGGCCGGCCACTGCGCGATTTGCTCCGGAGCGGGCGCCGGAGCGGCCACGACATGCTCGGTGGCGGGATGGGCCTTGAGGTAGCGCGCCAAGCTGATGGCAGTGTCGGTGGACGCTTCCAGCCGCATCGAGTTCGAGTAGAGGTTGAAGGCGATGATGCCCGGGATGACGATCACGAACGGAATGAGCAGCTTCATGAAGGCGGCGAACACGATCCCTTTCTGGCCCTGAGCCAGCGAGGCCGAGCCCAGCGTGCGCTGCGTGATGTATTGGTTCAAACCCCAGTAATAGAAGTTGGGGATCCACAGCCCCAGCAGCAGCGCCGTCCACGGCAGCACGCTGTCCGTGGCGGGCAGGAACATGTTCATCCGCGAGCGGTTCAACGTCCAGAATCGCTCGAGCGCGCCTGTGCCCGGATCGAGGGTTTGGATGGCGACGGCGCCCGTCTGGGCGCTGACCACGCTGGCCGCTTCAGTGGCCGTCCCCAGCTTCTGAAAGGCGAAGAACATGATCGCCGCGCCGCCCAGGACCAGGGCGCTCCCCTGAATCAGGTCCGCCCAGGCGCAGGCCTTCAGGCCGCCGGCCGTCACGTAAAGCATGGCGATCACGCCGATCAGGAGCGATCCCGTGAACAGCGTCACGGGCACGCCGGCCTGGCTCGCCAGCGAGCCGATCGTCAGCGCCCCCGAGTAGGTTACCGACCCCAGCAACAGCAGATAGATCAAGATCGTCGCCACCGCCATGATGGTGCGCGCCGCGCCGTTATAGCGGTACTCGAGGAATTCCGGCATGGTGAAGATGCCGGCGCGCAGGAAGTAGGGCAGGAACCCGAAGGCCACCACAACCAGCGTGATGGCCGCCATCCACTCGTAGCTGGCGATCGCCAGGCCCACGTGGCTGGCCGCGTTGCCGCTCATGCCCACGAATTGCTCCGTCGAGATGTTGGCCGCAATCAGCGAAAAACCGATCAGCCACCAGCTCAGGCCGCGCCCCGCCAGGAAATAATCCTCGCTGCTGGCCTTTTGCCGGCTTTTGACCAGGCCGACCGTGACTACGGTGGCGACAAACGCCAGGAAGATGACGATATCGATCGGAAAGATGCGGAACGTTTCCGTGGCCATATATGACTTTCGTGCGTCAGTGGTTCGATTCGGCTGCCAGCCACCCCCTGCCTAATAAAGGGCTGCGTGGGCCAGACTCGATTCGTTTAATTGGTTCGCCCCTCAATGTCAACCCGAGCTTCTCCTTCGCCACTCCTGATCGAAGCATGGATTCGAACCGGCCTGAGCTCTTGCCTTTTCTCCCGCGAAGCGGCCAGTGCGGGCTTGACCGTTCGGCGGGATGCCGGTAGCACTGGCGGCAATCTGTTTCCGAAATCGGAGCGGTCTGATGATGAACGCCATTTTGGCAGCCGCGCCAGCCGGTCCCCTCTGGTGGCCTCTGGCGGTGCTTGGGATCAGCGTTGGGCTGATCGTGTTCCTGATCACGGTCTTGCGGATGCATGCGTTTCTGGCGCTCATCCTGGCGGCATTCACGGCGGGATTGCTGGCATGGCCGGGCACGTTGCCGCCTGCCGCCGGCGGATCTCAGAGCCACTGGGTCCGGGCCATCGAGCTGACAACCGCCGAATTCGGCATCACCGCCGGCAAGATTGGAGTCGTGATCGCTCTCGCGTCCGTGATTGGCTTTTGCCTGCTCGAGAGCGGCGGGGCCGACAAGGTGGTGCGCCGGTTTCTGGCGGTTTTCGGGCAGAGGCGGGCGGGGCTGGCGCTGCTGGTCAGCAGCTATATCATCTCGATCCCCATCTTCTTCGACACGTTCTTTATGCTGGTCGTCCCGCTGGCAAAAGCGCTTCGGCTCCGGCTGGGGCGGGATTACCTGCTCTATGTGATGGCGATCTGCTGCGCGGGCTCGGTCACGCACTCGATGATCGCCCCGCATCCCGGCCCGCTGGCCATGGCCGAGACGCTCAAGCTCGACCTCGGCCTGACGCTCGTGGCGGGTCTCCTGGCGGGCATCCTCCCCGTGGGCGGCGCATGGCTGGTCTCCCATTGGCTGAACCGCCGGTTCGAGGTGCCGCTGCGCGATGTCCCAGGCAGCACGCTCGAGGACCTGCGCCAGATCGCCGAGCTGCGCGAAGACAGGCTCCCGTCTTTCGTCGCTTCCATCCTGCCGATCATCGTCCCCGTGGTCCTGATCGGCGGGGCGTCCATCCTGGCGGCCATGGGCGGGGCGGCTCAGCACCCGCGCCTGTTCCCCTGGATCGAGTTCGCCGGCAACCGCAACGTGGCGCTGTGCGTGGGGGCGGCCCTGGCGATGGCGTTGCTGGCGCGCCAGCGGGGATATTCGATGGCGCGGATCTGCGAGCGCGTCGGCCCATCCTTCGAGACGGCTGGAACCATCATCCTCATCACCGCTGCGGGCGGCGCCTTTGGGCTGATGCTGAAGAATGCGGGCGTGGGAGACGCGATCCGGACCATCGCCGAGGGGCGCGAGGTCCATTACCTGTGGCTGGCCTATGGGGTGGCCTGTGTGATCCGAATCGCTCAGGGCTCGGCCACCGTGGCGATGCTGACGACCGCAGCCATGATGCTGCCCATCATCGAGAGCGGCGCCGGCCTGCCCTATCACCCGGTCTACCTTTTCCTGGCGATCGGGTTCGGCGCGATGATCATGTCCTGGATGAACGACAGCGGATTCTGGGTCGTCAGCAGGCTGAGCGGGTTCACGGAGAGAGAGACGCTCCGGAGCTGGACGGTGGTGGTGACGGTCAACTCCATCCTCGGAATGCTCGTGACGTGGGCGGCCTCGATGGTCTTGCCGCTGAAATAGTCTCCGGGCCGGGCGGGCGCCCGAGGATCTTCACCATCCATCCGCGCCCATGCTGCCCCGGTCGTCCCTTCACGGACGAAGCCCGCGGCTCGATCCCTCTTGCGACCTCACAGACTCGCGTTTTGCCGGTTCCAGGCAACTGCATCCGCATAGCGGACGCCGGACCCGCCGAACAGGTCCAGGGCCGATCCGATGGTCAGGTCGATCCGGCCCATGCCGAGCTGGTGGACCCGATCGAGATCGGCGATAGACCGGGCCCCGCCGGCATATGTCGTGGGGCGCGGCGACCATTCCGCCAGCCATCGCACCAGCTGATCGTCGATCCCCTGGCACATTCCCTCGAGGTCCACCGCATGGACGAGAAACTCGGCGCAGCGAGAGGCCAGCTGCGCGAAAAGATCGCGGCGCAAACGCTCGTTGGTCAGTGTCTGATATCGGTCTGTGACCACAAAATATTGATCCTCGCGCCGGCGGCAGCTCAGGTCCAGAACCAGGCGGCTGCAGCCGATCGCGCCCGCCAGCTCCTCGAGCCTGCCCCAATCGATCCGCCCCGCGTGGAACACCCAGGAGGTGACAATGACGTGGCTGGCCCCGGCATCGAGCCATGCGGCGGCATTTTCGGGCCGGATGCCGCCGCCGACCTGCAGCCCGTCCGGATAGGCCGCCAGGGCCGATCGCGCCGCGTCCTCGTTGCCCGGGCCGAGCATGATCACGTGACCGCCCGTCAGTCCGTCCTGACGATACCGCTCCGCGAACCAGGCGGCGGGCCGATCCGCCACGAAATGGGTGCGGAGACCGGCGCCATCGTCCCGCAGAGAGCCGCCGACGATCTGCTTCACGCAGCCTTCATGAAGATCGATGCACGGTCGAAACATGCCCGCCAATATACACAACAGCCCGCTCTCGGGGCAAAACGGTTCGCGGAAGAACGGGCCTCCCGCCCGCGCCCCCCTGCCCTACCGGGCTTTCCGGATCTCGTTCAGCATCCGCGCCACTTCGCTCACCAGCCGCTCGGCTGCGCCCGGCGCAAACGGGCTCGATCGGACCTCATAGCCGCCCTGCGGATACGCAGCCGCGATCGGCAGGTAGCCGGCTGCCCCGTTGCAGTGCGTGACCACCACCGTCGTCCGAAACGGAGACGACGCCTTGATCGCCAAACCGATCTCGTTGAAAACCTCGCCGCCCAAGCCCACCCAGGCGATTTCACCCACCCGCCCCACAGTCACGTTCAGCTCGGTCGGCGGATGGTCTGCCGGAGCCGCCTCCTCGTTTCGGGGCTTGCCCGGCAGCAGGAGGGTGCGGAACACGGATCGGACAGTCCCATCGGCGGAGCCGGCCGGCATCCGCTCGAGCGCGCGAGCCACCTCTTCGCCCAGGAACGTCCCCAGCAGCACCGCCTCCGGAACCCAGCCCCGCTCGGTGCGAAACTCGGGCAGGACGCGGAACCAAGGATCGATGTTGCCCGACGCGCCCGCAAACCCGGCGGCGATGATCCCTCCGCCCAGATACATTTCGAGAAATTGCTCGGCGATGCCGTGGACATCCCCAGTGATCTGGAGGTTTCGCGGGCCCATCGCGGTGCTGTGGGTTGGGTAGGCAAAAAGGACCGATCGAACGCTCCCCCCCGCGTCCGCAATCCGCAGCACCTGCACCTCGCGATCGATCGGCTCCAGCGGGTTTCGTCCCAACACGATGCTCGGTTTGCCATCCTTGTCTCGGACTGGTTCCCGGCGGTTGACGCCGACGGGACACGCGCCTGAGCCCGAAGCCACTTGGGCTGGGGCCAGGCGGCTCCGGGCCGCGCGAACCGTCTCGATCAAACGCCTCTCGAGCCAGCGTGTGTATTCGATATTGCTCGGCGGCAGCCGGGATGGGTCATGGCCCAGCTGCGGCCCGCCGTGGGTGTGGATGGCGGTCAGAAACAGCTCTTCCGGCTCGAGCCCGCACGCTTCGAGGATCGCCTTGCGCATCGAGCCGCTCGTCTCCCCGTAAAAGCCAATCAGATCGGTGGACACCATCACCACGCTCCGCCCGCCCTCCGCGAACACCGCGACTCGAGCCGACAACGGATCGTGCATCCCTTGAGAGAGATCCTTCCGGCTCGCGTATCCAGCCAGGAGCACCGGTTGGCCCGGCGTGATGTCCACCCGGGCGAATCCGGCTCGCAACCCCCCCGGCGATTCGTTGGGCGCTGCCTCCGCCAGGCATGCGACCCCTACTCCAAGGAGGGATCCTGCCCAAACCGCGGCCGAAATGAAATGGCGCGACCGCCCGGCCAGAGTGCCCGACATGGTGTTCATGCGAGAATCCATACCTCAGTCCTTCGCGGAATTCAATGCGGACCGCAAGCCGATCCTGGGCCAATAGCCCGGCGCCAGAGCAGGCCACCGGCGCCGCTCGACTCACTCTGGCGGGCCAAACCCATCATGCTCGGTCCGGGCGATGATCTCCTCCTGGAGCTCCCTCGAGAGGTCGCAGAAATAGTCGCTGTAGCCTGCGACCCGGACGATGAGATCGCGGTGCTCGCCGGGATGAGCCTGGGCTTTGCGCAATGTCTCGGCCGTGGTGACGTTGAATTGCGCGTGGTGGCCGCCCATCTTGAAATAGCCTCGAACCAGATGCGCCCATTGGTCCAGCCCGTCTTCGCTGGCGACGAGCGCGGGGGTGAATTTCATGTTGAGGAGCGTGCCGCCGGTCTTGACATGGTCCATCTTGGCAGCGCTCTTGAACACGGCGGTGGGGCCGCGCCGATCGGCGCCTTGCACGGGGCTGATCCCCTCGGAGAGCGGGAGCCCCGCCTTTCGCCCGTCGGGCATCGCGCCGGTCACGCTGCCGAAATAGACGTGGCACGTAGTCGGCAGCATCTCGATCCGGTAGCGGCCGCCGCGCGCGTCGGGCCGTCCATCGACCTCCTCGAAGCACGCGTTGAAGACCTCGAGCATGAGGGCGTCGGCATCGTCGTCATCATTGCCGTACTTCGGGACGCGGTGGACGAGACGCTGGCGCAGAGGCTCCTGCCCTTCGAAGTTGGCATCGAGGATGTCCACCAGCCGCGACAGCGGCAGCGAAGCCGGAGAGATCATCGGCGCCAGGAGCTCATCGACGTAATCGGCGGTGATTCGGTCCAGCTCCTGGGCCGTCGGGCTCGAGGAGGCCCGCGGCCGCGCATGGCGGGCGCCGTCCTTGTAGCAGAGCTGCCGGATCCCGCTCAGGCAGTCCGCGATGCTCCCCAGACCCACCATCTGGATGAACGTGTTGTTGTAGCGCGCACCGCCCGCGTTGTAGTCGCGACCGTTCCCGATGCAATCGTCGATCAGCACGCTCAGGAACGGCGCCGGCATGTGATCGGCATACATCCGCTCGATCAGCCGGCTGCCGCGGATCTTGATCTCGAGGAAGTGCCGAAGCTGCCGGCGGAACGCCCCGAACAGGTCCTCGTAGGTCCGCCAGTCGTCCGGGGCGCCTGTCCGCGGGCCCAGCTGCTTGCCCGTGCGCGGATCGCGGCCGTCGTGGAGCGCGATCTCGAGCACCTTCACCAGATTGAAATAGCCGGTCAGGATGTAGGCCTCCTTGCCGAACGCGCCCACCTCGACGCAGCCGCTGCAGCCGCCCGCCCGCGCGTCCTCGAGGGTTTTACCCTGGCGGAGCTGCTCCTCGACCACCGCATCGGCGTTGAATATCGACGGAAATCCATACCCCTTGGCGACCACCCGCAAGGCATGCTCGAGGAGCGCGCCGGGGCTCTTGCGCGAGAGCTGGATGTTGGTGCTCGGCTGGAGCAGGTGCATCTCGGCAACGATGTCCAGCAGCATGTGGGAGATCTCGTTGGAGCCGTCCGATCCGTTCCGCAGCAGGCCGCCAATGTTGATGTTCGCAAAGTCGGTGTAGGTGCCGCTCTCGGCCGCCGTCACGCCGACCTTGGGCGGCGCGGGATGGTTGTTGAACTTGATGAAGAAGCACTCGAGCAGCTCGCGCGCCGACTCGCGCGTCAGCGAGCCGTCCGCCAGCCCGCGCTCGTAAAACGGCAGCAGGTGCTGATCCAGATGCCCCGGATTGAACGAATCCCACCCGTTCAGCTCGGTGATCACGCCCAGATGGCAGAACCAGTAATACTGGAGCGCCTCATGGAAATCGCGGGGGGCGTGCGCGGGAACCCGCGAGCAGGCTTCGGCGATCCTCAGCAGCTCGGCTTTCCGGCGCGGATCGGATTGGCGCGAGGCAAGGTCCCGGGCCAGCGCCGCATGTCGCTCGGCCAACACCATCAGCGCGTCGCACGAGATGTCGAACGAGTCGAGCGCCTGGCGCTTTTGGTACGCGTCCGGGTCTCGAAGGAAGTCCAGCCGCGATCGGGCGGCCGCGATGTCCTTTTTAAAATCGAGCATCCCTTTGGCGTAGATCTTGTCGTCGAGGACGGTGTGCCCGGGCGCGCGCTGCTCCATGAACTCGGTGAAGACGCCGGCGTCATAGGCGTCCCGCCATTCCGGGGGCAGCTCGCCGAACATCCGGTCCCGCATCGAGCGGCCGCGCCAGTAAGGGATCACTATCTCCTCGTACGCCCGGAGGCATTCGTCGTCCACGCGATACGGGGTTTTCGGGCGGGAATCGAGGATCCGGAGGTCGTCGAGGCTATGGCAGGTTAGCTCTGGAAACGTGGGCACGACCTTCGGGGCCGGGCCCCGCTCGCCCACGATCAGCTCGTCTTCGCCGATCCAGATGGCCTTGTGCTGGCAGAGGTGAAGGAAGGCCCGCGCCCGCAAGACCGGCAAGGAGTGCCTGCCCTCGTTGGCCCGGTAAAACTCGGTGAGCAATCGCGCGCGCTCGGCGGTCAGGGACGGCGCCGTGTCGAGGCTCAGCCGGCGCAGTTTGGCGGTGCGTTCAGTCATCGGAGAACATCCTACCATCATCGGACCCGGATGTCACCCGGGGCCGGATCCGCGATCGCCGGGCGACCCGCGAGCCCAGCTGGCGCGCCGCAGGGCCTCGGTTTTCCGGTCGAGCTGGAAGATCGCGCGGGCGTTGCCGTGGAGCATCATGTCCACCAGATCGAGGGCGTCGTCCAGCTTGATCCATTTCTCGTCGACCAGCTCCGCCAGGGCCTGCGCCACGCCCCGGCGCGCCATGACCGCGTGCCCCAGGACCGGCTCCACAAACATGTAATCCCCCCCGAAGGGCAGCAGCTTGTTGATCGGCGCCGTCACGATGTGCTTCTTCAGGTACTCCTTGGCGGCAACGGGATTGATGATCCACGACCAGCACATGTCCACGTGCGCGTTGGTCCAATGCTTGGCGACGGCCAGCAGCTCCTCGTAGTAGGGATAGCAGATGTGCATGAACACGAATTTCGTGTCCGGCGACAGCCGGCAGAGCTCGGCGGCCGACCCCGCGTTGAACCGGAGCCTCGACAAGGGCATCCCGTCCTGCCCTGCGTAATAGCCGGTATGCAGCTTCACAGGGAGGCCATGGGCTGTCGCCTGCTCCACCGAGTGCCAGAACAAATGGTCTTCGAGCAGCTTCCGCTCTTCCCGCGAGACCCGCTCCTTGCGCAGCACCTTCTGAAAAACCGGCTCCACCTCCTCAGCGGGCACGCGGGCGTAATCGATGTCCCGGCTGTAGGCGTGCTGCGACTTCACGGCGACCGCATAGCAGCCATACTGCTCGAACCACCACTCGATCACCCGATGCCAATCCCCCAGGGACTTGACCTCGATCCCGGTATCGGCGGCGTATTTCTGGATCTGGGGGCCTGAAAACATCCCCACGATGCTCAGGTCCTGCATCAGAAACGTCGGCATGTCCGATTTCTTGAAGGGCTCGCCCGTCAGGCTGTTGACCTGGCACGACTCGATCCCGGCGCGTTCCTGGAGAATGTGCTTATAAAATCCGGGCCGGCGCATCCGCTCGTATCCGGACTGGACCTTGCCGACGCTGGCCTCCGACAGCTCATCCACTCCATACAGCTCGCGAATCGAGATCCGCACCGCCTGGGCATAGCCGGTGTTCTTGACCGCAGGCCAGTGAGGCGCCAGCAGCCGCCACTTGCCGGCCGGATCCATCCTGGGCGAGAAGAATCGATCGACATCGGCCTTCGGCATCCCGCAGGTCACCAGATCCGAGTTCAGATAGTGGTTGAACAGCAGCGACCAATCGTCGCAGGGAATCCGCCGGTTCCCGCTGCCACTGATGCGCTCCTTTTCCTCGAACAGATGCTCGTGGGTGTCGATCAGAGGGGCTCGCCGAACACGCTCATCGAGAATCTCCCGGACATCGGCACCGGACGGCGCCGCCTGCCGGCCCCTGGATGGAGATGGCGCCGCCTCGGCGGCGTCTACGGTGCTGTTCCCCAAAACAGCGATCGCCGCGCCAGTCCTTCCAAGGTTACGGAGGGCGGCTCGACGTGAGATGGTCTTCCGGGCGGGCATATCCATGAGATTGTTGCGTAAAAGCATGCCCCAACCATGGGGACGCTTCAAGGGCAAAACCTCAGCGGATTATCGAATGGCCCGGACGGAGGCAGTGTTGGAGTAGGAGCTGACGCCCAACTCGTTGCAGGCCGCCAAGCGATAATAATAGACCACTCTCGGGACCAGGCCGGTATCGATATAGCTTGTTGCAGATCCCGATGGTAACCTGATCGTTACCGCACGCTCGAAGCTGCTCCGGGTCGATCGCTCCAGAACCAGATAGTCCGCATTGTCCGAATTGAGGGTCCAGGTCAGGAAGATTTGATACCCTGTCTGGGCGACCGCTGCCAAGTCGATGGGTGCCAGGGGCACGGTCTCCACAGGCGGCAGCGTGGTCGTCACCAGGTTCGAATAGTCGGATACCCCGTAACCGTTGTAAGCGCAGACGCGATAGGTGTAGGTGCAGCCCGGATTCACGGCAGTATCGGTAAAGCTGACCGTATCCGCCGGCAGATTGGCAACGACCGAAAAGGTTGTGCCGTCTTCAGACCGCTCGAGCATGAACCCGTCCTCGTTATCGGAATTGTCATCCCACATCAGGCTTATGGAGGATGCAGAAGCCGCGAGGACGGCGGGATCCTGCACCGGTTCCTCGGTTGGATCCTTCAACTTCGCTGCGGTGGCGTGAGATGAGTATTCCGCAGCCGTTTCCAGGCGAGAGGACATCTCTACCTGGCTGGCAAGCGCCGCCACCGCATCCACCATCCCACCTGTAGTCGTGATCCCTTGAAGCGACGCGAGCGGCCGCACGGTAGAAAACAGCCGTTCCCTGATGGCGGCGGCGTCCCCCTCCGGTATCACCGAGGCGACCAAAGCCGCCACACCGGCGACATAAGGCGCAGCCATTGTTGTGCCGGACATGTGGCCGTAGGCGCCGCCTGCAGCCAAACTGTAAATGCCCACCCCAGGCGCGCCCAGGTCCACCGATTCCGCTCCGTAATTCGAAAAACCTGCCCGGTTAAGCGCGCTGTCCACCGCCGCCACGCTCGCGATGCAATCCAGATCGTATGCCGCCGGATAGAAGGGCGCGTTATCGGAGTTCTGGCCGTTATTGCCTGCCGCGGCGACGAACAAATGGCCGGTGGCGCCGGCGCTGCGAATGGCATCGTATAGCGCGCTCGAATAGGTCGTGCCTCCCCAACTGTTGTTCGAGATCCGCGCACCCATTGCGACCGCATATTCAATGGCGGCAATGGCGTCCGAAATATACCCTCCGGCGGGGCCGATGAACCGCAACGGCAGGATCCGCCCCTGCCATTGGATCCCCGCAATCCCGATCCCGTTGTTCCCCACCGCCCCCACGACTCCCGCCACATGGGTCCCGTGGCCGCTCTCATCCATGGGATCGTTGTCGTCCGCCACGAAATCCCATCCGCGAATGTCGTCCACATACCCGTTGCCGTCGTCGTCCATCCCGGGTATGCCCGCGAACTCCTTGTCGTTGAGATAGATGTTCGCGGCAAGATCGGGATGATTCCATTCCACGCCGGTGTCGATGACCGCGACCACAACCGACGGGTTGCCCGTGCCCATATCCCATGCCTCTGGCCCGTTGATGTCCGCATCCGAGATTCCGTGCAATCCCCACTGCTCGCCGAACATGGGATCGTTCGGGATCAATTCCGTCGATTGCACGCGCAGATCTGGTTCGGCGTATTCGACATCCCCGCGCCCCTGCAGTTGGCGCGCCACCCCCGCAGACCGACCGCGCCCCACCTCCCACCGCTCGAGGCCGGGGACCAGATTGTAAATGCGCGTCCGCCGCGCATCCAGCTCGAGCGCTGTGAGCTGCACATCGAGCGCGGATGCCCCCGGCGTGAACTTCACCAGAAGGCCCTCACCGCCCTTCGGCATCCTGCCGCCCACGGCGCCAGATCCGCCCACCACCAACGCCAGCCAAAGAACGATCCCCATGCCCCCTCGAATCGCCAGACGATCCAACATACGACGATACTTCATGATCTCTTATACATGCAAATTACTGCCAGACTGAGGCAACGTAAATTACCCCTGCTAATACGTCAATAAAAATGAACATCCGCATGTAAAGTAAAACCTCCGATGATAATCAATGACCGAATCATTGGTCATTCGGATGCAAGGATACAAAGCGCACAGCGACAGCAATCCGAAATGGATTGATGTTCCTGCCGTCCGATTTCTTTGTTCCCCTTGCCGCCCAAAGGTGAGACACAGCCTGCCCGCAAGCGCATCTCTCGGACGCGGATCTTGGGAATCAACGACGACTATTTGTCAAATCGAGAGCTCCAATTGTCCGATTGATATACAGGCTGTGTATGGATGTCTCATCGAGCGGCAACTGTCCGTCGTCGCCATTTGCAGTCAGTTTGCGCCACGCGGATTCGAAGCAGACCATGGAATTCCGGAAACCGATATTCATCAGCAATACTGATAAATATGCACCGAACAATCATTCAGAGGGATTCAGATAATGGCCTGCGGCAGCGTGGGCGGTCATCCGGCACAGCGCAGGCTTCAGGGCTGCGGATCGGCGCACCGTCGTCGGCCGGGTTCGGATCAGGATCGGCGGCCGAACCGCCAGGCCGCAACCAGGCCAGCGATCGCCATGAGGCTGGCGGAAAAGATCGTCGCCGGCTCGGGCACGACATAGGGTTTGCCGTCCACGGCAATAAGCAGTGGCATCTCGCCGTTTACAAGGGTCCATCCACCGGCCTCCTGGTTAATGGCGTATTGGTCCGGGATCGTCCCATCCCCGTCTAAATTGCCGGATGCGCCCGCAATTTGCCAATAATATTGGTCCTCGACCTCGTCTCCATCGCCGGAACTTACACCCAGCGCGAAGTAATAGGTCTTATTGGGCTTCAACGTGATGGGACTCGCAGGCAGGAACTGAACAACTTCAATAATGTCCTCGCTCAGAGCGCCCATAAGCGTCAACTCGCCAACGGTAATCGGTGCAGCCAGATCGCTTAGATCGAGTAGCTTGGCTTCCACAGCGGGACTGTCTTCCCGATCTCCAATGGCAGCCAGAATGTAAGTGAGAATATACGATTGCGCATCGGTTTGAAAAGGCTGCGCGAACCAGGTCGACGACGATATTTGTGCCGCTAGATCCAAATGCTGCACAAACGGATCCGGGATGTTGCTCACGATGACATTGGCGGGCGCTTGAGCGGCGAGGGCAAACATCAGGCTGAGGAGGGTCGCCAGGGACCGGGGGCAGGCTGCTTCAAAAAACAACTTCATACGTCCTTTTTTATGGTTATCGTGTATCATGCACAAAGACGGACGGACACTACTGTCCGGTCATAAGCCACTGAATACCAGTTGGTTAGGGTTTTCGATGTC
>CAYWIM010000048.1:0-34385 GCA_964458325.1 uncultured Verrucomicrobiota bacterium
AGTTCCAGTGTGGCTGGTCGTCCTCTCAGACCAGCTACCCGTCTTAGCCTTGGTGGGCCGTTACCCCGCCAACTAGCTGATAGGCCGCGGGCTCATCATGAAGCGTCAGGCCTTGCGGTCCCCAACTTTAGTTGCCAGAGGATGCCCCCCGACAACCACATTCGGTATTAGCTTGCCTTTCAGCAAGTTATCCCGAACTTCACGGCAAATTACCCACGTGTTACGCACCCTTACGCCACTCCCACCCCAGAATATTGCTACTCTCGAGTGAGCGTTCGACTTGCATGTCTTATCCACGCCGCCAGCGTTCGTTCTGAGCCAGAATCAAACTCTCCGTTGAAAAGTTTGAACTGCTTCGAGGCCTCATGGCCCCGATCAAGATTCTTACTCAAAGCCTCTGTCTTGCGACAGAGTCACTTCGAGGGCTCAAAAATCGCACGATTCAATTTTCAAAGAGCAGAGGTGGTTGCCCACCAAAATTCCTCCCCATCAGGGGATAAAAAACCCGAGCGCTGTTTTCATCCAGCTACTCAGCTCTTTTTAAAGCTAACTTCTTCTCTGCCGGACTCGCTCTCACCTTTGATCGGTGAAGCGTGCACAATCTACTCATCCTGAAAATCTCTGCAAGTGTTTTTTGAATATTTTTTGAAATAGTTTTTATCTTCTTCGGCCCCAATGAATTATATCGATACCATGGCAGCCTCCAAACCATCGCACCCCGTAGCAACTCCCGCAATGCCCACGCGTTGCTGCGCATCGCCGCATCCACGCGGCTCCGATCCATCAAAACAACACCAATCGATTGCGCGCCAATGCGTTGCAAGGCGCTCACCGCCAACCTAATCTGGCTGATCACCCCGAGCCGATTGGTCCCCACAACCACGACGCCGCCCCCTGACGCCTCGATCAGCTCCAGGGCCGAATATCCTTCGCCCAGCGGCGTCGCAAGCCCTCCCGCACCCTCGACCACCAGCCCCTCACACGCCGCCGCTCGAGCCTCGATCCAATCGACGACCTCCCCCAGCGCAGGCAGGGCCAGGCCCGACTGCCTCGCCGCCACCCAGGGCGCCAGCGGCCGCCGCACGTAACACCGGCACACCTCCCATTTGTCGTCAACATCGCTCTGTATATTGTCAATATCTTTTATGTCGTCCATCGATCCTGCACAAAACGGTTTCACCGCGCGCACATCCCGGCCCGAGCTCCGGCCCCACGCGACCAGCAGCCGAGTCAGCAGCGTCTTTCCCACTCCTGTGTCGATCCCGGTCACCCAGAGCACGCATCCGCGCCCCGCGGATTCATCCCCCGATCCTCCAGCGATCGCCTGGCGGCTTTCACAATATGATTTCATACATGTCAATCAATATTACGATTGTTCATTTGTCCGGTGTCCGCGTCCCGCCGGCGGACGCCCCCCCATCCGATCGCTCTCCAGGGCGGGCCCGTCGGCGCCCGGTCCGTCGCGCGCTGTCTCCGGGGGCGAAAGGAGCTCTGCTTCAGGATCCGCACGCCTTTGGCGCGCACGAGTTCGATCCGCCTTGATCCGCGGCGGGTCCGTCGTATGCTGGGTGCATGGACTGGCAACAATGGGCTGCGCTCGCGCTGGTAACCGCCGGGGCGGCTGCGCTGGCGCGGATGTTCTGTCGGCGCCGATCCGGCTCCTCGGGCTGGGGTTGCCACGGTTCCGAATGTCTTATGTCCGCGACGGCCCGACGCGCGGCCGGCTCGGGGCGAGGCCCCGGCCCGCAGGGGGATGCGGCGATCCCGTCGGCGGTCCCGAGCCAGCCCCGGACCCGCTGGAAGGCTCCTGGAAATGCCCAAGCGCCCGGAGGAATCATGCGAAGGACGCCTCCGGCGTGAAAATGGCTTTTCAAGGATTCCGGAACAGCCCATATTCGGTTCTTGGGAATCATTTCTCATCTTGTTATGGCGACGTGTAAAGCCAAAGGATCGCTGGCGTTTGAAGGCCGGCCTGCCTCCAGACCCAGCGGCGAGACTGCCTCGGGGGCCTATTGGGTCCCCAACACCGACGTCTACATCACCGAACGCATCCTCTGCATCAAGATCGAGCTTGCGGGCATTCACCGGGAAGAGCTTGTGCTGACCGCGGAGGGCAGCCGCCTTGTCGTTTGCGGCCGCCGGCCCGACGGATCCCGCCCCCATAAATGCAGGTTCCGCGTGATGGAAATCGACTATGGCGCCTTCGAGCGGATCATCGATATCCCGGAGGGCTTTGACCTCGCCCACGCGCGGGCCTTATACCAAAATGGCTTTCTGCACATTGAAGTGCCCGCCGCTGCCGAACCCATCCCCCATCGAATCACGGTCCCGATCGTCGACAAGACGGATTGACCCTTCGAGGTGCGACCGGTTTGCGGACCCGCACTTTACAACACGAGTATGCCCGAGCTGGAGCCCATTGCTATCGCGGACCGCCAGGGGATCGAACCCGCTCAACCCTTGCCCCGCGCGACCCCTCAGCCGCTCCCTGCCGCCCTTCCCATCCTGGGGTTGGCGGACATTGTGATTTTCCCTGGCATGTCCGCTCCGCTGCTCATCGAGTCAGCCCAGAGCATTCGTTTGATCGACGACGTGGTGGCGGGCGACCGTTACCTCGGGGTCGTTCTGCAGCGCCGCCCGGAAATCGAGAATCCGTTGCCTGAGGATCTCTACCCCTTCGGCTGCGCCGCCCGCGTTCTCAAGATGGCGCAGTTCCCCGATAATACGGTCCGTGTCCTGGTCGAAGGATTGCGGCGGATCCGGCTCCTCGATTATGATCCCCCCGCCCCGTATCTGCGGGCCCGGATCGAGATCGTCAAGGATGAGTGGGAGGAGTCGATCGAAATCAGCGCCCTGATCCGCAATGTGCAGCGCCAGTTCGAAGAGGTGCTCAATCTCTCGCCTGCGCTGTCGGAACAGATCAAGGGGACCGCCCAGGACGTCGAGGACCCGAGCCGGCTGTCCGACCTGGTGACCGCCAATCTCAATCTGACGCTGGCCGAGCGCCAGGACCTCCTCGAATCCGCCGATGTCAAAGAGCGGCTCAACCGCCTTCTGCCCCTGCTAAGCCGTGAGATCGAGGTGCTGGCGCTCAGCTCGAAGATCCAGAAGAAAGTCGCCAGCACGATGTCGAAAAACCAGCGCGACTTTTTCTTGCGCGAGCAGCTCCGGGCCATCCAGCAGGAGCTGGGCGAGGATGACACCCAGACCGCCGATCTCAAACGTCTGCGCGAGCAGATCGAGGCGGCCGGACTGCCAGCCGAGGTCCGGCAGGTCGCCACGAAGGAGATCGATCGCCTGCAGCATATCCCCCCGGCCGTCGCCGAATACACCGTCAGCCGCAACTACCTCGACTGGATCGTCAGCCTCCCCTGGAATCGATCCACCCCCGATAAGGTTGACCTCGACCGCGCATCGCGGGTCCTCAACCAACACCACCACGGCCTCGACCGCGTCAAGGAACGCCTTCTCGAGTTCATCGCCGTCATCCAGCTCAAGCAGCAGATCAAAGGCCCCATCCTCTGCCTGGTCGGCCCACCGGGCGTCGGCAAGACCTCCCTCGGCCAAAGCATCGCCGCCGCCTTGGGCCGGAAGTTCGCGCGGATCGCCCTCGGCGGCATGCGAGACGAGGCCGAGATCCGCGGCCATCGCCGCACCTACGTGGGCGCGCTCCCCGGCCGGATTATCCAATGCCTGCGCCGCGCCGACAGCAACAATCCCGTGATCCTGCTCGACGAACTGGACAAGGTGGGGTCGGATTTTCGGGGCGATCCGGCCGCCGCCCTGCTCGAGGTGCTCGATCCGCGCCAGAACGCCACGTTCACCGACCATTACCTGGATCTTCCGTTCGATCTCTCCCGAGTTCTGTTCATCACGACCGCGAACTGGCTCGATCCGGTCCACCCCGCCCTCCGCGACCGTCTCGAGGTCATCGAGATCCCGAGCTACACCGCCGAGGAGAAACTCCAGATTGCCCGCCGCTACCTCGTGCCCCGCCAGTTCGAAGAGCACGGCCTTGCCGCCGCCTCGATCCGACTGCCGATCGCCACCCTCCGCCGCCTGATCCACGATTACACCCGCGAAGCCGGCGTCCGCCAGCTCGAGCGCGAAATCGCCGCCCTGAGCCGCAAGCTGGCCCGGCGCATCGCCCAGAAACATGGCGCTCGCGGCCGCCGCGTCGACCTCGGCCCATCCCGCCTGCTGAAGCTCCTCGGCCCTCCGCGCTTCCGCCACGAAAAGGCTGGCTCCATCCGCGAATGCGGGATCGCCACCGGCCTCGCATGGACGCCGGTGGGCGGCGACATTCTCTTTATCGAAGCCACTCGCATGCCCGGCCGCGGGAACCTCATCCTCACCGGATCGCTGGGCGAGGTGATGAAGGAGAGCGCACAAACCGCCCTCAGCTACCTGCGCAGCCAGGCGGCCGCCCTTCAGCTCGATCCCGGCTCCCCGGACAAACAGGACCTCCACATCCATGTCCCTGCCGGCGCCACGCCCAAGGACGGCCCCAGCGCCGGCCTCACCATCGCCGTCGCGCTCGCCTCGCTCTTCCTGCAGCGCCGAGTCCGCCCCGACCTCGCCATGACCGGAGAGATCAGCCTCCGGGGCCGCATCCTGCCCGTCGGCGGCATCAAGGAGAAAGTCCTGGCCGCCTCGCGATCCGGCATCCGCGGCATCCTGCTGCCCGAGGCCAACCGCAAAGAGTGGATGGAAGTCCCCGCCGAGGTCCGGGAGAGGATGGCCGTCCACTTCGTCGCCAATCTCGCCCAAGCCTTCCCCATCGCCCTTGTCTCGAATCCCATCCACTCCCGCCCGAGCCGGCGCCGCTCCGCCGCGCCCAGACCGGCGCCCACCCGATGACCACCCCCGCCCTCATTCGACGGCCTCGCGGCATGCGGCTCTGGCTGACCCCTTGCGTGGCCGGCCTTTGGCTTCTTGCCCGCCTCGCCGCAACTCCCGCCGCCTCTCCGCCGGCTGCGACCGACCCGGCCGATGAGGCCGCAGGCCGCGCCCTGGCCGCCGAGCTGCGCACCCTCATGCCGGCCAAGGACCTCCTCACCTCCGGCCGCCTCCTGATCCGAAACCCGGACGGCGCGATCCGAACCGTCCCCATCCGCATGCGGATCGAGGCCCGGCCCGATTCTGCGACAACGTCCTACGAGGCATTCTCCCCAGCCGGAGATCGCGTCGATTATCTGGCGATCCGGCAGGCGGCCGACGGATCGCGCGCTTACTTTGCCCCCGAATCCGAGGCCGCGTCCGAGCCGCCTGCCCTGCGCCCGCTCCTGGATCCCATGATCCCTTTTGCGCGGTCGGATTTCTGGGCGGCCGATCTCGGGCTCGATTTCCTCTCCTGGCCTCTCCAGCGCATTGTCCGATCCGAAATGCGCCGCGGCCGGCCGTGCCGCCTCCTGGAAAGCCAGAACCCATCCGCTTCACCCTCGGGCTATTCCCGCGTCCTCTCGTGGATCGATGCCGAACAAAACCAGATCATCCTCGCCAAGGCCTACACCGCCGACCGGAGATTGCTGAAGGAGTTCTCCGTCGACAGCCTCAAGAAGGTCCACGGCCGATGGCAGGTCAAGAAGCTCGAAATGCGCAACCTCCAATCCGATACACGGACTCAGCTCGAATTCGACCTCGACATCCCAGCCGAATAGATCGATCGCGGGCCCTCGCCCGGCGAATTCGGCGCCGCGGGCCCGTCCCTGAATCACACACTGTGAAAATCACGGCGGAAATTCTTCGATCCATGAAAGGCCGCCAGCGCATCCCCGCGCTCACCGCCTACGACTATCCACTGGCCCGCCTGCTCGACGAGGCCGGCATCCCGCTCATCCTGGTTGGCGACTCCCTCGGAATGGTCACGCTCGGCTACCCCGACACGACCCACGTCACCATGGCCGATATGGAGCATCATGTCCGCGCCGCCGCTCGAGCTCAGCCCCGGGCGCTCCTGGCCGCCGACCTGCCGTATCGGTCTTTCGATACCGCCGCCGACGCCGTCGCCAATGCCCGGCGCCTCGTCCATGCCGGGGCCGAGGCCGTCAAGGCCGAAGGCGGCCGCTCCATCCTCTCCCAGATCCGCGCCATCATCGAGGATGGGATTCCCTATCTCGGCCATCTCGGCATGCTCCCCCAGAGCGTCCTTGTCGAAGGCGGCTACCGCATCAAGGGCCGGAGGCCGGAGGAGCACGAGAACCTCCTAGCCGACGCCCTCGCCCTCGCCCAGGCCGGCGCCTTCGCCGTCGTCCTCGAGCTCGTCCTCCCGGCCGTCGCCGCCGAGATCACCCGAGCCGTTCCCATCCCCACGATCGGCATCGGCTCCGGCCCCGATTGCGACGGCCAGATCCTGGTCACGCTCGATCTCATCGGCACATTCCCCTGGTTCCGTCCCCGGTTCGTCCAGCCTCGGCTCGAGGGGGCTGAGCTGATGAAATCGGCCGTGATCGCCTGGAGAGATTCGATCGAGCCTGGGCCCCGGCCTGCGCCCGAGCCGCCCCTCACGCGTCCTGATGCCTCGCATGGATAACCCCGAACCCACTCTCGAATCGCTCGTTATCGAGGCGGCCCGGCAAGGCGCCAGCGACCTTCACCTCGAGGCAGGCCTGCCTCCCGCCATCCGCATCCGGGGCGCTCTCCAGGTCGCCAACCTCCCCCTGCCCGCCCGGTCGCTCGTCGAGATCGCCCGCGCACTCCTCGGCGCCGACGGATGGGCGGCCTTCGAGCAGCGCCGCTCCTGCGACCTTTCCCGCAACGTCGCCGGGTATCGCTGCCGGTTCAACGTGTTCCAGACCTCCCGGGGCATCGGGCTCGCCATCCGCCTCCTCTCCTCGTTCCAGGTCACGCTCGAGAAGCTCAATCTCCACCCCGATCTGCGCCGCTGGATCGGCCATTCCCATGGGCTCATCCTGGTCTGCGGACCCACCGGCTGCGGCAAATCCTCGACTCTCGCCGCCTTCATCCAGGAAATCAACCTCTCCGAGGCGCGCCACATCGTCACGATCGAAAGCCCCATCGAATATCATTTCCGCCCCGTCCGATCCTATATCCGCCAGCGCGAGGTCGGCCGCGACACGCCCAGCTTCGAGCAAGCCCTCCTCGATGCCCTGCGGGAGGATCCCGACGTCCTCATGGTCGGCGAGATGCGCGATCCCGAGACGATGCGCCTGACGCTCAACGCGGCCGAGACCGGCCACCTCGTCCTCTCGACGCTCCACTCCTCGACCGCGGCCGAAGCCCTGCAGCGGATGGTCTCCGCGTTCCCCCCCGAAATCCAGGCCGGCGTCTGCGCCCAGCTCGCCGATTGCCTCATCGGCGTCATCGCCCAACGCCTTCGCCACCGTCCGGACATCAACCTCCGCGTCCCCGAATGCGAGATCCTCACCTCCTCGACCGCCGTCAAGAGCTTCATCCGCTCGCGCGAGTTCTTCAAGATCGCCTCGAGCCTCGAGACCGGGGCCGAGCATGGGATGTGGACCTTCACCCGATATCGCGCTTGGCTCGATAAACGCGCCAAATGGCACACCCCCACCGGGCCCGAGCCTGGGAATGCCGAGGACGAAACCACACCGGCCTCGACGGCTGTCCCCGCGGGAATCCCGACCCCCTCGGCGCCCGTGGCATCCGCCGCCACCCCGCTCCCCCATCATCCCCCGGCGCGCATCGAGATCAAACCCGTTGAAGGGGGGCTCGAATCTCTCCTCCGCCGCCTCGGCGGCAAATCGTAACCGCGCAGGGCGGGCCCGGCGCGCCAGCGGCCGGTCAGCCCTTCCGATACCGCCTCCAGCCCGCGGCCGCCAGCGCGAGCAGCCCTGCCGCCACCGCGCCGCTCACCGGCTCTGGCACCGGAGCGTAGCCGGTCACCAAAAACGCTTCCATCGTCCCGTCCGGATGCATCGCCGTCCCCACAATCGCGCTCCCGTCGGCCGATACCCCCCGGGCATCCACCAGTTGCCAGCCCGCCCACGCCGACATATCCACCCCGGCATCGAACAGAACCTCGAGCAGATCGCGCATCCCGCTGAAGCTATCCCAGACGAATGCTGCGAAGCCCTCCGGGTTTTCCGCCGTCGTCTCGACCGAACCCTGCCCTACAATCACGCTGCCATCTCCGGATGCCGCATAAGCGTAGCTGGCAAAAGCGCCGCCCGGCAGGTCTCCCAGACCCACCATCCCATCCCCATCGGTATGTCGAAACGCCTCGTCTCCTGATCCCGAGCTGCTATACCCCACGGTCAACATACCATCCCCCGACACTCCCCACGCCTCGCTGTAATATTCCCCCCCTGTCAGATCCCCCAGCGGCTGCAGAGTCGGATTCGCGGTTGTCCACCGGAACGCCTCGGTCCCGCTCGCATGGTCCCCATAGCCGACCACCGTGTGGCCATCGCTGGACACACCTAATGCCTCGGACAAGGTGCCTCCAGTAAAATACCCCAGGCTCGCCACAACCCCCGAATCCCAGCGGACCGCCGTCGGCAGGAAAGAGCTGTCGAAAGCCGAACCCACAATTACCGATCCGTCGCTCGAGACCGCATACGCCGCGTCGTTGGGCGGTGAAAGCACGCTGGGCAGGGCGGTCATCGGCCCCGGCGACGTCCAGCTCGTTGCAGGCGCGCTCCAGGGAATCTCGCCGACGTTTCCATACCCCGCCACGGTATTGCCGTTGTGGTTCGCCGCATACGCCGCGCTGTCGAAAACGCCGCCCGCCAGATCGCCCAAGCCCGCAATGCCGCCTCCCGACGTCCACCGAAACGCCTCGCTGAATCCACCGATCGCGGAGCTCGAATCCCCCCAGCCCACCGCCACCTGCCCATCACCGGACACGCCCTCCCCATAGCTGTAAGTGCCCCCCGGCAGAAACCCCAGCGGCGTGAATTGCATGCCTCCCTCGACGGATAGGCCCGCCACTGCGAAAGCCGCGAACATCCAGACACCTTTGAAAATCCTTTTCATAAGTCACATTGACAGCACCGCACTTCGATCGGCCCGATCCGTCCCGCCGCGACCGAACTCCACCCCCCCGCCGAACCCCGATCCCGCGATCGTACAGCTCGATCCATCGCGTCCCCAGCCAGTGAACAGGAGAAATTCTTATCTCGGATTCGGACGTGAAGTCAAGCTGGATTCTGTCGAAAAGCCAGCAGCTTTTCAGTGCGAATCGGACGCCGGCAAATCAATCAAATGCAGGGCAATGGGGCCAATGTGGAATGGACCCCATTGTCTTCTTCCGTCATGAACGGACGAACCTGATCTCGCCCAAACGCGGGGCTTGCCATGGCCGGTGGGCGGGCTAAGTTCGTGGCGGACATGCCCACGCTGCCAGGCAAGATGCGGTATCCGGCCGCTGGACAGCTCGGCCTTCACCGGCGCGAGCCGGCCCGGGAGGTCCATCCGTTGCCGGGACGCCCGCGTCCGGCGCCCCCTCCGGCCGATGGCCCGGGCGAGGCCGGAGGATGGTGGTCGCCGCGGATCAAGCGGGTGGACCTGATGGTTTTCACGCGGCAGCTGGCGACGATGCTCGACAGCGGCATGGGGGTGGTCCCCTCCCTGGTGGCCCTGGGCGAGCAGCATTCGAATCCGACGTTGCAGACGGTCATCCGCGACCTCTGCCGGAGGGTCGAGGGCGGGGAGAGCCTGTCGCAGTCGCTGCAGCGGCACAGCCATCTGTTCTCGAAGCTCTACATCCGAATGGTCGAGGCCGGGGAGCGCGGCGGGCTGCTGGCCGAAATCCTGGCCCGGCTCGCCGCCTACCTCGAGAGCACCGTCCGGCTGCGCCGCCGGATCAAGGCGGCGCTGGCCTATCCCATCGCGGTCACCGCCGCGGCGGTGCTGGTGACGGTGTTTCTGCTGGCCTTCGTGGTGCCGGTCTTCCAGGATATTTACGCCCAGTTCGGGACCCATCTGCCTCGCCCGACGCAATGGCTGATCGACACGGGGTTGGCGCTGCGCCGGGAGGGGCCGATGCTGGCGGTGCTCGCGGCTGCCGCCGCCTATGGAATCGCGGTCCTGGTCCGCACGCCCTCCGGCCGCCTGGCCTGGGACGAGCTCAAGATCCGCGTGCCGATCCTGGGGCCGCTGATGCATAAGGTCGCCCTCGCCCGGTTCGCCCGCACCTTCGCCTCGCTCTTTCGCAGCGGCGTGCCGATCCTGGAGGTCCTGACCATGGTGGCCGGGACCTGCGGAAACGCCGTGATGGAGGAGGCGGCCCTGCAGGCCGCCCGCGACATCGAGAAAGGCGACGGGATCGCGGGCGCCCTTGCGCGGCATGCCGTCTTTCCCGGGATGTTCATCCGCATGCTGGCGGCGGGCGAGCAGACCGGCCGGCTCGAGCTCATGCTCGATCGGATCGCGGACTTCTGGGACGAGGAGGTCGAGGCCACCCTGGGCGGCCTGATGTCCGTGCTCGAGCCCCTGCTCATCCTCGGGCTGGGCCTGCTGATCGGGGGCCTGGTCATCGCCATGTTCCTCCCGATTTTAAGTTTGAATGATATCATTCTTCAGCGATAATATCACGTTATATATTCCGGAAAGATCCGGCCGGAATGTCCGGGCGGGCTCGGAAGACGAAGGCGTGATGTTATGGCCAAGATCATGGTGGTGGACGACGAGGCTGCGGCGCTGCGGATGATCCTCGACCTGTGCGCGGCGGCGGGGCATGAGGCGGCGGGGTTCTCGCGGGCGGACGAGGCGCTGGAGCGGCTGGAGGGGATGACGCCCGACCTGGTGGTGGCCGACCTGTATCTGGAGCGGAACCAGCCGCTGGGATTCGATCTGCTGCAGCGGGCTCGGCGGATGAGCCCGCCCGCCCCGGTGATCCTGATCACCGCCTTCGCGACCATCGGAACCGCCGTGGAGGCGATGAAGCAAGGGGCGTTCGATTACCTCGAGAAGCCGTTTCATCCCGACGAGCTGGGGCTGCGCATCGATCGCGCCCTCCAGCTTCGCGACACCCTTTCCGAGAACCATTACCTCCGACGCCAGCTCCAGCTCCAGTCGAAGCTCCATCCGATCGTCGGCGCGTCGGCGGCCATGCAGCGGGTGTTTCGCCACGTCCAGCGCGTAGCCGATTCGGAGGCGACGGTCCTGATTTTGGGGGAGAGCGGCACGGGCAAGGAGCTGGTGGCCCGGGCGCTCCACTGGAACAGCCGGCGCCAGGCGGCGCCCTTTGTGGTCGTGGATTGCAGCGCCATGCCCGAGCCCCTCCTCGAGTCGGAGCTGTTCGGGCACCGGAAAGGCGCCTTCACCGGGGCCATCCACGATAAAAAAGGCCTGTTCCTCGAAGCGGATGGCGGCACGGTGTTCCTGGACGAGGTTGCGTCGATGTCGGCCGCCCTCCAAAGCCGGCTGCTGCGGGTGCTCCAGGAACATGAGATCCGCCGCGTGGGCGACAACGTCTCCGTCCCCGTCAACGTCCGCGTCGTGGCGGCAACCAACGAGCCGCTCGAGCAAAAGGTCCAGGCCGGCACGTTCCGAGAGGATCTCTATTACCGGCTGAACGTGATCGCGCTTCCGCTGCCGCCCTTGCGGGAGCGCCGCGAGGACATCCCGCTGCTGGTCCGGCATTTCTTCCGCGGCCGGATCAGCCCCGGCCGGGACCAGCCTTTCCGCGTCTCCCGCCGGGTCATGGCGGCGCTCCTCGCCTACGACTGGCCTGGCAACGTGCGAGAACTCGAGAACGCCCTCGAGCGAGCCGCCACCCTGGGCGAAAGCAATTTGATCGAGGTGGCGGATCTGCCCCCCGCCCTGCAGGCGGTCGCCGCCCAGCTCCCCGAGGATGTCGGATCCGATCCGGAGGATTCGGCGGCGGGCCAGGAGGCCGGACCGATCGGCGACAGCCGCGGCGCTCTTCCCGCAGCGCCAGCCCCGACCCCCGCGGCGGCAGACTCGGTCTTGCCCGTGCTCAGGCATTTCCTGCGCGAGCAGGAATTTCAGCACATCCAGAGAGCCCTGGCCTTTTCAGGAGGCGACAAGGAGAAGGCCGCCGAGATCCTGGGCATCAGCATGGCCACCTTGTACCGCAAGCTGGTCGAAAGCGAGAGCGCCGCGGCTTCGGGGGATGCCTGATCCCGGCCCCGGCTCGGGCTGCTGGTTCATTGGCGGACGCAAGACGCCCGAGCGCCGGCAGAGGCCCCGCAGCGACATGCGACACACGCCATTCGCCGCGCCGAAGATCTCGGTTGAAACTCGGACCGCGCGGGCTTATGTTTGGTCCAAGAACAACATTCTGAAACCGCGGCGCCAAAGCCCGGCTTCAACTGAATTCGAAAGGAACCATGAGAACCCGTGCGATTTCTCGAGGGCGCGGGATGCTGATATCCGCCTTGAGCTATGTCCTTTGCGCATGGTCGGCGCAATCGGCGGATCCGGCGGATGGATCGGATCTGCCCTGGGTCACGGTGCGCGCGACGGATCCTGTTGCGGCCGAGGCGGGACGCGATCCTGGAGTTTTTACAGTGAGCCGGACCGGCAGCCTGGCGGCGTTGCTTCGGGTGAATTATCTCCTCAAGGGCGCCGCCCGGAATGGGATCGACTACGAGCACCTATCCGGGCAGGTCATCATCGCCGCCGGCGCAGGGACGGCCGAGATCCTGGTTCGTCCTTACGACGGTTCAGGCGCCGAGCCGGATGAGACCATCATCCTGGTGCTGGCTGCCAATGAGCTGTATCGTCTGGGCTCCCCCAGCGAAGCGCGGATCACCCTGGTGGACAACGATCCCGCGCTGACCATCGAGCAGCCTGCCAACCATGCCGCGTTCGACGCCCCCGCGACAATCCACATCGAGGCCACGGCGGTGGATCCTCAGGGCTACATCCCCCATGTCGATTTCTACGCCAGCGGAGTGAAGATCGGCGCCTCGACGATATGCTTTTTTGTCGCGCCGCCCAACGGCTCGCCCATTCGCCACACATTCGATTGGAAAGACGTGGCAGCGGGCGAATACGCCCTGACGGTCCGCGCCCGAACCAGCCGGGGCCAGGATGTGGTTTCAGCCGCGATCAGTGTCGTCGTGCGGTCCGACGTTCCGGCATCGTTCGTCGAGAGGGTGCTTCCCGACTGCTATGTCGCGGGCAAGAAGCTCGAGGTCCGCCTTCAGGCCAAGCCGCCGCCCGGCACGGCCGCCTATGCGGTCGAGGAAAGCCCGCCGGGCGGGTGGGTCGTCGGCGCGATCAGCCATGACGGCGCATTCGATGGCGCGCTGGGCAAGGTCAAGTTCGGTCCATTCACCGACGACATGGCGCGGGCTCTGATCTACCAGGTTACGCCGCCTGCCGGGGACACGGGCGTGAAGGAGTTTGCCGGGCGGGCCGCCCTGGGCGGGGCCACCGTCGCGATCGGCGGCGAATACCGGATCGGCTCGCTCTCGCCCAGGCCCCATCCCGCCGACGCGAAGCCCGATTCCTATCGCCTGACGATGGACGAGGTGACTGAGTATGCGGCCGCGTGGAAAAGCGGGATGACTTGGCCCATCGAGCCCCATCCGATCCCGATGGCCTATGTGACGCGGGCCGCCGCGCTGTGGCGAGGAGGCGAATCGTACCGGTTTGACGCCTCCGCCGGCCTGCCGCCGGCTTGCTGGATCGGCGGCGCATCGGCGCTGATCCAGTCGGCGGCGGCGGCTGAATCCACGGAGGCGGAATGGTTTGCCGGCTCGGTCATCTGCGCGATGCCGGCCGTCTATGCCCCAGGAGTAGCCGCCAACGCTTACTTGGGAGTGGTGCCGCAGGCGGGCGTGATCGCCTATGCCATCGAGGAGCAGCCCCCTCGAGATTGGGCGGTGATCCGCGCCAGCGATGGCGGGGCTTGGGATCCGGCCGCCGGTCGGGTGAGATGGCTGTTCCAGGACGGGCAGGCTCGAGTCGTGTCGTATGAGGTGGCACCCTCCCTGGGGACCGTGGGGCCGGTGCGGTTCCAGGGTCTCGCGTCGTTCGAGTCGCTTGCAGGCGGGACGCAGGTCCCGATCGGCGGGATCCGGCTGGCCTACCCGGCGACACCTTCGGAGACGCCCGAGGTCGTCTCCTGTGTCCGCCCGCCGGCAGGCGCCGCCAACCTCAGCTTCGAAGGCCAAGCCGGAGTCAACTATGTGGTGCAGGCATCGAGCGATTTGGAGTCGTGGGTTGCGATCGGCAGCGCGCCGTGCGTCGATGGCCTGGTGCGATTTGTCGATTACGATGCCGCCCTCTATCTGCAGCGATTCTACCGTCTCCAGGAGGCATCGCGGGCTGAGCATCGTCCCCCCACCGCCCGCATTTCGAGCCCGGCCGACGGAGCCATGCTCGATCTGCCGGCTCGTCTGCTGGTCCAGATCGAAGCGTCGGATCCCGATAACGACCTCCTCAAAGTCGAGCTCTACCACAATGGCGTCAAGGTGGGCGAGCAGACCCAAGCCCCGTTCGTGTGGGACATCGCCGACCTGCCGTTCGGACGCCACGAGTTCGTCGCCCGGGCGTTCGATGGCGCCGAAGGCATCGCCACATCCGCACCGGCCATGGTCCAGGACCAGAAGGTCGGCTGCGCTGCGGCCGCGCTGGCCGGCTATCTCGACAGCAACAAGGAGACCCTCGCTTTTGCGGGCGGCCGCTTCGCGGTCTGGGACGACGCCTCCCTCGGCTGCAGCGATGGCAGGATGTACGCCCAGATTCCGACTCCCGGCTTTTCCATGCAATTCCTCGCAGGCGAAGCCCTGTACGAGGTCCGATGCGACGCCAACGGCGCCGGATATCGCCTCTGCGTGCCCGAGGGCAACCGGCAGGCTGGGATCCTGCTCGGCAGCTGCGCCGCGCCGTAGGCCTGGCTGCAGGTCCAAGGTGCCCGTCATTATGCTCAACCCTGTCCCCCGAACCGGCAATCGATGATGCCCGGTTCAACCAGACGGGCGATCGCACGGCGATGACGCACAAAATGGGCTGGCGCGTTGCGGGGCCGGACGCCTCGACTTCCATGCCGCCCGCCCCTCGCTCCGTAATTCGCCCGCCTGCCGTTACGGGTTTTTCGGCTTGGTGGTCAGCGGGAAATCGTCCGTGCGGAAGGGCGAAGCAGGCAGGCCGTCTTTGTTCCACAGGTTCACGACCGGGTAATCGGCCCATCCATACCGGACCGCGACGGGCTGGGAAACCGCCGGGCTCCGCACGATCACCCGGTTGCTATAGATTCGCGCCTGAGCCCAGACGAACTTGCGGTCGGGGCCGCAGATGGCAAACCCCGTCAGCGGACCTCCGCGCGCTTCGAGCCCTTTGCCGATGTTTCGAAAACTCAAGGTGATGCGGTCGCCCTCGATGCTCATCGATTGGAAGACCGGGCCGGACCAGACAATCTTTTCGGCGTGGGCGATCCCGCGGGCGGCGAGCGCCAGGCGCTCCCCGACGGGCTGCTTGCGCGTGGGATGGATGTCATCCTTGTCCCCAACATCGGTGATCACCGCCACTCCGACCTTCGGCAGGAGCCGCGTGGCCAGGTCCTGGGCCTCGCGCAGCTCGGCCCAGTCGCTCTCGACCGGCGTCTCGGCGATCTGCTCGAAGGTCCGCTTCTTGTTCCTGTCCCACGGCGCCAGCTGCACCGCCAGGAACGCGAAATCGCCCTGGCCCCAATCCTGGCGCCAGTTTCGAATCATGTCGGGAAAGAGCGTCCGGTATTGCCAGGCCCGGCCCGCGTTGGACTCGCCCTGGTACCAGATGGCGCCCCGGATCGCGAACGGGATCAGCGGAGCAATCATCCCGTTGTAAAGCTCGGCCGGCTTCCAGAGGTTCCAGGGGCGCGCGCGCGTCATGGGCTTGCCCTGCTTGTCGAGCTCGGCTTTCTCCTTTTCCCAGCGGGCGACTTCGGCTTGGAACCGCTCGAGCTGGGCGGGGAACGGATCCACGATGTCGCGCTGGTAATCCGCGTTGGCTGCCAGGGCCTCATGGCTCATCCACACCTCGGCGGGCGACCCCCCCCACGAGGTGTGGATCAGCCCGACGGGCACCTGGCGCGACTCCTGCAATGCCCGGCCGAAAAAGAACGCCACCGCCGAAAAACTGCTCGCGGCCGCCGGGTCGCAGACCTGCCAGGCCGATTGGATGTCAGGCACCGGCATATTCGCTTTGAGCTTCGGCACGGTCAGAAGCCGGATGAGCCGGTTTGTGGCCGCGGGGACGGCGCTGGGAGCCTCGAAGCTGCGTTGCAGGGGCCATTCCATATTGGACTGCCCGCTGCAGATCCAGACTTCACCGACCAGAACGTCCTGGATCTGGAGTCGGTTCTTGCCTGAAACCACCAGCGTGTCGGGTCCGCCCGCCTGGAGCCGGGGCAGCATCACCTTCCATTTCCCGCCTTCGCACCGGGTGCTCACGGTCTGACCGCGAAACTCGACCGTGATCGGCTCGCCATCGTCGGCCCAGCCCCAGACCGGCGCCAGCCGGCCCTGCTGCAGCACCATGTGATCGCTGAACACGGCCGGCAGCTTTACGTCAGCGCCCACCCGCATGGCCAGACTGCATCCAGCCAGCCAAATGATCGACAGCCATCGGATATTCTTCATGCCCGCTAATCCAGCCCAACCCCATCCCTCTGTCAATGGAGAAAGAGCCCGGCGGCTCCGGAAGGGTGCGGGATAATGTTTTTCGGTTCATGGCGCGTCCGGTCGCAGTTCGCTGGCCGCCCGCAGTTCGTCTTCTCCCTCCGCGCCAATGGAGAAGGGCGTTGACAATTCCTCAATAGGAATTAGCATGATCGCGATTGTGGGAAATGGCGCGTTCGTCTATCAGTTAGGACGCGGCCCTCTCAAGGCCGAAAGACGGGTGCGATTCCCGTACGCGCTACCACCCGAGAATGGCTAACCGGAAGATTGCTTTGGAAGACGATGCGGTCGGGATCACCCCGGAAGGGTGACCCTCGAGGGCGGGCAGAGCAAGGACGAGGCGGTTTCCATGCGAGATGAGGCTGTTTCAGATCATTTTCAATCCGATTAGTGCCGCCGAGCTTGCGCGGATGCCTAAAGAGTTGCAGTTGCATATATTAGGCGAATTCCGCGGAGTGCCACACGAGCTGATGAGTTCGGCTGCGGATCGGTTCGGTCGATTGGAGCGGGATGGCCGGGTATTGCATCGGTTCCGACTGGGTGATTACCGCGTCTATTTCGAGCGGCACGAGCTCGGTTTGGTTGTGCATAGGATATTGAGCAGGAACACGTTGAAAGATTTCCTGTACCGCAGCAATCTGCCTCTGGGCGAGGACCGTGTATTGGAGGAAGATCCGCGGTTTTGGGACTTGATCGAAGCGGCTAAAGGGTCGGGAGGCGCAGTGGGGGGTGGTTGAGATTTGTTGGATAATGCCAAATTTCCAGTTGACTTTAGGTTTACGACGGGCGTAGTTTATGCTCAAGTGTTTAGCTGGTGAACTCGCGGATACAACTCGAGTAGAAATATGAAATTGAAATCCTTAACCATTTTCGTGTCAGCGGCGTTCGGGCTGGCCTTGGTATCGGCACAGGGTGCGCTGACGGTGGATCAGATCGTTTTGGCCAAGCAGGCACTCGATAAAGCGACGGTGGCCGAGTTGCCCGCCAAGGCGGCCAAGATCGTTGCCGAGACTCCCGCCGCCGATCGGCAGGAGATGGCTCGACTCGTCGCCAAGGCAGTTTTGGGCAAGCGCCCCGCCGTGGCGGTCGCTTTGGTCTCCTCGGTCTCCTCGGCTGTTCCTGACATGGCGCCTGTGATTTCGGGTGCGGCGGCTGGATTGCTGACGCAGCATGCCGAGGTGTTGGCCGTGGCGGCCATGAAGGCGGCGCCTGCGCAGGCGCAGCAGATCGGGCAGGAAGTGGCCGCGGTAGCCCCGAAGGCGGCGGCACAGGTGACCGCGAGGGCCCGGTCGGTCGCACAAAGCGCCGGCACAGCGAGCGCCAGCGGGTTTGTGATCATCAATCCCGTTCCTGGTCTCCCGCCTCCCTCTCCGGTCGTCATTCCTCCGACCCCCGGATACGATCCCAATCGCTACAGCAATCCCTGACGCGAGGCGCTGAGCCTCAGGGGATCCGCTTGGTCCTTTGAACCTGTTTCTCGATATCGAGGAACAGGTTTTTTTTCGACTGCAACCGCACGGCGGAATTCGCGCTTGAAATGCGGATTCGATCTGAGCCAGTATTCGAGAATTATTGGATCGCGGTATGACGCTGTCTGACATATTAAGCAGGGAGCAAATCGTCACGGACTTGCAGGCCACGAATCGGTGGGAGGCCATCGATGAGCTGATTGACAACTTGGTGCATTGCTCCAAAATCAAGGCGGAACATCGGGATGCCATCGCGGCCGTCGTCAAGAAGCGGGAGACGTCGATGAGCACGGGCATCGGATTCGGGATTGGAATCCCCCATGCGTCAACGGATCTGATCACCGAGGTGGTCGGCGCCTTTGGGCGTTCAACACGGGGAGTGGATTTCGATTCATTGGACAACCAGCAGGTGACCCTGGTGATGTTGTTCCTCGTGCCTCAGGGGCAGTTCCAGAAGCATCTGCACACCCTGGCGAACATCGCCAAGTTGCTCCATAATAAGGATTTTCGTCAGACTCTCGAAAAGGCGCCCGATGCCGAGGCCATGTTTCTCGCCATCAAGGAGCATTCCACTGGCAAGTGATTTGCGGTTGGGAAAACCAATCGCCGTTATCCCCGGGAACGTTGGATATCCTGATTTCGCTCCGGTTTTTGGAACGATGCCATGTATGAAGAATTAGAGCGACGACTGCGATCGGCGGTCGAGGCAGAAATGCCGGCAGCCCCGGCATTGGAGATCCTCGTGCGCCCCTGCGCCGAAGCCCGGTTTGGGGATTATCAGACCAACTCGCTGATCGGGTTGGGGAAGCGCATGGGTTGCGATTCGCGGCAGCTGGCGGCCCGGGTGCGGGAGCGCCTGGATTGCACCGACCTCTGCGACGCCGTCGATGTCGTGGGGGCGGGTTTTTTGAATTTCAAGGTGCGGGATGAGGCAGTCGCTCGAGAGCTGGCCGAGGCGCAGTCCGGACGCCATCTGTTTTTTCGGAAGACGGTGAAGCCGCGGACGATTGTTGTGGATTTCAGCTCGCCGAACGTGGCCAAGCCGATGCATGTCGGCCATATTCGCTCGACGATCCTGGGGGATTGCCTGGCGCGGGTGTTTCGGCGGCTGGGGCATCGGGTGATCACGGACAATCATCTGGGGGATTGGGGGACGCAATTCGGCAAGCTGCTGGTGGGATGGAAGCAGCAGGGGGCAGCGGCGCGGATGCAGGGGGATCCTCTGGCCGAACTGGAGCGGCTGTACAAAGAGGTGAATCAGGCCTGCGAATCGGATCCGGCGGTGCTCGAATCCGCGCGCCAGGAGCTGGTCAAGCTGCAGCAGGGTGATCCGGAGAACCTGGCCCTGTGGCGCCGCATGCGGGACGTGTCGAAAGAGCAGTTCGAGATCATCTACCGGCGGATGGGGATCCAATTCGATCAGACGCTGGGCGAGAGCTTTTACCGCGATCGGCTGGCGGGCGTCGTGGCCGATCTCAGGGCCAAAGGGCTGGCCAAAGAGAGCGAGGGGGCGATAGTGGTGTTCTTCGACGACGATCCCGAGCTGAAGGCGCATCCGGCCATCATCCTCAAGCGCGATGGAGCCTCCAACTACACCACGACTGACCTGGCCACGCTCGACCATCGGTTGCGGGAATGGGCGCCGGACGAAATCGTTTACGTGACGGACGGGCGCCAGCAGCTGCATTTCCGGCAGCTGTTCGCCATCTTTCGACGCTGCCATCCCGAGGCGGAGGTGGATTTGCGGCACGTTTGGTTCGGATCGATCCTGGGCGAAGACGGCAAGCCGTTCAAGACGCGCTCGGGCGAGGTGATCAAGCTCGCGGATCTGCTGGATGAGGCCGAGGATCGAGCCTATCGCGTGGTTTCGGACAAGAACCCGGGATTGAGCGAGGCGGTGAAGCGCGAGATTGCGCGGGTGGTGGGGATCGGCGCGATCAAGTACGCGGATCTGCTGCCGAACCGGCAGAGCGATTACGTGTTCAGCTGGGATAAGATGCTGTCATTGACCGGCAACACGGCGCCGTATTTGTTGTATGCCTACACGCGGATCCGGAGCATCTTCCGCAAGATGGAGGAAGGGCCGGAGGCGGCTGGGGCGGCCGCCGATCTGCGGTTCCATCTGGGCGCGGCCGAGGAGAGCCGCCTGGCGCGGCATCTGCTGAATTTCGGGTTCGTCCTGGAACAGGTCGCGGCCGAATGCCGTCCGAACTACCTCTGCAACTACCTTTACGATCTGGCGGGGCATTTCAACCGGTTTTTCGAGAGCTGCCCCGTGCTGCAAGCGGAAGGGGAGCAGCGGGCGAGCCGGGTGGCATTGTGCGGCCTGACCGCGCGGGTATTGCGGGAAGGGCTGGATGCGCTGGGCCTCGAGACGACGGACCAGATGTGATCAGGGCGTGACAGGGAGCCGCTCCTCGCCGGCCTCCTGCTTCATCGGAAGGCCGTCGATCTTGTATGGCTTGAGCATGAAATGGGTGGCCGTCGATACCACCCCTTGAATCGTGGCCAGCTTCTCGGAGACGAACGTGGCGACCTCGCGCAAGGTCCCGCCTTCGACCACCACCAGGAGGTCGTAGGCGCCCGACATGAGGTAGCAGGATTTGACCTCCCGATAGCGCGCGATCCGCTCCGCGAGCCGGTCGAATCCGCCCTCCCGCTCGGGCGTGATCCGGACCTCGATCACGGCGCGGACAAGATCGACGCCGAGCTTCTCCTCGTTCACGATGGCGCGATAGCCCAGGATGATCCCCTCCTGTTCGAGCGAACGGATCCGGCTGACGACGTCCGGTTCGGCAAGGTTGAGCATCGCGGCGATCTGGGCGGGCTTCCAGGCGGCGTTTTCGCGGAGCAGCTGCAGCAATGGTTCCATGGGGCATTGGATGTAGCAGGAGCGGCCGCCCGGTGCACGGATAAAATCGGGGGCGTGCGGTCCGCCGGGCCGGCATCGGATTTGGCTCCCGGCGGATGGCCGGGCATGCGATCATGGCGGGGTGATGTCGGACGAGGCATATCGGCTGGTGCGGCTGCCCAACGGGCGCTGCAGCGTTCATTCGGTGGCGCAAGGGGAGACGTTTCATCCGGTCGTGGGGCCCGTCGCAGAGGGCGAGTCGCTCTACGTCGCGCAGCTGCGCGTGGGGGAGCGTGCGGCGCTCGAGCCGGGCGAGTTCGTGGTATGGGACGTGGGGCTGGGGGCAGCCGGAAACGCCGTCGCGGTCTTGCGCGCCGTCGCTCGAGTCCGGTGCCGCCTTCGCCTGATCAGTTTCGACCATGCGATCGAGCCCCTGCGGTTCGCCCTGGCCCATGCTGCGCAACTCGAGTATCCGAATGATTATGCGGGACGGATTCGGGCCCTGATCGACGAAGGCCGCTCCGAGTGGGAGGAGCCCGGACGCCGGATTCGCTGGGAGCTGCGGCAGGGGGATTTCCCGGCCTTGCTGGCATCGGCGCCTGGCCCGGATCTGCCGCCACCCCATGCGATTTGTTACGATCCTTTTTCCCCGGCGCGGAACCCGGCGATGTGGACATTGCCGCTATTCCGCCGGCTGCATGGGTGTTTGAGCGACGATCGGCCCTGCGCATGGGCGAACTATTCCAGGAGCACGCTCCTGCGGGTGACTCTGCTGCAGGCAGGCTTTTTTGTCGGGAAAGGCCGTGCGACCGGGGAAAAGGAGGAGACGACCGTGGCGGCGAACCGCCGGGAGCTGGTCGAGCGTCCGTTGGATGCGGGGTGGCTGGCCCGGCTCCGGCGGTCTACGAGCGCCGAGCCGCTCCTCGATCCGGTGTATCGCCAGGCGCCTCTGTCGGCCGCCACCTGGGAGGATCTGCAGGCGCATCCCCAGTTCCTGCATGCCGAACGATAGGCATCCCGCGCGATCGCGTCCGGCGCAAAAAGTCGGAAACCCCCAACCACGCGCAATCAGGCCAGACGGGCGGTTAGCTCGATGATGCGCCTGAGGGGAATGCGCGGCCGAAAGCCGGTATAGCGTTCGAGCTTGTCGACGCAGGGTCTGCGCCGGCGCATGTCTTCGAATCCAGGGGCGTAGGCCTCATCATAGGGCACCAGCTCGATGCTCGAGCTCGATCGCAGAATCGATCTCACCAGATCGGCCAGGCCGCGGATGGAGATCTCCTCCGTGCTGCCGATGTTGAACACTTGGCTGCGGGCGGCGGCGCAATCCATGAGGCGAACGAGGGCCTCCACCGTATCGAGGACGTGGCAGAAGCAGCGGGTTTGGCTGCCATCGCCGTGGACCATCAAGGGGCGGCCCTGGCGGGCCGCCTCGATGAACCGGGGGAGAACCATGCCGTAACGGCCGGACTGGCGGGGGCCAACCGTGTTGAACAGGCGCGCGATCGTGACGGGCAGGCGGCGTTGGGCCGCGTAAGCCATGGCGAGGAATTCGTCCATCAGTTTCGAGCAGGCATAGCTCCAGCGGCCCAGATGCGGAGGGCCGATCAGGAGATCGTCAGCCTCGGCAAAAACCGGCTGGGCGCTCTTGCCGTAGACCTCCGACGTCGAGGCCAGCAGCGCGGGCGTTCCCGCCGCGGACGCGGCCTCGAGCAGGGCAAGGGTTTCGTCCAGGTTGGTGCGAATGGTGCGGATGGGTTCCCGGACGACGAGATCGACACCGACGGCGGCGGCGAGGTGGAACACGCCCCGGGCCCCGCGCAGGTCGCTGGCCAGGTCGGAGCAGGCCGACACCTTGGAATGGACCATCTCCAGGCCGGGATGGTCCCGGACGGCATCCAGGTTGGCGAGGCTGCCCGTGGACAGGTCATCGATCACGCAGACCGAGTGCCCGTCGGCCAGGAGCCGCTCCACCAGGTGGGACCCGATGAAGCCGGCCCCGCCGGTCACCACGAATCGCGAGGGATTCATTGTGCAAAGGGTCGGAGATCCAGCGCCTCGGCGACGGCCTTTGCCAGCTTCTGGCGGTAGTCCGGATCGGCGATCTTCCTGGCTTCGTCCGGATTCGACAGGTAGCCGCCTTCGACGAGGACGGCGGGCTGGGTCTGACCCCGCAGGACGCCCATGAAACGGGCGCGGCGCACGCCTCGATCGAGGGCGCCGGTGGCCCGCACCAGGCATTCATGCAGCCGCGCCGCGTATCGGAGATTGTCCGCGTCAAACGCGTTATTGGGGAACACGGCGGCCAAGTTGTCCGAGTTCTCGCGCGCCACATGCGACGGCATTCCGGTGGGAGTCAAGCAGTAAGTCTCGATCCCGGAGGATCGCGGATCGCCTTTGGCGGAGTTGAAATGCAGGCTGAGGAACAAGTCCGGCGGGGCGTCGCCGTTGAGCTTGACGCGATCGGCCAGGGGGCAATCGACATCCTCGTCGCGGCTGAGGACGACGATCCAGCCCTGAGCGGCGAGCAGCGGCTCGAGGCGGCGGGCCCAATCCAACGTGTAGTCTTTCTCCCATTGGCCGGTCACCGTGTTCGAGGCGCCCGGATCGGCGCCCCCATGCCCGGGATCGATCACGATCGTGCGCGGGGAACGGCAGGGAGCGGGATCGGGGCGCAGGAGCGGCTCGAGGTTCTTTTGGGCATCCAGCACGTGGAGCCGCCAGATCCCCTGGAGCCGGCGGAGGCCAAATCCGAGCCACAGATCAATGTGGTTCCAGCGGGCGATGGCTTGGCCGGGATAGAAGAGCAAGGGGCCATGAGGGGTCCGGAGCTCGACAGGCCCGTTGCCGGCGGCCGGAGGCGCGGCCATCTCGATGCCCAGCGTCTCGCAAAGGGCATCCAACGGCAGCCAGACCTCTGAGAACTGGTTGGTCCATTCGATCGCCGAGGAGGGAAGAACGACGACCGGCGCCGGGGGCGCGACTGGCGCCGCCGAGGAGACTGCCGGCTCCATTGCGGGCGCCATGGCCGGCGCCGGGAAAGGCTCGGCGGGCGGCTCAGGCGGAGGCAGCAGGGGCGCCAGGGCGATCGCTTGACCGCCAGAGGGCGCCCGAAAAGCCTCATGTTCGACGTGTCGGCACCCGGTCCAAACAGCCAGCAAAACCGCGAGCAGGATGACTCTTTTCTCGAGCAAACCGAGCGATTGTGGCGGGAACCCGGGGACGGATACAAGCAAGAACCGGCGCCATCAGCGGCTCAAGTCGCGGCCATCTGTCGACAGCCATCCGGCTCGAGCGCGCCCGTCGGTCAGGGCCAGCTTTCATCACTTGAGCGCCCGCACCCGGGGCGCCCCGTGCGACAAAACGATGCTTGCCGGGCAGGGGTGGCGGCCGCCATAGTGCCTCGGCGCCGGCGGCAAGCGCCGGCGGGTAAGGCTTGGAGTGCGAACAGCGAAAGATCAACCATGAACCTAATGGCGGCCGTGCGCGAGTGGGGGGGATTCGTCCAATTCCCCCAGACTGCATGGGCGCTGTCTTTCGGGCTGGCTGCGATGGCGGTCGCGGCGCGCGATCAAGGGGGCTGGCCCGGGTTCCGGATCTTCGGGCTGATCCTGATCGCGATGGTCAGCGCGCGGACTTGCGCTGTCGCGTTCAACCAGATCGTGGACCGCGAGCAGGACCGACTGAATCCGCGGACGGCCGGGCGGTTGTTGCCCGCGGGCCGGGTGACTGTCGTGGAGGCATGGGCTGTGTGCGCGGCGGGCGCAATCGGTTTGGTCGCGGCAAGCTATTTTCTGAACCGCGCCTGTTTCTTCCTGTCGCCGGTGGCGCTGCTGGTCATTTGCTCGTATTCGCTGGCGAAGCGATGGACCGACTACACGCATGTGGTCTTGGGGGTGGCGATGGCGTTGGCGCCGCTGGGGGCGTGGCTGGCAGTGCGGGAGACGCTGGGGATCAGCGTGGTGATGCTGGCGCTGGCGGTGGTGTTCTGGCATGCGGGGTTTGACATCATGGATTCGCTGCAGGATTACGAGTTCGACCGGCGCCACGGGCTGCGCTCGCTGGTGGTGGCCTGGGGGCCGCGCAACGCGCTTCGGGCGGCTTTTCTGGCGCACATGCTGATGTGGGGAGGCCTGGCGGTGTTCGGGTTGATCTCGGGGTTTCGTGTGGCGTATGTGGCGGGGATGATCGTGATGCTGGCAGTGCTGCTGCTCGAACATTGGCTGGCATGGCGGCGCAGGATCCAGTGGGCGCACGGGGCTTTTTCGCGGCTGCACGCGCTTATCAGCGCCGTGTTCCTGATCGTCACCGTGGCGGAGGTGGTCTTCCCGTGGTTTCGAGTGGCCCGCTAGAGAATGGATTTGACGGCTTTTCGGAAGTGAGGTATAGGTGCTTCATGATGTTGGGTGCTGAGCTGCGACTGGCCCTGCGAGGCGCGCTGCGAAACCGCGGCGCGGCAGTCGGGTTGTAGTCTGGCACCAGAAAATTTCACCCCACTGCCCGCCACGGCAGTGGGGTTTTTTTATTGGCGCGACACAGGAAACAGACCATGAAAGCGAGACGAATCGTCATCTTCGACACCACGCTTCGCGACGGCGAGCAATGCCCGGGAGCATCGATGAACCTTCGGGAGAAGCTCGAGGTCGCCCGGCAGCTGGCCCGGCTCCGAGTGGATGTGATCGAGGCAGGATTCCCGGTGATCAGCGACGGCGATTTCGAGGCGGTTCAGGCAGTCGCGCGAGAGGTCCGGGGACCGACGATCGCCGGGCTGGCCCGGTGTGTCGCCAAGGACATCGACGCGGCAGCCGCGGCAGTCAAGCCCGCGGGCCGGCGGGGGCGCATTCACGTGTTCCTGGCCACGTCCAAAATCCATCGCGAGTTCAAGCTCGGCAAGGCGCAGGACGAGATCCTGCGGCTGGCGGTCGAGGGGGTCCGCCGGGCCCGGTCCTATGTCGAGGATGTCGAGTTCTCGCCCGAGGACGGCTCGAGGACAGAGCCCGAGTTCTTGGTGCAAGTCTGCCGGGCAGTCGTGGCGGCGGGCGCGACGACGGTCAACATTCCGGATACGGTCGGGTGGGCCATGCCGGACCAATTCGGCGATTTGATCCAGCGACTCCATGACGAAGTGCCCGAGTTTTCGGCGGGATCGGCGGTCATCAGCGTGCATTGCCACAACGATCTGGGGCTGGCGGTCGCCAACTCGCTCGCCGCGGTGCGGCACGGGGCGCGGCAGGTCGAGTGCACCGTCAACGGGATCGGGGAGCGGGCTGGCAACGCCGCCCTCGAGGAGATCGTGATGGCCCTGAAAACCCGGAGGGATTTCTTCGCCGCGTGCACTTGCGGCATCAACACCCGCGAGATCGTCAAGTCCTCCCGCCTCGTGTCGCGCATGAGCAGCCTGATTGTTCAGCGGAACAAGGCCGTCGTGGGGGAGAACGCGTTCGCCCACGCCAGCGGCATTCACCAGGACGGCGTGCTCAAGAAGCGCGAGTGTTACGAGATCATGAACCCGATCTCCGTCGGCTGGGGAAAGAGCCAGCTGCCCCTCACCAAGCATAGCGGGCACGCGGCGCTGGCAGCGCGGCTGAAGCACTTGGGATTCCGGCTTTCGGACTCGGACGTGGACGCCATTTTCAAACGGTTCAAAGAGATCGGCGACAAAAAGAAATTCGTCTATGACGACGATCTGACGGCGCTGGTGGGGGGGCACATCACCGAGGTGCCCGAGACCTGGTCGCTGGATTACCTGCACGTGACGTCGGGCAACCACACCGTGCCCACCGCTACGGTGCGGCTGAAGCGGCTCCAGGGGAAGAAGCCGCCGGAGATGCTCCAGGAAGCCGGGATTGGCGACGGCCCGGTCGATGCCGCCCTCAAAGCCATCGACCGGCTCACCCAAACCCGCGGGCGGCTCCTCGAGTACACGCTGCGCGCGGTCTCGCAGGGCAAGGACGCGCTGGGCGAGGTGTCCGTCAAGGTCCAGTTCACCGATCGGGATCTCGTCCCAGGCAAAGGCGCCAGCACCGATGTCATCGAGGCCAGCGCCCGGGCGTATCTCAACGCCGTCAACCGGTATCTGTTTTGCGGCCGATCCAAGCGGGCCCAATCCGCTCAGCCCTGAGATATGACGCAGCCGGGGGATCCGCCGTCCGCGCTCGCCGGTCTGCGCCCCTGCGCCGAGATCGAGCCCCGCTGCCCCGATCCGCCGGTGCCGGGCCCGGAGGCGGCGCGGCAGATCCTGGTGCTGGGCCTCGGGAACAGCCTCATGAGCGATGATGCGGCCGGCCTCGAGGCCGCACGTCGGGTGCGGCCCGCCTGCCGGGGCCTGCCATCGGTGATCGTCGCCGAAACGGAAGAGATGGGGTTATCGCTGCTGGATGTGATGGCCGGCTACCGCGCGGTCATCCTGGTGGATGCCGTGTGCACCCGGCGGAGGGACGTGGGTGAACTGTGGGAGCAGACAGATCGGGATCTGGCGTCGGTGCCGGAGTTCTCCCCCCATTTTCTGGGAGTCGGGGAGGTGCTGAGCCTGGGCCGAGCCCTGGGCATGGCGATGCCGGACGAGGTCCGGATTCTCGGCATCGAGGTCGCCGATCCATGGACGGTGGGCCACGGGCTCACGCCCAAGGTCGCGGCGGCGATCCCTCGAGCCGCAACGCGGATTCTGGCGTGGTTGCAGGAGATGATGGGATCGACATTCTGAGCGCGCCCATCGCCCGGCGGCCCCGCCGCAGGCCGCCGGCCCGCCAGCGGCGCTCGATCAGCGAGGCCGAACCAGGATCTCCTCGACCACAGCGCGGGGCGGGAGCCGGATGGCCAGGGCGATGCACTCGGCGACGTCTTCGGGCTGGAGCATCAGCTGCCGGGCCTCGGGCGGAGGCGGCTGCGGCCGGAGGTTCAGCAGAGGGGTATCGATGTCGCCGGGAAACACCGAGCAGGCTCGGATCCCGTTGGCCCGCTCCTCGGCGTTGATGGATTGCGTGAGGCCAGCCAGGCCGAATTTGGAGACGACGTAGGCCGGGCCGGCTTTGGCGCTCGCCTGTTTGGCGGCGTCGGAAACCACGTTGACGATCGTCCCGGCGCGCTGTTTGCGCATGGCCGGCAGGAAGGCCTGTACACATAGATAGGCGCCCGTCAGGTTGGTCTCGAGCATGTGCTGGTAATTCCCGTAGCTCAGCTCGGCCAGACTGCGCCGGGGGGTGTTGGTTCCGGCCGAATTGACCAGCACGTGCACCGTCTCGAACAGGCCGAGGATCTTGCGCTGGAGATGCTCGACAGCCTCGGGATGGGTGATATCCGCGGGACAGGCAAGCACCTGGGCTGCCATGGGACCCGCGCGCCGGATGGTCTCCTCGAGGGCAGCCTCGCGCCGGCCGACGATGGCCACGTGCCAGCCTTCTCGGGCAAGAAGCAGGGCGGTGGCTTGCCCCACACCGCTGCTTCCGCCAGTCACAACCGCAATTCTCTTGCTCATCAGGGCGAGGATTGTGGCGGATCCGGGGCGCCCAGGCCAGTCCAGAATCTTTGCGAATCATTCCCAGGCGCCGGATGGCCTGGTGTGTGTGGGAAGCCCCAGGGGCAACGATTCCAGCTCGCGGCTTGCGCCGTTGGCAAACGCCGAAAGCGGCAGATCGTATCCGTCATCCCGGTCCTCTTTCCATCGGCTCATCGCTAGGGCATTCGTTGCTGCAAGCGGAAGAAACGCAGGGGGCCGGAGGCGGTGAGGGTGAAGGGATGGGCGCGGGGGCTGGGGACCTCCTGCCACTGGGGTGATGTCAGGGATTCGGTGGATTCCAGAATCCAGTCGCCGGGATTCCCTGTCCAAGAGATCCGGATCGAATCGCCGTCACGGTCGGCGTGGAGCAATGGCGGATCGAGTTCGAGACCGGGCAATGGGAGGGGGATGCCGCTTGCGGTGGGCGCGCCGAGGGCGGCCAGTGCCGCATCCGGGACCTTGCCGGCGCGGACCTGGATGCTGTTGACGAAGGCGGACATGCGCTCATCGGCGTCACCGTCCCCGAACAGGACGGCGCCGTCGACAGGCATCGAGCGACGGTCATTGTCCAGAGTGGTGGTGGTTTGGATCCAGTCCGCATGCTTGACGCCGTCGAGGTATTTGGTGACGAGGGGGGGATCGGCGGCCATATCGGCGGCCCAGGAAACCCGGTGCCAACGGTTGATTTCCATGCGGGTGTTGCCTTCGTAACCTTTGTCTCCCTGGCCAAAGCCGCCATCGGTGAGGCGGAAGAAGAAATCGCCATCGGACGTGTTGCTGAGGTCGTAGTTGATGATCGCGCCGAAGGTGGTCAACGGGCGGGGCCAGTAGAGATCCATGATGATGGTGAACTGATTGACTCGCTGGCCGCCGCCGTTGGCGGGGATGCCGTGACGCATGACGTAGCCGATCTGGCCGCTCAGGTCGCTCGGCACCTGCATGACGCGAGCCGGTTGGCCGTCGATATCCGGCAGCCCGAAATCCGTGGTGAGGCCGAAGCGAGTCTCCCGGGCGGTCTCTCCCGCCGGCCCGTCGAAATATTCCAGGGGAAATCCCACCCCAGCCGCCAGGTCGCCCTGGTCGAAATTCCAAAGTCCGGTGACCTGGTATTTCAACTGGGCGTTTTCGGCCTGGAACCACCACGATCGCGAATGGCACCGCGGTTCGGGCAGGGTGTGATCGGCGAAATCGAGCCGCACGTAGTTTGTGGCGGACCATCCACCCCATGGAGGCGGGTAGAAAATTCGAGTGCGGTCGGTCACCCGCTGGATTTGCGGTTGGACATCCGCATCATTGATGCGCAGCCGGACCGAATCCGGATCCACCGATCGTGCGCCGTCGTCGATGAGGATGTGGAGAGGTTGATACCGGCGAACGCCAGCGCTCCTGGGGACGGGAGCGATCTCGACGATGGCGGGATCATCCGCCTCGGCGTGAGTGCCGCGGCGACGCGCGCGAATCGATCGCGGATCGCCTGGAAAGTGGAGATGGATTCGCTCGCCGGTCGCGGGGTCGACGGAATACCAGACGAGCTTGGCTTCGCCGCCCGTCTGGAAGAACACCAGACGAAATCCGTATCCGCCGGCGATAGGGGCAACGATGTTGAACTCGTTGCTGTTCTCCCAATAGTTGTGGCCCCCGACAACTCGCGTGAAGCGGCCCACCTCGATGGCCAGGGCATCGCGCGGATTGGCGCCAGCCCAGAGGACGAATCCGTCGTCGTCCAAAGCGTCGGTGGCCGCCACAGCCACCGTGACGCCCAGCGTATGGACTCCGGCGGGCAGATCGAGGAAACCGACCACCTCGGTCGCAAACCGGGTGCCATGCCCGGTGGCGCCGGGGATTCCGGGGAATGGATTCAGGCTGGGCTGGCCGCCATCGGGCGGATACAAGCTGAAGTCGATGATGGCGTCGTGGGGGTAGCTGCCATCGGCGTTCGGGCCGGCGAACGCCTCGTTGGTAATGATATTGCCGTTGGGGGCGGTCAGCGTGCCATTCAACTGGCGCACGGCGCGGTCTATGCTGTTGGCTGCGACCATGTCGGCGGGCGCCTGCGCGGTCCGGACCGTGAATCCGTCCCCCGGTTCGGCGGCGAGGGGTCCGGCGATGCTTTCCGGCAATACCAGATAGGGGCCTACGGCAAAGATCCAACGGACGCCATACCGCACGCTGGCATCACTCGAAAGGGTAAAAGTAATTTCCACTTCGTGGATGGACAGCGGCGGATAGAGGCCTTCCGGGGTGAGAGTGACGGCAGCCATTCCATATTCCTGCCGCAGCAGGGGTGAAACCGCCACTCCATCGAGGAGCATCCGGACGCTGCCGAGGCGGATCGGATCGGCGGCGTCGAACAACTCGAGCCGGATTTCGGGGCGCGGGATCACCTTGGATCGTTCCGGGATGATGGCCGATTCGGGGCCGGGCAGCATGGTAATCACCGAGTCATAGAGAGTGAAATGTTCGGCCCTGACCGAGCTCATGCTCGTTTCTTCGAGAGATGCCGCCCAGAGCAGTCCAAGGATGAAGAAGCGCATTTCGGAAAACACGAATGCGCGCTTGCCTGGATGGAACCAGCGGCTTTTCACAAACGTGATGCTAACGGGAAGCCGCGGTAAAAGCAAGATTACGAGCCAGCGATTCGGGGCATTCAGGTTCGAAGCCGCGGGCGCATTCCCGGGCGGTGGGAGGGCGGGCACTCGGTGGCTCGTTGCACAGCCCGAGGCGGGCCTGAATCTAAGTCAACGGTCGCGCGGAAGGCAGCCGTCTCCGGGTCCGAGCCGATCGTACCAGGTGATTTTCAAGACCAGGGAGAGGACGGCGAAAGCGGCGGTCCACGCCGCGCACCGGCCCCATTGCTGCAGGACGAGATAGATGGGAGCGGCCACCATGGCGATCTGCCAGACAATGCCGAGAAAGACATTCACGCCATCGCGGAGGGCGCCGCGGTTGGCCGCCAGATGAGGCGTCTCAGCCCGGCATTTCTCCAGGATCGGACGCCAGAAGCCCCACGGTCTCACCGTGCGGTAGAACTCCATCAGAACGCCGTCGGGCTCAGGCCGGGTGGCCAGGCATGCGACGATGGATGCAGCGGCGCTGATCGCCAGCACCCAGAGGAACAGCGCCACGTCGCGCAGATCCGGATACAGGGAGGGGATGGCGAGGGCGGCGATCGTGCCGCCCGCCATCCCGGCCCAGAAGCCGTGGCCGTTGAAACGCCACCAGTGCCACTTGAGAACGTTCGGCAGGACAAAGGCCGGGACCAGCGCGCTGGCGATCCAGCGCGTGACTGAGTGCACATTCACCGCGGCATACCCGAAGGCGATCCCCATCAGGATGACGATCAGGGACCAGAAATAGCCCCAGCGCACGTAGTGGCGGGGCTCCTCTCGCGGCCGGAAATAGCGGCGGTAGACGTCGTTGACAATGTAGGCGACGCCCGAGTTCACGGTCGAAACGAAGGTGCTCATGAATGCCGCCAGCAGGCCGGCCAGGATGAGCCCCTTGCAGCCGACCGGCAGATGCTGGGACACCACCGCAGGGAGGATTTTCTCGAAATCCACCTTCGCGCCCATCGAGCGGAGCTCGGGGCCGTGAAAAACGATGCCCAGCACGGCGATGCCCGCGATCAGGAGGAAGCGCGGGGCGATCGAGGCGACGGCCATCATCCAGTTCTCGAGGGCGGCCTCGCGAGGGCTTCGCGTCGAGAGCACGTGCTGGATCGCATAGTTGGGGGTCGGCCCCGCCATGCTGACGAGCACGCCTTTGAGAAATAGCATGAGCATGAAAAAGCCGAACAGGGCATAGCCATCTCCCTCCGGGCCGTAGATGCGCTCCTGGAGGGCCGGCATGGTCTGCGACCAGTCCAGATCGAGCCGCCAGCCGAAGAACATCTGGTCCCATCCGGCCGGCACGGCAGCCGCGATCTGCTCCGGCGTGGTCTGGCTGATGACCACGACCGCGATGATCAGCCCGGCCGCAACAATCAAGCCAAACTGGATCAGATCGTTGAGGACCACCGAGAACATGCCGCCAAAGATGCAGTAAACTCCCGAGACGAGCATGATGACCAGCCCGTAGGTGTTTGGGCTCCAGCCCAGCTGAAAGAACGGCTCCGCGAACTTCCCGATGCCCTGGAAAGCCATCGTTAGAAAACCCACGACGCTCACCAGCGCATACAGCACCACGCTCGCGTAGGCCAGCTCGCCGCCGGCGCCGCGGCCGAACCGGGTGCGCATCCACTCCGCGCCTGTGAGCACGTTGGACCGGCGCACCCACTGGCCGAGGTACACCATTCGGAAGATGACGTTGAACAGCGGCCAGATCCACAGCAGCCAAAGGCCCTTGGCGCCGTAAATGCACAGCATCGCCGTAAACCACATCGTGCCCGAGATATCGATGCCGCTCGAGCCGTGCGCGATGCCGATCATCCACCAGGGCAGGCTCTTGCCCGCCAGAAAATAGCTCTCCGAGCTGTGCGCAGCCTGCTTCGCCACCCACCAGCCCACCGCGATCATGAGCAGCAGGTAAACCGTGACGATGGCCAGATCGATCGAGTGCATGATGGGGTGCGGATCGGATGAAGTTCAGGCGTCGCGGACCGGGTGGCGCAGCAGGTGGCCGAGCACGGCGCGCAAGCTGCCCCGGGCCAGGCCAATACAGGTGTCGCACGCGCCGTAATAGAGCAGCAATTCGTCCCCGCGCGCCACGCACGCGGTCGGAAACACGACATTCGGGATGTAGAGCCCCACTCGCTCGTAGTAAGACTCCGGCGCCAAAAGGGGTTCAGGGCTGCGGGCGAGAATCCGGCGCGGATCGTCTGGATCCAGGAGCATCGCGCCCATCCGATACGTCACGGCCCGCGCCGCAGCGTCAGTCGTTTCAACCCCATGATAGAAGACCAGCCAGCCGTGCTCGGTAAGGATGGGAGGGCAGGCGCCGCCGATGCGGTTGTTTTCCCAGGAATACGCTGCGCGGGCCAGAAGCTCAGGCTCGGACCAGCAAGCCAGATCGCCGGAGTAGCTGATCCAGATGCAGGATCGCCCGGCTTCCAGGGGGCGGCGCAGCACGGCGTAGCGGCCGCGGATCTTTTCGGGGAACAGGATCGCATTGCGGTCGTCCATGTCGGAAGGCGTGATCCAGGAATGAAACATCCAGGAGCGGCCGTCGTCGGAAACTGCCAGCCCTGAGCGCGTCAGGTTGTCCGAACGACCACCGGCAACATTCGTCGAACCCGCACCCACGGAGGGTGGCGGGGGCGGAAGATCGGGGAAGGCCGTCTCGTAGGAGTCGGGAACGCCGACGCCGGTTGGATGCGACGACCAGGCATAGGGCCGGAAGGCGAACGTCATCCACCAGCGGCCATCGAGGCGGGTGACGCGCGGATCCTGCACGCTGCCGATGGGGCTGCCACACATGGCCGGCGTGAAGACCGGCTCCGGGGCAGCCAGCTCCCAGCCCACGCCGTCATCGCTGCGCTGAAGCCCAAGCTGACAGATGAACGGGCGCAGCGAGCCGGCGGCGCGTTCCAGCATCCAGTATTGTCGGCCATCGTGAAAAACGGCGGGATTGAATGTGACAGCACGCCGCCACGTGGGCCCGCCGGGCACGACCACGGGATTATGAGGATCGCGCGTGAAGAGGGATGGCATGGAATCAGGGGCGGGGCAATCCGGACGCGTGCTGGTTCCGATCGTCATGGAAGATGGCTTTCATGCTGAAGATGCTGGCGGAACGCCCTCGGGAAGACAAGTCCGAAGCCCCTCGCAGCGGTTCAAAGACCAGGGCCAATGAACCTCAGCAGGCAAGTGTTCACCCCACCACATCGACGCGCAGATCGCGCATCGTCGTCAGATCCCCCAGCGCACCCAATCCCCGCATCGCGCGCGCCCCGCTCCGCCGCCGCGGCCCAAACCGATCCCGATACTCCCCAAACACCCCGTTCACGTAGTTCCTCGACCCCAGCACCACCCCATCGGTGAAATACCTCACCCGCAGCCGCAGCACCTGCCCCA
>CAYWIM010000049.1:0-34125 GCA_964458325.1 uncultured Verrucomicrobiota bacterium
CAGGCAAGGGAGGGAGTGTATCCCCTGCGATACTCGACCGACCGAGCCACGAAGCAGATGGCCCGGCGCCGCCCCGCCCCGCAGGGCTGGGGGCCTTGGGCGCGCTGGCTTTGTTGCTCCTCGCTCACAGACCGCGCGGGTATGCTCGCTCGTCGCGCCTCGCCAGCCCGCTCAATTCCCTCCAGCAAAATCGGAATTCATTTTTGCACAGACCCTTAGCCGCGTTCGCGATGCGGCAGCCCTTCAGCCGCAATATCCGGCTGGCCGATTCCTGGCTGACTTTCCGTTCGACAAGCCTTTCTGGCTGAGGTAGGTTCAACCCATAAGGAATGACTCCCATCCGCTGCCTGGATACGGCAACCGGTTCGCTGCCATTCGCCAAGTGCGCCCGATGAGGAACCAGGAGCTTAGTCAACCTCCCGAAACTCAAACGATCCCCAAGAGAGTCCTATGAAGACCTCTGTTCCCACCGCAGCGACCCTGAGCCGATTTGTTTCGACCGGGCTCGTGGCCGGTGCGATCCTGCTCGCCGCTGTCACGGCGGTCCGCGCGGCCGCTCCGACCGTGCAAGTTCTCAGTCCCGAGTGTCCTGCCTGGGCGGACCTGTCGAAGCCAGCAGATTATATCGTGGCGGGTATCGATCCGGACAACGATCTGTCCCATTGCGACCTGTACGTAAACGGCGCCATAGTCCAGGGAAAGAATTTCACTTCACCCACGAGCGGCACTACGTGTGCGTTCAGTTACACCTTCAATGCAGCCGGCAGCAACACCATCTCTTTCCAGGCCGTAGACAAGCAGAACCACTACAGCTCGGGCGTCCGGTGTTCTGTTGTCGTCGTGAAACCCCCTCTGAACCGGAACCTCAGAGTCCTCACCTTCAATGCGCACCTCTTTGAGGACAGCCCAGTCGAATGCGTTATCCGCTGCGCAGACACCTGGACCTCTCGAGATGTAAAATGGACGGATTACACCTATTACGATGAGGATCGCAGGTACCAGATCGCCGCCCACATCCGGTCGTCCGGGGCGGACATCGTGGCGGTCCAGGAAGTCTGGGCCTATGGTTACCGTTACTGGATGGCAGACGTCCTCGATGCTGGATCGCCCTCTTATCCATATAACTACTGGTATCTTGATAGCTCCATCGATGCCCAGAACGGCTATCACGCCTTCCATGCAGGCCTCCCGGTGTGCATACCCCCAACCGCGCTGCTGCGACTGCCCGTTGAGGCCGATCGGGATCGAATGTTCAACACGTTGGGTTGCGGTCTCCTTCTTCTGAGCAAATACCCGTTGAGCCAATTCGATTTCCGGCGGTTTCCCACTTACACCCAGTCTCCCCTGGATGAGGCGGACAAGTCGGATACCTGGGCTGACAAAGGCGTTTTGACGGCCCATGTGGACGTAGGCGGGACGCCGATCCGGATCGGTGTCAGCCATGCCCTGTGCGGCTGGGACGATTACTTTGGCGAATGGGGAAACGACTACGTCGCCGATGCCATGACGACCTTTCAACATGGTGGGCAGGCCTTCATGGTTGCGATCAACAAACAGTGCCAGGGACAGATCACCCGGTTTGAGGATTACAGCTATTTCAATCCCGCGGCACAAGCCACTGATTACGGAGCGGGATGGAAGCACGTTTCCCCCGTCGTCGCAGCGCCCGACTGTGCGGCGGCCGCATCCTTTGAGATGGGGGGGGACCCGTTTCTATTTGGCCTTGGAACGAATGGCAGCGCGACTGTGAGCCGCATCAACGACGACCTGGCGACCGGCTGGACCACGGTGTGCAGCAATATCCCCATCAGGGCCGAAACGATCACTGCGTTCAAGGTAGGAGGCCATCCGTATGTGTTGGGGCTCGACCGCGAAGAAAAGAAGGCATACGTGCTTCGAATCAACGACGACCCCGCCACCGGAGCCACCTGCCTACGTACCAATACGTGGGAGCCGGCCAATATCGCGATCGCCTCGTTTGAGCTGGACGGCCAGCCGTATCTCTTTGACGTCGACACGATGAACCAGGCGCGCATTTCCAGAATCAACGCGGATCCTTCGACCGGTTGGACGCACCTGCACACAAACGCCTGGGACTCGACAGGCTCACTCCTCGCATCCTTTCAGTTGGGCGGCTCCCCCCATCTGTTCGCCCTCACGGAGGGTGGCAACGCACGGATCTCAAGGATCAACGCCAATCCCTCGACAGGATGGACTCATCTGTGCACGAACAAGTGGGGAACGGATTCGGAGTACGTGGCAGTGAAGTCCTTTGAAATGAACCGCCACCCGTATCTGTTTGTGTTGAGAAACTGCTGTGAACAAGGTTGGGATGTCACGCGGGCTCGCCGTCAGCCCGGGCGTGCCTTTCTCACAAGAATCAACGAGGACGGCCGGGGCTGGGAAAATCTCCGGCACTTTGAGGATATCAAGATGATCCGGGACGCAACCATCGATGTTGAAGACGGTCCGCCGGCAATCATGATGGGCGACTTCAATATTGACCGCAACGAGTATGGACTGGTGAACGAGATATTCCATCAAGCGGGGGCGGTCGACGCGTACGTCAAGGTCCATGGCACGGGCGAGGGCGGAGAGACGGTCAGCACGAACAACGTGCTCTATCGCTACTTTTACAAGGATGGTTCCGATCACGAGCGGATCGACTACGTGTACGTGAAACAATCCGGCAACGGTGCGTGGCTGGTGCCAACGAATGCTACCGTGATTCGGAATTGGCAGATGCCGGTCAACCACGAGGACCTTTCCGACCATTATCCCGTCAGGGTGGACTTCCGCCTGCAGGAGGCGTGCCGTCTGGAAGCCGCCCAAGTTCCTGGGGGATCTTTGCAGTTCAGCATCCAGGGAACGATCGGTCGGAACTGTGAGCTGCAGTTTTCGTCCGACTTGCTGGCGTGGGAGAGGCTGGCTGAGTTCCGCCTGACCGCCGCGCCCCATGTTCACACCGATCCCGCACCGGCAACCGCAGCGCGCCGGTTCTACCGCGTGCAGTTGCTGCCGTAACCTTCCCCGCAAACGCGCACGTACCTCTGCTCGATGGTTTCGGGCATCCAGCCGCGCACATTCTGGTACAACTTCCGCAACGACGGGGACGACCCGGTCTACTTCGAGCACAACATGGGCATCATCACACAGGAGCTGCAGCCCAAGCCAGCGTATGGGAAATCATCATTGGTGCGGCCCGCAATGGCCAGCCAACGTCACAACCACTTCGGGAGAAGTTCGCGCAGCAGGTTGCGCGCGCGGTAGAGGCGGGATTCCACGGCTTTGGGTGTGGCCTGCAACACAGCCGATGCTTCTGCGATGGACATTTCTTCCCATTCGCACAGCACAATGGCTTCGCGCAGATCCTCCGGCAGGTTTCGCACGGCGGCGCGCACTGCTTCGGCGCGCTCGGTGGCAACGGTTGCCTCATCGGGTGCGGCTGTGCCGGATGGCAGGATGTCGCCTGGGGTTTGCCCTGCGGTTTCGGATTCGGCATCGAGCGAAACACTGGGATGGCGGGAGCGCCAACGCAGTCGATTCCGCGCCAAGTTGGCGGCAATGGTGAAAAGCCAAGCGCTGAACCTCTGGTCCGGCTTGAAACTCTCGCGAGCCCGATAAGCGCGAACGAAGGTGTCCTGCGCGAGGTCGTTGGCATCGTCCTCGTTGCCGAGCATCCGACAGAGAAAACGAAAAACCGCCGGCGCGTGCCGGGCCATGAGATCGTCGAGCGCGGCATCCTGTCCGCCGACCAGCCGTGCCATATCCGCACGGTCCTTGGCATCGGGATTATCGGTGTCCATGCGGATTCGAGGCGGCGGGCGACATGGTGCGCTCGATCTGCTCGTGGAAGCCCAGCGTCAGACGCTGCATCTCGGCGAGGTAGCGTCGGCCTTGATCGGGCGGCATGACTTGGCTGACGTCGCGGAAATGCTGGAGCATGGCAGCCTGGCATTGCGCACGCACTGCCCCGATCTCGATCAGCTTCTGCTCGATAGCGGCGGGCGTGTTGGTGGGGGATGCAAGAAGGGCCTGCAGCTCGCACTGATGGGCGTCGATGCGCTCGCAGAATTCACGACACTTGGGCAGGTAGCCCTCGTGGAGCTGGCGGACGCGGCTCAACTCGGCGTCGGCCAGCCGGAACTCCAGGCGGAGCCAGTCGAGATCGTCCGTGGAGCGGGCCATGTGGTTGGTGCACCAGTAGGCAACGAGGCGATGACCTCCAAAAAAGACGGCGGCGCCAGCGAGCAGCATGGCCGCAAAGATGATGAGCGGACGGCGCATGGATTCAGTGGAGGGTATTGGGTGCGACGGCGGCCAGGTAACGCTCCTGCGCTTGCTGTTTGGCTGCGCCGGCACTGGCAACAAAGCCCGTGAGTCCGCCAGCCACCAGCAAGAGGGCCAGGCTGGCCAGGGCAAAGCGCGGGAGAAGCAGCCGCTCGATCCGTTGGTTGAGCCAGGCAAGGGGCGTGGGTGCCAGGTTGGCCCGGGATTCTTCGCGTTCAATACGGCGCCAAACGGATTCTTGGAAATGCGGCGGCAGGGGCGTAGCAGGCATTGCTTCGCGCAACAAGGCGCGGAGCCTTCCATCCTCCGGTGTTTGTCGATCGGCATTCATGGGTATCAGGACCGCGCATGATCCGCCATGCGAACGTTATACGCAGCGTCATAAGTCCCGCCGCGTGAGGCTTGCCTGCCGCGGCGGCGCAGGCAGGACACGCGGCCTGGACGATTCTGTAGGCCAGGTCCCCTGACCCGGCGTTGTGGACTTATGACCCTCTGTATAATAGCTCATGGGCGGCTTGGCAATCGTCTCCGAGGTTCATCTCGCCGCCATTCGTCTGCCTGTTATTACACCGGTCCCGGCCAAATCCCTCAGGGCATGTTTGGAGATTCCCAAGGGTGCCGCGGCGAGGGATTTCGCGGGGGGCGGGGTAAGCAGGTTCAAGGGCGGCCAGCGCGACCGCCAGAAGCGATGAGACAAGAAAGACACCGGATGAAGCAGACCATGGTGGGAAATCGCAAACGCCAACGACTCGTCGCCGGGGTTGTAACTGTTGCCGCAGCGATGCTCTTGGCGGGCTGCACGGGCGTGCCGACCGGAGGCGAGCGCCAATCGCGGGCCGATTGGAAGGCGGTGGCGCAAATGTATCGGCCCGGCGATCGTAAAGCGGCACTGCCCACGCTCGATGCTCACGCAGCGCTGGAAACGTTCCTGACCTACGCCATGCTGAACCAGCCGCGCGTCGAGGCCGCCTATTACGAATACGCGGCCGCGGTGGAGCGCATCACGGTGGAACGGTCGCTGCCCGATCCTCGCCTGACGCTGGAACTGGATATCCAGGATGTGGTGGCGACGTTGATGCCGGGGCTGATGATCGATCTGCCGTGGGTGAAAAAGCTGCGCATCCGCGCCGATGCTGCTTCCGCGGAGAGCCAGGCCAAGCACTTCGGATTTGAAGCGGCAGTGCTGCAGACCGCATTCGAGGTGAAGCAGGGGTATTACCAGTTGTGCCTCCTGCGGGAACGCTCGCGCGTGAGTCGGGAAACGTTGGCTCTATGGGGGCAACGGCAGCAAATCGCCCGCGCCCAAGTCGAAGCCGGCAAGGCCACGCTTCAGGATGTCCTGCGAGCCCAAATCGAGCAGGACCGGCTCAAGACGGAGATCGTGAACCTGGACGACTCGCGCAATTCCATGCTGGCGCGGTTCAAGGCGGCGCTGGGGATGAAGGCTGACGAGCCGGATCCGCCGATGCCGGCACAGTTTGAAACCACGCCGTTGGACTTGACCTCGGAGCAGCTCTTTGCGGACGCGCTGGCCCGCAATCCGCGGCTCAAGGCGATGGAGGCCGAGGTCCGTATGGCCGAGACGGGCATCCGGCTGGCGCACACGAGCAAGCGGCCGGATTTCAACCTGGGTGTCGAAGCCGACGCCAAAGCGTCCCCCGCGATGGTGCGACCGACGTTGGGTATCACGCTCCCGATCTGGCGCGATAAAATCGCGGCCGAGATCGCTTCGGCACAGGCGCTTAAGAGCGCCGCGCAAGCCCGGCTATCCGCCGAACAGATCCGATTGGCCGTCGAGTTCGCGGACAAGTCGTTCATGGATCGCGAGGCCACGCGCAACCTGCAGTTGCTTGCGGATTCTCTGTTGCCTAAAGCGCGGCAGGCGCTGGAGGTCGCCCGCTCCGCCTACAGCAGCGGCCAGGCGGATTTCATCAACCTGCTCGATGCCGAACGCTCGCTCCTGGAGATGCAGCTCGCCGAAGCGGAAGCACGCATCCGTCGCGAGCTGGTTCTGGCGGAACTGTCGTTGCGGATCGTGGGCGTGCCGCCGCCGAGCGCACCGATCCTGACCCCAACCCGCCAATCCACTCCGGCCGCCCAAACTGCTCGGGAAAAGAAATCATCCCTTAGATCTGGCCCGGCGGCGCTCCCGCCAAAATCGGAAGTAATTTTTGCACAGACCCTTAACCTCCAACTCTTGAACTGACCTATGCGAAATCGAATCGTTCTCCTGCTCCTGAGCGTGTTGCTGGCTGGCGGCAGCATGTGGCTCGCGGGCTGTAAGCGCACCGGCAAGGATCACGAAGGCCACAGCGCTGCCGAGGCCAGGCAACAATACCACTGCCCGATGCACCCGACCTTCGTGGCCGACAAGCCGGGCGATTGTCCGATCTGCGGCATGAAACTTGTGCCCATCCAGGAAGAGAAAGCCAAGCCCGCGAGCACGGCGGACCCGTTTCCGCAGGTCAAAATCGGACAGTATTACTGCCCGATGGGGGCGGAGCACGTGCAGGACAAGCCCGGCATTTGCCCCAAGTGCGGCATGAACCTGATCGAGAAGAAAGAGTCGCCTCCTGGGCACGTAGGGCGCCAATCCAGCGAAGCGGAAGCGCCCGTGCCGGGCCGAGTGGGCATCCGCCTCTCGGCCGACAAGCGGCAAACGATTGGCCTGGCGCTCTCGAAGGTCGAGAAGCGCAAGCTGACACGGAACATCCGCGCTACCGCAGTAGTGATGCACGACGAAACCCGGTATGCCCGCATCGCTCCTCGATTCGGCGGCTGGTTGCGCAAGCTGCACGTCAGCTTCACCGGCGCACCCGTCGAGAAAGGCCAGCCGCTGTTCGCCGTCTATAGCCCGGAACTGTATTCCGCCGAGAATGAGTATCTCATGGCGTGGCGCGGCCTCGGGCACCTGGATACGGACGCTCCCGAGGAGCAGCGCGTCACCGCCACCAACTTGTGGGGCTCAGCGCGCCGCCGGCTCGAATTATGGGAGATCGGCGGCGAGGAAATCCGCGCGATGGAGGAGCGGGGCGCGGCCAGCGATGAAGTGCTGTTCCGGTCGCCGATTGCGGGGCACGTCGTGACCAAGACCGCGGTCGAGGGGAAGGCCTTCATGGCGGGCGAGTCGCTGTACGAGGTGGCCGACCTATCGCACCTGTGGCTGGATGCCTGGGTGTTCGAGTCGGACTTGCCCCTGATAAAAGTGGGGCTGACAGGGACAGTCACTTTTCCTTACCTGGGCAACAAGGCGTTCGCGGCGGCGATTACGTTTCTCTATCCCCACATCGATCCGCGGACCCGGCGAGGGCGCGTGCGCCTGGAGCTGGACAATCCCGATCGCCTGCTGCGGCCGGACATGTGGGCGAGTGTCGGGATCGACGTTCCGCTCGGTGAGAAGCTTCTGATCCCGGCCAGCGCCGTGATTGACACCGGACAACGGTTTGTCGCGTTCGTGGACGCTGAAGACGAGCACTTGCAGCCGCGTGAATTGAAGATGGGCTTGCGGGCCCAGGACGATTACGAAGTGCTCTCTGGCGTGAAGGAAGGCGAGCAAGTCGTCACCCGGGCGCTGTTTCTCGTCGATTCGGAAAGCCAGCTCAAAGCGGCAATTGCCGGCATGGGCGAAGCCGGCGAACACAGGCACTAATCCCCTTTCACCCTCATGTCCGATACCGCCACATCCACGCCGTCCGCGCCGCACCAGGGTTCGGCGATCGAGCGCGTCATCGAGTGGAGCGCGCGCAACAAGTTCATGGTGTTCCTGCTCGTGGCCGCGCTCACCCTGGGGGGCCTGTTTTGCCTGCGCAACACGCCGCTGGATGCCATCCCCGATCTGACGGATGTGCAGGTGATCGTTTTCAGCCAGTGGGAGGGCCGCAGCCCGAGCCTGGTCGAGGACCAAATCACTTACCCGATCGTCACGAAACTCGTCAGCGCACCGAATGTCCGCGCAGTGCGAGGTTATTCGTTTTTCGGTTACTCGTTCGTCTATGTGATTTTCAAGGATGGGACGGACATCTACTGGGCGCGGTCGCGTGTGCTCGAGTACATGCAAGGCATGGCCAACAACCTGCCGCCCGAGGTCACGCCCGCGCTGGGCCCGGACGCCACAGGTGTGGGCTGGGGCTTCCAATATGCGCTGGTGGACAGGAGCGGCAAGCGCGACCTGGCGGACTTGCGATCGTTCCAGCAATGGCATTTGCGCTATTGGATTCAAAGCGTGGAAGGAGTCGCGGAGGTGGCCACCATCGGCGGCTTCGAGAAGCAGTACCAGGTGGAGATCGATCCCGACCGGTTGCTGGCCTACGACGTGCCCATCAGCAGAGTGGTGTCGGCGATCCGTAGCGCCAACAACGACGTGGGCGGACGCGAGCTCGAACGGAATGGAACGACGTATCTCATTCGCGGCAAGGGTTACATCCAGTCACTCGAGGACTTGCGGTGGGTCGTGGTGGGCGCGGATGCGCGCGGGACTCCGGTCCTGCTGAAGGACGTGGCCAGGAACATCGCGTTCGGCCCGGAGATGAGGCGGGGCGCAGGCGACTTCAACGGCGAAGGAGAAACGACCGGCGGCATCGTGGTGGTGCGTTTCGGACAGAACGTGCTTCAGGTCATCGACCGCATCAAGGCCAAGCTGGAGGAGGTCAAGCCGTCGCTGCCGGAAGGCATCGAGATTGTCACGACCTACGACCGGTCCGACCTGATCCATCGCTCGATCCAAACGCTCACGCGCGCCATCATTGAAGAGTCCATCATCGTTTCGATCATCGTCATCGTGTTCCTGCTGGACTTCGGCGGGGCGGCGCGGGCGATTGTCACGCTGCCGATCGCAGTGGCGCTGGCGTTCATCCCCATGTACTTCATGGGGCTGACGGCGAACATCATGTCGCTGGCCGGCATCGCCATCGCCATCGGCGCACTGTGCGATGAGGCGGTGGTGATGGTCGAGAATGTGCACAAGCGCTTGGAACACGCTCCGCCCGGGCTGAACCGCCACCAGAGGCAGGAGATCATCATCCAGGCGTGCCAACAGCTCGGGAAGCCGCTGTTCTTTGCCCTGCTGGTGATCACCGTCAGCTTCATGCCCGTGTTCGCGCTGGAATCGCAAGAAGGGCGGCTGTTCAAGCCGCTGGCGTTCACAAAGACCTTCACGATGGCCTGGGCGGCATTCCTCTCCGTCACCGTCGGGCCGGCGCTCATCGTGCTGATGACGGGCGCAAAAGTCATTCCGGAGCACAAACATCCCATCAGCCGCATCCTGCACCGCATCTATTACCCGTGGGTCAGCATGTTGATGACGCGGCGGGTCCTGTCGATTGTGCTCGCGATCATCGCGGTGGGTTCCTCCTACCCAATCTACCAGAAGCTCGGCTCGGAGTTCATGCCGCCGCTCAATGAAGGGACGATTCTCTACATGCCTACGGCTCTGCCCACCATGTCGGTCACCGAGGCGGCGCGCGTGATGCAGATCCAGGACCGCATCCTCAAGCAGTTCCCCGAGGTGCGGACCGTGCATGGCAAGGCGGGCCGTTCGGAAACCGCCACGGATCCGGCGCCGATGGAAATGTTCGAGACCGTCGTCCAGCTGAAGCCGGAAAAGGAATGGCGACATGTCTCGAATCCGCGCTGGTACTCGAGCTGGACGCCGGAGTGGATCCAGAGAGGTCTGCGGAAAATCTGGCCCGATGCCCGCCCTCTGACCTGGAACGAACTGATCACGGAAATGGACGAGGCGCTCCAGATCCCCGGTCAGGTCAATGCGTGGACCATGCCCATCAAAGGGCGCATTGACATGCTCACGACCGGTATCCGCACGCCGGTGGGCATCAAAATCTTCGGGGCTGACCTGGAAGAGATTCACAAGCTGGGCGAACATCTGGAATCGGTGATGCGGGAGATTCCGGGGACGCGCAGCGTGTTTGCTGAACGCACCACGGGCGGCTATTACATCGACATCATCCCCCAACGCGCCGAAATCGCCCGCTACGGCCTGAACGTCGAGGATGTGCTGATGCAAGTGGAGATCTCGATTGGCGGCATGGCCATCGCACGCACAATCGAGGGCCGCGAGCGCTACACCATCAATGTCCGATACAGCCGCGAGTTGCGAGATGATGTGGACAAACTCAAACGCGTGCTCGTCCCCGTGATGTCCGCTCCGGCGGGCGAGGCCGCCGCGAGCGGCGGTGCGGACGCGATGGCCGATGGTGGTTGGGCCGGAAATCGGAACGCGCTTCGTCAAATCCCCCTCGGTCATTTGGCGGACATTCGCATTGCGACCGGCCCGCCGGTCATTCGCAATGAAAACGGCGCGCTCACCGGTTGGGTGTATGTGGACATGGCCGGACGCGACATCGGCGGCTACGTGAATGACGCCAAGAAAGCGGTAGCCGAGAAGATCGAGAAAGCTGGGCTGCTGCCCGCGGGCTATCGTTTCGAGTGGTCGGGCCAATACGAACACATGCTGCGAGTGCGGGAGCGGCTCCAGGTCGTGGTGCCGATCACGCTGGCGCTCATCTTCGTGCTGCTCTACATGAACTTCAAAAGCGTGCCCGAAACATTCATCATCCTGCTGTCCATTCCCTTCGCCATGACCGGGAGCATCTGGCTGCTCTGGATCATGGGCTACAACCTGAGCATCGCTGTCTGGGTCGGCATCATTGCGCTAGCGGGTCTTGCCGCGCAAACCGGGACGGTGATGATCATTTACCTGGACGAGGCATTCCACGCCTACCAAAAGGCGGGCCGGATGAAGACGCAGCACGACCTGTTCGAGGCCATTACCTATGGCGCTGTCCAACGGGTGCGTCCCAAGCTGATGACGGTTTCCATGGTTACGCTGGGGCTCGCTCCCGCGCTCTGGGCGCATGGCGCGGGCGCGGAGGCCATCCAGCGCATCGCCGCTCCGATGATCGGCGGATTGATCACCAGCACCATCCTGACCTTGGAAATTGTCCCGGCCATTTATTCCCTGTGGCGTGGCCGCCAGGTGGCATGGATCAAAGGCCCGAAGCCGCCACGAAAGCAATGGGAGGATTTGAGCATGCAGTTTGTGATGTGGGAGAAGGAGGGGCGCCCGACGTCGCTTTGATTCCAGAAATCAAGAGCCTATTGTCAGCTATTTAAACCCCCATTGACCCATGGCCTACACTCCGCGGTTGGCCCGCCAAAGCAGGACCACACCCACCGCCTGGAAGATGAAGTTGGGCAGCCAAAGGATGAGTTGCGGCGCCCATTCCGCGCGCGTCTGGAGCGATTGGCCCAACACCATGAAGCTGTAATAGACCAGCACCAGCACGATGGCCAGGGCTACACCCACGCTCGTCTCCCGCCGGTGCGCCCGGATGCCCAGCGGTATCCCCAGGAGGGTGAACCCGATGCACGCAAACGAGAAGGCCGCCTGCCGGTGCAGCTGAACCTCGACCGGCGTGGCGTCCACGCCCTGCCGATCGAGCTCGCGCTTCTCCCTCCAGAGCTGCCGAAAAGTCATCTCCGAATACCGTGGCGCACGCCGCTGGCTGCCGGATCCGCCGAAGGGCACCGTCAGAGGCCACTCCTCCATGATCACCGGATTCCACTGGCCGCCCTCGCCGGCGGCGTTCGTCGAGTAATGGAGGCCCCAGACGTTGGTCAGCAGCAGCTCGAGCTGCGGCTGGGCATCCCCCGCAGCATCGCCCCATCCATAGGAGCCGCCCGAGGCTCGAACCCGCTGCACCACCCGGCCCTGGTCGAGCTGGGACAGCAAAATGTTCTCGAGATTGGTGCCTCGGATTCTCCCGATGTAGAGATAGAACTTCTTCTGATCGGTCAGAAATCGTCCTTCGGCGAGCGCGAGGGCGTCCACCTGGGTTCGAAACCGGTTGACGAGCTCCTTGTAGGCGTGGCGGCAGCGCTGGGCCAGCTCGAGGTTGATGGCCGCGCAGACAAGGCTCAGCGCCACCGACAAGAGGAGCACCGGCGTGATCAGCGCCGTCAGGCTCACCCCGTTGGCGCGCACCGCCGTCAGCTCCTGATCGGCGCTGAACCGGCCGAACACCAGCAGCGTGGCCGTCAACATGCCCATCGGCAGCGCATACACCAGCACGAATGGCACCAGCAATCCAACCGCCTGCGCCACGACCCCCAGGGTGGCCTGCCGGTTGACCAGCATCGCCAACACCTCCTTCAGGACGTTGCCCAGGAGGAGGATCAAGGTGAACACACCCACCGACATGGCTAAAGCCACCACCACCTGGCGGATCAGATATCCCTGCAGCGTTTTCATGCGGACGATGGCCTCCCGCCATCCAACGAACAGATGGCCTCGGTCAATCCGCGCTCGATCTGCGCCCACCGGGCTGGATCCGTCACCTTCTCCTCCTTCGCATCGCTCACGTAGAACGTGTCGATCGCGGCTCCATTCTCGGTGCAGATCTTGGCCGTCGATATGTCCAGACCCAGATCGCTCAATGTCCGGACCAGCGAATACAACAGCCCGACCCGGTCCTCGCTCTGCACCTCGATCGCCGTCCGCGTATCGGACGTCGTCGTGTCGAAACGCACCCGGGTTGGAAGCCGCTCGCCCTCGAGGTACGGCAGGAGCGGGGCCTCGCGCTTGGCCCGACCCACCAGCGCGCCCACGTCCACGTCGCCCAACAGCGCTCCCTGGAGCACCTCCTCGACGCGAGCCCGGGCTGCGGCCTGCGGCAGCGCGCCCGTCCGGGCGTCACAGACGTAAAACAGGTCCAGAATCACGCCGTCCGACCGGGAAAAGATCTGGGCGCTGAGGATGTTCAAACCCGCCGCGGTCAGGGACCCGGCGATCCGGCTGAAAAGCCCCGCCCGATCCCACGTGCAGACCTTGAGCACCGCGTAGCCGCGATCGGGCTCGTCCTGCCATGCCACCTGCGGCTCCAACGCGTGGCGGCCGTGGGTCTGCAGCATGGCGAAAAACCGGTGCGCCAACCCCGCGTCGGCGGCGATCTCCGCCGCCGATCGGATCCGGAAATAGCGGGGTGGCAGGCCGGCGAAATGCGCGGCGATTTCCTCCTCCGGCACGGACCCGGCCGCCAACCGCCGGACCTCAGCCGCCAGCTCCTCGCGGCGCCGCACATCGGCTCTTGCCGTTTCCACCCCCGCCAACACGTCAGCCGTTCGCTGGTAGAGCGTCCAGAGCAGCGTCTCCTTGAAATCGCTCCACTGAGCCGCGCTGGTCCCCAGGGAATCCGCAAAGGTCAGAAGCAGCAGCAAGTTGAGGTTTTCGAGCGTCCCCACCTCGCGCGCCAGCTTGCGCGCCACGCCCGGATCGTCCAGGTCATGCCGCTGGGACATCTGGATCATCGCCAGGTGATGCTCGACGAGGCGCTCGAGGGTGGCGGCGGCCTCCGCCTCCAGATCGAGCCGGCGCGCCGCGCGCATGGCCAGCTTCGCGCTGTCGGCCGCATGCCGGCGCGATGCCGCCGCTTTCCCGGCATCGTGCAGCAGCAGCGCCAGGTAGAGCAGATGCGGATGCTCGATCTTCCGAAAGATTTCCCGGAAATGCTCGAAAGGCGCCCGCGTCGCGGTCCACACCTGGTCCAGCATCTCGATCCCGACCAGGGTATGCTCGTCCGCCGTGTAGCGGTGAAAAAACTCGTGCTGCACCAGGCATGTCAGCTTGCCGAACTCGGGCAGGTAGCGTCCCAGCAGATCGACCTCGTGCATGGCCCGCAGCACCGGCGCCACCCGCCCCCTCTGGCTCAGGATCTCCAGAAACGTGTCCCGCACATGCGCGTCCTTTCGGAAATCGCGGTCGACCCGCCGCAGTTCATGGCGGATGAGCTGCGCCAGGTCCGGATGGAGCCGGAGCCCGCGCTGCTGCAGATAAAGAAAAACCCGCATCAAACGGGCCGGCTCCTCCCGAAACACCTCGTCCGACACCGCGCGGATTTCTCCGTCCACCCATTGGAATCCGTCTCGCGGCGGCGCCGGCGGCCTGCCCGGAAACAGCCGCCGCCACTGAAAGGCCGGCCTCCCCTCCGTCTCGAGCGCCAGCCGCTGCTCGAGCGTGCGGGTCAGCAGGTAGATCCGGCGCATGTGCGTGTAGACCAGCCGCATGAAACGCTCGACGCGCTTCATCGGCGACCGGTCAGCGAACCCCAGGCTCAGCGCGATCCCCGGCTGCAGCGATTTCATCAGCACATCCACCGCGCGGTCCGTCTGGTAATGCAGCTCGTTCCGGATCCGGAGCAGAAAATCGTAGGCGTTTTCCAGCTGCCTTCGCTCGTCGGGATTGATCAACCCTCGCGCCTCGAGGTCCGCCAGCGCTCGCACCCGGTGCTTGAAGAACGCCATCCACAGCAGATTCTGAAGATCGCGCAGCCCCCCGCAGCCATTCTTGACGTTCGGCTCCTGCATGGTCGCCGAATCCCCGTACTTGGCGCGGCGCGCTGCCTGGTCCTTCAGCCGCGCCGCGATGTATTCGGCCTCGTGCTTGCGGACGCAGTGTGTGAGCACCGCCCGCTCCATCCGCTCGAACAAATCGGGCTGCCCGGCCACCCAGCGGGCCTCGATCAGCGAGGTCTTCGATTGCATGTCCTGATTGGCCACATGGACGCAATCCTTCACCGTCCGAACCGAATGCCCCACCTTGAATCCCAGATCGAACAGCAGCACGAGCATCGTTTCGGTGAGCCGCGACATCCCCTCCCGATGCCGCCCTCCCGGGGCGACCTCGCCATCGTGGAGAAACATCACGTCGATGTCGCTGTGCGGATTGAGCTCCCGGCGGCCGTAGCCGCCCACGGCCACGATCGCCAGCGGCGGCATCCGCATCCCCGCCGGCTGGCACCCCTCCAGCCCCCCCAGCAGATGCGCAAGCAGCCTGTCGATGACCAGCGCCCGCGCCTCGCAAACCCTCCGCCCGCCCGATCCGCTCCGATGCAGGATCTTCAGCCGCTGGTTCTCCACCTTGAGATACGCGCGATACCTGGCCAGCTCCGCCGCGGGCGGACGGCCCGGCGGCAGCACCAGCCGCGCCGCCGCGCTCGCCTCGATCTTTTCCAGGATCCGCTGCACGCGCGAGCTTAAGTCCCAATTCCGCGAAAATGCAAACGACGATTTGGCGGCAACCCTTGCTGGTCCCCCGGTGTTTGTAGTATCGTCCGGCGTGCGCCTGACTGGCCCGCACTGCCGCCGTCGGCCCCGCGACCGCCTCCTGCCGGCTCGCGAAGGGATCGATGTGCCCGCGCCTCCCGGGTGTCGGCCTTGCTACCATGGGATCCGTCCCTGATCCAGATGCGGAATTGATGCTGCGCGCCAAGCGCGGCGATCGAGCGGCATTCGCTCTCCTGGTCGAGAAATACCAGCAGCCGATCGTCAACTTGGTCCGCCGAACGCTCCGCGACCCCGACGAGGCCGAAGACATTGCCCAGAACGTCTTCCTCCAGGCATTCAAATCGGCCCAGCGATACCGGGCGACCGCCCGATTCTCCACCTGGCTCTACACCATCGCCCGCAACCTCTGCCTCAACGAGCTCCGGCGCCGCGCCCGCCACCCGGCCGATCCCCTCGATTCAGCCGCGCCCGGCGACACGGGCCATTCTCCCGTCCAAAACCCCGATCCTCACGCCGTGCTGGCGCCCCAAGCCCTCCTCCGGCAGGAGCTCAACGCCGCCATCGAACTGGCGCTGGCCGGCCTCCCGGAAATCCAGCGATCGGCCCTGCTCCTGCTGCGGGACCAGGAACTGCCCTACGAAGATATCGCCCAAATCCTCCATACGACCGTGCCTGCCACCAAATCTCTCATCCACCGCGCCCGGGAGACGCTCAAACAGCAGCTGAAACCCTACCTGCGCTCGGGAGATTGGCCTCGCCCGATCCACCTGCCCGATTCGACAAACCCGCAACTTTGATCCCCACCCGGTTTTCATCCTAACAGACCGTCATGAATGCCATGCCCGGCCATCTCGAGACATTGCGGGACGACAGCCTTCGTCGGGCGCCGTCGGCCGAGGAGATCCGCCAGCTCGAATCCTGGCTGGCGGAGCATCCCGAGCAACGGACCCAATGGGAGGCCGATCTCCATGTCGGTCAATGGCTCCGCCAGCTTCCTGATCCACCTGTATCCCCCGGTTTCGTCCCGAAGATCCTCGCCGCCATCGATCGCCCCCCCCCGGTTCGCTCGCGCCGATTCGATCGGCTGGGCCTCTGGCGGCTTTGGCGGCTCTGGCGGCCTCCGCTCCGCTGGGCCGCCGCCCCCGCAGCGGCTGCCATCGTCCTGGCCTCCGCCACCTTCATCGGCTATCGCCACCACCAATCGCAGACTCGAGTCGAGATCGCCCGCGGCGTCGCCCAAATATCGGACTTTCCCCTCTCCCTCGATCTTCTGTCGGACTTCGACGTCATCCGCCGTCTCGATCGCGCCGCGGTTCCCGTGGATGAGGAGCTCCTCGCCGCCCTCGAGTAGATCCAGGATTGCACTGCCCCATGCCGCTGGAATCGCTCAAGAAATTGCCCGACCCAGATGGCGCATCACCGGCCCGCGCCGCGCGCGCCACGGCTCGCCGCCAGCGCCTTTGTTCGATCCTGGCCGGTCTGGCGGGATCGATCGCCGCCATGCCGCTCGCATCCCAACCTGATCCACTGCCGCCCGCGCCCGCTTCGAACTCAATCCCGGCTGCGCCCCCAGCCCCCCCCTCCTCCTCTGGCGATCATCCCTCTCCGATCGACGAATTCCGCCAGCTCCTGCGCGCCAGCCCCGCCGAGCGCGAACGGATCCTCGAACAGCGCTGGCCGGGACGAATTCAACCGTTGCGATCCAAGCTCGTCGAGTACGACGGACTGCCTCCCGACGAGCGCGAGCTTCGCCTGCGAACGCTCGAGCTCCGCTATCATCTCCTGCCCTTGATGCGGATGCCCCGGGAACAGCGCGCTCATGGCTTGAGCCTCGTCCCGCGGGATTATCGCGACCTTGTAGATCAGCGGCTCATCGAGTGGGACCTGCTCCCGTCCGACCTGCAAAAGGAGGTGCTCGAGAACGAGTCCACCCGCCACTATTTTGTCCAGCTGGACACGATCTCCCCTGCCCAGCAACAGGCCTGGTTCGCCCGCCTGCCTTCCGATCGCCGCCGCCAGCTCGAAGAGGGCTTTCGCCGCTGGCAATCCCTTTCCCCGGAGCAGCGCCAACTCCATGCCAATGGCATCAACCGCTTTTTCCAACTCGGCCCCGATGCCCGCCAAAAAGTCCTCGAATCGCTCTCCGAAACCGAGCTGGTCCGGGTCCAGCCGGTCCTCGAAGCCCTGCCCCGACTGCCCCCTGACCAGCGCCGCCAATATGTCATCGCGTTCGAGAAGTTCGTCGCCCTCTCCCCGCCCGAACGCGAGCGCTTCTTCCAAAACGCCGAACGCTGGAAAACCATGTCCCCAGAGGAACGCCAGCTCTGGCGCGAACTCGTCGAAAAACTGCCTCCGCTTCCTCCCGGCATGAGCGGCGATTTCCTCTTCACCACCCCATGAGCCTCCTCTCTTTATGCGCCCAACCAACGATCGAAGGGATGATCCCTGCCGCCGTCCCCGAATCCACGATGCTGGACGCCACCACCTGCTGATCGCCATCGTCCGATCCACGCGGATCCCGCCCGCCGCGTGGTTCCTGGCCGGATGCATCCCCCTCCTGGCCGCACCCCCGCCATCCCCATCCTCCTCCCCGCATCGGATCGAAGTCGATGCCCGGCAAGCGCCCCAGCGCATCATCCGGGTCCGCCAAACGTGCCCGGCCCAACCCGGATCGCTCGAGCTTCTCTACCCGCAATGGATCCCCGGCGAACACGCGCCCAATGGCCCCGCAGCCGACCTGGTATCCTTCCGGCCTTCCAGCCGGAGCCAATTCCTCGATTGGAAACGCGATCCACTGGATCCTTTCCGAATCCGGATCCTCGTCCCCCCGGATGCCCAATCGGTCGATCTGGATTTCGAGGTCGTGCTCCCCGGCCGACCCGGCTTCACGGCAGGCCCTTCGACTTCCCCGAACCTGGCCATGTTGAACTGGAATCTGATGCTCTTATACCCGGCCCAACCGCCGGCCGCTTCCATCTCATTCGCGCCCGCGCTCCGGCTTCCTCCCGGATGGCGGTTCGGAACCGCCCTGACGGTCCGCGATCAAACGCCGGACCGGGTCGAGTTCGATCCCGTCCCGCTCACGATCCTGGTCGATTCGCCGGTTCTGGCCGGCACCGGCTTCCGCGCCGTCGACCTCGCCCCTGCCGGCCAGATTCCTCATCGCCTCCACTTGGCGGCCGACAGCGAAGCAGCCCTCGAAATCCGCCTCGAGGATGTTGAGGCTCTCCGCCGCCTGGTCCATCAGACCGGATCCCTGTTCGGTTCCAGGCCCTATCGCCATTACCATTTCCTCCTCGCCCTCAGCGATCAGTTCGGCCAGATGTCCGGACTCGAGCACCAGGAATCGACCGATATCCGGATGCCCGAGCGCTCTCTGGTCGATCCGTCGCTTCGCCTGGCGCAGATCAGCTTGCTCCCCCACGAGATGATCCATGCCTGGAACGGCAAATACCGTCTGCCCGCGGGCATGCTCCGCGCCAGCTACAACGCGCCGCTCGATACCCGGCTCCTCTGGATCTACGAGGGCCTGACCAGCTACCTGACTTACGTTCTCACCGCGCGCTCCGGCCTCTGGTCGCCCGAAACCGCCCGCGACCGGCTCGCCCTCGCCGCCGCCACGCTCGAACACCGCCGCGGCCGCGCCTGGCGCACGCTCGAAGACACCGCCGCCGCCGCTCCGATCCTCTTCCGTGCTGGCCAGGCCTGGGCCGCCCGCCGCCGCGGCGTCGATTTCTACCAGGAGGGCGCTCTGACCTGGCTCGCCGTCGATGTCCGGCTCCGGCAACTCACCCATCACCAGCGATCTCTCGACGATTTCTGCCGCCGCTTCTTTGGCCGCGCGCCGAGCTCGCCCCCCGTGCTCCCTTATACCCTCGAGGACGTGATCGGGCGCCTCGAGGATCTCGCCCCATCCGATTGGCGCGGGTTCTTTCGGGACCGCGTCGAGTCACCCCAGCCGCATCTGCCGCTGGATGACCTCCGAACCGCCGGCTGGATGCTCGCCTTCACCCATTCCCCTCCCGAAATCTTCACCGCGCTCGAAACCGCCGAGTCCGAGGTGAACGCCACTTTTTCCATCGGCCTTCTGCTCGATCCCAGCGGCCAGGTCAGAGATGTCATCCCCGAATCGCCGGCCGACCAGGCCGGCATCGCGCCCGGCATGGCGATCCTCGGCATCGATGGCCGCCGCTGGTCCAAAACCCGCCTCGCCGACGCCCTCCTCTCCGCCAGCCGACGGCGCCTTCCCATCGAGCTGCTGGTCGAGAATGGAGACTCCTTTCTCACCCGCCGCCTTGACTGCTTCGACGGCCCTCGATACCCCCGCCTCGAGCGTGTCCCCGAATTCCCTGATCTTCTCGCTCGAATCCTTCAGCCCCGAGCCGGCGCGGGCCTCTCCTCCGATCGGTGATCGGCCGCGGCCCGCGGGCCGCCCCACGTGAACCATGCCACCATCGCGAACAGCAGCGTGCTGAATCCGGTCAGGATCCGGACCACGGTCCCGAAGGCCGCCGCGGTCTCCAGCTCTGCGAGATAGCCCCGGCACCCGAGCAGCGCCGCGACGTATGCGCCCGCCAATAGCACCAGCCAAGGAACCACGCGATAACGCCCCGCCGCCAGGAGATTGTTGATCAGCACATTGGCCAGCGTCACCATCAGCATCCCCCAGGCGAACCACGGCACCAGCGGCGCCGCCTTTATGAAGTCCGGGTTTCGAAAATAAAGCACCTGCAACGGCAGCTCGGGGAGAAGCGTGCAGCCGATGGCGGCCAGGGCCCCCATTGCAAATGTCGAGATCAGCGTCCACTGCATCGCGTCGCTGCGTTCGGCTCGGGCCCGGCTGCGCACCAGCTTGGGAAACATCACCGCCGCCAAAGGGGTGGAGAATTGGACCAGCGCGAAACCCACCATGGCGCCGGCCATGTAATAGGGTGTCTCCTGCTCGGAAAACACGGCCTGGACCATGAGAATATCCGTGTTGCACATGACCAGCACCGCGCCCGGTCCCAGGGTCAGCGGCACGACTCTCCGCAGCCACGGCCGCCACAGGAACGGCGCGCCTGCTCCTCGCCACCAATGTCGAGTGAGCCAGGCCGCCGCCAGGATCGCCAGCCACTGGCCCAGAAGCGCTCCCAGCAATCCCCCGGCCGCCTGCCCGCCGAATCCCAGCACGATCACCATCACCGCCAGGAACCGGCCCACCCCGTCAAGAATCATCACCCCGCCCAGACCGGTGAAGGCCTGGCGCCCCTGGAGAAGCCCCTTGAGCACCGGCAGCCAAAGCGCGGACAGCCCCAATCCGACCGTCAGCCACAACGCCATCGGATTGCCGATCTTGAGCTGCCGCAGCAATGCCGGGCTCGATGCGGCCGCCATCGCCGCCATCCCCAGCCAGACCAGGAACGTCACCCGCAACACCGCCCGGGTCGTCTGCGCCAGCTCGCGATCCTGCGCCTCGGTGTGCGCCGCCGCCGCCTGTTGCGCAAAGACCGTCTGCAGCCCCAACGCGGGGATCCCCATCAACAGAAACACTCGCAGCAGGGCGAAAAACACGCCGTATTCGGCCTTCTCCATCGAGGCGGCTACGACGTGCACGGCCGACATGAAGACGCCGCTGCCCACCGTCGCCACGACCATCCAGCTGCCCTGGCGGAAGAACGAGACCATGGCGCTCGAGACGCTCATGAGCCCCCCGCACCGGATCGGCCCGCATCGCCCGCCGCCGCCGAGCCAGCGCGCCCTCGAGGCGGCGCCTGCGCCAGGATCGCCTCGACGAAATCGGCGGTTCGCCGCGCGATCGGCTCCCAATCCAGCTCGCGCACCATCCGTGCCGCCGCCGCCTCGCCCCATGCCGCCCGATTCGCCGCCGGCTCGTCGAGCCAGCGGATCACCTCGGCCCCGAGCGCCTCGCCGCTGAACTCCGCAAACCGGATCAGTGGCTCGTCGGCAAAATACCGCCGCAGCCCCCGAAGCGCCGTGCATGCCGTGGGGATCCCTAGCGCCAGATACTCGACCGCCTTGGCCACAAACGCGCAATGCACGCCCGTCGACTCTTCATACGGCACCAGCCCCACTGCCGCGTCCGCCAAATGATCGGCGACCTGCGCGTAGGGCACGAAATCGATCGTCTCGATCCTCGCGCCTGGAACCTGGCGCAAGACCTCCCGCTCGAATCGCTGCCGCGCAGCCGTCGGCGGCCCGACGAACCGAAACCGCGCGTCCGGCCGCTGCCGCGCCACGGCAGCCACCGTCTCCACCGCGATGCGGCCCAGATGATGCCAATCCAGCGAGCCATGCATCGCCACCACGGGCCCCTGCCCCGCCGTCGACGGGCCCGCCGGCTTCCGCCGCGAAAACAACCGGCGATCGAACCCGAAATAGATCGGCCGGACTCGTTCCCGGGGATACCCCTCGCGGACGAACTGGTCGGCCAGTTCGTCCGACACGGTCAGAATGCCATCGGCGCCCTGCCGGCTCGGCAGCCGGACCTCGAACCGCTCGAGCCGTTTGACCAGCCAGCCCGGCGCCAGATACCACGGCCATGTCTCCAAAAACGCGGTCAAGTAATCCAGAAAATTCATCGCCACCGGCAACCCCAGCCGCCGTTTCAACCGCCCTGCCGTCACCGCTGCGATCGAGTGCTGGGCAAATACCAGGTCGAACGGCACCGCCATCGCCGCCTCCTCGACCATTCGCTGCAGGGCGAACGGATAGAGCAGGTACTTCAGGTTCCGCCATGCGGTGGCTCGCCCCATCGGCCATGCCGTGAACTGGTGCAGCGCCACCCCGAACCGATCGCGCACGCCGTGAGGGTCCATGACGGCCGGGCAGAACACGTGCACCTGGTGTCCCCGGCGCACCCACTCTTCCACCAGGTAGATGGCCTCGGCAGACCCGCCCCCTGACGGCGGATAGAACGGTTCGTGGGTCAGAAAGGCCAGCTTCATACGCTTGCCAACGGCAGCCTGTGCGGCAAACCGTCTGGCGGACGCTTGCTCGTTTTCATGCTCTCATCGGTCCCGGGACTGGCATGGCAATCAAGGTCGTCCCCACTCCCACGCCCCCGCAGACAATCGTGGCTCGGGCCGATCCATGCCCGCCGCAGGTTAAGGGATCGACGCCCCCGGAAAAAGGAATTTCCGGCGCACGGCGGGATCACGATGGCGATGCAGATAGCGGATACACATTTCAGTCGCACTCTGCGCCATACACTTGTTGCCTGGCGATTGGGTTGTCGTTAGGATTGGTTTCATGCGCTCGATCGGATCGGTTCTTGTCCTGGCGGTTGCAGGGGGAATTCTCGCGGGCATCTCGGACAGTTTCCCAGGCCGCGCCGCGGAAGCCGCCTCGACGATCGAACCGGCGAATCTCTCTTCGAACTGGCTCTCCCGCCCGCTCTCGCTGCAGGATTGCCTCGATATCGCCCTGGAGCGGAACAGCGCCATCCTGCGCTCCCAGAGCGACCTCCAGGCCGCGTATGGCGTCGCCGTCCAAACCCGTGCCATCGCCATCCCCAAAGTCATCGCCGTCGGCAAGTTCCAGACGATCGACGACGGCCTGATCGAGGTGCCGGATCTCTCAGGCATCCCCGGCGGATCCTCCATGAGCGGGGCCTTCCGCGCTCCGACCGAGACCTGGAACGGCGGCGTCCAGGTTGTGCAGTCCATCTTCGAAGGCGGCCGCATGGCCGCCGCCGTCCGCAGCGCGCGTCTCACGCGCGAGCAGGCCATCCTCCGCCACCAGGCCATCGTCGCCGACACCATTCTCGAAGTGCGCACCGCCTTTTTCGACGTCCTGTCCGCCACCAACCAGATCCAGGTCCAGGAGGCCTCCATCGAGCTCCTCCGCAAGGAGCTCACCGATACCCGCAGCCGCTACGAGGCCGGCACCGTTCCCCGCTTCAATTTCCTCCGCGCCGGCGTCGAGCTGACCAACGCCATGCCCCGGCTCATCCGGGCCCGCAACGCCTATCGCATCGCGAAAAACAACCTGTCCAACGCCCTCGGCCACAACCTCCCCCGCGAGGTCCTCGAAGACCTCCCTCTCCAGCTCACGGGCCGGCTCGAATACCTCCCCTATCCGATCCAGCTGCCCGATGCCATCGCCCAGGCCCTCCAGCGCCGACCCGAGCTCGCCGCCCTCCAAAAACTCGAGCAGATCCGCACCGAAGCCGTCCGCTCCGCCCGCGCCGGCTACCTCCCGCGCATCCAGGGCTTCGCTGGATACTCGGGGCGCAACTCGAGCTTCGCTTCGGATCTGTCGGTGTCGGTCCACGGCTGGGCCGTCGGCGTCGAAGGTTCCTGGGACATTTTTGACGGGCTCTATACCAAGGGCAAAGTCGACGAGGCCAAAGCCCTCGAGCGCAAGGCGCAAGTGGATCTGGAGGACACCGCGCGGCGCATCGAGCTCGAGGTGCGCACCGCCTATTCCAATTTCATCGAGTCCCGCGAGGTCCTCGAGGCGCAGCAGAACGTCACGCTGCTCGCCGAGGAAGCCCTGCGGCTGGCCCAGGCCCGCAGCGAAGCCGGCACCGGCACCCAGCTCGATCTGCTCGACGCCGAAACCTCGCTCACCGAAGCCCGCACCACCCACTTCCAGTCCCTTCGCGATTACGCCGTCGCCCGCGCCCGGCTCGAACGCGCCATCGGCCACGCGTTCATCGAGCCGGCTCAACCGTGAAACCAGCCCCCACCGCCCCGCGCCCGGCCGCTGCCACCGCACCCTGCCATCCCGCCCGCCGGCCGGACTTGCGCGTGGGCCCCAGCGCCGGCGCGCCAACTTCGCCCACCCCCGCCGCGGCCATCGGCGCCTGATCCGATCTCCACGCCGCATGAAAAGACCTTCGCTGCTGGTCATTTTCCTGACGGTGTTCATTGACCTGATCGGATTCGGGATCGTGATGCCTCTGCTCCCCCTGTATAGCCAGCGGTTCGGCGCTTCCGGAGTGACGATCGGGCTGATCATCGCATCGTTCTCCGTCATGCAGTTTCTCTTCTCCCCCTACTGGGGACGATTGTCCGACCGGATCGGGCGCCGCCCCGTCCTGCTCATCAGCCTGGCGGGCGGCGCCATCGCCTATGGCATCTTCACGTGGGCTTCGGCCCTCGGCGGCCGGCACGGGCTCTGGCTGCTCCTGTTGTCCCGCGGCTTCGCCGGCGCCTGCGGCGGCAACATCAATGTCGTCCAGGCCTACATCGCCGACATCACCCCGCCCGAACAGCGCTCGGCGCGAATGGGCCTGGTCGGCATGGCATTCGGCCTGGGCTTCATCTTCGGCCCCTTGCTCGGAGGATTGAGCCGGCCCTACGGCCTGGCGGCTCCCGGCTGGGTCGCCGTCGCCCTCTGCACCGCCAACTTCCTCCTCGCCTGCCTCGTCCTGCCGGAGAGCCGCCGCCCATCCTCCGACCACGTGCCCCCGCGCCCTCGGATCAGCCAGTGGACCCATACGCTGGCCCAGCCGGGTGTGGGCTTGTTGATCGGGCTGTTCTTCCTGGCTACGTTCTGTTTCGCGTGCTATGAGACCACCCTCGCCCTCCTGGTCGAGCATACCTTCCATTTCGACGAGGTCCATGTCAGTTATCTGTTCGCCTTCAGCGGCGTTCTCTCGGCCCTCATCCAGGGCGGCCTCATTCGCCGCCTGGTCCATCGCCTGGGCGAACCGCGCCTCATCGCCGTCAGCTTCGCGGTCATCGGAGCGAGCCTGATCGGCTTGCCGTTCGCGCGTTCGCTGCCCGCGCTGCTGGGCGCGCTGGCGCTGCTGGCCTTGGGTTCGGGCATCAATCGCCCCCCCATCTTCGGCCTCATCTCGATGTTCACCTCGGAGCGCGAGCAGGGGGCCAACCTGGGCGTCGCCCAGAGCGCCGGCAGCCTGGCCCGGATCCTGGGACCCCTGTTCGCCAGCGGGCTGTTCGAATGGCATCCGACCCTCCCCTATCTCCTCTGCGGTGGCGTTGCCCTGGCGAGCGGTTTTCTCGCCTCGCATCGCCTCCGCCATGCGTTCCTCCGCCGCGATCCCCCCCCATCCGACTAATCTTCGTAGCCCCGCGGGTGATCCCGGCGCCAGCGCCACGCGGAGGCCACGATCTCATCCAGGCTCGGATGCATCGGCCGCCAGCCCAGGTCGGCCTTGGCCTTCTCGGCGGCGGCCACCAGCACGGGAGGATCCCCGGGCCGGCGCGGCTTCTCCACCACCGGGATCGTCCGCCCCGTCACCCTCTCGCATGCCCGAATCACCTCCCGCACTGAATACCCGTCCCCGTTGCCCAGATTGTAAAACCCGCTCGGCCCCGACCCCATCGCCCGGACGTGCGCATCCGCCAGATCCACCACGTGGATGTAATCCCGCACGCACGTGCCATCCGGCGTGGGATAATCCACGCCGTAGACTTCCGCCGCCGGCGCCTGCCCCAGCGCCACTCCCAAAATCCGGGGGATCAGATGGGTCTCCAGCCGATGATGCTCCCCGCAGCGCGCAGTCGCACCCGCCGCGTTGAAATACCGGAACGCCACATACTCGAGCCCGTGAATCTGGCGATACCACTCGAGCACCCGCTCGAACATCCGCTTCGATTCCCCGTAGGGATTGATCGGCCGCTGCGGGGTCTCCTCGCCAATCGGCACGCGATCCGGCATCCCATAGGTCGCACAGGTCGAGCTGAACACCACCTTCCGCGCCCCCGTTTCGACCATGGCTTCGAGCAGGTTCAGCCCATGGGCGACGTTGTTGCGGAAATATTTGCCCGGATTCTTCATCGATTCTCCCACCAGGGCGGAGGCGGCAAAATGGATGACCGCTTCCGCCCGGCTCGACCGGAGCGCCGCCGCCGCCTCCTCCCGGTCGCTCAGACAGCCCACGATGAACCGCGCCCGCGGATCCACCGCCGACCGATGACCCTCGGCCAGATTGTCGAACACGGCGACCTCATGGCCCGCATCGAGCAGAACCTCGACGCACACCGATCCGATATACCCCGCCCCGCCAGTGACCAGCACGTTCATGGCGCGCACTCTACCCCAGGCCATCCGGAATGGCACGATCAATCGTGTCCCATAGGCCTTCCCGTTGCATTATTTCCCCGCAGCGTATACAAAAGCCGCCGTAGGCCTGCCTCGCGCGCCGGCCACCGATGCACATCATGAACCCCGATATCAAGATCCGCCGCCAGTTCGCCAGCGACAACTACGCCGGGATCTGCCCCGAAGCCTGGGAAGCTCTCGCCGCCGCCAACCGCAGCCATGCCCGCAGCTACGGCGATGACCCCTGGACCGATCAGGCCTCCGACCGGATCCGCGACCTCTTCGAAACCCAGTGCGAGGTCTTCTTCGTCTTCAACGGCACCGCCGCCAACTCGCTCGCCCTGGCTTCCCTCTGCCACTCCTTCCACAGCATCCTCTGCCACGATATCGCCCACATCGAAACCGACGAGTGCGGCGCCCCCGAGTTCTTCTCCAATGGGACCAAGGTCCTCCTCGTGCCCGGCCCCGATGGCAAGCTCGAACCCGCCGCCCTCGAGCGCATGGTCCGCCGCCGCTCCGACATCCATTATCCGAAACCCAAGGTCCTGAGCATCACCCAGGCGACCGAGCTGGGCACCGTCTACTCCGTCGACGAGCTCCGCGCTCTCGGGGATCGCGCCCGCGCCCTTGGCCTCCGGGTCCATATGGACGGCGCCCGCTTCACCAACGCAGTCGCCGAGCTCGGGGTCGCTCCCAAGACAATCTCCTGGCAGGCCGGCGTCGATGTCCTCTGCCTCGGCGGCACCAAGAACGGCATGCCCCTCGGAGAAGCCGTGGTCTTCTTTGATCCCCACATGGCCGCCGAATTCGATTACCGATGCAAACAGGCCGGCCAGCTCGCGTCCAAAATGCGGTTCCTCGCCGCCCCCTGGATCGGCATGCTCGAGGACCGCGCGTGGCTCCGCCATGCTGCCCACGCCAACCGCATGGCCGCCCGGCTCCATGAAAAGATCCGCGCCCTCCCCGGCCTTCAGGTGCTGTTCCCCCGGCAGGCCAATTCGGTCTTCGTTCAGCTCCCCCCCGCCGCCATCGAGTCCATGCACGCCCGCGGCTGGCTGTTCTATACGTTCATCGGCCAGGGCGGCTGCCGCTTCATGTGCTCCTGGGACACCACCGAGCAGGACGTGGATGCCTTTGCGGCCGATCTGGCGGAATCGCTGGCGCCCGGCGCCCTGCCATCCGGCGATCGGCTCACAGCGTAGTCTCTGTCGAGCCGATAAGAACGTCGGCGCGCCTTCGCGCGCGCTGGCGCTGACACCCAGCATGCGGCTGCCCCGTCAAAGCAGATGCCCCATCTTGAGCCGCTTGGTGGCCAGATATTTCGCGTTGTGAGGATTCGGCGGCACCCGGATCGGCACCTGCTCCACAACCTCGAGCCCGTGTCCCTGGAGCCCCACGATCTTGCGGGGGTTGTTGGTCAATAAACGAATCCGCCGCACACCCAGATCCGCCAGAATCATCGCGCCCAAACCGTATTCGCGCAGATCCATCGGATAGCCCAGCTTGAGGTTGGCCTCGACAGTGTCCAATCCTTTCTCCTGGAGCTTGTAGGCGCGGATCTTCGCGCCCAAACCGATCCCGCGTCCCTCCTGGCGCATGTAGATCAGGACCCCGCGGCCTTCCTCGGCGATCTGACGCAATGCTTGCCGCAGCTGCATCCCGCAGTCGCACCGCCGCGATCCGAACACATCCCCCGTCAAACACTCGCTGTGCACCCGAACCAGAACCGGTTTGGACCCCGCCACCGAACCCATCACCAAGGCCAAGTGCTGACCCCCGTCGGTCCGCGCCGAATATAGATATAGATCGAAATCGCCCAGATCGGTCGGCATCCGCACCATCTCCTCCCGCTCCACCAGCTTCTCGCGGGCGCGCCGGTACTGAATCAATTCCTCGATCGCCCCGATCTTGAGCCGATGCCTCCGCGCAAACCGAAGCAGCTCCGGCATCCGCGCCATCGATCCGTCCTCGCTCATGATCTCGCAGATCATGCCCACGGGCAGGCATCCGGCCTGCTTGATAAGGTCCACCGCCGCCTCCGTGTGCCCCGCCCGCTGCAGCACCCCGCCTGGCTTCGCGCGCAGCGGAAATACGTGCCCGGGCTGCACCAGATCGCTCGGGCCCGCCGCCGGATCCGCCAGCACCCGGATCGTCCGCGCCCGGTCCGGCGCGCTGATCCCTGTCGTGATCCCCGACGCCGCATCCACGCTCACCTGGAAATCCGTCCGGTGCGCCTCTCGGTTCTGCACCACCATCTGCTCGATCCCCAGCTGCTTCAGGCGCTCGGAGGTCGTCGGCACGCAGATCAATCCACGGCCGCACTTGGCCATGAAATTCACCGCCTCGGGCGTCACGTGCTCCGCCGCCATCACCAGGTCCCCTTCGTTCTCCCGGTCGGCGTCGTCCACCAAAATGACCATCCGGCCCCGCCGCAAATCGGCAATGACCGACTCCATCGAATGAAATGGTCGTCTCATACAGTCTTTCCCGCCACCCGTCTCTGCCGCACCTCTCCTTGCGGCAAATCGCTATTCTGGTGAACCATGCCGGCCCACCGCAAACAAAAAATCCCGGCTGCACGAGCCAGCCGGGATGCGTTGGAATCGGATGATTTCAGAGACCCGCCGAGCGGCTCGTCAGCAGGACGGCCCCTTTGACGGGCGGTTGCGCCTTCTTCACCTCCCCAGCCGGCCGCACCGCCGCCGGACATTGGCCCGCAGCCCCCGCCTTGTTCACAGCGGGGCATGTCCCGGCCACCACCCCCGCCTTCCCTGCCGCACACCCCGCCGGCTTGGCCCCCGCCTTCGGACAGCCCTCCGGGACCGCCGCACAGGCCGCTGACCGCACTCCGCAGGCACCCTTGCCCAATTGGGCCGCAACGGGACACCCTTCGGATGGCCCGGCGGGACACGGACATGCCGCTGCGCACGCTTTCTCGCACGCCGCCGGGGCCCCGCACGCGCCGCCCGACACCGCCGTGGCCGCCGTCACCGCCGTCGGACATGGAACCGCGCAACATCCCTGGCCGGCCTTGGCCCCGGCTTCGCCGCCTGCCTGGCCGATCTGAAGCCCAGCCCAAACCGCCACCGCCACCACCAATAATGTCTTTTTCATGCTCATTTCACTTTCTATTTTAAGTTAATGTTACGCGGAAAGTAAGTCACGTGAATGACCTTGTCAAATGGAGGGCGCCTCCGCCCGATCCTATCGGGCGCTCGAACGCCGGTGGCGCGGCCGGGGATGATCGTCGAGGTTGCACGACAGATAGACGTGCCGGAGCGAATGACCGAACCCGTGCTTCTCGAAAAAAGCCAGGGCGTCGGTGTTCTCTTCGTCGGTGTCCACCAGCATCATGCGCGCCTCCCGTTCGAGAAACAGCTCGGTCAGCCGTCCCAGGAGGCGCGAGGCGATGCCGCTTCGTTTCCAGCCGGGCCGGACTCCCAGCCATTCCACCCAGCCGTATCGCCAGGCGTTCCGGGGCTTTTCCATGATGCGCCCCAGGGCGAATCCGATGATTTCGCCGCGCGCCTCGGCCACCAGGCAGGTCTCGTCGTCGGTGCCAAAGAGCGTGACGACCTCATGCTCATCCCACGAACGATACAGCGTGGGCAGCTTATCGGCGGTGAACAGCTCTTGCCCCAAGGCAAACACCACCGGCAAGTCGTTCAATTTCATCTCGCGCACCTCGACGGGGGCCGGCTCTGGCCTGCCCCGGCTTCGACGCGCCTTTTCGTTCTCGCTCATAATCGAATCAGGAACACGCCTGGCTCAAAAAGAAATTCCCGTCCCCCTGACAGGGCATCCGTTTCATTGGACGCCACCTCAGCCTGTTTCCATTCATGTCAAAGTCCAGTCAGGACCTGCCGCGCTCGCTCGAGCGCCTTCTCGAGTCCGGCGGGATCCTTGCCGCCGCCTCGGGCGAAATCGGGCCGCCCGCCGCCCTTCCCGCCCACCAGGGGGGCAATGGTCTGGATCATCTTGCCGGCCTGGATCTTGCCGGTGAATCCTGGCGCCACGCTGGCAGCCAGGGAAACCGCTCCTCCATCCGTCGCGCCCAATACCACGACCCCCTCGAACCGCCCTTTCAGAATGTCGATGACAACCTGCAGAAACTCGGCGTCCGCATGGCCCAAGTTGGCGACGATCGATCGGGTGGCGCCCAGGTTCTGCGCTTGGGCCTCGATCGAGGCGGCGGTGTCCGCAGCCTGTTTCTGCCGCGAATCCCGGAGCTGCCGTTCCAGCTCCTTCTGCTGCGCGACCATGCCCTCGATCCTTTTCTCCAGCTCGGCCACCGGCGAGTTCACCATGCCCGAGAGGGTCCGGAGGAGGGCGAGTTCCTGCCCGGCCCGGCGGTAGGCCTCGAGCCCCGCCAGCGCTTCGATGCGCCGGATGCCCGCCGCGATGGCGCCTTCGCTCACGATCCGAAACAATCCGATCTCGCCTGTCGCCCGGCAGTGGGTGCCGCCGCACAGCTCCATCGAGTAGCCGTCGAGCTCCGAGGGCTGCCCCCCGATCTGGATCACCCGCACGCTCGAGCCGTATTTCTCCCCGAAGATCTGCATGATGTCAGGCCGCTTCTCGAGGTCCTGATAGGGAACCTCGATCCACGATACCGGGGCGTTCTCGACGATCCGCTCGTTGACCAGGCGCTCGATATCGGCCACCTGCACCGGCGTCAGCGCCGCGCTGTTGAAATCGAAGGTCAGCTTCTCGGGGCCGACGTAGGATCCCTTCTGGCTGGCATCCCGGCTGGCCACCTCGTGGATCGCCCAATGCAGCAGATGAGTGACGGTATGATGGCGCTGGATGGCCGCCCGCCGCGCGCGATCGACCCGGACCACGACGGGCTCTCCCGGCTCGATGCTCGCATCGGCCGGCGCCATGTGCAGCCAGGTCTCGCCGTTTTTCCGCGTGTTGAGAATCGGGATCCTCCGCGCTTGTCCGCCTCCCTCGGGCGCCAGCGGATCGATCCCCGCGACCAGTTCGCCCGTGTCGCCCACCTGCCCCCCCATCTCCGCATAGCAGGCCGATTCCTCGAGTATCACGGCCGTCTGGCCCTTGAATCCGATCGCCTCGATCACACGGCTCGATGTCTCGAGCCGGTCATACCCGACAAACCGGGTTGGATCCTGGGTTCCCACCTGGGAAAGCTCGATCACTTCCTTCTTCTGCGCCGCGCGCGCCTTGGTCCGCTGCTCGTCCATCAGGCGGTGGAATTCCTCCTTCTCGATGGTCATCCCCCGCTCCCGCGCCATCAGCTCCGTCAGATCCAGCGGAAACCCATACGTGTCGTAGAGCCGGAAGGCCTCCGCCGCGGGAAACAACCGGCCCGCCCCGACTGCCGCTGCCGCTCCCTCAAATAGCTCGATCCCGCGGTCCAGCGTCTTGTTAAAAGACTCCTCCTCGGCGCGAATGGTCTCCTCGACCGCCTTCTGCCTTTCGCGGATCTCGGGAAACACATGGCCCATCGTCTCGGCCAGAACCACAACCAGCCGATGGAAAAACGGCTCGTGGAATCCCAGCGTCCGCCCGTAACGCACCGCCCGCCGCAGGATCCGCCGCAGCACGTAATGCCGATCGGTGTTGCCCGGCGCGATGCCGTCCGCGATCGCAAAACCTAGAGTCCGGATATGGTCCGCGATGACCCGAAATGCCACGTCGGCCTTCTCCTGCGCCGTGTCGCCCGCCGATCCCGCCCGCGGCAGGGTCGATCCATACCGCCGCCCGCTCAGCTGCTCGATCCGGGAGAAGATCGGGCCGAACACGTCGGTCTCGTAGTTCGAGATCACCCCGGAGAAGTCGGTGAACTGCCGCGTGCACTGGATGATGCCCGCCACGCGCTCGAATCCAAGGCCGGTGTCCACGCTGCGGGCTGGCAGGGGCGAAAAGGCGCCATCGGCGTTCGCGTTGTATTGCATGAACACCAGGTTCCAGATCTCCATGCACTTCGGGCTGCCCGCGTTGACCAGCTCGCCTCGGCTATCTCCGGCGGGCGTGAGATCCACGTGCAGCTCCGAACAGGGCCCGCAAGGCCCTGTGTCCCCCATCATCCAGAAATTGTCTTTCTTGCCCCCATTGCGGATATGAGCCCGCGGATCCAAGCCGGCCCGGACGAAATGCTCGGCCCAGCAGTCGTAGGCCTCCTGGTCAAACTCGCTCGGATCGCCCCGGGCCGGATCGGGCGAGTAGACCGTCGCATACAGCCGTTGCTGCGGAAACCGCCACACGCCCGTCACTAGCTCCCACGCCCACGCAATCGCCTCTCTCTTGAAATAGTCTCCGAACGACCAGTTCCCCAGCATCTCGAAAAACGTGTGGTGGTAGGTGTCCAGCCCCACGTCCTCGAGGTCGTTGTGCTTGCCCCCGGCCCGAATGCACTTCTGCGTGTCCGCCGCCCGCGCCGGCCGGTAGGGACAAGGCTGCTGCCCCAAAAAAATCGGGACGAATTGGTTCATCCCCGCGTTCGTGAACAGCAGATTGGGCGAATCGGGCATCAGGCTCGAGGAGGGCACGATCGTGTGCTGACACCCCCGGAAAAAATCGAGGAAGTCCTGACGGATCCGCGCGCTGCTTGGCACATTGGAATCGCTCATATGATCGAGGCTGGCACGCGTCCGCCGGCGCCAGCCTGTCCCCCCTGGCAGACCGCTGGCGCCCATCCGGGGTTCGGCTGGCCGGCCGGCCAACGCCAAACCGCGCCCAAGACCCCCTAGCCTAGCCCATTGCCCGCCCCGAATGCCAGCGGAAGTTTTCCCCGCGATTTCAGACTTGCCTTCGTGGACGATTGTCTGATGGAATTACCCTCTATTATGAGTTCTGATGCAACCCCGTCAGCCGGTCTCTACGAAGCGCTGGCATGGCTCGAGATCCACAAGAAGCGCATTCTGGCTGGCGTGGCCATCGGCGCCGTCGTGGCATTGGCCGTGTCCTACTTCTTCTGGCACCGCGCCCAGCGCCAGCAGGCAGCCAACGAAGCCCTGCTCCAGGTCACCATGGCTGCCAGCGCCCAAGGCCCCAACGGCCGCCCCGCCCCCGCCGACCTCCTGCGCGTGGCCTCCGATTATGCCGGGACCGCCGCGGCCGCTCGCGCCCACCTCCTGGCCGCCGGCGCCTATTTCGCCAACGGCCAGTATACCGAGGCCCTTGCCGAGTTTGAAAAGTTCCGCCAGCGCCACCCGCGCGACCCCATGATCCATGTCGCCGACCTGGGCGTCGCCGCCAGCCTCGAATCGCTCAACCGCGCCGACGACGCCCTGCCCGTCTACGAAAAAGCCATCGAAAGCTACGCCAACCAGCCCGCCGCCCAGCAGGCCCGCCTCGCCATCGCCCGCATCTGCGAGGCCAAACAACAGCACGCCAAGGCCGTCCAGCTCTACGACGACCTTCTCGCCCAACCCGACCGCGGCTTCTGGGCCGCCGAAGCCCGCGAACGACGCGAGCGGCTCCTGACCGCCCACCCCGAGCTGGCCAAAACCAATGCCCCCGTCCTCGGCTCCACTGTCACCAACGAACTCCAGGGAACCACCCAGGTCCGAGCCGCGTCTTCGGCTGCTGGCTCCACCCCAGCCGCTAATCTGCCGGCCGCGGGCACCGCCCCTCTATCGGCCGCCCAGCTCGCACCCGCGACGAACGCGCCCTCCGCACCCTAGGATCTGCGGCAATCGTCGATAGATCCGAAGACCTGTCAGATAAGGGTCTGTGCAAAAATTACTTCCGATTTTGGCGGGAGCGCCGCCGGGCCAG
>CAYWIM010000050.1:0-33782 GCA_964458325.1 uncultured Verrucomicrobiota bacterium
CCACCGTCCAAAAGGCCGGTACGGCCTCGAACATCCGGCCGAGCAAGGGCTCCCGGATGTTGGCGAAGGGGTGGTTCTGCTCGGTGACCGTCAGCAGGCCCACGCCGGCCATGACGGTTGCGCTGGCCAGCAGCGCCAGCAGCAGCGCGATGCTGGTCAGGCCCGGAGCGATCTGCCGGCCGAATACCTGCACATTCTCCCGGCGGCGCAGGGCGCTCCACGCGGTCAGAGCCAGCACGGCGAACGTCGTCGTCTTGATGCCGCCCCCCATCGATCCGGGCGCGCCGCCGATGAACATCAGGAGCATGGTCCACAGCAGAGTCGACTCGTTCATCGAACCCACATCCACGACGCTGAACCCCCCCGATCGGGTCATCGCCGAGTGGAAAAGAGACCACGACAGCTTGTCGGTCAGGGATGCGCTTTCGAGCGTGTCGTTGAGCTCGAACATCAAGGTCGCGACCATGCCCGCCCCGAGCAGGAGCAGGGTGACGACCAGCACCAGCCGGGTTTGGAGAGCCAGGTATCCCCGGCGCCGGGCATCGCGCCGCCAGAAGTAGTAGTAGCGGAGGTTGATCAGCGTCATCAGCCCGATGCTGCCGGCGGCCACGAGAGCGCTGATGACGCAGAGCAGGAGCGGATGGGCTCGCCATCGGGCCATCCCCTCGGGCCAGATCGAGAGGCCGGCGTTGCAGAAGGCGCTGACCGCGTGAAAGACGGCCTCCCAGAGCGTTCGGAACACCGTCGTTTCCGGCTGGCTCGCCTCCATGAGAAAGAACAGGGCCACCGTGCCCGCCAGCTCGAACAACACGATAAACACGCAGCCGTAGGCGAACACATCCAGGGGCTGGACCCGCCGGATCCGGCCGACCGTGGTCCGGATGACCTGCTCATCGGCCAGCGACAGCCTTCGCCCGCTGAGGAGCACGAGCAAAATGCTGGCTGTGAAAATACCGAAACCGCCCACCTGGATCAGCCCCAGGATCGCGGCCTGGCCAAACGAATTGAACGCCTCGGCAACATTCACCGTGCTGAGCCCGGTCACGCAGGTCGCGGACACGGCGAGAAACGCGGCATCGATGATCCCCACCGATTGGCCGGGGCGATGGGCCCACGGCAGCGCCAGCAGCATCGAGCCGACGAGGATGATGCCCAGAAAAGCGGCCGGCACCAGCCGCAGATCGACCTCCGCCGGCCTGGCAGCCGGGCGCCATCCCGCCCGATCGATCAGCGCCTTCCACATGGCCGCGGGTTCCCGATGGAAAAAGGAGAGCGGATTGCGAGCATCGGCCGGATTTTACATGAACGGCCGCTCCCGAAAAAGACCTTTGCTTCTGGCGTCCGCAGCCGGCTGCGCCATCTGCCGGATGGCATCCGCGAGCGGGACGCAATCGGGCGTCTCCTGGCCAAGGGCGCGCGGCGCTGGCTCGCGCCCGATCAAGGTTTCTCGGTGGGACATGGGGAGGACGGGCCCGCCTCTTCCTTGAGGAATGCGACGACATCTTTGAACTTGAGCGCGTTCGCCGGATTGAGGGACATCAAGGTCTCGTGGGCGGCGAGGCTGGCTTGGGACAGGATGGCGCGGGAGACCTCCCCGGCGGAGGCCGGCTGGTATTCCGGCGCAGGCCGGCTGATCTCGGTGATTTGAAAGAGGGACCGAACCCCGAGGTCATCGAGCAATTCGAGGATGAGCGGGCTGGGTCGCCAGAGCTCGACGGCCGGCTCCTGGCCCTGGCCTCTCTCCCGGTTCCACCGCAGGGCCGTCGAAGCCAGCAGACCCAGGAACGTGCTGTCCATCCGGTCGCAGGCCGACAGATCGACCACCAGCCGGCGGAAGCCGCGGCGGTCGAGCTCGGCCAGCGCTGTCTGGCCATGGGCGCCCGCCTGGAAATTCGCGTTTCCAACCGGCTTGAGAAAGGCGGTGTTGTCAGCCGCCGCAACGAGAATTTGTGGAGTGTTCATGGGATCCCGCGGACGGGGATGCGTCTTGGGCGGAAGCGCCGTTCCACTGGACGCGGATGAGGGTGAGGTCATCCGGGAGGCGGAGCCCGCCGGTGGCGCTCAGCAATTGGCGCTCGAGGCAGTCGAGCTTCAGCCGGCCTTCAAGACGCAGGATTTCGCGGATCCTGGCCGCCAGGCCGTCCAGGCCCAGGACCGCTCCTTCCGGCCCCACGATCTCGATCGCGCCGTCCGTGAACCACAGGAGCGTGTCGCCCGGCTCCAGGCGCGTCTCCGTCTCCTTGTAGAGAGCGGAATCGAGCAGCCCGAGAGCGGGGCTGCGCTGGTCCAGCGGGTCGATCCGGCCGTCCAGGCCGATCCGCAGGGCCGGCGGATGCCCGGCACGCACATAACGGAGGGCGCCGGACGCCGCGTCGAGCCGCGCCACGAAGGCCGTCGCGAAATAGCCGTCCGCACTGACCAGCCTGTGGAGGCGGCAGTTGAGGGCGGCCAGGAACCGCGCAGGGGAATCCAGATCGCAGCGGCATTCCTCCCAGAGAGACCGCAGCTGCATGGTGAACAGCGCGGAGGCGACGCCATGGCCCATCACATCGGCAATCATGACCGTGTAGATGTTGGGCTGGATGCGCTCGATCCGGTAGAAATCGCCGCCGACAATCTCCTCCGGCACGTACCGGGTCTCCCAATCCACCCGCGCGTCCGCCGCCAGGGGACAATCGAGGAGATGATCCTGGATGAGCCGCGCGCGGCGCAGGTCGTCCATGAACAGCGTCAGGTCTCGGAAGACCTCGATGCCGCCAACGACCTCGCCCGAGCCGCTGCGGATGGGCGCGACCGACACCTCGACCGGCACGCGCCGGCCGTCCTTGTGTTTCGCGGACACCATGACCGACGCCGCGCTCGATTCGCCGGTCACCATTGCTCGGTGGAGGGGGCAGAAGTCCTGGCCGCAAAGCTCGTGGCCGTCCACATCGATGTGGTTCAATAGATTGTCGGAGCACGTCCGCCCGACCACATCCTCGGCGGACCACCCGGTGATCCGCGCGGCCGCCCGATTCCAGAAGATGATCGCCCGCTGCCGGTCGGTCACGTAGACACCGTCGGCCAGTGAATCCAGGAGATCCCGGACCCCGTAATCCTCGATCCGCATGGCTGGCGAGAGCGGGTCCATCGAGCCGATCGGTTTGCGCGCATAGTGCGACAACGGCGCGAGCGGGGCAAGGCCCTTCTGTTGCCCTGCCCCCCCCCCCGGTAGCAGTCACTTTTAGCGCGCGGCGCCCGAGGAACAAAAAAAACGGAACCCCTGGAAGGGGTCCCGTCTGAAAGACAACAATTGCGAAAGGACGTTTGCGGGCGATCTAGTAGCGACGGCCGCCGCCGCCACCACCACCACCACCTCCGCCCCCGCCGCCACCGAAACGTCGCGGAGGGCGTCCGCCGCCGAAGTCGGATCGCTCCTCGCGCGGGCGGGCGATATTGACCGTCAAGCCGCGGCCATGGAGTTCATGGCCGTTGAGCGCGGCGATGGCGGCCTGGGCCGCCTCCTCGGATTCCATGGTAACGAACCCGAACCCTCGGGATCGGCCTGTGGCCCGATCCTGGATCAATTCCACACGGCTGACCGTCCCGTGGGGGGCGAATGCGTCCTCGAGGTCGTTCTCCGTGGTGTCGTAGGACAGATTGCCTACATACAGTTTTGTACTCATTGATGATTTGCTCGGCTAGACTGGCCTCATCCTGCTCGTTGTTCCCGACCGTCGGGTCTCAAATCATCACTGAACCACGTTCACTTGATGACTTTCCAATCCGTGCGCGGAATGACTGAACCATCTACCAAAGATCTATACTGGCAGATTTTCGGCTTGAAGCAAGCGTTTTTTGCGAGCCCTGCGCATCATCATTTTTCGTCCAAGGCATCGAGCGCGGCGCGCAGGTCGCTGAGGGCTTTGGGAGGAAGGACAGGCGGGCGGTTGTGGAGCTCGCATTGTTCGATGGCATGCCGCAGATCCGCGGGTCGAGGCGGCCGCAGCTCGGCCAGGAACTGGGCATACCAGGACCAGAACGCGGCCGAGTCCGGGCGCTGGTCCAGCAGAGCGCGGTAGCAGGCCTCGGCCTCCTCGAAGCGGCCGGCTTTGGCCAGCAGGTTCGCCAGGCGCCCGCGATACCAGAACTGCTCGGGGGATGCGAGCCGGACGGCGGTTTGCGCCGCTTCGAGCGCATCGCTGTCCCGGCCGAGCTTGCGGAGCGCGCCGGCGTAATGGAACCATCCATTCGCCAGGTGCGGCGCCCGGCCGAGCATCGCGCGTCCCACCTCGACCGCCTCCGCCGGCCGGAGATCGGAGAGAATCCGCAGTCGAGTGGCCTGGACGAATGCATTGGCGGGCTCGATTCGGGCGGCGTGGTCGAGCTGGGCCAAGGCATCCTCGGAGCGCCCGCAACCTTCGAGATGCGCTCCGAAAGCTGCGTGGATCAGAAAGCTGTGGGGCGCCAGGCGGGCCGCATCCCGGTAATGCTGGTCGGCGGTTTCGGCGGCGGCCCCGTCGCCGGGGCTGCGGAGGGAGACGGCCGTCGAGCTCATGGCCAGAAGAAGGTGCGCGTGGGCCGACTGCGGCCGGCATTGAAGAAAGGCTCGAGCGGCGGCCACGCCTTCCCGCGGCGGGCGCCCCGCCTGCGTGTCCAGCCATTGCAGGGCCGCCCCAAAGGCCGCGGCTGCGCCGGCGCGCGGCCCCCATTCGGCCGGCGGATCCTGGATCCGAACCTGGCCCGACCGCATCAGCTCGCGAATCGCCCGGACGCTTCCGCCGGAGCGGATTTGGAAGACGGGGAGATCGTCGAGCGTCACATCGTTCTTCCTTCCGAAAATCCCGCCCAGCCGGCCGCTTCCGGGGACGATCATGGGGGATCCGCTCCAGCCGGGGCCAATGAACCGCGCGCTGCCCAGCAGGACCTGGTGGTTTCGTTCGCGCCCTTGGATCTCGAGAACAGGCAGCTGCTCCGCCTGCACTTGCGGGGGATCCCGCGGGGTTGCCGCCGCTGTTTTTTCCGGGGGCGGGTATCCGGCAACGAGCATCTCCCGCGCCCGGGCCAAGTCTGTCTCGCCGGCCAAGGGCAGAGCGGGGTGTCCTTTCCATGCCACCTGAAGCAAGGCGATGTCGGCCGCGCTGTCCACGCCGATCACCTCGGCCTCGAACACGTCTCCATAATAAAGGCTGAACACGAGAGGTTTCGCGAGGATCGCCTTCCGATCGGCTTCGGCGAAATCCTCGACGCAGTGGGCTGCCGTGACGAGAACGGAGCCATCGCCGACCGCGACGCCCATGCTGTTGCCGCGGTAAATCCGCCTGTCTTCGGCGATGCCCAGATAGGGCAGGACGACAATCGCTCGGGGATCGAATCCGAGCGGCGCATGCTGGGGGTCCAGCAGTTGGCGGCGGTCTCGCTGGGCGCTCCGGGCGGCGGCTTGTTCGGGCGTCTGGCCGAAGGCATCGGGGATCGACGAATCGGCCCCGCGCTCGATCAGAAGGGCGGCCACGGCTTCATGGCGGGCGATCCTGGCCAGATGGAGCGGTGTCACGGCGTAGGCGGCGCTTCGGGCATTGGCGTCGGCGCCGCGGTCGAGCAACTGCCGAGCGGTCTCGGCCTGCCCTTCGAGGGCGGCCATATGGAGGGGGGTTTGCGCGAGCTCGTTGGTGTCGCTGCGGGCGCTGGGGTTGGCGCCGGATTCGAGGAGGGCTTCGACGGCCCGGACGCGCCCCTCGGCGGCCGCGGTGAAGAGAGGGGTTCGCCCGCAGGCGGCGCGCCCATCGACCGGGGCGCCGGCCGCAATCAACCGGCGCAGGATCTCCGTCTGTCCATGGAAGGCGGCCGCATAGAGGGGGGTTACCCCATCGGGGGTTCGCGCCTCGAGGTCGGCGCCGCTGGCGATCAGCCGATCCACCGCATCTCGCTGGCCCCGCTCGACCGCCACGATCAGCGGCGGCCGCTTGGCGGCGGCCGCCACGGGCGCCGCGGATCCGCCGCGGCCGAGGCCAGCGAGCGGGGCGCCCCAGAGAATCGCCAGCGCCCACCCGATGGCGGTTTGAATCGGCCAGCGCCGCGGACTTTTCCCGAGCGGCGGCATTTCAGGGAGCGGTCGGCGGCGGCGGCTGTGCAGGACCGATTCGGACATATCGAGGCAGGGGACCCAGGTCGAGGGTGATCTGGCCGTTGCGGACGACGGGATCGAACGATTCGCCGGCGCCGGTGACGCCCTTTGGCTGGCCGGCGGCTGGGAAGGCGAACGTCACGGAACGCGCATCACCCGTTGTCCACGCGGCCAGGACCTGGCGTCCGGACTCGGTCTGGGCGACGAGCACGTAATCCGATGGATCGGGAAGAGGGATCCGCCGGGAGATGCGGCAGCCGGCCAGCTCGCGGGTCATGACTTCGAGGGCGCGGTAGGCGGGCTTGGGGGCCAGGTCGGTTCCGACCGTGCCGAAATTGTGTTCGCGCTCGCCGGGATCAGCCCCGTCGTTTTTCCAGTCGTACCAGATGGAGAGGGGGACGCCGTCGAGGAGGTTGGCCAGCTGCTGGCGGACGAGGAACGCGGCCTGGGTCTCGAGGGGCACGCCGCGCGTGTGTGTGGCGTAGCCCCATTCCCCGCTGAGGATGGGCAGGGCTCGCCGATCCGACGCGGGCTGGTGGCGCCGGATCAGCTCGCGCAGCCTCCGGTAATCGTCGGAGGCGGTTTCGGGCGGCCTTTTGTAGTCGCGATAGGGGTGGACGCTGACGGCATCGAGGTGCTCGAGGGCGCCGGCGGCGAAGAACGACTCGAGGAACTCCCACGGGAATCCGGAGGTGGCCGGCGCCACGATGGTCGCTCGAGGGTCCGCCGCCCGAATGGCGCGGCAGGCAGCCAGAGCCAGCGCGGTATACTGTCCCACATCCGGCTTGGGCTTCCAGAACGAGATATTGGGCTCGTTCCAGATCTCCCAGATAATCCGGCGGCCCTGGAAATGGCGCGCGGCGGCGCCGGCCCAGCGGGCGAAGGCGGCAACGCTTTCGGGCCGCTGGGGCGACGCCACATCGCGGCGGTTCTGGCCGGTGATGGGGTTGCGGGCCTCGACCGTCTCCTCGTACAGCGAGTTCGAGTAATCGAGGATGTAGAGCGCGCGCAGGCCGCGGCGTTCGAGCTGCGAGGTCAGCTCCTCGTAATCCGACCAGCCGTACTGGCCGGGCTTGCGCTCGGTGCCCTGCCAGCTGAAGTCCATTCGGACGAACCGGAACCCGGCCGCCGCGATCAGATCGAGGTCGCGCTCGTGTCCGCGAGTGAAGTGGATGTTGACGCCGACCCCCTGCGGGATGACCGGCTCGGGCAGGTCCGCCGCAGGCGCCGGAGCGGCGGCCGGCCCCCACCATCCGGCGAATCCCGCGATCGCGGCGGCGGTCCCGAGCGCGGCGCGGAGCCTGCAGGTCGAGCGGGCCCGCGCCCGCGGGCCGGGCGCGCGCCCCGATGGCGGCTTTGCGATCGTGTTCATGGGCGGTTCAGTAGTCATAAAGGCCGGAGTCGCGCGTGTAGCCGCCGCCGTAACCGCCTCCCCCTTCCTCGTCCCCGGAGCCGCCCATGAGATCTCCGAGGACATCCCCCATGTCCTCCTCGATCTTCTCGGGATCCTCGCCCGCCTCGAGCCGTTTGATGGCGACATCGAGCTCCTTGGGGGTTTCGCTGGCCGGGAGGATCTCCTTCATTCGGCGCATCATGTGCGCGAGGTGGCGGGGATTGTTTTCGTCGAGGTGTTCGAGGTCGCGCTCGAGATCGCCCATGGCGCGCTGGACGCGCGCGTCGTCGAGATCGGGCATGGGCGGGCCGCCCTCCTCGGCCTCGGGCCCGGGAGCGGCCGGCTCTTTGGCGCCTCGAGGCGCGGCGAAGCGGCTGACCTGCTTCTTCAGGCTCCGATTCCCGCACTTCGGGCACGCCGGCGAATGATCGGGCTCGAGCCGGCGCGACAGGAAACTGAAGATGCGGCGGCATCGCGGACAGGCAAATTCATAGATTGGCATGGCACAACTCCATGGCGGGCCGTGTCCGGTCCGGCGGCGATCGAGTGAGGCGACGGCGCGCAGACGCGGATCGCCCGGCGCCTTCTCCGGCTCCGGACATGGCTGCCGATGCGGTTGTAAACGGCGGGGACCGTTTCCGTCAAGGCAGACCGGAGGCACTTTAGCGTTGCGGCGGGGGGCCAGCGCCATAAGCTGGCGTCGGGCCGCGCGGCCTCCGGCGCCGCTCCGGCTCGAGATCGATGCTCGAATCGTCCGATGCCGGAGCATCCCGGCCTCGGGACCGCCGAGGCGAGCCTCGAGCGCGCGGGCCGGGTGCGGAGCGGACGGGAGGATCCGATGGGCATGACGGTGCTGGAAGTGATTCAAGGGGCGACGCGGTATCTCGAGGAACGCGGCGTGGGATCGGCGCGCCTGCAGGCGGAGTGGTTGCTGGCGGGCGTCCTGTGCGTGCCGCGCCTGCAGCTCTACCTGGATTTCAGCCGGCAGGTGGGCGCGTCGGAATTGGACGCGCTGCGCCCGCTGGTCCGGCGCCGCGGGCGCCGCGAGCCGCTGCAGTACATACTGGGCACGGCAGTGTTTTGCGGGCTCGAGCTGCGGGTCAGCTCGGCGGTGTTGATCCCGCGTCCAGAGACCGAGCAGCTGGCCGAGCGAGGGTGGACCCTTCTCAAGATGCGTCGGGGAGAGCATTCCCCGAGCCCGGATTCGAGCCCGGAACCCCTGAACCGGAGCCTCCAACTCGAGGAGGGGATTCATGGGGGTGATCAGGCGCACGAGGAAGGATCGGCTCATGGGGCGGATGCGCCCCGGGTGCTGGATTTCGGGACCGGGAGCGGGTGTCTGGCGATTGCCCTGGCGGCGCATGTGCCCGAGGCGAAGATCACGGCCGTCGATCGGTCCGAAGAGGCATTGGCGGTGGCCAGAGCCAACGCCCAAAGGCACGGCGTTGCCGATCGAATCGAGTTTGCCCAGGCCGATGGGCTGGATCGCATGAAGACCGAGGGCGGCTTCGATCTGCTGATCGCCAACCCGCCGTATGTGCCGACGGCGGAGATCGCCCGGCTCGAGCCCGAGGTGCGCGACCACGAGCCGCGACTGGCCTTGGACGGCGGCGCCGATGGCCTCGAGTTCTACCGGCTATTGGAACGTCAAAGCCCCGGGGTGCTGCGCCCTCGAGGGCAAATCCTCTGGGAGTTTGGCGACGGCCAGGCCGAGGCGATCCGCGCGATGCTCGATGCGTCCGGCTGGCGCCAGATCAGCGTCCATCTCGATCTGTCCGGACGCCCCCGCTTCATCGAGGCTCGAGGACAGTGAATCACAGCCGGCCGGCCGATTGGGCATCGAGGTGGAGCGTGGCGTGGCTTTGCCATCGGAGGAAGGAGGCGGGGCAGGCGGTGGTCATCGGTCCCTGAAGGGCCTGCTGGACGGCGATGGCCTTGCGGTTTTCGGGGACGATGCCGACGATGCGGCGCACGGCGCAGAGGGCCGGGATGGTGAGGGTGAGCGCGTATTGAGGCACGGCATCGAGGCTGGGGAAGCAGCCTTCGCCCACCTGCTGGCTCCGGCAGGCATCGTCCAGCTTCACGATCTTTACCGCGGCCAGATCCGCGAAATCCGCCACCGCGGGATCGTTGAACGCGATATGCCCGTTCTCGCCGATGCCCAGGCAGCAGAGGTCGATCGGTTGCTGCCGGAGAAGCCGCGTGTAGCGGCGGCACTCGGCGATGGGCTCGAGCGCGTCCCCCTCGAGCCAATGGGCAATCCGCGGCCGGACTCTGTCCACCAGATGCTCTCGGAGAAACCGCCGAAAACTGGCCGGATGCGTCGCCGGAATCCCCAGGTATTCGTCCATGTGGAACACGGCGATGCGCGTCCAGTCCAGACCGGGCTCGGCGATCAGGGCGGCGAGGAACCGGACCTGGGACGCGGCGCATGCGAAGATGGCCGATGCCTGACCGGTGGCCTGGATGGCGGCGCGGAGGCACTCGGCGGCTTCGGCAGCCGCTGCCGCAGCGAGGGCATCCCCGGTGGAATGGACCTGGACCTGGAGGGCCTGGGCAGCAAACGATTTCAATGGCGCGAGGTCGTGTTTCATCATGAACCACAGCATGGCCGGGGCCGCGATGAAATGCAAATCCCAGGGAGAGAATTTTCCCTAAAAAAGAGGCGCCCCGGAGCTGGCAAGCTTCGGGGCGTCCACCGAATTGAAAAAGGCCGCCGCTCGAGGATGGGTCAATACATCGGATCGTAATGGAGACGCTCGGCGCCGTAAGACCTGCGGACGGCTTCGACGTGGCCGTCGCAGAGCGACACGGTGCCTTTCTTGCTGTGCCGCTCGCTGATGTTATTGCCCGGCGGCACCCAGCGGCCGTCGTCGGGATCTGCGGTCGCGCCGGCCGTCACTTGGCTGTGCTCCTCGACGAACATGATCTTGTTGGCGGGATTCTTGATGGCCGTCGACTTGAAGTGCAGCGGCGGGGCGCTCCCGGTCGAGTCGTAAATCGATGAGATGCCGCGGTTCTGGCTGCTCTCGACGTAGCTGTTGAGGGTGTAGCTGTAGATGTAGTAGTTGATGCCGCCCCGGGGGTTCTTCTCGAGCAGCTGCTGGCGCTTGACGGCCTCGCGGTCGGCGGGGCAGCGGAACAGGTTGGTGTTGAACCGGGCGATATAGGGCGCGAGCGCGCTCTGCTGCGGATCGCGGAAAATGGTGCCGCCCAAGCGGGTATCGTAGGTGTTCCAGAAGATCCAATCCTCCTTCATCGGGGCGTAGGACCCCTTCGATGCGGCGCCGGGGAACCGGTCGTAATTGCTGTCTGTGTAGAGCTGCATCGCCAGCGTGAGCTGACGGAGGTTGCTGCGGCACATGGTCTGGTGGGCCTTGTCTTTGGACTTGGCCAGCACGGGCAACAACATGCCGGCGAGGATGGCGATGATGGCAATCACCACCAGCAGCTCGATGAGGGTGAATCCGCGGGCTGGACGTCGAACCGCTGAGCTCGGACTCAATCGAATGAGAGTTTGCATAGCGACGGCAACGGTTATTTTGTGAGACGACTTCACTACATTTATCGCGCTATGTCAAAGCTAAACCCGCTTGCGGCTTTGGCAAGTGGACGTTTGCGGGCACAGACCGGGGCACGGGCGGCAGGCCGGGGCCGCCGGGCGGATCGCCCGCTTCAGGCGCGCGACTGCCGGGACGGGGGCCGCACGATCCAGGCCGTCAGGATCCAAAGCAGCAGGAACCCGGCGGCCAGGAGGGCGATCCGGTATGTCCAGCGGGGGGTCTTGGTGCTGTTGGCATCGAACCGGATCGTCATCGGCTTGCGGATCTCGGTCTGGAGGACTTGCTGAAAGGCCAGACGCACTCCGCGGGTGGGCAGGTTCACGTGCAGAGGCTCGGGGCGGACCATGGCCAATTCCTGCGCCTGCTGGAGCTTGGCGGCTTGCTGCTCGGCAGCGGGGTTGTCAAACACCTGGAGGAGCTCGGTTTGGGTAGGGCCGGCGGCGGAGCCTCCCTGGGGAGCCAGCACCCCGCCATTATTGAAATAGGCGAAGGTGTTCTGGCCCAGGATGAGATTGCTGCCCTGGGCCCGGCGGAGCTGGGTTTCGAGCTGGACCAGACCCTGGTTGGCCGTCTCGTCATAGTTGGCCCGGCCCTTGCCTCGAGCCCGGTTGAAGTCTTCCACCGCCTCCTTGACATTCCCGATCGACAGGTTGCGCTGGGCCGTCGAGAGGTCGTTCTGGAGGGAGGACATCAGCTCGGCTTTCTTGGCGGTTTCCTGGCGCGTGTATTCGCTGAGCGAGTAGCGAAGGACTGGAGTGGCGGCCGCGTCCGCTGTCTCGCGCGCCATCGAGCCGCCGAAGGATCGATACTGGAAATCGGGCGGCAGGTACAGCTCCCAGCGAACGTTCTTCAGCGGCACGTCCAGGAGGGGCGAAGCCAGCTCCAAACGCCCGTGCGTCCGGGGGAATCGCTGCGTTTCGACGAACACGATCTCGACGGGGATGGGGGCGCCTTCGGATCCGGACCGTTCGAGGGGGACGAGGATGGAGTCGTCGCGGCGCTGGGGGCGGATGGGCTGGCCGCCGACGAAGGCGCACCAGACGACCGCGTTTTTGGGCAATTGGAGGTCGAGGAACTGCTGTCCCTGGTTGCGCAGGGCGAGGATCATTTGGGTCATCATCTGCCCATCGTCGGCCACCACCGTTGTCAGGCGGGCGTGATCGACGAGGGCCTGCAGGGCCGCGGCTTCGGCGAAGCGGCGGACTTCCAAGGCGAGGCGGTAGCCGGGACGCAGGTAGCGAAAGACCAGAACCGTGGCCGGATCGGCGCGGCCCGCCCAGGCGGGGAGGTCGTTCAGGTCGGCCTTCTGAAGGTCGGCCTGCGACTGCTCCGCGACCTGGAGCGACGATCGGGCCGCCACGGCCAGGAACCCCGTTTCACGCTCGACACCCAAGGCCTCGAGACCCGACACCTCGAGAACGCCGACGGCCTGGGCGGCGCGTTTCTGCTCCCAGGCGACTGTGAGCAAATAGGTCCCCCGCACCTTGTTCTGCAGCTCGATCCGCCAGTCCCTCCCTTCCCGATCGCGCCGCCGGATGCTGGATCCCTGGAGGTCGACATTGGTGGCCCCAGCTGGCAGGCGGATCTGAAACTCCTTGACTGGCGCGTTGGCGACCTCGTAGTGGACCAGAGCGCGGGCGCTGATCATGTCGTCGCCGATGGTCTGGAACTGGACGGTTTCCGCCCGCAGCCAGGATTCCACCGCCTCGGGGATGAGGGTCAGGCGCCAGCCCGCGGCCGCCGCCGGGTCCTGGGGCAGCTGCTTGTAGGCCAGCAGCGCGGGCGTGGATTCCGCGGCAGGAGACAGATCGACCGATGGGGTCCGCTGTTGGGATGCGGCCTGAGTGGGAGGCGCGGGGGCGGCCGGCGGAGCGGGCTGCGGGGCCGCGCGCCTCAGGATCGGCAGCTCCGCGACGGGGATTTCCGTCAGACCTTGGAATGACTCGGACCGCAGGGCCAGACCCGTCTCGGCGGCGACGGAGACATAACCGGTCAGCTTGGCGGTTCCCAAGGGGCGGACGCCGGGCGCCTCGAGGCGCGCCGGGGTCTCCTGGATGGGCTGGGACATCGCAATCTCGACCAGGCCGGTCCCGAGAAATCGTTCCTGAAAAGCCAGCTCGAGGCGGCGGCCGCCTGAATCGGCATGCTCCGTCCATTGATGAGCCTGGTGAGCGATGACCCTGTCGATCTGGCCGTCCGGGGGCAAGGCCAGGCTGAGGCGGAACACCCCGGCCTTCTTCACCGCATACTCGATTCGGGCCAGGAGCCGAAGCTGATCGGAGCCGACTGTGAATGCATTCAGGATGACCGCATCGATCCGCGGCTCGACCGGCTGGATCTGGACGACCAGATCGAGGTCGGCCTGGATGAAACGGAAGGCGCTGGCCAGCGGCTCCGGCTGGGCCCCGGCGACCCGGGCGAACTCGGCCTCGTCGATCCGCTGCAGGCTCCGGCTCTCGGAGAGAAGCTCGACCTCTTCGCTGCCGCGAAGCCCGATCACGCCCGTCTCGCGCACGACGTCCAGCGGCCGAGGCAGAGCCAGGCCAATCCGGGCGGGCAATGGGGGCAGAGGCGACTCCGTCTCGAGCGCCAGACGATACGCGGGAGATACGCCCCGCAGAAGCTCGATGGCCACCACCGGCCCGGCCGCGTCCTCCCGGAGGTCCCAGGTCCGAATCGATTCGCCTTCGACGCGGAGCAGCTGATGCTCGAGGGGAAGCCGGACGCGGATTTGGCGGAGCTCGCCCTGGGAGATCTGGTAATCGAGGGTCGTGCGCAGGCGGAGGGCGCCCCGGCCGAACACGGCGACGGTCTGGTTCTGACAGAACACGGTGGCGGCGACTTCGGCGGCGCGTTTCATGCGCGGCGTCCATCGCAGGTCGAGCCGGCCGGCGGCGGCAAGGGTGGCTTCAACCCGGGTGGCGGCGCCGTCCCAAACCCGGCGGAAGGCGACGGCCCCGGGGCACTCGACTTCCGCCTCGGTCTCGTCGATGGCCAGGAGCAGCCGGCTGGACAGCGCCCTCGGCAACGAAAGCTCGAGCTTGCGCTGGGCGGCGTCGACGGTCACGCGCGCCAGCAGCGAGCAATGCAGCCAAGCTTCGCACGGGCTTTCGATCCGAGCCGCAACGGCGGTTCCTTCCCGGAGCAGCCGCACGCCGGCGTTGGTGGTGGCAAAGCGTTCGACCACCAGGTCCGGTCCAAACAGCGGCACGACCTGGTTGGCGCCGCCCGACGCGACGCGGATCACAGCCTCGAACCGGGCGACATTGCTCCGGACGGTCCCTGTATAGGTCGCGGCCAGTATGGAGGCGGCAGGAGTGGTTGGCTGGCTGCCTGGAGCGGCGGGTTCGGAGGCGGCTGCCAGGGGGGCCATCAGGGCCGCCGCGCCGGCGATCAACAGGAGCGGAACCGACAGGCTGCGGGCCGCGGCGGCTCCGGGAGGGACCCCCGCACTGTCCGATCGCCGATTGCGCCACCACCAGCGGAGCAGGAGGAATCCCGCCAGCATAACCCCGCAGGGCGCAGCAAGGATGAGGGCAACATGCAGCAGGCGCCAGGCGATCAGCCAGTGGGCCACCGCCCCCAGCATCAGCGCCACGCCTACTGCCGCCCGGAAGCCGCGGCGCCCGTCGGCCCGAAGCGGCTGGGCCAGGAGCAGCAGCCCCGCCAGGAACGCCGCGATCTCTCCCGCAGCCCGGCTCCGCTGGATGGCGGTCACCGATCGCACGCGGGCCTGAAGGGTGAGCGGATCGTCGCTGAGGTTGAGCACCTTGGTGAAATTGTAGGCCAGACCCGCGCGGGGGATCTCGATGCGGATGGGGCGCGCGCCACCGCTCGAGGACGGGGCGGGGCCCTCCGGGGAAGGGGCGGCCGGCGCCGCGGCGGCGGGGCGCTGGACGGGAGCCGCCTGTTGCGGCGCCGACGGGGCCTCCCGAACGCTCTGGACATTCCCGAAGGCCCAGGCATCGATCTGCTCGAGACCGAGAAACCCGCGCCGCTCCAGCTCGGCGAACTGCTCGGTGGTCAGACGCCGGACCGATCCATCCCCCAACAGCACATCGCGACCCTGGATGTCGAGCGGAGTGTAGGCCAGGACCGCGTCGGGAGGGATCTCCCCGCCAGGCAGCTCGCTCCCGCGGTAGACAAGAGGCAGGCCATTGCGCGGATCCACCAAGATGTTTGGATTGCCGACCCGGGTGCGGAGATCTTCGAGTGAAGCGGGCAGGCGATCCTGGTTCTCGGAGGCGGCGAGCCGGGCCGCCAGCCCGAGCTGCTTGAGGTTGTTGACCGCGCGAATCTCCGTCGCTTTGGCCTTGGCCTTGGCGAGCGACGGCAGCAGCATCCCCCCCAGCACGGCCATGACCACCGCCGCACCCAACACAAGGTAGATGCCATTCCAGCCCCGCCGGAGCGCCGCGATGACCAGGGCGATGCCGAACGCCACGAGAACCGCCATCACCGCCAGCGCCAGCCCGATCTCCCGGATCACGGCGCGATAGAAGGCGGCGCATTGCTCCCAGGCATCCCGGAGCTCATAGGTCGTGCCGCGGGCGACGGTCATGTTCCCCCCAAACACGCTGAGCCGATGGGAGGCGGGCACATGTAGATCCCATTCGGCATAGGTATTGGGGACGTCGGTGCGGGGAGCGGCCAGGTCGAGCCGCTGGGACCACCAGCCGCCCAGCGGGCGTGTCTTCTCCGCGTAGACCAGGTCGACGGCGAATGCCCGGTCGCGGTTGGCGGCGCGCGGAAGGGGCACCAGGAGCCAGTCGCCGTCGCGCTCGGCCTTGGCGGGCTGGTTGTCGACGAAGCAGGACCAGAACCGGGCGCCCTCGGCCAGGCGGAAGCGCTGGGACTGTTTGGCATTGTTCTTCACCATGAAGGACGCCTGGTTCAGCATCTGGCCCTCCTCGGTCAAGACGGTCGTCAGCCGGGTCAGGTCGGTGACAGCGTCCAGCAGCGGGATCTGATCGAACCGGGTCGCATCCACCGCCAGCCGATAATCCCCGCCCGCATACCGATAGGCCAGAAGGACCGGCCGCGCGATCAGCGCGCGATCGGCCTCGGCCAGCTCGGACTCGTCGATGAGACGGAGCGGCTCCTCGGCCGGGCGCGGCTTGAGCTCGAGGTCGGCGCCGGTGGTGATGGCGATGGCGCCCGTTTCTCGTTCGACATCGAGGGCATGGATGCCGCCCAGATCGAGCGTGGCGCCCTGGGGATCGAAGGGGAAATCGTAGGTCACCACCAGGGTGTAGGCGCCCCAGGCCTTGTCCTGAAGCCCGATCAGCCAGTCGTTGGTGCGCGATTCCTTGCGGCGGATGTGGGCGCCGGTGAACTCGATGTTCTTCCAGTGGGCCGGGACGCGCAGGCGGAACTCCTGGACCCCCTGGTTGAGGATGCCGAAGCGGACGGTGGCGCTGCCGCTGACCAGTCCGTCGCCGATGGCGATCAGGTTGAAGAGGTCCGCCAGCACCCGGGGCGGCAGCCTCTCTGCCGTCAATCGCAGCCGCCACCCCGGCCGGTCGGCGGCGTAGGCCAGCAGCTCGTCCGTGCGCCCCGAGAGCCGCGTGACCGGGATCTCACGCAGGCCGTCGAGCTCGGCCGTCTTCAGGCTGAATCCAGGCGCGCCAGCCACGCCGATCTCGGCCGTCTGGCGGGCGGCATCCGCGGCCTCGAGGGGCGCCACGGCCAGCGAATCGGGCACGGATGAGAACGGCTGTTCGAGCTCGACCGACAGGGCCCGATGGCCCAGGACGCGGCGGGCGAAGCGGACGCGGAGGACCGCGCCGGTGGCTTGCCAGTCGTCCACGCCTTCCCCCCGGACTTGGGAGACCACCAGGCCCGGCGGCAGCGCCAGATCCCAATGGTAGATGCCCGCCTTCTCGACGTCGAGCTGGAGCTGATGGAGCAAGCGCAGGCGTGTCTCCTCGAGGCGCACCGTCAGGCGGTCGGCCAGCCGCACCTCGGGTTCGACTCGCCGGACTCGGGCGGCGATCGCACACGGCCGGCTGAAAAACCGGAACGCGGCGCGCATGCCGGCGGGGGCGTTGACCTGGTGCAGGCCCGATGCCGAATCGATCTCGATCTGTGTGTCCTCGGCGGCAATCTGGAGCGCGCCGCTCTCGCGCTGGACGCCCAGAGGCCGCGGCGGCTCGATCGTGACGGCCCCCGGCCCGCCATCGATCGGCTGCTCCGTCAGAAGCGTCAGCGCGCACCCCTTTTCGATGGCCTTGACAAACTCGATCGTGAGCACCTGCCGCTGGGTTTCGACGCGCACCTGCCAGTCGCGGATCTGGTCGCCTTCGAGCCGGGTGAGCGCCTGGGCCGGAGGCAGCTCGATCCGCAGAACCGGCGCGCTGCCCTGAAGCACGTCGAACTGGAACTGGTTCGTATACTTGACCACGTTCGGGGTCACCAGGGCGCTGGCCGCCGAATCGACGGTGACCAGCGCGGGCCGCTCGATCTCGGCCGTCCGGCTCCGCCAGCGCAGCGCCAGACGACGATCCGCCCCCAGCCACCCTTCCACCCCGGACGCGAGACCGTTCGTGCGCCCGCCGGCCGGCCACGGGACGCCGCTCATCAGCTGCAGCTCCGTGCCCGGATCCGCCGCGCTCGCGGTGACGGATGCGATCGCCGCCGCCGGTCCCGAGAAGCTGATCTGGTGCCATGGCTCCGCGCGGGTCAGCTCGGGAACGATCTCCAGCTCGAGCCGGAAAGCGCCCGGCTGCCGCGCCTCGAGATAGATGGCGCGGTCCCGATGGAACAGGCGCAAACCGCGCGGGATCTCTCCCGGAAACACCGCCACATCGTCGGAGAAGAGCGGCGCCGAGAGGGCGTTGGTCCCGGGCGACTCGAGGTCGACGACCGCTCGGAAGCGGGCTTCGTTCGTCGTGATGCGGCCGGTGTATTGGATTTCGCGGAACACGAGGTTGGTGAGGGGATCGGGCGTGACGGGGGCCGGGGGCCGCCACTCGGGCGGCCGAGTGCCTCTGGAGCTGATCTGGAGGCCGTTGATGACGGGAATGCCGTTGGGGCCCCCGGCGACCTCGATCACCACCGGCGCGTCCGGCCAGGTTTCGACGTCCCGGAACACCACGTATTGACGGCCTTCCTCCCAGGGGAGATGGGCCTTCCAGGCCCCAAAACCCGCGGGCGCCATGGGCCCGAACACGTTGGTGCCCGACCGGAGCGTGAACCGGCTGTTCTGTTCGCCCGCCACATCGGGATCAGCATGGCCGTAGAGGTAGAAATGATATCGGCCGGCGCCAAGCTGGCCGATCGTGACGGTCAGGTTGCTGCCGTTCAGCGAGAAAAGGTAGGAATCCATCATGGCATGGCCGGTCGCGTTGCCCCACACGCCAGGGGCGTTGCTCACCTCGAGCGCCACCGGCGCGGGGGAGCCGTCGGCGAACCGAAGATCGGCGAGCCGGCCGTCGGCAACGGTCGGACTCCCCGGCACATATCGGGGATCGTAATGGCGATAGAGGTTCCAGAAATCGTTGGTCGACTGCCCGGTGGCCGCGAAGCCGGCCTGCCGGCTCGCCCGGCCGGCGCCGAAATCCACGTTCAGCAGCGTCTGGCTCTGGAGCGTCCCAACCGCCATGGCCAGGAGTGCGCCGCACAGGACCCGGAGGTTCGTTTTCATGATCAATCTGTCGTTGTTCGCGTGATGGCAGCGGAAACGGTTTTTCGATGATGGTAGCGACCGGCTCGAACGGAGCAACCATCCCGCTGTAAAAAATTTGTCAAACAGGTTGCAGGCCGAGGCGCACCGGACCTTGCGGGACGGCCAAAAGAGAGAGGGGTTTCGGGTCCAAATTCGATTTTCATCCGCCGATGGATCTGGTAGATCTGGGGCCCGCGCAATCCGCCCATGAATATGAAGGATTCAAATCCGATGCGTTCCGTGATTCGCCGGCTCGCTCTGGCTGCCGCGGTCCTGCTGACGGCGATGCCGGGGCTCGAGGGAGGCGCTCCTTCGGCCCCCGGCCCGGCCGATCCGGCCGCCGCGGCCGAGACGCTGCGCGCCGAGGTGGCCGGTCTCGGATGGATCCTGTTCGCCGCGCGAACCGGCGGCGGGGATTACGATCTGTTTGCCTGCCGGCCCGACGGATCGGCCAGGAGAAACCTGACCCAATCGCCGGCCTGGAGCGAATTTGGCGCCCGGATGTCGCCGGATGGCAAACAGATGCTTTATCGGCGCCTGCCCAAAGGACCGGACATCCGGCCGGGCGAAGGCATCAATCACGATCTCTGGGGTGCCCAGGGATCGCTCGTGATCGCTCGGGCCGACGGGTCCCAGCCCCAGCCGCACGGCGCGTTCGGCGCCTGGCCTTGGGCGTCGTGGGGCCCCGACAGCCGCCAGATCGCTTGCCTCTATAAAAGCGAGGGCCGGATCCGCATCCTCGACCTCGCCACCAAATCCCTCGTCCGGGAGCTCCCCCGCCACGGCATCTTCCAGCAGATGTACTGGTCGCCCGACGGCCGCCGCATCTGCGGCATCGCCAACATCCAAGGCCAGGATTGGAACATCGTCGGGATCGATCTCGATACCGGCCGGCCCACGCTGCTGAGCCGGGGACAGAACTGCACGGGCGATTGGTTCCAGAACGACTCGATGCGCGTGATCTATTCCCATCGCACCCCGGGTCTCGGCAGCAGCTACGGCTGGACCATGCTGATGCAGGCAACTGCCGATGGCAAAAGCCGGTCCCTGGTCTATGCCGAGCGCGGCCGCCACGTCTATTATGGCGGGACGTCCCCCGACGGCCGTTTTGCGCTGTTCTCGATTCCCGAGACGGACGGCGGCACCGATGCCCCAATGGCCATTGTCCGGCTGGCCGACGCGCCCGTGATCGTGCCGCCCGATTACCGCGAGCTGCGCTCTTTGTATCCCGAAGACCGGCCCGGGCCCGTGCTGCGCCTGCCGCATGCCGGGTTCGAACCCCACTGGACATTCGAGGAAGCGATCGGACGGTGACGTCTCCGAGCCGCTGAATCCGATCATGCTGAGGGAGCCGCTCGATTCTCTGCCTCCCGCGCCCGACCGGGCGCCATGCCCCGCCGTCGCATCCGAGCCGCCTGGCAGCCCGCCCGTCTATCCTGCCAAGCCCGGCCCGATCCGCGGCCTGGCCGTGGTCGCCGGCCTCGCCAGCCTCCTCCTCTGGCTGGGAACGCGCGGCGACACCGGCGAGGACGACATGATCGGCCGGCTGGGCCGGATCGAAGTCACCGCCCGGCTCGACGAGTGCCCCGATCCGTTCCCATCCCTGGGCGCGTATCGATACACCTATGTGCTGAAATACCGCGTTCTCGAGATCCACCGGCCCGATCCCGCGGGCCAGCACCCGCTTCGGGCCGGCGACGACATCTTTGTGGGCCATTACAAGCCATGGCAGCCCCGCTCCGCGATCCAGGATGCCGACTGGGGCGATCGCCCGCTGGGTGGGCGGCTGTCACGGTTCGTCCCTGGCGACACCCACCGGCTGGCGCTCGATTACGAGCTCGCCGATCTTGCCCCCAGCGGCGTCCTCGATTTCTGCTACCCGCCCGGATCGAACCGGTTCTTCGCCGTGTGGGCGAACCCGGTCGGGAACTAGCCTCCATGGTATTCTCGACCCACATCTTCCTCTTCTATTTCCTGCCGGTCTTCCTCCTGGTCTACTTCAACCTGCCCTTCCGATGGCGGAACCTGTGGATCACGGTTGCCAGCTATGTCTTCTACGGGTGGTGGCAGCCGTGGTTCGTCGGGCTCATGATGTTCACCACGGTCATGGATTTCATCTGGGGGCGCGTCATCTGCCGGCCCGGCGCGACGCCGGCCCAGCGCAGGTTCGCCGTCGCCGCCTGCGTCGCCACCAACCTCACGCTCCTCGGCTTTTTCAAATACTACATGTTCGCCGCGGAGACGCTCGGCCAGCTCCTGGCCGCCGTGGGCGCCGAGCCGTTCCGGATCCTGCGGGTGGTCCTCCCGATCGGGATCTCGTTCTACACGTTTCATTCCCTGACCTACATCCTCGATCTCTATCGCGGCCACGCCACCCCGGCGCGGTCGTTCACGGATTTCTCCGCGTTCGTGGCCCTGTTTCCGGATCTGGTTGCCGGGCCGATCATCCGCTACAAGACGCTGGCCGCCCAGCTCGCCTTCCGCGAACACACCGTCCGGCGGTTCGCCTCCGGCGTCACGCTGTTCATCCTCGGGTTCGCGAAGAAGGTCCTTCTGGCCAACCCGTGCGGCCACGTTGCGGATGCGGTGTTCGGCGCGGCGCAGCCCGACCCGCTCGCCGCCTGGGCCGGCGTGCTCGCCTATGCCTTCCAGATCTACTTCGATTTCGCCGGCTATTCCGACATGGCCATCGGCCTCGGGCGAATGCTCGGATTCGAGTTCCTGAAGAACTTCGACGCCCCGTATCGCTCGGAGAGCATCTCCGACCTGTGGCGGCGCTGGCACATCTCCTTATCGAGCGTTCTCCGCGATTACCTCTATTTCCCTCTGGGCGGCAGCCGCAAGGGGGAGCGCCGCACCTACGTCAACCTGGCGGTCGTCATGCTCCTCGGCGGCCTCTGGCACGGGGCCAAGTGGAATTTCGTCGTCTGGGGCGCCTATCACGGCCTCCTGCTGGCCTGCGAGCGCTGGCGCGGCAAACAGAGCGCTTACCGCGGCCTGCCCCGCTCCTTGCGCATCGCCTGCACCTTCGTCCTGATGCTGTTTTCGTGGGTGCTGTTCCGCGCCGACAGCCTCACGGCCGCGCTGCTCTATTTCCGGGCCATGTTCGGCTCGACAGCCGGCCCCGCCGCGAAGGCCCTGCTCGCCGCCGATATCTATACTCCCACCACTTTCGTCGTCATGGCGATCGGGGCCGCGCTGGTCTTCCAGCCTGTCCAGGCCCATGACTGGTCCCTGCGCCCGCCATCCTGGCCGCGGGTCTTCGGCCTGATGGTGCTGTTCGTGTTCGCCGTGCTCGTCCTGTTCTCCCAGGATTTCAACCCATTCCTCTACTTCCAATTCTGATGGCCGATCGAATGACATCCCCCCGGGCGCGCGAGCTGGCGCTCACAATCGGTTTCCTCCTGGTCATCGGGAGCGTGCCGCTGACGCAGACCGCCCTCGAAGTCGCACGCGGGGGCCGCGTCCTCCTCACCGATGTCTTCCGCGGCCGGCCCACGGCGGCGCATCTCCGCCAGTTCGAGGACGCCCTCGAAAAAAGCTCCTGGGTCCAGCAGCGAGGCCGGCCCCTCATCCAGGATTTCCTCTTCGCCGCCCTCCGCAATCCCGGATCTCAGATCGTCCGGGGATCGGCCGATTGGCTCTTTTACCGGTCCGACGTTCGATATCTGATCGACCCTGACCTCCCGGATGCTGCGCCCGTCGATTCCCTGTGGATCGAGCCCGGCGCCGGCCGGACCCGGCAAGCGAACGTGGCGCGCGCCATCGTCCGGTTTCGAGATCAGCTCCGCGAACGCGGCATTGCCCTCGTCGTGATGCCGGTTCCCGGCAAACCGGCCGTGTATCCGGACCGCTTCCGCTCCGGGCCCGCGGGCCCGCCGAGCGTTCTCGAGTCGCCCACCCGGCGGCTCCTCGATACCCTCGAACGCGAGGGCGTGCCCACGGTGGACCTTCTGGCCATGTTCCAGGCCGCACGCGGATCCGGCGACAGCCCGGATGCAGCCGCGCCGCTTTACCTCGAACGCGACACCCATTGGACCCCGGCCGGGGCGCGTCTGGCCGCCCGGGCCGCCGCCCAGCGCCTGCGCGAGCTCGGCGCCGCCCCGGCCGCCTCCCGGCAGTTCCAGACCGATCGAGCCACGGTCCAGCGCTGGGGCGATCTCCTCGACCTGATCCCGGTGCGCGGCATCCGAGATGCCTACGGGCCCGAAACCGTCGTCGCCGAGCAGGTGCGGGACACGGATCTTGGCCTGCTCGTGCCGTCAGCGTCGGATCGGCCCGGCACATGCCGTTTTCCAGGGCAATCCGCGACGGTGCTGGTTCTCGGCGACAGTTTTTGCCGCATTTACCAGTATGCCGAGCCTGGCTCGCTCGACGCGCGCCCATCGATCGGCCCGGCGCGTGCCGGCCCTGCGCCCTCCGATCGCAGCCGGCGGCCGCTGCTGCCGGGATCGGCCGGATTCATCTCGCATCTAGCTCTGGCATTGGAGGCGCCCATCGACGCGATTGTCAGCGACGGCGGGGCGTCGACCGACGTGCGCCGCCGCTTGTCCACCGACCGGGAAATCCTCGAAGGCAAACGGGTGGTCATTTGGGAATTCGTCGAACGCGACATTGCCCGTGGCCAAGCCGGCTGGGAGGACGTCCCGCTGCCCGCCTCGCTGGATTCCGCCCTGTAGGGGCCCTCCCGGAATAGGTTTGCCGCCGCCAAACAACCTCGCCACTATCATCCCATGCGCCTGCCTGCCGCCTACAGCATCGTTGCCGGATCGCTGCTCTGCCTGGCTTCTTCCACGGCTGCCGCCACCCTCGAGTCCGGATGGGAAAACCCGCCCACCCAATCCCGATTGCGCGCCTATTGGTGGTGGCTCAATGGCCAGGTCACCCGAGCCGCCATCACCCGCGACCTCGAATCCATGAAACAGCAGGGCTTCGGCGGCGCGCTCCTCTGCGACGCCGGCGGCGCCGAGCAGGACGGCAACGACACCGTCCCGCACGGCCCGACCTTTCTCACCCCGCAATGGCGCGATCTCTACAAGCACACGCTCCGGGAAGCCGGCCGGCTCGGCCTCGAGATGAGCCTCAATATCCAGAGCGGTTGGAACCTCGGCGGCCCCATGGTCAGCGCCGACGACGCCGCCAAGAAGCTCGTCTGGTCCGAGCTGCGCGTGCGCGGGCCCGCCGCCCTCGAGGCCAGGCTCCCCCAGCCCAAGAGCCGGGACGGCTATTACCGCGACCTGTTTGTCGTCGCCTTTCCGCTCGCCCGCCCAACGCCCGATTCGACGTCCGCCCCTCCCCGCCAGCCTCTCCTGAACTGGGAACAGAAAGGCATGCACCGAGCCCTCAATTTCTCGGCTCCAGACACACGCCCCCTCCTCGAAGAACTCCCCCTGACGCCCGGCGAGGAAGACCTCCGCTCGAACGACGTCCTCGATCTGTCCGATCGGCTCGAGCCGGATGGCACCCTGCGCTGGCATGCCCCGGCGGGGACATGGGAGATCCTGCGCTTCGGATGCACCATCGGCGATCACGCCCGGGTTTCGACTTCGAGCGACGGCTGGAAAGGCTTCGCGCTCGATGTGCTCGATGCCGGCGCTTTCCGCCGCTACTGGGATGCCGTCGTCGAGCCGCTGATCGCCGACGCCGGCCCCCTGGCCGGCCGAACCCTCAAGTATCTCCACACCGATAGCTGGGAGGTCGAAGCCGTCAATTGGACCCCCACGCTGCGCGCGCAGTTCCATCAGCGCCGCGGATACGATTTCGTCCGATTCCTCCCCGCGCTCACCGGCCGGATCGTCGACGATCGCCTCATCAGCAACCGGTTCCTGCACGACTACCGCAAAACGCTGGGCGATCTCGCCATCGACCATCATTTCCGGCTCTTCCGCGACGGCGCCCACCGGCATGGGCTCGAGTTCCATCCCGAATCCGGCGGGCCGCACGCGGTCCCGGTCGACGCCCAGCGCTGCCTGGGATGGAACGACGTTCCCATGTCCGAGTTCTGGGCGTGGTCATGGCGGCATCGGGTCGGCGAAGCCAACCGATTCTTCGTCAAGCAGCCGGCCTCGGCCGCCCACACCTACGGACGCCGGTTCGTTGCCGCCGAGGGTTTCACCACGATCGGCCCCCACTGGCAGGAGACACTCTGGGACAACCTGAAGCCGTCGTTCGACCAGGCCGCATGCGAGGGGTTGAACCTTCTGGTCTGGCACGCGTTCGTCTGCTCGCCGCTCGAGCTGGGCCAGCCCGGCATCCAATACTTCGCCGGCACTCATTTCAACCCCAACACCACCTGGTGGTCCCGGTCCGGGCCGTTCCTGGCTTACATCAATCGCTGCCAATGGATGCTTCAGCAAGGCCGGTTCGTCGCCGATGTCGCCTTCTATTACGGCGATCACGTCCCCAATTTCACCCAGTTCAAACGCAGCGATCCGGCCCGAATCCTGCCCGGCTACGACTACGACGTCCTCACCGAGGAGGCGATCCTCACCCGGTTGACCGCCGAAAAGGATCGGCTGACGCTGCCCGACGGGATGTCCTACCGCCTCCTGGTGCTGCCCGAGCGCCCGGGCATCTCGCGGGCCGTCCTGGGCAAGTTGCAGGCGCTGGTCGAGGCCGGCGCATGGATCCTCGGCCCCAAGCCCGCCGCCGCCACCGGGCTCGAAGGCTGGCCGTCATCCGATCTCGATGTGGCCCGGTGGGCGGACCGGATGTGGGGGCCGGAGCCTCGGGCTGCCGCGGGCCATCGGCAGGTCGGCCGCGGCCGCGTCGCCTGGGGACAATCCGCCCGGGACATCCTGCTGTCCGAAGGGATCGGCCCCGACTTCGAATACCAAGGCGCCGATGCGCAGGCCGCCCTCGATTATCTCCACCGCCAGGATGCCGGCGCACAAATCTACTTCGTCGCCAATCGATCCAATCGCTGGGAGCGCGGCCGCGCATCGTTTCGCGTGGCCGGGCTCGCCCCCGAGATCTGGGACGCCGTCTCCGGCCAGCACCGCTTCGCCTCGGATTACCTGCAGAAGGACAGCCGCGTCGAGGTGCCGTTGGAGCTGCCGCCGTATGGCTCGGTGTTCGTGGTGTTTCGAGAGCCGTCGGCCGCGCATCCGCCTTCCGGCCGGCCCAACGATCCGACCTTCGAGCCGGTCGCCGAACTGCGGGGACCGTGGACCGTCCGGTTCGATCCCGATTGGGGCGGGCCCCCCTCCTCGCAGTTCGACGTCCTGGCCAGCTGGACCGAGCGGCCCGAGCCCGGCATCCGGTATTACTCGGGAACGGCCACCTACGAGCGATCATTCGATCTGCCGGCCGCGCCTGCCTCCTCGGGTGATCGCCTGGGGCTGTCTCGGTGGTATCTCGACCTGGGCAGCGTTCGCGAGCTGGCCGAGGTTCGTCTCAACGGCAAATCCATCGGCATCGTTTGGGCCCCGCCATTCCAGGTTGATATCACTGATGCCGTCCAGCCGGCCGGCAACCGGCTTGAAATCGACGTGGTCAATTTCTGGCCCAATCGCATCATTGGGGATCAGTCCCTGCCGCCCGGCCAGCGGCTCACCCGAACCAATATCCGGAAGCTCACCCGGGACACCCCCTTGATGCCGTCCGGCCTCATGGGCCCTGTCCGTATCCTCCAGCGGCGGTGAGGATCGAGAGGGGGGATCATGGAGAGCGAGGTCGAGCCTCCGGGACACGCCCGAATACGGGTAGGCCGATATCGCGCACCATCCAGGCGGGCACCTCCTCGGGCAACTTGCCCGATTCCCCCAATCGTTCACGAAACCGGCGCAGCATGGAAGGCATCCTGTAGAGGCGAGCGGTAGCCTGGTAGCGCGCCAGCCGGCGCAAAGCGCGTCCAGAAGCCGCGGGCGCTTCCGGCAACCGCTGGTGCAGTGTCAAGGCCCAATCCACAGTCAATCGCAAGAAGGCCGGGTCCGCCGTTGCGCCCTGCTCCCATTCGTTCCAGGCAGCGTTCAAGCGCGCCGGATGAAAAGCCAGCTCGTAAGCCATTTGGAGTTGTTGCCGGGGAGTCACGGCTGTCATTCTCAATGCGTCCAACGAGCCAAGTCGCGGCCCAAGTTGTCCAAGTTCTCCCGGACAACCGGATCGTTGCGGAACGGCGCAGGCAACCGGCCCACCCCTTGAGCCACATCCTCGAACCGGACGCGGTAGTGGGCCACCAGAAACTGAATGTCCGCCTGGTCCGTGGGGTCGTAGCGAATCAGACGGCTGGCGACCAGATCGGCCGCCGGCAGCGTGAACACGGTCAACCGGCTGCCTTGCCAAAGCACCACGGCATCGTCCTTCGAGGGAACCGCCAGGCACAGCCGGGCCGGCCCCACCCACTCGATATGATCCCCGGAAAAACCTTCCGGCGGATTGACGGGAAGACCCGCCTTCAGCGCCGCGGCCGCAAGGTCTCGCTCATTGACTTTGCTGTATGGTCCTGCAACGTCCACATCCACGCTGAAGCGATCCTCCTCGCCCATGAGCATCAGTGCGGCGCTGCCGTAGACACAGAGCCTGGCCGGCTCGCTCAATGCGGTATCCAACCGGCCCAAATGCTCGCGCAGCACCAAAACATCCACGGATTCTCCCTACTGGATTTCCCGGGCAACGTCGAGCCAGAATCGTGTTGAGCATTTTCCCCGCAACTCGTTACATTCCCGCCATGCAGCCGGTCGACATCCAGGTCATTGGGCGGGAATTAGCCATCCGTTGGGACGATGGTGTGGAATCGTTTCTACCGCTCGAGGCGATGCGTCGGCAATGCCCTTGCGCCGGATGCCAGGGCGAGCCGGATGTGATGGGGAACGTCCATCGCGGTCCCGCGCGGCCCCTGACCGCGCGCTCGTTCGAGATCAAGCGGATCGATCCCGTGGGCGGCTACGGGCTCCAGCCTGTCTGGGGGGACGGGCATGCGACCGGCATCTACGCGTTCGATACCCTGCGCCGGCTTGGGCAGCCTCCTGCATGAAAAGCCGGCTTCACCGCGGCGTGCGCGTGACCTGGATCGGGTTCGTCACGAACCTGGTCCTGGCCAGTGTCAAGCTCACTGCCGGCCTCGTGGGAAGCTCCTATGCCTTGGTGGCGGACGCGGTCGAGTCGTTCGCCGACCTGTTCAGCTCGCTGGTCGTCTGGCGGGGGCTGGTGATCGCCGCGGCGCCGGCCGACGCGGATCATCCGTATGGCCATGGGAAGGCCGAGCCGATCGCGTCGGCGGTCGTGGCCACCATGCTGCTGCTGGCAGCGGTTGGCATCGGCGCCCAGGCCGTCCGCGAAATCATCACACCCCACCATGCGCCCGCCGCCTTCACGCTGATCGTCCTGATCGGAGTGGTTCTGGTCAAAGAAACCCTCTATCGCCTGGTCAATCGCGAAGCCGTCCGGCTCGACAGCTCCGCCGTTCGAACCGATGCCTGGCACCACCGCAGCGATGCCATCACTTCCCTGGCTGCCGCCGTCGGCATCAGCATCTCGCTCGTCGCCGGGTATGAGGCGGCCGATGACGTGGCTGCCATCGTGGCCGCCGGCATCATCGCGTGGAACGGCTGGCGCCTCCTGCGGCCGGCGCTGGACGAGCTCATGGATGCCGCGCCCCCCGCCAGCGTCACGGTCCGGATTCGCGAGATCGCCGGAGGCGTGGACGGGGTCATGGCGGTCGAAAAATGCTTCGTGCGCAAGATGGGTTTCCAGTTCTACGTCGATATGCATGTCGAGGTCGATCCGGGGATGACCGTCCAGCAGGCCCATGCCATCGCGCACCAGGTCAAGGACGCCGTGTGCGCCCGGCTGCCGTCGGTTTCGGACGTACTGGTCCATGTCGAGCCCAGCTCGTCCTCGGCCGGGGCCCGTCAATAATTGGCTTTTCAAGCCGCCGGCAATCGCGTTAATTGCTCGCCCATGAAGATCGTGCTCGCTTATTCCGGCGGACTGGACACCTCGGTCATCCTGGCTTGGATCCAGGAGAAGTACCAGGCGGAGATTGTCGCCTTTTGTGCCAACATCGGCCAGGGCGAGGAGCTTCATGGGCTCCGCGCCAAGGCGCTGAAAACGGGGGCCCAAAAACTCTACGTCGACGACCTCCGCGAGGAGTTCGCCCGCGATTTCATCTTCCCCATGATCCAGGCGGGCGCCATTTACGAGAGCCAGTATTTCCTGGGCACCAGCATCGCCCGGCCCTTGATCGCCAAGCGGATGGTCGAGATCGCCCGCGCCGAAAAAGCGCAGGCCGTCGGCCACGGCGCCACCGGCAAGGGCAACGACCAGGTCCGCTTCGAGCTCACCGTCGCCGCCCTCGCGCCGGATCTCCAGATCATCGCCCCGTGGCGCGACTCGTCATTCCGAGCCGAGTTCCCCGGCCGCACCGAAATGATCCGCTACTGCGAGCAGCGCCGGATCCCCGTCCAGGTCAGCGCCAAGAAGCCCTACTCGATGGATCGGAACCTGCTCCACATCTCCTACGAGGCTGGCATCCTCGAAGATCCCTGGCTCGATGCCTCCGCACCCGCCCACAAGGGCATGTACAAGCTCAGCGTCTCGCCCGAAGACGCCCCCGCCCGGCCCGAATACGTCACGCTCGATTTCGAGCAGGGCCATTGCGTCGCCGTCAATGGCCGGCGGCGCACCCCCCTCGGCGTCATGGAGATCCTCAACCGCCTCGGAGGCCGCCACGGCATCGGACGGGTCGACCTCGTCGAGAACCGGTTCGTCGGAATGAAATCGCGCGGCGTGTACGAGACGCCCGGCGGCGCCATCCTCCATTTCGCCCATCGCCAGATGGAAACGCTGACCATGGACCGCGAGGTGATGCACCTGCGCGATTCGCTCATCCCGCGGTACTCGGAGCTGGTCTATTACGGGTTCTGGTTCGCCCCCGAACGGCTCGCGCTCCAGGCCCTCGTCACCGAGAGCCAGAAGCATGTCACCGGCACCGTCCGGCTCAAGCTTTACAAGGGCAATATCATCAACGCCGGCCGGAAATCGCCCATCAGCCTCTATAATCCCCACATCGCCACCATGGAGGCCGATCCCACCCAGGCCTACAACCAGGACGATGCCACCGGGTTCATCCGCCTCCAAGGGCTCCGCCTCCGCGTCGCCGCCCAGGTCCACGGCCGCAAGCGCAAACGCTGAGAACTGCAGACGGCCATCCGAGGCAATTCCCTCCCCCCGCGAGGCACGAGCGGGGGGCTGGGGAGAGATCCAAACCGATTGACATCCTCCCCCCGACCCTCTCCTCCCTTGGCCATCGAGGAGAGGGAGAAGACGAACTGCGGACGATCGCCCAACGGCGACCGGACGTACCAAGCGCCGAAGAATTTTGTCCTGCAGCCCTGCGCCGTGCGCCGCGAGCGGGCTTGACGGTGGGCGGGAGCTTACCTAGGGTTACCGTCGGGCGGTCGATGGATTTTCCCGTCCGGAAGGTCCGATGGCAACAACCGTGGATCGATTTATGGTGAATGTTTCAGTCGAGAATTTGGCGGCGTGCAAGAAGCTCTTGCGGATCGAGGTCGATGGGCCGCGAGTGGAAGAGGTGTTTGTCGCCGTAGCCCGGGATTTTCGGCGGCAGGCCCAGGTGCCCGGCTTCCGGCCCGGCAAAATCTCGCGCGATCAGGTCGAGCGCTTGTATGCCAAGGAGATCCGCGATGAAGTCCGGCGCAAGCTGCTGTCCGAATCCTATGCCCAGGCAGTGAAGCAGCAGAAGATCCACCCGATCGGCAGGCCCGATGTCGAGGTGCTGCAGTTCGAGCGCGGCCAATCCTTCCAATACACCGTGACGATCGAGACGGCCCCGGATTTCGAGCTGCCTGACTACAAGGGGCTCCCGGTGCGCGTCGCGCCCACCGTCGTTACGCAGGCGGATCAGGACCGGGCCTTGACGATCCTTCGCGAACAAAAAGCCACCTACCTCGACGTGGATCGGCTGGCGCAGATCGGGGACTTCGCGGTCATCAACTACTCCGGGACATGCGAGGGCACACCCCTGGCCCAGCTGGCTGCCACCGCCAAGAGCCTCGCCGAACAGAAGGGATTCTGGCTCCGGCTCGCCATGGACACCTCGTTCATCCCCGGCTTCGTCGAGCAGATCCAGGGGGCAAAGACCGGCGAGCACCGAACCGTCTCCGTCACGTTCCCCGCCAATTTTGCCGAGCCCAAGCTCGCCGGGAAAACTGCCCTCTACGAGGTCGATATCGTCCAGATCAAGGAGCGCCTCCTGCCCGAACTCAACGACGACTTCGCCCGCGCATACGGCGCCCAGGACATGGACGCCCTCCGCGAGGGGGTCCGGCGCGATCTCCAGAACGAGCTCAACCAGAAGCAGCGGAACAGCATCCGCAGCCAGTTGGTGCGCGCCCTGCTGAACCGGGTCGCCTGCGAGCTGCCCGAATCGGTCCTCCAGGCCGAAACCCGCCACATCGTCTACGACATCGTCCGCGACCAGCAAGAGCGCGGCATCGACCGCGAGAACATCGACCAGCACAAGCAGGAGATCTACTCCCTGGCCAGCAATAGCGCCAAGGACCGCGTCAAGCTGGCCTTCCTGCTCGGCCGCATCGCCGAAAAGGAGGACATCGAGGCCACCCGCGAGGAGATCGATCAGCGCATCGCCCTCCTGGCCGCCCAGCACCAGATGCGCCCCGAAAAACTCCGCCGCCAGCTCGAAGAGCGCGACACGATCGACAATGTCGCCGACGAGATCGTCCGGTCCAAAGTCCTCGATTTCCTCCAGCTCCATGCCCGGATCGAGGAGCTGCCCGCCGGATCGCCCGCGCCGGAATAGGACATCCCCCCCTCACGCCACCCGGCCGAACTTCTTTTCGATCTCGCGGTAGCTCAGCTCGACGAGCGTGGGCCGGCCGTGGGGGCACGTATACGGCATCGCGCAGCGGCGCAGATCGGCAACCAGGTTCTCCAGCTCGGCGGGCGTGAGGGGATCGTGGGCCTTCACGGCGTGGCGGCAGACCGTCTGCGCTACCGTATGCTCCCCCAAACGCAGCGCGTTCACGTCGGATCCCGCCTGCTTCAGCTCGTCGATCAGATCCCGCACGAACTGGCGCGCATCGGCCACCCGCGCCAGCGGCGGGATCGCATCGAGCAGAAAGGTGCGCTCGCCGAACTCGCTCAATCCAACGCCCAGACGGTTCAGGGCCGCGAGCTGCTCCCGCAGGAATTGCGCGTCCGCCGGCGGCAGCTCGATCGTCTCCGGCAGAAGCAGCCGCTGCGAAGGCGCAGTCTCGCTCTCGAGCCGGCTCAGCATCTGCTCGAATAAAATCCGCTCGTGTGCCGCGTGCTGATCCAGCAGGACCAGCCCGCGATCCGATTCGAACACCACATACAAGTTGCCAACCACGCCCACCAGCCGCAGCGGCACCGCCAGCAGCGGCCCGGCGCCCGCCCCACCCCGCCCCGGTTCCGCCTCCGCCGCCGGTGGCGCGTCCTCGGATCCCTGAGTCCCCGCCGCAACCGGCGGCGTAGCGGGCAGTGCGGGCGGCACCGGAGCCCAACCTACCCGACCCGAAACCGTGCCCGAGTTGTCGATTGGCAGGATCAGCGCGGGCTGGAACGTCTCCGGGGCCAAGGCCGGAATCGAGGGCGTGCTGGACGCTGGCGGGACGGTCGGAATCGATGGCGCGCCCGGCGATGCGGCCGTTGCATGAGGGGTGGCAAGGCGCAGCCGGAGACCGTCGACCGGCACAATCCCGAATCCAGTGCCCTGGCCGGGAGCAGGCTGCCGGCTGCCGTCCCCCGCGGCCCGCCCATGGAACTCGCGCAGGGCGGTCCGGACCGCCTGAGCGACGTGGTTCCGCACCCCGTTCTCGCGCCGGAACTTCACCTCGCGCTTGGTCGGATGGATATTGACGTCGACCTCGGCGGGAGGCAGTTCGAGGAACAGACACGCCACCGGGTAGCGCCCTTTCATCAGAGCCGTGTGATATCCCTCCAGCAGCGCAAAGTTCAGACCCCGGTTCTCGATCGGGCGGCGATTGACGAATGTATGCTGCTGATCCCGGGTGGCGCGCGATATGCCCGGCGCACCGATCCATCCCCAGACCCGCAACCGCGGAGCCGACAGGACCTCTTCTGCCGAATCTCCAGGCGCATCCCCCAGCGCCCCGCCGTAATCGACCGGGATCAAATCCTCGACCCCGCCATGCAAAATCCGGAGACGCTCGCGCAGGGCGTCCAGGGGCGGATCCTGTCCGGCCGACACGCATGGCCCCAGCTGCCAGATAACGCGCCCGTCCTGGATGAGCGTGAACGCCACGTGCGGATGCGCCAGAGCCGCCAGCGTCAGATAATGCTGGATATGGCCCCGCTCGGTCTCCTCGCTCCGGAGGAACTTGCGCCGTGCCGGCAGGTTAAAAAAAAGCTGGCGGGCCTCGATCCGGGTCCCGACCGGAGCGCCGGCTTCACGGACCGTTACGATCTTGCCCCCATGAATGACGATCTCAGTGGCGGCGGCCACTGACGGATCGGCCTCCCGGGTCGTCAGAGTGAAGCGGCAAACGCTGGCCAGGCTGGGCAGGGCCTCCCCGCGGAAGCCCATCGTCGAGATTGCCAGCAGATCCTCGGCCAGCCGGACTTTGCTCGTGGCGTGGCGCTCCAGGCACAACAGGGCGTCATCCCGGCTCATCCCCCAGCCGTCATCGGTCACCCGGATCAACGATCGTCCCCCGGCCTCGGTTTCCACCGTGATCCGGCTCGCCTGGGCGTCGAGGGCGTTCTCGACCAGCTCCTTCACCACGCTGGCGGGGCGTTCGACCACCTCGCCGGCGGCGATCTGATTGGCCACCTGCTCGGGCAAAAGCCGGATCCGGTTCATGCCGGCGAATTCTCCATCGCTTCGGGTCCGCTTGCGAGCAAAACCTCCAACCCGATCTGGGGGCTAAGCGTATATGGGCAAATAAAGTGACAGGTTCATAGTTAGCCATGCGAGCCGACTGGAGTAGTTGGGCAGTTATTGGAAGGGCTTAAACGACGGAGGAGAAAGGCTGAGCATGCGGACAGCAGGGTCCAAGACGCCAGAACAGACAATAGGGTGACAGGTTCATAGTT
>CAYWIM010000051.1:0-32807 GCA_964458325.1 uncultured Verrucomicrobiota bacterium
AGCTCGCCCAATCCCCTCCAGCAAAATCGGAATTCATTTTTGCACAGACCCTTAGCGACAGGAAAGGCCATAGAGCCTGGGTCAAGAAAACGAAGATGTGGACGGCCGGGATCTCCGGTGTAAGATGCCCCATCGCTCGGGAACATGATTATGAAACGCCTTGCCTGTCTTGCCACATTGCTGCTGCTCGGGGGCGTCCACGGATTGGGCGCCGGGAGGCCCAACATTCTCATCCTGCTGGCCGATGACCTGGGCTATTCGGACATCGGCTGCTATGGCGGGGAGATCCGGACGCCCCATCTCGACGCGCTGGCGAAGAGCGGCCTGCGCTTCACGCAATTCTACAACACGGCCCGCTGCTGGCCCACGCGCGGGGCCCTGCTGACCGGCTACTACGCGCAGCAGATTCATCGGGATGCGCTTCCGAATGCGGCGGGGGGCGGGGGAGGCGTGCGCCAGAAATGGGCGCGCCTGCTGCCGGATTACTTGAAAGCGGCGGGCTACCGCAGCTACCACAGCGGCAAGTGGCACATCGATGGCAAGGTGCTCGAGGGCGGATTCGATCGTTCGCTGGACATGCGAAGCCAGGGCAACTATTTCACTGCCGCAGGCAACTGGATCGACGACGTGCCTGTGAAAGCGCCCGCCAATGAAGACGGGTACTACGCCACGATCGCCACAGCCGATCATGCGATCCAATGCCTGAAGGACCATGCCGCGCATCACGCAGGGAAGCCGTTTTTTCACTACGTGGCATTTATCGCGCCCCATTTCCCGTTGCACGCGCTGCCGGAGGACATCGCGCGGTATCGGGACAGGTATTGGAGCGGGTGGGAATCGATGCGCGAGGCCCGCTTCGCCCGGCAGGTCGAGATGGGCATTGTCCAGACGACCCTCTCGGCGCTCGAGCGCGAGGTCGGCCCGCCCTACGCCTTTCCCGACGCGATGGCTCGACTCGGCCCGGGCGAAGTCAACCGACCGCTGCCCTGGGGCGAGCTGACGGCCGAGCAGCGCCGGTTTCAGGCGACCAAGATGGCCATCCACGCCGCCATGATCGATCGCATGGACCGGGAGATCGGGCGCATCCTTGCCCAGCTCAAGGCGATGGACGCTGACGAGAACACGCTCATCTTCTTCGCCTCCGACAACGGCGCCAGCGCGGAGATCATGGTGCGCCACGGCGGCCACGATCCGGAGGCAGCGCCCGGCAGCGCGGCGACCTACCTCTGCCTGGGCCCCGGCTTCTCGAGCGCGTGCAACACGCCCTTCCGCCGCCACAAGACCTGGGTGCACGAAGGCGGCATCAGCTCGCCGCTCATCGTGCATTGGCCGGCAGGCATCCGCGCGCGGAACCAGTTGCGCCACACGCCTGCCCACGTCATCGACATCGTGCCCACCATCCTGGAGATCGCCGGGATCGAGAAGCCGGCGCAGTGGAACGGGGAGCCGATCCCCCCGGCGCCGGGCAAGAGCCTCCTGCCCGCCTTTGAACAGGACCGGATCATCGCCCGCGAGAGCCTTTGGTGGCTGCACGAGGGCAACCGTGCGGTCCGGGTGGGCGACTGGAAGCTCGTGGCCTCGAAAGGCGATCCATGGGAACTTTTCAATCTCGCAACCGACCGGGCCGAGCAGCACAACCTCGCCCTGCAAATGCCCGAGAAGGCTCTGGATCTCGAGCGAGTCTGGCAGGAGCAGACGGACCGCTTCACCGAGCTCGCCAGGAAGACATTGGCCGACCAGCCGCGGCCGAAAAAAGCGACGCAGCCGAAAAGGCCTGCAAACAAGGACGGAACATGATCGCCAGGAAACCCATTCTCTGGAGCCGGAGCTGTCCCATGGCGCGAAGGCGGCTACAGATCGGCGCGTGGGCTGTCGCTGCGATGGCATGCGGCATCCTGGCGGCTCCGGCGGCAGGGCCGATCGACGCGGGATCGCGCAAACAGCTGTTTGTGGATCAAAAGTGGATCGCGCGATCCCAAGGCATTGTGCTGACCATGAATGGGCCGGCCAAGATGAACCAGCCGGTCCTGGCCAGCGACGTCCCTTGGGAGGGCGATCCGGGGGCATCCGTGGCCGCCTATTCGTCCGTGATCAAGGACAGCGGCAAGATCCGCATCTGGGGGTCGGGCAAGCCCCTGCTCCCCGTGCGGCTCGAGCCCGGCGGGCCGGTGATCGCCCTGTTTGCCTATGCGGAATCGACCGACGGGATCCGCTTCGGGGTTCCCGATCCGAGGCTCGTCGCCTTGGACGACAGCGGAGCCGAGATCGGCAAGCATGGCAGGATCGGCGGGGTGTCGGTCTGGATTGATCCCCAGGCGCCGCCGGCGCATCGCTACAAGAGCCAGGCGAAGTTCTATCCGCCCGGGGGGCGCCCCAGCGAGTTCCACATCTACAGCTCGCCCGACGGCTATCGCTGGACGCTGTTTGCCGCGCCGAAGATCGACCAGATGGACACACAGAGCATCCTGTTCTGGGATGAGCCGCAGCAGCGATACGCCCTCTACACGAGGAAAAATCCGGAGGCGGGCACCGCCCGGCGGCACCGCGTCGTCCGGCGCCTGGATTCGGTCGATCTGCTGCTCTGGGACCATGAGCGGTTCGTGATGGAAGCCGACGATGTGGATCGAGGAATCTATGCGACGCCGACCTCGCAGCCGCCCGTCGACTACTACGGCGCCACGATCTTCCAGTACCCGGACGATTCGGCCGACAGCGTCTACGTGATGCTGGCGCACGCGTTCTGGCATTGGCAGCGGCGGCCGAAGGAGCAGCGCGCGGGCGGGTATGAAGACGTGAAATTTTCTTACGAGGTGCTCGCGCCGGCGACGCTGGACGACCGGCTGTCTGTCAGCCGGGACGGGATCCATTTCAGCCGGCTGGGCGATCGGCGATCCTTCCTCCCGCTTGGGCTCTCCGGCGCCTTTTCCTCGAAGTGGGCGTGGTCGCTGCCGAATCCGATCCGGATGGGGAATGAGATCTGGATCTATTATTTCGGGGATAACCGCGATCATGACGGGTTTGTGGATCCGGCGGCCTCGCAGCGCCAGTGCGCGATCGATCGGGCGATCCTGCGGCTCGACGGCTTTGTTTCCGCGGATGCCGCTTACGAGGGCGGCGAGATTGTCACGCCGCTGCTGACATTTGCCGGGGAGCGGCTCGAGCTCAACGTGGATCCGGGCGCGGGCGGGAGCATTCGAGTCGAGATTCTGGACGAAGACGAAAGGCCGATCCCGGGCTACACGCGGGAGGATGCCGTGGCCCTCTACGACAACTCGGTCTGTCTGCCGGCCGCGTGGAGGACGACCGGCAGCGTGGCGCCCCTGGCCCGCCAGCCGATCCGGATTCGTTTCCTGATGCGCGACTGCAAGCTGTATGCGTTTCGGTTCGCCGGGCCGGAGGCAGCGAAATGAGGGGCAGCAGGACCCTTGCCGATCGGGCGGCGGAATTTCACGGCGCTGCCGATTCTCGATTGAGATTGCGGGCGGGCGGGCGTGATGTATGATGGGCGCATGAAATGGGGCCGGTGGATGCTGCTGTGGGTGGGTTTGCTGGGCTTGGCGATTTGGGCGACGGGTTGTTCAGGAATCAACGCTTCGCACTCGATATCGCCGGCGAGCCTGCTCTTGCCCGGCCTGATCGAATCGGCGGCGCCCGATCCGTTTCCTGTTTCGGCCGTTGCTCCCGCGTTGGACGGGAAATCCGAGGCGGGGGCAGGCTGACCGGCATTGGCTGCGCTCATGCGTTTCCCTCTCGCCCTGACGGCCAGGATCGCCGCCCATATCATGCGGCATCGGCTGCGCCGCACCCCGAAGTTCGCCCTTGTGCTGCAACTGGAGCCGCTGCACGCGTGCAATTTGACCTGCACCGGTTGCGGGCGGATCCGGGAATACTCGACGAGTCTCGAGGACCGGATGAGCCTCGAGGAGTGTCTGGCTTCGGCGCTCGAGTGCGACGCGCCGATGGTGTCGATCTGCGGGGGTGAGCCGCTGATCTACCCGCAACTCGAGGAGCTGGTGGCAGGATTGCTGCGGCAGAGGCGGATCGTTTACATCTGCACCAATGGCGTGCTGATGCGGCGCAAGCTTCGAGACTATCTGGCCTCCTTGCCGGAGGCGCGGCGCGAAGCGCATCTGGCGGATCTGCAGGCGAAGGACCTGATCACGGCTGGCGATGCGGACGATGCGCGCCGGGGCCGGCCGGTGGGGCGCGCCGTCATTGCGCCCACCCGCTGGCTCTATTGGAACGTCCACGTCGACGGATTGGAGCGCACCCATGACGCGATCGTCGAGAGGGAGGGTGTGTTCAAGGAATGCGTGGCCGCCATCCGCATGGCCAAGGCGCTCGGATTCCAGGTCGCCACAAACACGACCGTCTACCAGCAGACAAACCCGGACGAGATCGAGCAGATGTTCGCGTTCTTCTCCGTGATGGGAGTGGACGCGCACACCCTTTCTCCGGGATACGATTACGACGCCGCCAAGGCGGACATGGTGCGCCGCCACGGGAAACGGCCGGAGGACTTTTACCTGACGCGGGCATTGATCCGGGAGAAGCTGGCGCGAATGGAAGATTGGGGCCGGCGGTTCGCGCTGGTGGGGACGCCGGTCTACCAGGAGTTTCTGGCCGGGAAACGGGATCTGACCTGCTCGGCGTGGGCGATTCCAACGCGCAACATTTGCGGCTGGAAGGCGCCCTGTTACATGATCACCGACGCCCACTACCGATCCTACCGCGAGATGATCGAGCAGGTGGACTGGAGCCGATACGGGGTGGTCAAGGGTGTCGTCCGGGACCCGCGATGCCAGAACTGCATGACCCATTGCGGATACGATCCCAGCGGGGCATTGGGGGTTGACTCGCGGCCGGGAGACACCTGGCGCAACATCCGATACAATTTCGCCCCGCGCCCCAAGCCGGATCCGCGCGGGTTCGAGGTCAAGGCGTTCAACGGCAGGTCGAAGAATGAAAATCCGGATTAGAGATTGGATGGCGAGCAGCGGGGTGGGGTTCGGCACGAGCGGCGCGCGCGGCCTGGTCAGCGCCATGACGGACCGGGTCTGCTATGCCTACACGCGCGGTTTCCTCCAATACATGGCGGCCGGCCGATCGCAGCCGCGGGAGATCGCGGTGGCGGGGGATTTGCGCTCGAGCACCGGTCGGATCATGGAGGCCGTGTGCCGGGCGGCGGGGGATCTGGGCTATCGGGTGGTCCATTGCGGCCGCATACCGTCCCCGGCGGTTGCCCTTTTCGGCCTTGCGCACCAGATGCCATCGATCATGGTCACCGGAAGCCACATCCCCGACGATCGCAACGGCATCAAGTTCAACAAGGCGACGGGCGAGATCCTCAAGGACGACGAGATCGGCATCGCCGAGCAGGCGGTCGAGATCGACGAGAGCCTTTTCGATGACGCGGGGGCATTCCGGCAGCCCATCGCTGCGGCGCCCGCGGAATCGCCCCAGGCGGCCGAGGAATACGTGGCGCGCTACCTCGAGTTCTTCGGTTCGAAGGCGCTGGAGCGGATGCAGATTGGGGTGTATCAGCACTCGGCGGTGGGGCGGGATCTTCTGATGCGGGTCCTCGAGGGGCTAGGGGCCGAGACCGTTGCGCTGGGCCGGTCGGACACGTTCATACCGGTGGACACCGAAGCGATTCGGCCCGAGGACGTCGAGCTTGCCCGCCAATGGGCGCGGAGCAGCCGGCTCGACGCCATTGTCTCGACCGATGGCGATAGCGACCGGCCGCTGGTGAGCGACGAATCGGGCTGCTGGCTGCGGGGGGACGTGCTGGGGATCCTGTGCGCGAAACAGCTCGGGGCGGATGTCGTGTGCACGCCCGTCAGCAGCAACACGGCAGTCGAGCGGTCGGCCTGGTTCCGCGAGGTCCGCCGCACGCGGATCGGGTCTCCGTATGTGATCGCCGAGATGATGCGGGCCAGCGCGACCGGCGCGCACTGCGTCGTGGGCTACGAGGCCAACGGCGGCTTCCTGCTCAACTCCGACCTCGAGCGCGATGGCCGAACGCTTCGCGCGTTGCCGACGAGGGATGCGTTCCTGGGGATCCTCGGCGTTCTGTCGCTGGCCAGGGCGATGCGATCGAGGATTTCGAGGATCATGGATTTGTTGCCGACCCGGTTCACCGCCAGCAATCGGCTCAGGGATTTTCCGGCGGACCAAAGCGCGCGGATCCTGGGCCGGTTTGACAAGGGATCGGATCAGGCCGATCGGCAGGCGCTCGAGGAGGTGTTGGGCGGACTGGGCGGGCGCGTCTTGAAGATCGATCGGACGGATGGCCTGCGGGTGACGTTCGCCACCGGCGAGATCATCCACTTGCGGCCGTCGGGCAATGCGCCCGAGTTCCGGTGCTACTCGGAAGCGGACACCTCGATTCGCGCGGATGCCCTGAACACGGAGACCCTCCGGATCGTTGCCGCCCTGGCCCGCGAGGGGCAAGGATAGGGACGAACAGTGTTGCTTCGGGCCTGCGCTGGTGTAATCTTGGCGCCATTGAACTATGTCCACGAAACTGACCCGACGGGTGTTCCTTGGGGCCACGGCGTCCGCCATGGCCGCAACTCCATCCCTGATCCGCCGAGCGCAAGGCGCCGAGGCGATTCCGGGGTTCGACCAGACCCAGACGGATTATGATCGGACGAAGGCATGGAAGCCCTATAGCGGCCGAAAGATCCGGGTTGGCCTGGTCGGCTACGGGCTGTGCAAATTCTCGGCTGCGTTCGAATTCCAGAACCATCCCAACGTCGAGGTTGTCGCGGTGAGCGATTTGTTTCCGGACCGCTGTGCGGCGCTGGCCGAGCGGGTCCGGTGCGGGAAGACCTATCCGTCGCTCGAGGAGATGGTCAAGGACGACAAGATCGAGGCGATCTTTGTGGCGACGGATGCTCCGTCGCACGCCCGGCATTGCATCGAGGTGCTGAATCACGGCAAGCACGTTTGCACAGCGGTGCCGGCCTTCCGCGGGGACATCGAGGACGCGGAGCGGCTTCTGGATTGCGTGAGGAAGAACCGGGGCCTGGTCTATGCGATGTTCGAGACGTCCGTCTTTCACGACGATCTGTATGCCATGGAGAAACTGTATGCGGCGGATGTCTTCGGCCACATCGTCTATTCGGAAGGGGAGTATTGCCACCCGCACTCGCTGGGGGCGCCCCCGCTGGATTCGTATCAGGACTGGCGGAAGAAGGGCTGCCCGATGTGGTATCCAACCCACGCGACGGCCTATTACGTCGGCGTCACCCACAAGAGCTTCGTCCAGGTGAGCTGCCACGGAACGCCCTTGTTCGATCCGGGCAAGCGCCAGCCCAATGCCATCGGCAACGTGTTCAATTCCGAGGTCGGGCTGTTCCGGACGAGCGAGGGGGGGCTTTGCCGGATCATCATCTGCGGCTCGCAAGGGGAGTATCTCGAGGCGGGGCGGCTTCGGGGAGAGTTCGCGGGCTACGATTGGCACAACGGGCGCGGGGACGGTTTCGTGGGGGACGCGGCTGGAAAGCAGCGGCTCAAGGAGGCGATGGCCCAAGGGCTGCAAACCAAGAAGCACGCGCTGCCGCCGGGGGTGGCGCCCGGCAGCCACGGCGGGTCCCATGGATATCTGGCGGACGATTTCATCGACGCGATTCTTCGAGGCCGGAAACCGGCGGTGGATGTCATCGACGCGCTGAGCATGACCGTGCCGGGCTACTACGCTCATCGGTCCGCCATCCGGGACGGAGAGACCCTCAAGATCCCGCAATACTCGATCTAGCCGCGAAGCAGGAACCGGAGCGCCCGTTTCAAGGCGGGCAGCGAGACCCGCGGCGGGGGATATCGCCATCGGGGATCGAACGCGAACGGGCGGCGGAGCACCGAGCGCCAATGGGTGAAGCAGTCGAAGCTGGCCCGGCCGTGATAGGCGCCGATGCCGCTGTCGCCGAGCCCGCCGAAGGGGAGGTCCTTCCCGATCATGTGCGCGATGGTGTCGTTGATGCAGGCGCCGCCGGACCGGATCGAGGCGAGCACGCGCTCCTGGATCGCACGGTCCTTGCTGAAGAGATAGAGCGCCAGCGGCGTCGGCCGGTCGCGCAGCAGGCGGAACAGATCCTCGAGCGCGTCGAAATCGAGAACGGGGAGGATGGGGCCGAAGATCTCCTCCTGCATCACGGGATCGCCGGGGGATACGCCGGTGAGAATGGTGGGGGCGATGAACAGATCGCTCTCGTCGTGCTGGCCCCCGTGCGCGATCCGGCCGCGGTCCAGATACCCGGCGAGCCGGCGGAAGTGCCTTGGATTGACGATGCGCCCGAAGTCGGGGCTGTGTCGGGGATCGTCGCCGTAGAAGTCGCGCAGCGCCCGTTTCATGGCCTCGACCAGCCCGGCCCGGATGCGGCGGTCTGCAAGGACGAAGTCAGGTGCGACACAGGTCTGGCCCGCGTTCATGAATTTGCCCCAGACAATCCGGCGGGCCGTCGTATCCAAGGGGGCGTCGGCGCAGACGATGCAAGGGCATTTTCCGCCGAGCTCGAGGGTGACAGGCGTGAGGTGTTGGGCGGCGGCGGCCATCACGATGCGGCCCACCCGGGTGCTGCCGGTGAAGAAGATGGCATCGAACTTCTCGCGCAGCAGGGCCTCGCTTGCGCCCTGGTCGCCGAGCGCGGCGGCGACATAATCCTCGGGAAACGTCGCGGCCAGGAGCCGCGCGATCAAATCGGCGGTGCGGGGGGCGTATTCGGAGGGTTTGACGATAGCGCAGTTGCCGGCGGCTATGGCGCCGGCCAGCGGGGCCAGCGAGAGCTGGAGCGGATAGTTCCACGGGCCGATGACCAGCGCGACACCGTGCGGCTCGGGCTGGAGGGAGGCGCGCGCGGGCCATGCCGCCAGCGGGACGCGGCGCCGGTGGGGCGCCATCCAGGCTGGCAAGTGGCGAGCGGCGTGCCGGATCTCGCTCAGCAGGAAACCGATCTCGGTGGCATACGATTCAGCCGGCGATTTGCGGAGGTCGGCTTGAAGCGCCTCGAGGCATTCGGACTCGCGGGCGACCAGGGCACGATGGAGCTTGTCGAGCTGCTCGAGGCGGAATGGGAGCGGGCGCGTCGCCCCCGATCGGAAAAAAGCGCGCTGGCGCTCGACGGCGGCGGAATAGTCCATATTGCATCCTGGTCCAGCGCTACAACCGCGCGCGTTTCCGGCGGGTGCTTGCCCGGCAGTCGTGAGCCGGTTCGCGCGGTCCGGGCGGGGGGACGCCGCGGCGAATGCCTTCGTCAGGCGCCTCGTCGGGTGGCTTTCCAATCCTTCAGCACAGCGAAGAAGGCCGCGGCCTTCTCGTCCTGCGGGTTGATCAGGATACGCTGCTTCATGCGGAGGGATTCGATCTCGGTCACATCCTCCTGCTCGGCGACGTAGTAGATCGGCTTGCCGCGCTCGCCGTAAATCGCATACGAGTACCAGTTCATGACGAACGGCTCGCCGCTCTTGCGGTAGTTCCAGGTCTGTCCGTGGAACAGTTCGCGGCTGGCGAGCTTTTGTCTGAGGCCCGAAACAACGGCGCGGTCCGTCTGTTTGCCCTGCAGGATTCGGGGGGTTTTGTTGGCGATTTCATCCCGGCCGTAACCCGTCATTTTCGTCCACGCGCGGTTCACGTACAGGATGCGGGGACCCGAGGGCGGATCGAGGTTCACGTCGGTGACCATGATGCCGCGCTGCAGGTTTTCCAGAACGATCAGCCAGTCGAATTTCAATTGCATGATGAACGGTTTGGGGAGCCAGCCAACGGCAGGTTTCTCCCGGTTCTCATGGATGCATTTGTTCATCCATGGAGGCTACTGTCCGATGGGCCGGGAGGAAATGCAACCGGTTATTGCGGCGTCAGGGGTTGAGCCTCCACAGCGTTCCGTTGAGCACGGCGGCAAACGAGATCCAGGCCAGGTAAGGCGCCAGCAAAAGGCCGGCCACGCGGCGGACCTTCCAAAACGCAACGGCCGTAGCCAGCAGCACCAGCCACAAAACCACAATGTCCGCGAACCCCAGCGCGATCTGTTTGAGGCCGAAAAAGAGCGGAGTCCAGATCGCATTGAGCGCGAGCTGTGCAAGGTAGAGCGAGAGGGCGGCGCGCTGGCCGCGGAATCCTCCACGCTTCCAGACCATCCAGGCCGCGATCGCCATCGTGGTGTAAAGCACGGTCCAGACCGGGCCGAAGATCCAGCCGGGAGGGTTCCACGCGGGTTTCCGGAGGCTGGCGTACCACTCGCCTGGAATGAAGAATGCGCCCGCGGCGGCCGCGCCAAAGGACAGAGCCAGCCATCCGGCCAACCCCAAGGCGGATCGGCGCCAGCGGCCGCCAAAGGTTGTTGTCGCAGACATCGCGTTGCAGTTTGGGAAAAGCCGGTGGACGCAACCCCAGCGGTTGCCTCCGGGTGCGATTCAACGCGGGGTTTGGCTCGAGATGAGTCCGGTCTTTCGGGCGTACTGGAAGATGCCGCCGGCTTCGACGACGGGTTTGACATCCCCCAAGGGTTTGAGGGGGTAGACCTTGCCGGAGCGTTCGACCTGGAGGGTCGAGGCGTTGAGATCGACGCGGATGCGATCCCCGGTCTGGAGGATTTCGCAGAGCCGATCCACGCATTCGACGGGGTAGATCTCGCCCGTGGCGACGGAGTTGCGGAAGAAGATGCGCGCGAAACTCTCGGCGATCACGACGCGGCACTGGGCGGAGCCCAGGGCGATGGGGGCATGTTCGCGGGAGCTGCCGCAGCCGAAATTCCGTCCGGCGACAACGAGCGGATAGGCGGTATCGAGCTGGCCGGGCAGGACGAACCGTATGGGGTAGGAGGATTCCGGGAGACCGCACAGCGCGAAACCGCCGAGCTTCTCATACTCGTCCGGGATGGTCGGCACCAGGTTGAGGTGCTGAGCCGGAATGATCTGGTCGGTGTCGATGTTGTCGCCCACCACGTATGCAGGACCGGAAATGACGGATTCCATGGCCTTAGTGTGGCCGGAGGGATTGGATTTCGCAATCGGAATTGCGGCCGGCTATTGGGTCCAGAGCCGGACCCAGCCGCGGGCGGGCACGGGCAGGGCGGAGCCGTTGAGCCGGGTCTGGACGGGCTCGTCGCGGAAGTTTTCGACGACCCGGCTGCCGTCGCTGAAGAGATAGAGGCCCACCCAGGGAGGGGCCTGGAATCGGCATTTCCAGGGCGCCAGAAGGGTTTGTCGGATCGGATCCAGATCGGATTCGGCCAGGTCGAGCAGCCGTTTGGGATCGCCCTGGACTGGCAGGATTTGGATCTGAGGGGAGCGGGCAGGCATTTGGCCGGCCAGGCGCGCGGCCAGGCCATCGGTCAGGAGCACCGGTTTGCCGGCGGCCAGAAACACATTCAGCCGGGAAACGAAGGCGGGATCCTTGAGGGCATGGAGGGAGAAGAACGCTGCCGGGGCGTCTGCGGGGAACTCATGGCAGGGGACGAGGGGAATGCCGAGCATGCCGACAAAATCAAACACGCGGGATTCACTTTCCGGGTGGCTGTTGGCGGGTTTGAAAGCGGCTACGCCGACGGGTGTGCGGGTGCGGACCGCGCGGGCGGTTTCGAGCAACTCCTCGAGCTGGGCGCGGAGGGCCAGGATGTTGGCGGGCCCGGTGTCGCGCTGGAGGCCGCCATAGCAGAAGAGGAGGGACTCGCGCGCGCCGGCGAGGATGGTCTGGCGCGCTTGCTCGATATAGGTGTGTTCGGTGGTGCCAAGCCAGTCGTACCAGCCGCCGCCGCATTTGAGGCCGCCCATGCCGCCCAGCCAGCGCATGATGAAATAGGCTTCGTAAGGGACGGTTCCGCCCCAGCGGGAGTCCCGATAATCGCGGGTCTCGGTGCCGACCCAGATGCGGTCGAAGTCAAGAGTCTGCTGGATCACCTCGTAGCCGCGTTCGTGGAAGCGATCGTACCATTGGGGGTACTTGATGATGAGGGAGACGCGGGGATTGGTCTGTCGGGCTGGGATCAGGACGCATTCTCGGGAGAGACGGGCCATGAGCTCGCAGCGGTAATCCTCCCAGGTATCGCCGGCGACGGGGCCGGCTTGGTCGCCGATTCGGACCTGTCGCGCCTGGCGGGCGGCATCGCACTCGGGGCATGCGCAATCCGTGAACCAGAAATCGTCGATCATGATCTGGTCGAACAGGCTGGCAGCGTAGGCAAAGATCGCGCGGACCTTCTCCTGGGTTGGGATGTCCGTGTAGCAGGAGATCGTGTTGCGCCAGCCCGTGGAGGACTTGCCGACCCGAGTTGGGGTGACGCATCCGGAGACCTGGAAGCCCAGGGCGCGGAACTGGTCGCGAGCCGTAACGAGCGCATCGCGTTCGGCCTGGTAGCCGTCGCGGAACGTCTCGATGAAGACGTGGGTGACGGCGGTGTTCCGGCACCAGTCGACGGCTTTGTCTCGGCCCTCGGCGGAGCTGAGGTGATTGCGCACATCCTGGGCCGTGAACAGCGTGGCAAACCGATGCACATCGGCGAACCGTTGCGCCAGGGTTTCGGCCGGGCCGGGAGCGTCGGCGGCTGGCAGGACACTGGATAGGCACTCGAGGGCGGCCAGGATCGCGGGCAGAACGATTCGCGAAAATGGAAAAAAGCCGCTGGTCAAGAATTGCATGGGCGCAGTAAAAACAAGTCCGGGCACAAAGTAAACCATGAACACGACGAAGAACCGGCAGCCGAACCCGATCATGGATTTTGCGGTGCGAGAGGGGCTGCTGGTCGCGGTCGCGTTGGCGCTGGCAATGGGAAGCTGTGCGCGGGCGGCCGATCCGGTCTCGACGATCTCGGAGTACTCAGGCATGTGCGATGCATCGGCGGCCGTCGGGTTGGGGCGGGGGTTGTTCGCGGTCGCCAATGACGAGGACAACATCCTTCGCATCTACGATGCGGGCAAACCGGGGTCTGCCGTGTGGCAGAGCGATTTCACCGCGTTTCTTCGGGCCAGCCCGAACTCGACGGAGAGCGATCTCGAGGCGGCGGCGAGGATTGGGGACCGCATTTTTTGGATGACCTCGCACGGGCGAAACAAGAAAGGCAAGGAGCGTGCGAGCCGCCATCGCTTTTTTGCGACGGAAATCGTTCCGGCAGGGGGCGGCTTCGAGCTGCGGCCGGTGGGGCAGCCATACGACCGGCTGCTGATCGATCTGATTTCGGCGCCGGCGCTGAGCCGGTTTCGCCTGGGCGCCGCATCGATGCGCGCGCCCAAAAGCCCGGGGGCGCTGAATCTCGAGGGGATGGCCGCCGACGAGCAAGGCCGGATGTGGATCGGATTTCGCAATCCAATCCCCGAGGGCCGGGCCTTGCTGGTCCGGCTGCAGAATCCGGCGGAGATGATCGCCGGACAGGGGGCGGCGATCGGCGAGGCAGTCTTGCTGGATCTGGGCGGATTAGGGATTCGGGAGCTGGCGCGGTCGGGCGGGTATTACTGGATTGTCGCCGGGCCATACGATGAGAAGAAACGCTTCGCGCTGTATCGGTGGGCCGAAGACGACACCCCGCCGGTGGCGCTCGAGGGCATCCTGCCGGCTGAGCTCAATCCGGAAGCACTGGCGGCGCATCCGGACAGGCCGGCCGGTGTGCTGCAGGTGTTCAGCGACGATGGCGGTGTCGAGTTCAACGGTGTAGCATGCAAGGAGCTGCCGGATCCATGGCAGCGTCGGTTTCGAAGCGGCTGGATCGTCCTTCCGGATCGATAACTGGCATGCGGATTTCCGATCGCGGGCCATGATGGATTCACCCAGGACATGATATGAAAACAAACAATCCGTGTTGTCCCGAAAGAGGACGTGGTGGGGCGAGGGCGGGAGGCCTCCGGGGGGCGGTGATGGCTGTGGGCTTGTGGCTGGCAGCGTGCGAAGGCGCGGAGGGCGGGCTCGAGGACCTCGCGCGTCCCCTCGAGGGGCGGAGCCGGCGGGCGACGTCCACGTTTCGCGAGGGGATCGATGGCCGGTATGATCGGCGGGCGGAACCGAAAGGGGATCGCCAGGAGAGGAGCAACAGCGATAACTTCCGTGTGGCGCCCGGGATGACGAATGTCCTGCTCGAAGCGGCGGGGCCGGGGGCGATCACGCATATTTGGATGACGTTCCTCGGTCCGGAGCCGCATTCGTGGGCGACGAACGGGTCGGCCAGCCACCAGGACATGCTCCTGCGGATCTATTGGGATGGGCGGCCCCGGCCGGGAGTCGAGGCGCCCGTGGGAGATTTCTTTGCCAACTGCTTCGGCAGGCGCAGCGAGGTGATCAGCACGCCGGTGGTGGTCGAGGACGCCGATTCCTACAACTGTTTTTGGCGGATGCCATTCCGGAAATCGGCAAGGATCGAGATCGTCAACCAGGGGGACAAGCCGATCAGCCTGCTGTATTACAACGTCGATTGGGTCGAGCTGGACGATCTGCCGGCGGACACGCCCTATTTCCACGCCCAGTACCGGCAGGAATACCCGGCGCAAGCCGGCCGGGATTATGTTGTGCTGGAGACCCGGGGCAAGGGCCATTATGTGGGGACGGTGCTTGCCGTGCGGACGCGGAGCCCGTCCTGGTTCGGCGAGGGGGACGAGAAGATCTACATCGACGGCGAGCCGAAGCCATCGATATGGGGGACGGGGACCGAGGATTATTTTCTATCGGCGTGGGGGTTGAAGCGGACGAGCACCTCGATGTTCGGGGTGCCGTATTTCGACCAGTGGGGGATCGTGGGCGGGCATACCAGCGCCTATCGATGGCATCTCGAGGATCCGATTGTCTTCCAGACGGGGATCAAGGTCACGTTCGAGCATTTCGGGTGGATCGCGCCGGACGAGAATCCGGACTATCGGAGCACCAGCTGGAACGAGCGCGAGGACGACTATGCGAGCGTGGCGTTCTGGTATCAGACGGGCGAGCCGACCGAGACCGCCCAGGCGCCATCCGGACCGGAGCGGCGGCTGCCGCCGCTCGAGCGACGGATAGCCTGGGCTGGAGATTTCGTCGACGAATCGCGCCACGGGATCGGCCGCGCGGTCCGGCAGCGGCTGGACTTCTTCGATCGGCCGCAGCTGCTGTATCAGCCCGGGCAGGCCGATCGAGCGTGGATCGAGATCCCATTCAAGGTCTCTCGAAAGGAGCCGCTGCGCCTGTTGCTCCGAGTCGCTCGGTCCTACGATTTCGGGAAGTACCAGGCGTTTCTGGACGGAGTGAAAGTTGGGCCGGTGCTGGATTTCTACTCGGCGGAGACGGTGGATGCCGAGGAGCATCTGCTGGACTTCTGGCCCGAGCCGGGGCCTCATGTGATGCGCCTCGAATGCGTTGGACGGAATCCGCTGTCGCAGGGAGACGGATGCGGGATCGAGTCCGTGCGGCTGCGCGAGCGGCGCCCGCGCGTGGCGGAGTATGGCCATGACCGGGACAAGGATTGGCGTCAGGAACCGCGGCTTTACCGGTAGGGCAGCGGCCGGCATGATGAATCAGAAAGCACAAGACGATTGAGTGGCCCTGAAGTTGAATTGAGCTATGAACAAAATGAATCGACGTGGGTTTATCGCGATGGGCGCCGGATCGGGCGCGGCGGCAGCGGTGGCGGGTGGTTGGGCGAGCGCGTGGGGCGCGGCCGGCTCGGGGGCCGCCGGCGGCCGGATCCAGCACTCGATTGTGCATTGGTGCTTCGGCGAGAACGGGGAGAAATGGGATATCGAGCGGATGTGCCAACTGGCGCGCAAGCTGGGCTGCCGCAGCATCGAGCTTATCCCCTATGCCCACTATCCAGTGCTCAAGCGGTTCGGGCTGGTGTGCGCCATCACGCAGATCGACATGGGCTCGGATCCGCCGTTCGTGAAGGGCTTCAACGATCCGCACCACTGGCCGCGGGTGATGAAGGCGACGCGGGACGCCATCGATCTGGCGGCGGCCAACGGATCTCCCAACGTGATCTGCTTCACGGGGTACAGCGCCAGGGATCCTGAGAACCCGGACAGCCCCCGGGTCTCGAAGGAGGATGGGGCGCGGAACTGCGTGGCGGGCCTCAAGCAGGTGGTGGGTTACGCGGAGCAGAAGAAGGTGACGCTCTGCCTGGAGATCCTGAACTCGAGGGCGACTGATCACCCGATGAAAGGGCACGCGGGTTACCAGGGCGACCACGCCGATTACTGCATCGACATCATCCGCCAGGTCGGATCTCCCCGGCTCAAGCTGCTGTTTGACATCTACCACGTGCAGGTGATGGATGGCGACGTGATCCGCCGCATCCGGGAGTATCGAGACCTGATTGGGCATGTCCACACGGCGGGGAATCCGGGCCGGAACGAGCTCGACGACCGGCAGGAGATTCATTTCCCGCCGATCATGCGCGCGCTGGTCGATGTGGGGTATCGGGGGTATGTCGGCCACGAGTTCATTCCGACTGGCGACCCCTACCAGGGCCTTCGCAAGGCGATCCGGACGTGTGATGTCTGAAGGAACAGACGGCGCGGGCGCAAGGCCGGGCTCGAAGCCATTTCGTCTGACCCTGCGCCCGCAGGGGACGATCCTGGCGCTGGCGGCGGGCATGCCGTTGCAGGACGTGCTGTTCGAGCGCGGCGTCGAGTTCCCGTGCGGCGGGAAAGGGGTTTGCCGGGGATGCCGGGTGCGCGTCCTCGAGGGGCACTTGCCGGAGTCGGCCGAGGATCAGAGGCTGCTGACGCGGGGCGATCTCGATTCGGGGTGGCGGCTGGCCTGCCGGGCGCGGATCGAGTCGGATCTGACCCTCGAGCTGGCCCAGTGGGAGGCCGCGATTCTCTCCGATCATGGACAGATCCGGTTCCGGCCGCGGGAGGGTTGGGGTGTGGCCATCGACTTGGGCACCACGACGATGGTCGCCCAGTTGCTCGACCTCCAGACCGCCGATACTCTGGCGGTCCGGACCGCCCTGAATCCGCAGGCGCAGCTGGGCGCCGATATCATGAGCCGAGTTCAGCATGGCCTGACGCGCGAGGGCCGGATGCAGCTGACCGAGATGGTGCGGCGGCGGCTGGGCCAGATGATCGCCGAGATGGCGAAGGAGAGCGGGGATGGCGAACGCCTGACGGAGGTTGTCATCGTGGGGAACACCGTGATGCATCACTTGTTCGGCGGGCTGCCGGTGGATGCGATGGCAAGGTATCCATTCGAGAGCGACCGGCTGGGGCTGATCCGATTCGAGAGCCGCGAGCTGGGCTGGGAGCTGGCGTCGAATGCGGCGGTGGATTTCCTGCCCTGCCTGGGCGGATTTGTCGGGAGCGACATCCTGGCCGGCATTCTGGCCACGGGATTGGACGAGGGGGACGAAGCGCGGGTGCTGGTGGATTTGGGGACCAACGGGGAGATTGTGGTGGGGGACGGGGCGGAGCTCCTGTGCGCCTCGACGGCCGCGGGGCCCGCATTCGAAGGAGCGCGGATCGCGATGGGCATGCGGGCCGCCACCGGCGCGGTCGCGGAGGTGAAGGCGGATGGGGGGCGGTTGATCGCTCGAGTGCTGGGTGGGGGGGCAGCGCGGGGGATCTGTGGCAGCGGGCTGGTAGACGCCGCAGCAGCCGGGCTGGAGCTGGGCTGGATCCAGCCTTCAGGCCGGCTGGCGGGGGGGCGAACCGAAATGCCCATTCTGACGCCGGTCAAGCTGACCCAGGGCGACATCCGCGAGCTGCAACTGGCCAAAGGGGCCATCGCCGCCGGGCTCCGGCTGCTCTTGGGACAGCGGGGGATTGGCCCGGCCCAGATCCAGCAGGTCCATCTGGCCGGCGCATTCGGCAACTACATCAGCCGACGCAGCGCCCGGCGGATCGGGCTTCTGGATTTCCCCATCGAGCAGATGACGCCCGCGGGCAATACGGCTCTGCGCGGGGCCAAGATCGCGCTGTTCGTGGCGCCGGAGGAGCGGGAGTTCGCGGCCCTGCGCCGGCGGATCCGGCACGTCCGGCTCAGCGCGGACCCGGCCTTCGAGGAACAATATATCGAGTGCATGGCATTTCCGTGATGGCGGCAGCAACCGAGGGCTGATTCCATGGCTGATCGAGAGGATTCAACTGAAATGGCCGCCCGGCCGCATCGGGGCGAGATGCTTTTGGTCTTCGCGATGCTGGGGCTGGTGATGTGCTTTCCGTTCAGCGTGGCGGCCTGGTGGATGGCGAACGGGGATCTGCGGCGAATGCGCAAAGGCCGGATGGATCCCGGCGGGGAAGGGATGACGCGGGCGGCGCGCAAGTGCGGCATTGCCGGCACGCTGCTGTTTCTGTTATTGGCAGCGGCGGGGTGTTTGCTGGCCTGGGCCATTCGCGAACAGCGTTTGACAATTCCGGTGGAGTGACGTGAGATATTGAGTGTGAAGTTGCGCGGTAACGAGCGGCAAACACGCAATCATGGGAAACTACGGTGTCATCGGCAGGCAGAGCGGGGCTTTGGAACCCGGCTTGCAGGAGCCTAAGGATGCGATCTCCCCCATCGCGTCTCTCTTTCCATCATGAACGAGAATCCGAACCGAATTCCGCGGCGGGCGTTTCTGGGTGAGAAACTGGGGCTGGGGGGGCTAGCGGCGTGGGCCGGGGGGCGGCTCGAGGCGGCGCAAGGGGGTGGGACATCGCCCCGTCCGGGCCGCGTTCTGGGGCCGGAGTTCCAGTACAACATCGGCAGCGCATCGAGGACGGATCCGCGGCAGGTTTTGTATGAAACGGCTGCCCGGCATCCGGCGGGCCTCAAGGAGCCGCGGCGGATCGCCATCGACGGTCAGGACAGGCTGCATGTGGTCGGGGACCGGCACTGGGTGGTGCTGGACGGCGAGGGGCGTGAGATCAATCGCCATGAACTGGCCGATGCGCCTCGATGCGTGGCGGTGGCAGGGGACGGAACGATCGGCATCGGATATCGGGACCGGATCGAGCTTCGAGATGGGGCGGGCCGGTCGGAGGGCCGATGGGAGAGCCTGGGCGGCCGCGCGGTGCTGACCTCGATCGCGATGACGGACGAGGATGTCCTGGCGGCGGATGCGGGCAACCGGTTGATCTGGCGGTTTGACCGCGCAGGCAAGCTGCGGGGTCAGATCGGGAAGAAGGATCCGGCCCGGGGAGTTCCGGGCTTCGTGGTACCGAGCCCGTACTTTGACATTGCGGTAACGCGAGACGGGATCATATGGGCCGCCAATCCGGGCCAGCACCGGATCGAGGCCTACACGATCGAAGGCGGATTCGAGCTGGGGTGGGGCGAGTATTCCTCGAATGTCGAAGGTTTTTGCGGGTGCTGCAACCCGATTAATTTCGCCCTGTTGCCGGACGGGAGCATCGTGACCTGCGAGAAGGGGTTGGTCCGGGTGAAGGTCTACTCGGCTCGAGGGAAGTTCCAGGGTGTGGTGGCCGGCCCGGAGGCATTTCCGGGCTATCGGGATGCGGCGGCGAACCCGGCGGGGCTGGATGTTGCCTGCGATTCGGGGGGCCGGGTGCTGGTGGTGGATCCGCTGGCGGCGGAGGTTCGGGTTTTCATGCGCAAATCCAATGCCTGACCCACAACAACCTTTTAGGGCGGCTGGCGCGGGACCGCGGCCAGCCTCGAGGCGGGAGTTCGTGCGCGCGGGCGCGCGGGTGGCGATGGCGGGCGGACTGCTAGGGCTGGGAGCGGTCCTGGGATCCCGATCCGTCTGGGCGCCGCAGGGTCATGGCTGTGCGGCGGGCGGGCTTTGCGGGAGATGCAAGCAGCTGGGCGATTGCGGTCTTCCAGCGGCGGCGGCGGCGCGGCGGGATCGGAGGTGAAGCATGGCGGAGACCTTATTCCAGGCCACGCGGCGCCAGTTTCTGAAAGGCGGATTCCGCGGGGCGGCATTGTTTTTGATGGGGGCGGCGGCGAGCCTGGTGGCGTGGCGGAGCCGGGCGGACAAGCTGGTCTGGCAGCTGGATCCGTACCAGTGCATCATGTGCACCCATTGCGCGACGGACTGCGTGCTCGAGCCGTCGGCGGTCAAGTGCGTGCAGATGCATCCGATGTGCGGCTACTGCAAGCTGTGCACGGGGTATTTCGAGCCGGAGCCCAACCGGCTCAACACGGGGGCCGAGAACCAGCTGTGCCCGACGGGGGCTATCCTGCGCAAGCAGCTCGAGGATCCCTATTACGAATACAAGATCGACGAGGAGCTGTGCATCGGGTGCGCCAAGTGCGTCAAAGGATGCGTGCTGTTCGGGAACGGCTCGTTCTTCCTCCAGGTGCGGCATGACCGGTGCGTCAACTGCAACGACTGCGCCATCGCCCGCGTTTGTCCGGCCGACGCGTTCCGGCGGGTGCCCGCGGACCAGCCATATCTGCTGAAAGACCGGGATCGTCACGGCTGAACCACAGGGCTTTTTCGGGGATGATTTCATTGAGAACGAGCACATTGGGGAGCATGGATGATGCGGCGGCCCGCGGTTCGGCGGCGGAGGCATCGGGCGGGTGCAAGGCCGGCGGGGGCTGGGGCTGGCGGTGGCGATTGAGAGGGGGGTGGAGCCTGGTGCTTTGGGTTGGGCTTGCGCTGGCGATGGGCTACGGGGCGATGGCGGCGGAGCGCTTTCCTCCGCCCGAGTTCGAGAGCGGCTACACTTTCCCGGCCACGACCGAACCCGGTCCGCGGGCAGGGTGGATGGAAGGAATCGACCTGGGGTTGTTCGTCCTGGCGCTGGCGGCGTCGGTGTATGTGGTTTACTGGAGGCGGTCGCGGGCTTGGATCCTGGGGCTGGCGCTTGTCTCGCTGGCCTACTTCGGGTTTTACCGGAAGGGCTGCATCTGTGCGGTCGGGTCCATACAGAATGTAGCGCTGGCATTAGGGGATTCTTCGTATGCGCTGCCTTGGACGGTGCTGGGCTTTTTCTTGTTGCCGCTGCTGTTGGCGCTGGTCTGCGGGCGGACGTTCTGCGCGGGGGTCTGCCCCCTGGGGGCGATTCAGGACGTGGTGCTGGTGCGTCCGCTGCGGGTGAAGCCGTGGCTGGAGAAAGCGCTGGGGATGCTGCCGTTTGTCTACCTGGGCGCGGCGGTTCTGTTCGCGGCCACGGGGAGCGCGTTCGTGATCTGCGAGTATGATCCGTTCGTCTCTTTTTTCCGGCGGAGCGGCACATGGGACAAGCTGGCGTTGGGCGCGGTCTTTTTGGGGGCGGGGATATGGCTGGGGCGGCCGTATTGCAGGTTTCTTTGTCCCTACGGCGCCCTGCTGCGCGTGGCTTCCTTTTTCTCGAGATGGAAAGTGACTCTGACGCCGGAAGACTGCAACCAATGCCGGATCTGCGAGGTGGCGTGCCCGTTTGGGGCGATTGAGCCGCCGACGGCGGAGGCGGGGCCGGGGGTGGCAGCGGGCGGGGGGCGAGGCCGCGTGGCGGCATGGGTTGGGGTGGCGCTGCTGCTGGTTTTGGCGGGGGGCTGGCTGGGCTGGCGATCGAGCGCGGCCCTCTCTCGCGCTCACCGCATCGTGCGGCTGGCGGAGACAGTGGCCATGCAGGAGACAGGGCTGGCGCCGATGGACACTGAGCCGGCGGTTGTGATGCCGCCGACGGGGGTGGTTCTGCGCAACGAGGACACCCCGGTCCTGGCGTTGCGGGCGTTTCGGCAGGGCGGTCAGCCTGCCGCCGAGCTGGTGGCCGAGGCGATGCGCATTCAATCGAAGTTCCGGATCGGCGGCATGGCGGTGGGCGGGCTGGTGGGGTTGGTGTTTGGGGTGCAACTGATCGCGCTGGCGTGGCCGCCGGCGCCCCGTCCCGCCTACGATCCCGACCCGGCGGGCTGTGTGGCCTGCGGCCGCTGCTACACGTATTGCCCGAAAGAGATGGTGCGCGTGATGCGGATTCAGCGGAAAGGAAGCGGCCCGAAGGCGCCCGGCTAGGAAACGGATCGATCCGAATCGGACCGATCCGGACCGATCGAGAACATCAGCAGCCAACCATTGCCCATGACGATCCCGACCAAGGTCCAATCGACGATGCCCAAGCCGGAAGAGCCAGGGCGAGATGCGGCGCGCCGGGCGGCATGGGTCTCGGGGGTGGTGTGCGCGGTGGTGGCGGTGCTGCTGGTGGCGAACTATTTCCAGGGCCGCGCGGTGGATCCGCTGACCTCGGCCGAGCTGGCGGAGCTGAAGGGCGCGCTGGCACAGAATCCGCTGGACGAGGGGCTGAAGCAGCAGATCCGGGCGCTCGATCTGCGTTTGCGCCGCGCCTACGTGAGGCATGCGGAACGGAGCTCCCAGGGGGGCTGGCTGCTGCTGGGCGCGGCGGCGGTCTTCATGGTGTCGATCAAATCGGCTCTGTATCGGAAGAGGATGCCGCGGCTGGCCGCGTGCGTGCTGACGCCGGAGGCCGAGCGCCGGCGGGCCGCCCAGGCCCGATGGGCCGTGGCATGCGCCGGTGGCGCGGTCGGGTTGGGCGGTCTCTGGCTGGCGGTCGAGTCCGGGGCGCATTTGAGCGCCGAGGCATTCGCTGCGGCCGGGGCTCAGGAATCCGAAACCGTTCCAGCGGCCGAGGCGGCGCCGCCGCCGCCTGCCACGCCATATCCGACCGAAGCGGAATGGAGCCAGAACTGGCCTCGTTTCCGCGGTCCGGCGGGGGCGGGGGTGTCGGCGTTCACGAATATCCCGTCGGCGTGGAATGGCGAGACGGGTGAGAACATCGTGTGGAAGACGGCGGTGGATGTTTTGGGGCCGAACTCGCCGGTGGTGTGGGGCGATCGCCTGTTCATCACGGGCGGCAACTCCCAGCGGCAGGAGGTGCTCTGCTACGATGCCAGGGGCGGCAAGCTGCTCTGGCAAAAAGCGGCCACCAACATTGTCCGATCCAGCACCGAGGCCCCCAATGTGACCGAGGAAGACGGCGGCTATGCGATTCCGACGGCGGCGACCGATGGGCGGCGAGTGTACGCGATGTTCGCCAATGGCGATCTGGTGGCGTTCGATTATGCCGGCCGCCAGGCATGGGCCACGAACCTGGGTCTGCCCGACAACAGCTATGGGCACAGCTCCTCGCTCGAGATGTTCCAGGACCGGCTGCTGGTACTGTTCGATCAAGGAGAACCCAAAGACCAGAAATCGCGCCTGCTGGCGTTCGATTCGGCGACGGGCGCTGTGGCGTGGCAGACCGAACCGCGGCCGGTGCCCAACTCGTGGGCCAGCCCGATCTGCATCCGAACCCCGGGGGGGCCGCAGGTTATCGCGTGCGGCAATCCGTGGCTGATGGCCTACCAGGCGAGCGACGGGAAGGAGCTGTGGCGGGCGAAGGTGCTCTATGGCGAGGTGACGCCGTCGCCGATCTATGCCGGGGGGCTGGTTCTGGCGGCGATGGAGAGCGAGGCGCTATCGGCGATTCGCGCGGACGGCTCGGGGGACGTGACGGAATCGCATGTGGCCTGGAGAGCGGAGGACGGGCTGCCCGACATCTGCAGTCCGGTGAGCGACGGGCAACGCGTCTATCTGGTGACGGGGATGGGGACGGTGACGTGCTATCGGCTGGAGGACGGCAAGAAGCTATGGGAGAAAGAACTCGAGCTCGAATGCAAGACCTCGCCGAGCATCGCGGGCGATCGCCTCTACATCTGGAGCGACAGCGGTGTTTGCGTGGTGTTGGAGACGGGGGACGAGTTCAAGGAGCGGGGCCGCTGTCCGCTCGGGGAGGAGGTCTGGACCTCGCCGGCGTTCATGGATGGCCGGATCTATATCCGCGGCAAGAAACATCTGTTCTGCATCGGCAAGAAATAGAGGCTGGAAGCGATGAAAACTCGATTACTGCATGGGGGGCTGGCGCTGCTGGCTCTGGGGATTCTGGCGGCGAGCGGGCAGGAGCCGGCGGCGGACCGCGACGATCGGATGGCCTGGTGGCGGGAGGCGCGGTTCGGGTTGTTTGTGCACTGGGGGCTGTACTCCGGGCTGGCGGGCACATGGGAAGGCAAGCCAGTGGGGACCCGGGGCGGGATGGAATGGATTCAGCAGCGCGTTGGGGCGGACACGGACACCTATGCGCGGCGGGCCATTCCGCTGTTCCGGCCGCGGGCGGATTTCGCGCGGGAATGGGCCCGGCTGGCGCGGGAGGCGGGCTGCCGATACGTGGTGTTCACGACCAAGCACCACGACGGATTCGCGCTGCACGACTCGAAGGTGAGCGAGTATGACGGGGGGACCGTCCTGGGCCGCGACCTGGTGCGGGAGATCGTCGAGGCTGTCCGCGCCGAAGGATTGCGGGTGGGCTTCTACCATTCGGTGATCGACTGGCACCACGATCAGTATGCCTATGGATTATCCAGACAATTGCCGCATCCGCTCAAGGGCAAGCCGTATCCCAACGGCGAGCGCGATCATGCGAAGTATCTCGAGTACCTGCGCGGGCAGGTGACCGAGCTGGTGTCGAACTACGGGACGGTGGACGTGATGTGGTGGGATTACAGCGCCCAGGATTTTCAGGGGCAAGAGGCATGGCGGGCGTTTGATCTGATGCGGATGGTTCGGGACCGGCAGCCGCGGATCATCATGAACAACCGCCTGTTTCGGATTCCGGAGGCGGGCTGGACCGGGATGGGGGTCGACTCGGTGGCGCCGCGGATCGACCCGCGATACGGGGATTTTCTGACGCCGGAGCAGCACATTCCGGCGACCGGCATGCCGGGGGTGGACTGGGAGACCTGCATGACGATGAACACGACCTGGGGCTACAGCGCGCACGATCAAGCCTGGAAAAGCGATGAAGTCCTCATCCGGAACCTGATCGACATCGCGAGCAAGGGGGGCAACTACCTGCTGAACATCGGGCCGCGGGGGGATGGCGGGGTGCCGGAGGAGAGCGTCAAGGCGCTGCGGGCGATCGGCGCCTGGATGAGAACAAACGGCGAATCCGTTTACGGCGCCATGGCCAGCCCGTTCACCAACCTGGTCTGGGGGCGCTGCACGCAGAAGCCGCTGCCCGATGGCGTCACCCGCTTGTTTCTGCACGTGTTCGACTGGCCGAAGGACGGGCAATTGAAGGTGCCGGGGCTTGGGAACCGGGTGGTGGGGGCGAGGCTTCTGGCGAGCGGAGAGACGATCCCAGCTCGGCGGGGTGCAGGCGGGATCACCCTGGCTGTGCCGGCGCCGGCGCCGGATCGGATCGCGAGCGTGATCGCGCTGGACATCCGGGGGCGGCCGCGCATGGCCGATGCCGGCCGCTCGATGCCGGATCGAGCGACGGAGCCCATCGCGCTGCACCCGGACAATCCCCATTATTTCCTTTGGCGCGGCAAGCCGGCGGTACTGGTCACCTCGGCCGAGCATTACGGGGCGGTGCTGAACCTGGATTTCGATTATCGAAAGTACCTGGACACGCTGGCCGCCGACGGCATGAACGCGACCCGGACTTTCAGCGGCGCATACGTCGAGCCAGCCGGCGCGTTCAAGATCGTCCGCAACACGCTGGCGCCGGGCCTGGGCCGGTTCATCTGCCCGTGGGCCCGCAGCGATCAGCCCGGGTACGCGGGCGGGGGGAACCGGTTCGATCTGAAGCGATGGGACGAGGCGTATTTTCGGAGGCTGAAGGAGTTCGTCGGCTACGCGGGGCGCAGGGGCGTGGTGGTGGAGCTCACCCTGTTCTGTCCGATGTATGCCGACAAGCAGTGGGAATTGAGCCCGATGAATTCGAGCAACAACGTCAACCGCGTGGGCGCGATCGGGCGCGAGGATGTGTATACGCTGGACCGGAGCGGGGGCCTGCTCGAGGTGCAGGAGGCGCTGGCGCGCAAGCTGGTGTCAGAGCTCAATCCGTTCGACAATGTCATGTTCGAGATCTGCAACGAGCCGTATTTTGGGGGTGTGACCATGGCATGGCAGCATCGGATCGCCGACGTGATCGAGGCGGCCGAGCGGGCCCTGCCGCGCCGGCACTTGATCACCCAGAACATCGCCAACAAGCACGCGCGGATCGAGAAGCCGCACGCCGCCGTCTCCGTCTTCAATTTCCATTACGCGACACCGCCGGATGCGGTGGCGATGAACTACGGGCTCATGAAAGTGATTGGGGACAACGAGACCGGGTTTCGGGGGACGAACGATGCGCCGTATCGGATCGAGGCGTGGGAGTTCATCCTGGCCGGCGGCGGCCTGTTCAACCATCTCGATTACTCGTTCGTGGCGGGGCACGAGGATGGGACGTTTGTGTATCCGGCGACCCAGCCGGGCGGGGGGAACGCCGCGTTTCGGCGGCAGATGCGGATTTTGAGCGAGTTCATCCACAGCTTCGACTTTGTCCGGATGCGTCCAGACAACTCGGTGGTGCGCGGGGGAGCTCCTGCGGGGGGCAGGGTGCGGGCGCTGGTCGAGCCTGGCCGGGCGATGGCCATTTACGTTTGCTCCGAGAAATCGAAGGGGCCGGCCGTTTTGCGGATCGACCTGCCCGAAGGCGGCTGGCAGGCGGAATGGATCGACACGCGAACCGGCGCCGTGGCAAAGAGAGCGGCAGTCAAGGGAGGCGGCGAGCGGCCGCTGGAATCTCCCGAGTTTGCGACCGACATTGCCTTGCGACTGAAGAAGAAGTAAAAACCGCTTGATTCGGAGGCGGGATTATGATTACCCTGAACGTCTGTTGGGTGAGGGTTTTACCGTTCCTGCGGCATGAGCCAGCGGTGTGGTGAGGATCCGCGCCGGTGTTCATGGCGGATGCGGCAGGGCAGATGGCAGGTGGTTGTGTATGGCACATGGCATTGTCAAGTGGTTCGATAACCGCAAAGGGTTCGGGTTCATCTGTTTCGAGGAGGGGAAAGATGTGTTTGTGCATCACACCTCGATCGTGGGCAAAGGGTATCACACGTTGAACGAGGGCGAGAAAGTGACCTTCGAGCTAATGCAAGGCGACAAGGGGCTTCGGGCATCGAATGTCCAACGGGAGAGCGCCTGACCCGGATTGATTTCGCTGGCATTGATCGGTGGCGGGCCTCCTGCTGGCAGCTGCGGCTTGTCGGCTGTGGGGCAAAGGATGTTTGCTTCGTTTGCTGAGAGGAGGAAGCCGCACGCGCGGGAGTGACCCTTCAGAGGCTGAACTGGAAATGGAGTCGGCCGTCTCGAGCCTATACGTGCATGTGCCCTTCTGCGTGCGGAAGTGTCGCTATTGCGCGTTTGTGTCCGAAGCGGCCGACGGGGCGAAGATGGACCGATACGCGGGCGCTCTGGCCATCGAGCTGGGCGCTCTGGATGGAGGCCGGCGTCTGCGCACCATCTACGTGGGGGGGGGCACGCCGGTCTTGCTGGAGCCGCGCCATTGGGATCGGTTGGTGGAGGCGCTGGATCGGAAGGGGATGATTCCGGCGGCGGAGTGGACCGTGGAGGGCAATCCTGGGGCGCTGGATCTGGCGAAGGCGCGCCGGCTTCGGGCGATGGGGATCAATCGTGTTTCGCTGGGCGTCCAGTCGCTGGAGGACGACGTATTGGGGCGGCTGGGGCGGATTCATCGAGCGGCGGACGCGCGGCGGGCATTTGACGATCTGCGCCGGGCCGGATTCGAGAACATCAATATCGATTTGATGTTCGGGGTGCCGGGTCAGACGCTGGAGGGATGGCGGCGGACGGTGGAGGAGGTCTTGTCGTGGGGCAGCGAGCACTTGGCCTGTTACGAGGTGATTTACGAGGAGGACACGCCATTGTTTCGAGATCGGGCGGCGGGTCGGATCCGCGAGGACGAGGATCTGGCGTGCGACATGTATGACCTGCTTTTGGATCGGGCGGGCGCGGCGGGGCTGAGCCAGTATGAGGTGGCCAACTGGGCGCGAGGCGGCGGCGAGGGGTCCGGCGAGTTTCCGGACCGTGCATGCCGGCATAACATCAATTACTGGCGAGGCGGCAGCTATTATGGCGCCGGTCCGGCGGCCTGCAGCCATGTCGAAGGGGTGCGGAAAAGGAACTGCCGGTCTTTGGATCGTTATTGCGCGGCGCTCGAACGGGGAGAGCAGTCGGTGGAGGAAGTGGATGCGCTCGAGCCGCTGGCGCGGGCTGGGGAGATTGCGGCATTCGGGCTGCGGATGACGAGCGGGTGGCCGTATGAGCTGTTCCAGCAAGTGACGGGATACGATTTGCGGGCGGAATGGGGGGCCGAGCTCGAGCGGATCGAGAAGCTGGGTTACGGAAAGCGGGAGGCAGATCGGTTCCGGCTCACCCGGGCTGGTTTGCGGATGGCGGACTGGGTGGCGGAACAGATGCTGCGGTCGTGAGGCCTTCCGAAAGGGCGGCGGCTCGCGATGGTTCGGGGGCGAACGGAGGTCAGCGATTCCAGTATTTCGGCAGCTCGAAGATGATGAGGTAGGCGACCAGGACGATGATGAGGATCACCATGACCTGCGAGAGGGTCAGCTTCCGGCCGCCATAGAAGAGGCGTTTCCACCAAAGGGGGCGCCTCCAGTGCCGGTGGATGCGGTGGCCGCAATGGGTGCACTTGGTGAGGGCTCTTTGCGTCTCGGCGCCGCAGTGGCGGCAGGCAACCCAGAGATTGGCCTGGCAGTAGTCGCATTCGCGGCTGCCGGGGGCGTTGAGATGGTCGCACTTGATGCAAAGCACGCCCTTGGCATTGGGTTGTGAGGCGGCTGCCTCGGCTGGCGGTTGATCGCTCATTTGATGGTCATCCCAAGTCTTGCGCCGGCATTCCCGAGCGGGCGCGTTGGATCCATGGGAGCCATTTTCTACACCCGACCGCGGAAGGCAACAGGAAAAGTGACTTAGGGATTGACAGGGTGTTCGGGTCCATTACAGCGAAGGGCTCGATTGACACCGAATAGGACGCCCACTAAGTTGGTCGCCATGACAATGGATCGGATTGAAGAGCGGATGGCGCAGCGTGGCGGGGGGGTTGGGATGCGGCCGTTGCGGTCGCCGAACCGCGGTGGAACGATGCGGGCCGGGCGATGGTGGCGGGCCGGATGGGCGGCTGCAATCCTGGGATGGAGTGTGGCGGGGTCCTGGGCGCTGGACTGGCCCCATTATCGCGGGCCGCGGTATGACGGGATTTCCACCGAGGGTGTGCCGGATGCCGGTTGGGCCGCCCAGGGTCCCGCGGTCGCATGGAAGGCGTCCGTGGGCATCGGATTCGCCACGGTGTCCGTCAGCAAGGATCGAGTCTACACGACCGGCAACCGGAACGACACCGACACCGTTTACTGCCTGGACGCGGCGACGGGCAGCGTGCATTGGAAGCATTCCTACCCGTGTCCTCTGGATCCCAAGTATTACGAAGGAGGCACGCTGGCCACTCCCGCGGTCGATGGGGATCGGGTTTACACGGTGAGCAAGCAGGGAGAGGTTTATTGTCTGAACGCGGCGACAGGCGCGGTGGTTTGGAAGGCCGATCTGATGAAGGATTTCGGGCTGGAGCGGCCGACATGGGGGTTTTCCGGCTCCGTGTTGATCCAGGATCGGCGGGCGATTCTCAATGCCGGCAGCGCGGGGCTGGCTCTGGACAAGGCCGACGGGCGAGTGATTTGGAAGTCCGGCGCGGGCGCCGGAGGCTACAGCACGCCGGTGCCGGCCATGTTTTCGGGGCAGGCCTGCGCGGTGTTGTTCGGGTTCCGTGACGTGATGGCGGTTCGGATCGAGGACGGCAAAGAGGTGTGGCGGCATCCGTGGAAGACCCGATATGACGTGAATGCAGCGGACCCGATCGTCTGGGGGAACGAGGTGTTTATCGCTTCGGGGTATGATCGCGGCTGCGCGCTCCTGGATGTAAGCGGGAAGAATCCGCGAGTGGTTTGGGAGAGCAAGGTGATTCGAAGCCAGGTCAGCGGCGCTGTCCTGATTGATGGTCATTTATATGGCATGGATGGAAACGCCGGGGAGGAGAAGGGCGCGTTGAAGTGCGTCGAGTGGAAGACCGGCCGGTCGGTGTGGACGCTGCCGATGGTCAATGGCGCCCTGGTGGCGGCGGATGGCCAGCTGTTGGCTCTGGGAGGAACGGGGGAGCTGGTGTGGGTGGCGGCGAAAGCCCAAGGGCCCGAGATTCGCGGGAGGGCTCAGGTGTTGCAGGGCAAGTGCTGGACCATGCCGGTCCTGGCCAATGGCAGGCTGTATTGCCGGAACACGCCGGGCGATCTGGTCTGTCTGACTCTTCGCTGAGGATTGCCGGGGGTCTGGATCCGGCTGGGGGGACCTGACAGGCGGGCGGGCGGGCCTCGATGTCTTCGGAAGAGAGGCGCGGGGCCGGGAGTCTGGGTGGGGCAGTGGCGGGCAGCGTTCGGCGTGAGCCGGGGGTCCGGCGTGTGTGCGCTCGTTCGAAAGCCTGGGCAGAGGAGGTTGGAGCGCGGCAAACGAGGGCGGGAAAACCTTTTGCCATTCCAAGGCGGCCGGTATAGGGTAGCGGCGAACCTAGCACTAAAAGCCTATGTATGTCGGCGTGGACTATTATCCCGAGCATTGGGTGTATCCCTATGCTGGCACGGAAGAGAATCCCGAAGCGCAATGGGAGCGGGACGCCGAGATGATGCAGGTGGCGGGATTCAACGTGGTGCGCATGGGGGAGCTGGCGTGGGGATTGTTCGAGCCGGAGGAGGGCCATTACGATTTCGAATGGATGCGGCGCGCGATGGACGTGATGGGGGGGCACGGGATCCAGGTGGTGCTGGGGACGCCGACTGCGGCGCCGCCGATCTGGCTGGCGGGGAAGCATCCGGAGATCCTGCCGGTGGACGAGAACGGGCTGAAGCGGTTCGAGGGAACGCGCCGGGCCTGCTGCCTGAACTGCGACGTCTATTGGGAGTATTCGCAGAAGATCGTGCGGGCGATGGCGGAGGCGCTGGGGAAACATCCGCAGCTGATCGGCTGGCAGATCGACAATGCGCTGGGAGGGCACCAGACCGAGGCGTCCTTCAACGAGGAGAGCCGGCACGATTGGCATGCGTGGCTCAAGACGAAATACGGCACCATCCAGCGGATGAACGATCTGATGGGGATGCGATTTTGGGGGCAGGTGGTTCAGGACTGGTCGGAGGTGCCGATGCCGATGCGGGCGCCGACGATGCACAATCCGGCGCTGGTGCTCGATTGGCGGCGTTTTTGCAGCGACACGATCGTGGCCTTTGTGCGGATGCAGGCGGATCTGCTGCGCGAGCTGACGCCGGACCGGCCGGTGACGACCAACCTGCGGGCGATGACGCGGCAGTTCGACCATTTTGACGTGGCCGAGGTGCTGGATTTCGTCTCGTTTGACAGCAACGTGGCGATCCACAGCCGCTCGTCCGAGGTGGCCTGCGACATCGACATCATCCGGTCGCTGAAGAAGAGCGGCATTCGAACGCCCAGCGGCGAGGTGGGATTCTGGTCGATCGAGCAGAAGGCGGCGCACGTGGATTGGCAGGAGGTGAACTCGCTGGTGCGGCCCGGGGTGGTTCGGCTGTTCACGTATCAGCTGCTGGCGCGAGGGGCAACCGGGGTGCTGTTTTTCCTCTGGCGCCAGCCGCGGATCGGGGCGCAGAAGTTCTACGGCGGGGTACTCGGGCACGATGGCCGGACCGAAGGCCGGATCTTCAAGGAGATCAGCCAGGTCGGGGAGGAGATGAAGCTGCTGGCCCCGGTGATCAAGGACACCAAGGTCGTCGCCGAGAGCTGCATTCTCTACGGGCCGGACAACGATTGGGCCATGAGCCACGGCTGGCAGCCGAACCGTTTCTTCCGGCTGCGGGATCATATCCAGCTTTTTTACAACGCGTTCCACGATCGCAACATCCCGGTGGATTTCGCCCGGCCGACCGAGGATCTATCCGCCTACAAGCTGGTGATCGCGCCTTCGCTGCACCTGATGGCGGGAGGAGAGGCGGACCTGCTGAAGCTCTACGTGCAGAACGGCGGCACTCTGGTCGGGACGTTCAACACGGGATTGATGGACGAGCACCAGATTGCGCCGGACACCGGGTATCCGCACGACCTGACCGATCTCTTCGGGCTCGAAGTGACGGAGCTGGATCCGCTGCCGCCGGCCGAAGAGAACCACCTGATCTTCAAGGCGCAGTTTCCGACCAGCCATCTGCATCCGGCGCGGATGTGGTGCGACCTGATTGAGCCGCGGGGCTGCCAGGTTCTGGCGACCTATGGCAAGGAGTTCTACGCAGGGCGCGCGGCGATCACCGTGAACACGTTTGCGTTGGGGCGCGCGATCTACATCGGCACGATGAGCCACCAGGCGTTTTACTACGACCTGATCGCGTGGCTGCGGCAGATGTGCAACGTGCACCCGTTGCTGAAGGTGCCGGACGGGGTCGAGGTGAGCATGCGCCAGAGGGACAACACCAAGATCTATTTCCTGCTCAATCATCAGCCAACGTCGGTGCGGCTTCAGTTTTTCAAGCCGACGCACGATTTCTTGACTGGCAACACGTTTTCTGGATCGTATGACCTTCCCCCGCGCGGGGTGTTGGTACTGGATGAGCATTACGCCAAAGTCTGAAGCCGAGCGCCGGAGCACCGAGGAGGAGTCGCGGGCGCGTGTTCTTGCGGAGTGGCGCGGGTGCGATGTCCGGGCGCTCGAGGCGGCTTTTCGGCGGTCGGAGCGATCGATCGAGTCGGTGTTGCCGGAGGTGCTGCGCCGGGCGCGATGGGATCAGCGGCGCACGGATGTGGAGATCGTGAAGGTTTGGAACGAGGCGGTGGATCCGTGCATCGCGCGGCATGCCCAGCCGGTGCGGCTGGTGCGCGGCACCTTGTTTGTCCGGGTGGACCACAGCGTGTGGCTTTCGGAGATCGTGCGTTATCGCCGCCGGGAGATCCTCGATCGGTTGCGGCAGAGCTTCGGGCGCGATCTCATCCAGAAGCTCTCCTTCCACGTAGGCTAGCCTCGATTTCCACGGAACAGGGTTGAGCTAACGGGACGCCACTAAGGAG
>CAYWIM010000052.1:0-32781 GCA_964458325.1 uncultured Verrucomicrobiota bacterium
GGCGCTCCCGCCAAAATCGGAAGTAATTTTTGCACAGACCCTTAGGAACCCATGCATTTCCAGAACCTCACCCCGCCTCCGGGCGATGCCATCCGAATGAGCGGCAGCCGGCTCGATGTGCCCGACCAGCCCGTCATCCCATTCATCCGCGGGGACGGCTCCGGCCCGGACATCTGGGCCGCCAGCCAGCGGGTGTTCGATGCCGCAGTCGCCCAGGCCTATCCGGGCAAGCGGCGCATCGCGTGGTTCGAGGTCTTCGCCGGCGAATCGGCATGGCGCCAGTTCGGCCAGTGGCTGCCCGACGACACCGTCGCTGCCTTCCAGCAATACCTGGTGGGCATTAAAGGCCCCCTCACGACACCGGTCGGGGGCGGCATCCGGTCGCTCAACGTCGCCCTCCGCCAACGGCTCGACCTCTACGTCTGCCTGCGGCCCGTCCAATGTTTCCCGGGCGTGCCTTCCCCGGTCAAACATCCGGAAAAGGTCGACATGGTGATCTTCCGGGAGAACACCGAGGATATTTACGCCGGGATCGAATACGCTGCGGGATCTCCCGAGGCGCGCAAGATCCTGGACTTCCTGGCCCGCGAGTTCCCGGCCGACTTTGCCAAGATCCGGTTCGGCACGGTCGAGGCCATGAACGCCTATCGCGAACAGGCGGCCTGGGAGGCCGGACCCGGCCCGGCGGCGGTCGAGGTGGGTTTGGGCATCAAACCCGTTTCGCGCCTCGGCACCGAACGCCTTGTCAGGGCCGCCATCGACTACGCCCTCCGCCATCGCCGGCGCAGCGTGACTCTGGTCCACAAGGGCAACATCATGAAGCACACCGAAGGCGCCTTTCGCGACTGGGGATATGCGCTGGCCGAGCGTCTGCATGGACATCGGGTCTACACCTGGGCCCAGTGGGAACGCACCCGCCAGGCCCGGGGCGAGGAGGCGGCCGGCCAGGAACAAAAGGCCGCCCTCGATGCCGGCGCCCTCCTCGTCAAAGATGCCATCGCCGATATCACCCTCCAGCAGGTCCTCACCCGGCCCGACGACTTCGATGTCATCGCCACCCTGAACCTCAACGGCGATTACCTCTCCGACGCGCTCGCCGCCCAGGTCGGCGGGATCGGCATCGCCCCCGGCGGCAACATCAATTACGATTCCGGCCACGCCATCTTCGAGGCCACCCACGGCACCGCCCCCAAATACGCGAACCTGGACCGGGTCAATCCCGGCAGCGTCATCCTCAGCGGCGAGATGATGCTCCGCCACATCGGCTGGACCGAGGCCGCCGATCTCATCCTGCGTGGCCTCCAAGGAGCCATCGCATCGAGGCGGGTGACCTATGATTTCGCGCGTCTCATGGATCGCGCCGAGGAAATCAAGTGCTCGGCCTTTGGGGACAACGTGATCGCCCACATGCAGGCCGGCGGCGTCCCGGCCGAGGCATCCTGATCCCCCCGTGGATCCGGTTTCAGTCGATCCGTCCACGAGCGGATCGGAACTGAGGAACGCGCCCCTCTCCGGCCCTCTCTCCGCTCGTGACTCGCGGGGTGAGGGAGGCAGGGTTTCATTGTTTACCACGAAGGGAGAAGAGGCATAGCTGCCTCTGGAACCCAAGGCGTACGCAAAAAAGGCTGGCAGCGGGGCTGCCAGCCTTTGTCAATTCAGCCGAGCGCGAGGATCAATAGACCTGCGTGCTCTCTTCCTCGATCACTTGCCGAGGAATGGTGTCGGAAACCACCGTGAGCTTCAGGCGGTGATCGCCCAGCTTGACGGCCTTGCCGACGACCGTGTACTGGAAGGACTGCTTGGCTTCCAGGCGCGGATATGCCGGCCAGGTGACCGTCTTGCCGGAGACCGTTCCGCCGTTGCTGGCGCTGACCGGGTCGATTTCCTCTTCGAACACAGCAACCACCTTGTAGTTGGTGTCCGGAGCGGTGCCCTGGTTGGTGATGCGGATGGTGTAGGTCGTCGACACGCCCACGCCGATCGGATCGGGATCATCCACGACCTCGTTCAACATGGCAGTCTGGCCCTTCCACAGTGTGCAGGCCTGGGCGGCATCGGAGAGCCCAGCGGCGGAGGCGGACACCTTGTTGCACAGGTTGCCCACTGCGCGCGAGGTGAGCTGGAGCTTCATGCTCTTGGACTCGCCCTGCTTGAGGGTCGGGATCGTCCAGGAGGCCGTGTTGCCGGCGACCGAGCCGCCCTCGGCGGCGATGATCGACGTCTCGGGAGGCGCCGTATCCGTCACCACGACGTTGCTCAGGTCGGTGTCGCCCGTGTTGGACACGGTGATGGTGTAGTTGGCAATGCGGCCGGTGAACTGCTCGGCATCGCCGGTCTTGGCGACCTTGAGGCCCGGCTGCAGGATGGTCGTGCAGGCCTCGGCGTTGACCGTGCCGGCATTGCTGGACTTGGCGACGGCGGGGTTGCACACCCGGCCGCGCTTGGCGGCCTTCAGGACCACGGGGATGGACCTCGATTGGCCAGGACCCAGATCGCCCACCTGGAAGTCCAGTTGCTTCCGACCCTCAACCTGCGTCAAACCATCGGGGATCATGTCGGTCACGACCACGTTCTTGGCGACCATGCTGCCCGGGTTGCTGACCACGATGTCATACCGCACTTCCGATCCCAGCTGGGCGGTCGCCGGGCCGGTCTTGGTGATCGCCAGCGCGGGCTTGCCCACAACCGTCTTGGCGCACAAACGAGGATCCGCCGTCACCGTGGCGCAGGTCGTCAGCTCGCCTTCCCTGTCGGCCTTCGCCCAGACCTTGATCGACTGGCTCTGACCGGCATCCATGGACGGGAATGTCCAGGTCAACTGATTGCCCGCCACCTGCGCGGGAGGCTCGCTCCTCACGTAGGTCGCGCCCGCGGGAATCTGGTCCTTCACCACTACGTTCCCGACGCACTCGGTCGCATTCAGGGCAATCTCATACATAAATTCTTCGCCGTATGCCACTTGGGCCGGCATATTCATCGTGGCATGAACCGGACCGGTTCGAACGCTGGAACATCCCACCGACACCGGGGGAGGAGGTGTGGGCATCACAATCGGCCGGGGCGCAGCAGCCACCACCACCGGCGGAGGAGGTTGAACCGGCGTTCCGGTGGTCCGCATGTAGGGCGAACGGCCTGTGTAACCAGTCGCAACAGGAACATCGTAATACTCTCGATATTCGTCGTTCCATTGGGATCCTGGGGCCGCGGATTGCGAGCTCGCGGGAATACTCATCCCCGCCAGCAAGCCGACTGCAAGCATGATACTTGTTATTTTGGTCTTCATAGATTTCTTGCCGATGTAACTAGGTTTAGTCCAATCGCTGGCAGAATATCATAATCCCCCAAACTCAATTGGCAAATAGTTTTTTCACGTCCCGCTTCGCTCCCTCGCGAATCCATCGGCCATTGTTCTGCAAGTTGTTGCATGTGAATCTGTTTTTCCATGGCTGTTCGTTTTTTTGCCGGTTTCTTACGCGGGCATGACAACCTTTGGGGACGATTCGGGTAATGGCTGGGCTGATGCTTATGAACACAACATTGCCTCGTGGACCAGCTCGGGTGGACCGCGGCCGATGCCGTGCTCATGGTCGAATACGCCAGCCTCGACCTGGGCCCGGTGATCGAGCTCGAGCCAGGCGGTCCAGCCAATCCCTGGTTTGGGGACCCGCTTCTGGCGCGGCTGGCTGGCGCCAATCTCGGCCCGCTGGGCGCGATCGGAGAGCAGAAAGCAACCCAGTTCCTCGCCGGGCTCGCCTCCCGGTTCGATCCCGCCGGCGCGACCTACGAAAAGCTCTTCGCCGCCTGGGGAGGCGATGTACGCGAAATGGCCCTGGACCTCGCCAGCCGCCGGGTCCGGCCCCGCGAGTTGACCCGGACCTCCGAACCCGGTCCGGGCTCGAACCTCGCATCGGCCGGCTCCGATCCCACCCTGTATGCGCGGGTGGATTATCTGGACGAAAGCCGTCCCATGACCGACGCCCAGCGCGCCTCGTGCCGCGCCATCCTGAAGCATCTGCCCGTGATCTTCACGTTTGCACCCATGAACCTCCTCTATTATCAGGTGGCTTTCCCCCCCGGATCGGACCGGGTGGTCAAAATCACTTATCCGCAATACGCTTTCATCGATTCGGGCTCCCCGGCCAGCTACCAGATCGCCTATGTGATCCATCCTGCCTCTTTCTGGGATCGCTTTGGGCCGATCCATTTGCAGATCGCCGTGCCGCCGGGCATCGCGCCCGTGGCGTCTGCGACCTTGCAGGCCGCCAGCCCGGCCGCGCAGACCGAATCCCAGCCGCCTCCCCCGGCACTCTTCACCGCCGAGATCGAGGACAAAACGGGCATTCTGTACGTAGCCCTGCCGGCGGCCGACTGGAAGAAATCTGTCGGCGGACCCGAAACCCCGCTGCCAGCCGCTGCCAGCCTGCCCCCCCTTCGGCCCTAATCCCATGAAGCCAGCTCGATACCGGCTCACGCGCCGGCGCTTCCTTCGGCAGACCGGCGGCTTCGGCCTGGCCATGGCCGCCGGTCTGGCCCGGGACGCGCTCGCGTCTCCGCCGATCCCATCCCCTCCGCCCATCGCCGAGCGCAAGCTCATCCTCGTCGTGTTCGGTGGGGGCGTGCGCGCCTCCGAAACCATCGACGATCCCGAGCGCCGCTACATCCCCCGGCTCGGGACCGAATTGATGCCCCGGGGGCGCCTCTTCACCCGGATCCGAGTCGAGCACCGCGTCGTCCATCCCAACAGCGTCGGCTCGATGCTGACCGGCCACTGGGAATGGGATCACCTCGATTGGTCCGCCCCCCTCGAGCATCCCAGCGTGTTCGAGATCTGCCGCCGCGACCGGGGGCGAACCGACCTGGCGGTTTGGGCTTTTATCTACGCCTCCATCCTGGCCCGGATCAGCGAAAGCAGCGCGCCGGACTACGGCGCCGCCTTCGCTGCCAACGTAGTCGAGCCTCCCACCATCCCCCGGGCAACCGGCGATGCGATCGATCTGCTCCTGCGCCGCGCGGCCGCCACGGGCCAGACCGCCCTCGAGATCGAAGCCGCCCGGCAAGCCGCTATGCTCGCCCGCCGCGACAGCCGGATCGCCCGCGCCGGCTGGCGATCCGATCCCGCCCGCGCGTTCCTCGAATCCGAATATGCCGCCTGGCGCGCCGATTCCGCTCGCACCACCAGCCACGACGCATTCCTCGCCCGCTGCGCCTTGCGGTGTATGGAACGGTTCGCCCCCGCCATCCTCGTCGTCGCCTTCGGCGAGATCGACTGCGCCCATTACGGCTCGTGGTCGCGCTACACGGACGCCATCCAGCGCACCGACGACCTCACCGCCCAGCTTTGGCAGCATGCCTGCCGGCTCCCTGCCTACCGCGGCCGAACCCTCCTCCTCGTCGCGCCTGACCATGGACGCGAGCTCGAACGGCCCGGCGGCCCCGGCTTCGTTCACCACAGCGACTTCTACACCAACGATGGCGCCGATGAGGGCTGCCGGCGATCCTGGCTGTTGGCGCTCGGTCCGGGCATCGAGCCGGGCCCGTCCATCGGCCTCCCCGCCCCTCTGACCTCCATTGCCGCGACCGCGCTCGAATACCTCGGCCTCCATCCCTCCCCCGGCGCCGCCCCCTCCCTCTGGCCGCATCTCGCTTCGACCGGTTCAAGCCGCGCTCCCCAGACTGCGTAAATACCTCGGCTTTCAGGTTCGGTGTCCCGGCTTCAGCCGGCCCCTGCAGCTTGCCCTGAAAATCTTCGAGGTTGTGAAATAGGCTTGCAAAGCGATTCTCATGTGATTAAGAGTCGCACTTGTTCGGCGCAAAATGCGAGCCCGCTCATCGGCCTGTTCGGGCACCCCCGTTGGTTCCCAGTGGCGGAGAGGGAGAAGAAGAACTGCGGACGATCACCCCACTGCGACCGGACGCACCAACCAAGCGCCCAAGAATTCTGTCCTACACCCGGCGCAATATATAGGTTGACTAAAAGGCACATAACATCAATTATGTCTCCTTGTATATTATGAGCTATATTCATAAACTTCTTTCAACGATGCTTCGTGCCACCGCTGCGCTCGCTGCCATACTCGCCGCCCATCCCGCCTTCCTCCTCCAGACCCAGGCCCAGATCATTATCGATGATTTTGGGGACGTCCCCAGCCCCCCAGGGTATCAAGTGCTGACCGTAATCTTGCCGGGGAATTCTGCTGAGGTAACTCGTGCCGGGAACAAGGACCACATTATTGGTGGCACAAGGACGGTGGGCATTCTATCACCGAGTGGTCCTGATGAATCACGGATTAGGGCGATAATTGACCCCTCGAGCTATCCCAACTTCACATATAATCAGGATTTACATACTGAATCCGTTTGCCTGCTCCAATACGACGGAGGGAATGGATCAAGCCTAGATCCAACTGGACTAGGAGGCATCAGCTTAGGGAGATTAGACTCAAGCTATTTTCGATTCAACATTTCTGGTGATGGAGGATCAACGTCTCTGACCCTGCGTTTGTATACCGATGCGGACCACGCATCGGCGGCGGTGGTGAGCTGGGGGGCGGGGGCGGTCGTGGAGCCGGTGGAGGTGGAGCTGGCGTTTGCCGCATTCGCGCCGATCGGATCGGCGGGGGGGGTTGATTTTGGGCGGGTGGGGGCGATCGAGCTGCTGATCACGGGGGATGCGGGTTTGGATTTTGGGCTGGACAACCTGGTGGTGGTGCCGGAGCCATCGTGGTCGATGGGGCTGGCGGCCTTTGGGATGCTGGCGTGGGCGGGTGGGCGGCGGGCGTGGCGCGGGCATCGGGGCGGGGGCATCGGCTGACCGATGCGGCTCATCGCACCGCCGCTGCAAAGGAGTTGATTGGCTGGCGGCGTTGCGCTTGAATGGAATCGATGAAAACGACTCGCCGTCAGTTCCTATCCTCGAGCGCCGCCGTGGCGGCGGCCATGACGATCGTCCCGCGCCGCGTTTTGGGCGGGGCGAAGTTCGTTCCGCCGAGCGACACGGTGAACGTGGCCCTGGTCGGTGCGGGAGGACAGGGGCGGGTGAACCTGCAGGCGCTGTTCCAGCAGCCGGACGTCCGGGTGGTTGCGGTGGCGGATCCGGCGGAGTCGTTCAGCCTCGAGGACTACTATTACAAGGGGCAGGGCGGGCGAACGGCCGTGAAGGCGCAGATCGAGAGGCAGTATGCCCCGAAGGCGCCGGGCTACCGCTGCGCAGCGTACGAGGATTTCCGAGACCTGCTCGAGAAGGAGAAATCGATCGACGCGGTGTTGTGCGCCACGCCCGATCACCTGCACGCGTATGTGTCGGTGCTGGCGATGCGCGCGGGCAAGCATGTGTATTGCGAGAAGCCGCTGACGCACAACGTCTGGGAGGCGCGGCTGGTGTCGCGCGTGGCGAAGGAGACGGGGGTGGCGACGCAAATGGGGAACATTGGCCACTCGAGCGAGGGGATGCGCCAGACCTGCGAATGGATTTGGGCCGGCGCGATTGGCGCGGTGCGAGAAGTCCATGCCTGGGTGGGGGCCACGCGGTGGAACAAGGCGCTTGTCGGCGTTCCCACCGACACGCCGCCGGTTCCCGCCGGCCTGAACTGGGACCTCTGGCTAGGGCCGCGCGAGCCGCGTCCGTATCATCCCGCCTACGCGCCCGTGAAATGGCGCGATTTCTGGGCGTTTGGCGGGGGTGCGATCGGCGACTTTGTCTGCCACGATCTGGACGCAGCCTGCTGGGCGCTGGATCTGCGCGATCCGCTCTGGATCGAGGCCCACCCGGGCGGCCAGATGGATGCGGAGATCTCGCCCCACAGCGAGATAGTCTACTGGCAGTTTGGCCCGCGCGGCAGCCAGCCGGCGGTGCGCGTCACGTGGTACGACGGGGGCTTGCGTCCGGCTCTTCCGGAGGGCTGGCCGGGTGACACGCCTCTGCCGGGCCGCGGCTCCCTCTTCGTCGGGGACAAGGGCGTGCTGCTGTCGAGCTTTGCCGACCGGCCCCGATTGGTTCCGGACGACAAGGACGATGCCTACCAGCCGCCGCCCAAGACCCTGCCCCGTTCCAAAGGCCATCATCGCGACTGGATCGACGCCTGCAAGGGCGGGTTGGCCGCCAGCAGCCACTTCGAATATAGCGCGCGTCTGACGGAGATGCTGCTGCTGGGCATTCTGTCGCTGCGCACCCGCCGGCGGATCGATTGGGATGCCGCCAGCCTCAAGGCCCGGAACCTCCCCGCCGCCGATCCCATCATCAAGGAAAGCTATCGGAAGGGATGGGAACCGGCGTAAGGGCCTCGAGCGGGCGGATGGCTCACTTGGGATCCGCCAGTACCGGGGCATCGAGCTCGAGCTCCCGCGCGTCCTGGTAACCGAAGCGTACCAGGGCGCCCAGGTCGAATCCGAAGTTCCGCTGGTCGGATGCCGTGGTGGCCTTCCGCGCCAGATCCTCTCGATCCAGGCGGCCGCCTCGAGGGAGGGCCAGAAAGATGATGTTGCCTCCGGCGGGGACATCGAACAGATAGACCTGCGGGAACACGTCCAGGTAGGTCGCCAGCATGGAATCGTATTGCGGGTTGGAGAACCGGCTCCAGATGTTGCCCAGGACGATCCCTCGCGGGCTGAGCGCGCGCCGCACGGCCAGCAGGAACTCGCGCGTTGCCAGTGCCGGCGGGATGAAATCGTCCCCGTAGGCATCCAGGAAGATCAGGTCATATCGGCTCGCCGTCTCCTCGATGAACTTCCGTCCGTCGGCCAGACGCGCCTGGAGCCGGGCGTCCTCCTCAAAACTGAAGAAACGCTTGGCCACGTCGATGACGCTGGCGTCGATCTCGGCGCAGTCGATGCGGGCCCGCGGGTAGTGCAGGTGCAGGAAGCTCGGGATGCTGCCTCCGCCCAGGCCCACCACCAGGATGCGCCTCGGCTCCTGGACGCAGGCCAGGCCGATCATCATCGACCGGCTGTAGGGCAGCTCGAGCGATCCCGGCTGGCCCGGACGCCGCACGCTCTGGTGGGCCCCGTTCTCCGAGAACAGCAGATACCTCAGCCCCTCCGCGTCCTCCTGGACAATGATGTGGTTATAGCGGGAGCGCGTCTCGAAGATCGTCGGGTAGCCCCCGGCCGCCACAGCCCCCCAGCCGAGGACGATCCCCAATAGCCATCCCATCATCCGCGAATCGGTGGTCATATCCCCGCCATTATGGTTCTCCGGTTGCTCCAGACAATGACCAATTCGGCGTTCATTTCCCGCTTGCCATGGCGGTTGAGCGAGGGGCTATATGTGCGCCAGCCAATATGAACATGAAATGGAACCGACGCCGATTTATCGGGGCGGGCCTGGCCGCCTCGACGGGCGCAATGGCTTTTCGTTTCGAGGAGAGCGCCCTGGCGGCTCAGGCGCAATCGGCCGCGCCGGCCCCGACCGCCCAGGCGGATCCATCGAAGATGCCCCGGGGCCGTATCGGCCGGCTTTCCATCAGCCGGATGATCTGCGGCGGGAACCTGATCAGCGGGTTCGCGCACAGCCGGGATCTGATCTACGTCTCTCGTCTGCTGAAGGAGTATTTCACGGACGCGAAGGTGTGCGACACCCTCGAGTCCTGCGAGCGGCACGGGATCGACACGGCGATCCTCCGTCTGGACGAGAGCACCCTGCGGATCCTCAAGGCCTACCGTCGCGAGCGCGGCGGCAAGATCCAGTGGATCGCCCAGGTCCGCGTCAGCGAGCAGGATGTCGATTCGGAGATCCAGGAGGCGATCGACAACGGCGCGGTGGGGGCCTTCGTGCACGGCGGGGTGGGGGACTACTGGGCCCAGCGCGGGCGTCCGGAGATCCTGGCGCGATCGATCGACCTGATCCAGAAGAACGGCGCCGTGGCTGGCATTGCCGGGCACATGATCGAGGTGCCGATGATGTGCGAGAAGGAGGGGCTCAACCCCGACTTCTACATGAAGACGTTCAACGCCAAAAACTATTGGTCAGCCGGTCCGCAGGAGCGGCATGACAGCGTCTGGGAGGAGACCCCGGAGCAAACCAAGGCCTTCATGGAAAAGGTCCGCATCCCCTGGATCGCCTACAAGGTGCTCGGCGCTGGCGCCATTCATCCGCGCCAGGGATTCGACTACGCGTTCGCGCATGGGGCGGATTTCATTTGCGCGGGCATGTTCGATTTTCAGATCGCCGAGAACGTCGGCATTCTCCAGCAGGCGGTGGCTCGCAACCAGGAGCGCGCCCGGCCCTGGCGAGGCTGAACGCCCGATCCCCAGCTCATGACGAAGAAACTCCTTCTGTGGGCCATCGCGCTTTGCGGTGTCGCGGCGTGCGGGATGGCTGCCGCGCCCATCCCGTGGGCCGAGCGCGAGCCCAAGCCGAACGAGGTGGGCTATCGTCCCGCCGACGGCGCGACGGTGCGGCTGAATCCGCCGTCGTTCATCTGGCTGCACGAGCCTGGCGCCCGGCAGTATCGAATCCAATGGTCGCCGAATCCGGACTTCACCGGGGCGACGGCGGTCGAGAGAATTTCATTCAACACCTACACGGATCGTCGGGCGTGGGATCCCGGCCGGTATTACTGGCGCTACGGATTCACCGACTCGGAAAACCGGACCTCGGCCTGGAGCCGCGTTCGGTCGGTGGACGTTCCGGCCGACGCGGAGGCATTCCCGATGCCGGGGCGGGCGGAGCAGCGCGCGCGCGTCCCTGCGGGGCATCCGCGGCTGTTCCTGCGGCCGGAGGATCTGCCGCGTCTGCGCGCAGCCGCGCGGGGGGAGGGCGCCTCGAGCTTCGGCTCCCTGCGGGCGGAGGCCGACCGCCTGCTGCGGCGGGAGCCCACGCCGGAGCCGACGCGCCGGGGATCGGCGCGGGATCCTCTGCTGCGGGCCGACTGGTGGCCCAACCGCGAGCAGACCTTGCGGGCATGCCAGGAAGCGGAGGTGCTGGCGTTCGTTTACCTCCTGACGGGCGAGGAGCGCTACGGCGCAGCCGCCCGGCGCTGGATCCTGCACCTGGCGGCTTGGGACCCGGACGGCCCGACCAACTTCCGACTCAACTGCGAGGCCGCCAAGCCGCTGATCCACCGCCTGCCCCGCGCCTACGATTGGGCTTGGGATGCCTTGTCGGATACCGACCGGCAGACTGTCCAGAAGGCCATGCTCCGGCGCGCCCAGGACGCCTGGGTCAGCGGCGAGGTCCAGCGCGGCGTCGGGCACTTGAACAGCCCGTTCAACAGCCACGGCAACCGGATCTGGCACAAGCTGGGCGAATGCGCCATCGCCTTTCTGGGCGAAATCCCCGAGGCAGAGACATGGCTCGATTACGCCGTGAACAAGTTCCATGCCTGCTACCCGGTCTGGTCCGACGATGATGGCGGATGGCACGAAGGGGTGAGCTATTGGGCGGGCTACATGAGCAAGGCGGTCTGGTGGCTTCAGGTCGCCGATTCCGCCCTCGGGATCGATGGATTCAAGAAGCCGTTCTTCGCGCAGGTGGGGGACTTCCCGATGTACGTGGCGCCCCCGCACTCGCCCAACATCGGGTTCGGCGATCTATCCTACCGGCCGGCTTCGTCCGGGTGGGGCGGGTTTCTCGAGTATTTCATCCGGGAGGCAAGCCAGCGGCCGGACGGAGGGCGCGCCGCCTACTGGCGCTGGTGGGCTCAGCAGTGGGGCATGGGCCAACAGGACGGGATCGCCGGCTTCCTCTACCAGGCCAATCTGCCGCCGTTGCCGAGCCCCAAAGCGCCCACCGACCTCCCCTTGTCCAAGGTCTTTCACGGGATCGGCGTTGCCAGCCTGCACACCACGTTGCTCGACAGCCGCGATGACGTCCATTTTCTGTTCAAGTCCAGCCCCTATGGCACCCAAAGCCACGGGCATAACCCCCACAACAGCTTTCAATTGAACGCCTATGGCGAGGCCTTGCTGACCACCTGCGTCTATCGCGACTGGCACGGCAGCCCGTTCCATTACCGATACGCCCACAGCACTCGGGCCCACAACGCCGTGCTCGTCAATGGCGAGGGACAGATTCAACACACGGCAGCTCCCCATGGCCGGATCGTGGATTTCCGGGCGACCCCAGGCTGGGATTATGTGGCGGGCGACGCGACGGGGGCTTACAGCAACCGCCTCGAACGCTACCTGCGCCACGCCGTGCTGGTGCGTCCGGACCTGATTGTGATTTACGACGATCTCGAGGCTCGAGCCCCCGCGACGTTCCAATTCATGCTGCACGCCCTTGGCCCCTTCGACCTCGAGGCCGCCGGCCACCGTTTGCGCGTGGATCAGCCTCAGGCCGGAGTCCTTGTCCAATACTGTCCGCCGGCGCCTCTTCGGTTCCGGCAGTCGGATGGGTTCGAGCCGCCGCCGGAACGACCGTTCCCCAACCAATGGCATATCGAGGCGGCCACGGCTGAGCCGCGGATTGCCTTGGGCATGATCACCGTTCTGGCCCCTTATCGAGCCGGGAAAGCGCCGGCCTTGAGCGCCGCTCGCCTGGAATCCTCGACTGCCCTGGGCGTTCGCATCGAACGCGATGGCCAGCCGAAAACCGTCGGATTCCGCAAGCCCGGCGTCGCTGGCCCGGTCCGATTGGATGATCTGGAATTTGAAGGCCCGGTCGGCGTGCGGTAGCCCGATCCGGGCGGCGTCGGGCGAATCGGCGTGGCCGGCCTGCGCTCTCCTACATCGCCCCGCGGGCCAGATTCAGGAGGAAGGCGCGGGTCAGAACATGGCCGATCCCGCTGAGCGCCACGCAGACGAAGACGACCATCAGATAGAGTCCGAATCCCTTGGTGGGGGGTGGCCGGAGCATGTGCCCGGTCCCGCCGTAAAGCGTGAGGGCGGATCCGAAGGCGCCAACACCATAGCAGAGCCAGGTCGGCAGCGCGGGATGGCAGTCCAGCAACCGAGCGCCGAAGACGGGGCCCAAGCCATACGCGACCAGCACGAAGCTCGAGTTGAATGGCACCTCATAGTGGAATCCGTTCCCCAGCCACCATGTGGCGACCGTGGCGACAATCACCACCCCCAACCCGATCCCGCACTCGACCAAACCAAACCGAACCGCGGACTCGACCGGGTAACGGATCAATAGTCCAAATTGACCGACGGGATCGCCCCAACGCACCAACCCCCAGCTCTCCGCCGCAGAGGTCAAGACCATCCACGGCAATAGATAGAGGATCAGCACCCGGAACGGATGACTCTTGGCCTCGCCGATTGTTTCCCAGGTGGATGCTGGACTGACCACCAACTTCAGAGCCCATAACATGGTTCTGCCAGTGTAGTGGGCTTTGACCGCCTGACAATCAAAATGGGAGCGGGCACGGAACCTGCTCCTCGCGGATGCGAGAGCGGTCTTTGAAAACGGCTGAAGGCGTGAGGCTCCAAAGGTTGGGCAGAGCGTCGGTCTTGGCCATGGGGCTGGGGAGCGCCGACCTTTGTGTCGGCTCGAGCGGTCGGCACTTCCAACCACGCCGGGCATGTAACGGAGGATTGCGCGGGGCGAGGCGGGTCCATCATAGTGGCCGGGTGGTTCGGGGGTTCGGCCGGCTCGGCGCGGTCGATCGGGCGCGCCGGGTGGCGCGGCTCGTGCGATCGGGCCGGAGCGGGCCTCTCGGAGCGCTCAATCATGCCACTTGCCGATTCCCGGATGGCGGCCCCGCCGGCTGCACGAGCCGGATGGATCCGCTGGCTGCCGGCGATCATCTGGATGGCCCTGATTTTTTGGGGGTCGACCGATGCATTGTCCGTGCGCCACACCTCGCGTTTTCTGGCGCCGCTGCTGCGCTGGCTGGCGCCGGGCATCCACGAGACCACGATCGCCCAGGTCCAGTGGGCGATTCGAAAGGGCGGCCACGCGTTCGAGTATGCGGTGTTGGCGGGTTTGTACCTTCGGGCCTTGAGGCGGCCTGCGGGAAACGGTGCGAGCCGGGGGCGTGCCGGGCGAACGGCGTTCGTCGCCTGGCTGCTGGCCGTCGCCTACGCCTTGTCCGATGAGTGGCATCAGTCATGGGTGGCCAGCCGATACGGATCGGCGTTGGATGTGGGGGTGGATGCCCTGGGGGCATTTGCGGGCGTGTGGGTGGTCTCGGTGTGGAGCGCCCGCCGGGGGCGCCGGTGACGGGCTATGAAACGGCCGCTGCTGATCGCGGCGGCCGGGTATGCCGCGGGGGTGCTGGGCGCGGCGGCCGCGACGCACCCATGGACGTGGCCTTGCCTGGCGGGTGCGGTGCTGGCGGCGGGGATCGGCTTCCTGCAACAGGGCAGTGCGGCGCGTTGGGTCGTGCCGCTGGCGGTCTGCGGCGCGCTCCATTTCTGGCTGCGCACGGAACCGATCTCGCCCCATGACCTGCGGCGCTGGGCGGGCAACTCGCCCCGGCTCGTATCCGTGCGCGGCCGGATGCTGCACACGCCGGTCGAAAGCGTCGGCCGGATTGGGAACCGGGATTATCGGCAGTCGCGGGTGGCGATCGAAGCCGGCGAGGTCCAAGGAACCGGCGGCTGGAAGCCGGCCCGAGGACGCCTGCTGGCCACGATCCGCGACACGCTGGGGCCGGAGTATTACGGCGGGTGCCTTGTCGAGGTGACTGGCGTTTTGGAGCGGCCGCCGGGAGCGGTTGCCCGCGGCCTGTTCGATTACCGCCGGCATCTCGAGTGGCAGGGGATCCATTCCCTGTTGCGAACCGATGGGCCCGCGGATTGGCGCCGGCAAGCCGGGGACCATCCGCCGCGGCCGTGGTCGGACCGATGGTGCGCATGGGCTCAGAGCGCGCTGACCCGCGGCCTGCCGGCCGAAGACGAGCCGGTCCGCCTGATGTGGGCGATGGTGCTGGGCTGGAGGCCAGCCCTGACCGATGAGGTCAGCGAGCCGTTCATGCGGACCGGCACGATGCACATCTTCGCCATCAGCGGCCTGCACATCGTGCTGATCGCCGAGATCCTGGTCGCGGTCCTTCTGGTGGCGCGGTGTCCCCGGCGATGGTGCGGGCTTGCGGTGGTGCCAGCCATCTGGGGATACACGGCGGCGACGGGCTGGCAGCCCTCGGCCGTGCGAGCCACGTTGATGATGAGCCTGGTGATCGGGGGCTGGAGCCTCCAGCGGCCCGGCGATCCGATCAATTCGCTGGCGGGCGCGGCATTCATTCTGATGGTGTGGGATCCGCGCCAGCTGTTCCAAGTGGGATTCCAGCTGTCATTTGCGGTGGTGCTGGCGCTGGCGGTGGGGCTGCCCCCCTTGCGGGAAGGATGGTGGGGATCGGCCCCGTCATCGGCCTGGGCGCCGGCTCCGGCAGCGTCCCGCCTGCGAGGCGCCATTGGCGGCACAATCCGATGGCTGAAATCAAGCGGCGCGGTCTCGCTGGTGGCGTGGATGGGATCCCTGCCTCTCATCGCTCATTACTTCCATCTGGTGACGCCGATCTGCATGGCGGCCAATTTGATCGTGGTGCCGCTCAGCGCGCTCGCGCTGGTTTCCGCCCTGGGCAGCCTGGCCTGCAGCGTCGCCTGCCCTACGGTGGGCGAGCTGTTCAATCACAGCGGCTGGCTCTGGATGAAGCTCATGGCGGACATCTGCGACGGGTTGGCGGCTGTCCCGGGCGCGTTTTCCTATATCCGATCCCCCGGGCCGATCGGTATTCTGGCCGCCTATGCCGCCATGGGATGCTGGATGTTCCTGGCCCGGACCCCGTCCGTTCGATGGCGATGGGCGGCCGGATCGAGCACCGCTGTCGCGCTGGCCGTATGGCTCCTTCCCGGGCGCGTGGGGAGCATGGCCGAAATCATCGTGCCGGCCTTGCGAAGCGGCGGGGCGATATGGGTCGATTGCGCCGGGTGGCGCCAGGATCTTCTGGTGGATGCCGCCGATGCCAGCGGCGCAAAGGCCGTGCTGGCGCCGTTGCTGCAATCCAGGGGTGTGAATCGCATGGGGCCAATGGCCTTGACGCACGGGGACGCGCGCCACGCAGGCGGGGCCCTCGTCGTTTGGGAAACCTGGCGTCCGGATGAGGTGTGGCGAAGCGAGATCCGATTCCGATCTCCGGTATATCGCCAGGCAGTCGCATGGCTCGAACGGGAGGGAATCCAGACCCGCCACGAGATCGTCCCCGGGAGCGTGGGCGATTGGCGGCGGTGGCATCCCCAGCCGGGCGACGCCTTCTCGAGAGCGGACGACGGGGCGTTGGTGCTCGGCGGTGTCCTGCACGGAATTCGCGTGGCTCTAGTGTCGGATCTGGGCCCCAAGGGCCAGCAGGCCCTGCTCGAGCGGCCCGGGCTCGGGTCCGTGGACATCCTGATCGCCAACATCCCATCGCCGGGCGAGCCTCTCACGGACGACCTTCTGGCGGCGCTCGATCCGCAATTGATCGTCGTGCAGTCCGGGGACTACCCGGCCAACGAGCGGCTCGGGCCGGCGGTCCGCGACCGGTTGGCGGCGCTCGGCCGGCCCGTGGTCTGCACGGAGGAATCGGGCACGGCCACCGTCCGCATCCGCTCCGGCGGGCGATGGGAAGTCGAAACGATGGCCGGCAAGCGATGGAGCGGCCGGGGCCGGGCTGCCGATGGTGCCCGGCCAAAAGAAGACGGGTGCGATTCAAAGTGTCGCCCATCAACGAGCCGGCAGGAATGACGGCCTGCGCCGCCGCGTCAGGCAGACCCGGGCTCGAAATGAAACCGCCGGCGCTTGAACGCCGGCGGTTCGCTCGAGGATTTGAACAGAGTTGGCTGCGGAACCGCCTCCGCACGTCGGCGGTCACGCGCCGGGTTTCCTAGACCGCGGTCTCCTCGGGGATGCGCATGCTGTAGAAGGACCGATAGACGAACACCAGGGCGACCAGGAGGAAGAAGAGGCCGATGCCGGTCTTCCATCCACGGCTGGTCATGGTGACGGCGATTTCCGTGGCGAGCAGGCCGAACAAGGTGGTGAACTTGATGACGGGGTTCAGGGCCACGGAGGAGGTGTCCTTGAACGGATCGCCCACCGTGTCGCCCACGACGGTGGCCGCGTGCAGGTCGGTGCCTTTCTGGCGGAGATCGACCTCGACGATCTTCTTGGCATTATCCCATGCGCCGCCGGCGTTGGCCATGAAGATCGCCTGGAACAGGCCGAAGAACGCGATGGCGACCAGGTACCCGATGAAGAAGTAAGGGTTGAAGAACGAGAGCGCCAGCGCCATGCAGAAGATCACGATGAAGATGTTCCACATGCCTTTCTGGGCGTAGACTGTGCAGATCCGCACCACTTCCTTGCTGTCCTGCTCGGACGCCCTGGTGGCATCGAGCTTCATGTGCTGCTTGATGTAGACCACGGCGCGATAAGCCCCGGTCACCACCGCCTGCGTCGAGGCGCCGGTGAACCAGTAGATCACCGCCCCGCCGAAGAGGAGGCCGAGAATGACCTCGGGCTGGACCAGGCTCAGCTTGCCGATGACGCCGCCGAACATGTTCTCGAGGAGGATGATGATGCCGAAAACCATTGTGGTCGCGCCGACGACCGCCGTGCCGATCAAGACCGGCTTGGCAGTGGCTTTGAACGTGTTTCCGGCGCCGTCGCCCTTCTCGAGCTGGTACTTGGCATTCTCGAAGTCGGGGTCGAATCCGAACGTCTTGCGGATTTCCTCCTTGATGCCCTTGCACCCTTCGATCTGGCTCAGCTCATAAACCGATTGGGCATTGTCGGTGACCGGCCCGTAGCTGTCCACGGCGATGGTGACCGGGCCCATGCCCAGGAACCCGAAGGCCACCAGACCGAACGCGAAGATCGGCGCGGCGAACATGTACTTCTCGGGCATGATCGACAGCAGGGCTGGATACTGCGAGAAGTGATAGGAAACGAACATGAGGAGGATGATCATCAGGCCCATCCAGAAGGCCGACATGTTGCCGGCGACGAATCCCGAGAGGATGTTGAGAGAAGCGCCGCCGTGTTTGGAGCAGTTGGTGACCTCCTTGACATGGCGCGAATGGGTGCTGGTGAAAATCTTGGTGAACTCGGGGATGAGGGCGCCGGCGATGGTGCCGCAGCTGATGATGACGGACAGGATCCACCAGAGGGCAGGATCGAGCCCGGCCTGCTTGCCGAGCAGGAAATAGCTCGCCCCGAACGTGACGAGAATCGATACCGCCGAGGTGATCCAGACCAGGTGCGTCAGCGGCGCCTCGAAATCGAAATCCTTCAGCCCGCCGAACTTCGCGCGGCTGATCGTCTCGTTCAGGAAATAGGAGGCGAGCGAGGTGACGATCATCAATGCGCGCATCGCGAAGATCCAGATGATGAGGGTTGCGCAGACCATCGGGCTGGCGGCCAGCGCCAGGGCCAGGAACGCCACCAGCGCGACGCCGGTCACCCCATAGGTCTCGAACCCGTCCGCCGTCGGCCCCACGGAGTCGCCCGCATTGTCCCCCGTGCAGTCCGCGATCACCCCCGGATTCTTCGGGTCGTCCTCCGGCAGCTTGAACACGATCTTCATCAGGTCGGATCCGATGTCGGCGATCTTGGTGAAGATGCCGCCGCAGATGCGGAGCACGGATGCGCCCAGGGACTCGCCGATGGCGAAGCCGATGAAGCAGGGGCCGACCAGATCGAGCGGCAGGAACACCAGGATGCTGATCATGAAGAACAGCTCGACGCACACCAGGAGCAGGCCCACGCTCATCCCGGAGCGCAGCGGGATGCTGAGCGTGGCCAGCGGGTTGCCCCTCAAGGCGGAGAACGACGTGCGCGAGTTTGAGACCGTGTTGATCCGAATCCCGAACCAAGCCACGCCGTAAGAGCCCAGAATGCCGAGAACCGAGGCGCACAGGATGACGATCACATGCCCGGCCGTCATGTGCGAGAGGGCCCCGAAATAATAGACCATGCAGGCCGCGATCAGGGCCCACAGAATGGCCAGAAACTTGCCCTGCTGGAACAGGTAGGTCTTGCAGGTCTCCCAGATCATGTGGGACACCCGCCCCATGCTCTCGTGCACCGGGAGCGACTTGGTCTGCTTGTACTGCACTAAACCGAATAATGCCCCGATGAAGCAGATCACGATCCCCAGATACATCAGGGTCAACCCGCTGATCCCGTTCAATCCATCAAACTTGACCTGGGTCAGATCCGGAATTTTGATATCCGCTTCGCTGCCCATGGCGACGAAGCCGCTCGCTGCCAGGAGCGCCAGCATCAGCCATGCCCATGAACTCGACTTGCCACGTAACATAATTTCCTTTGGTGTCATCAATTGCTGCTCGACGGCGCTTTTCCCCGGTCTCGCCCGGGAAAAACGAGCCTTTGGCCTATTGAAAGTCGGGAAAGCTGTCAAGAGCATTAGCGGCTATTTCCAACAACGCCGCTTGCAGCCGATGACGGAAGACAGTGGATTTCGCCGATGGATCCAATTCCATCGCAATTGGTTATCGGCTAATTAACCCCTCGAGGCAGGCCGAATTCCACCCAATCACCGAGCAGGGATTTCGCGGATGCGGATGTTGCGAAACCAGACTTCGCCTCCGTGGTCCTGGAGGAGGATGGGGCCCTTGACCTTCTCGCCAAAGCCGGGAACATCCTTGAACTTGCTTTGGGCGATCGCCTCCTTGAGCTGTGGGCTGGCGAGCGTGTAGGAGACAACCTTCTCCCCGTTGAGCCAATGCTCGACCTCGAGGCCGCGCACGATGATTCGGGACCGATTGAACTGGCCGGCGGGCCGCAGGGGCGGACGGGTGGGTGGGATCAAATCGTAGAGCGAAGCCGTGCTGCCTTTGCCGGGCGGACGCTTGGCCAGCGCGGCCGCGTCGTCCAGCATCTGATACTCGTGGCCGATGGCCCTCCCGCGCTTCTCGCTGATCATGTATTTGACGCCGCCGTTGGCGCCCGGCCCCAGCCGCCATTCCCATTCGAACTCGAAGTCGGCGAATTGGGCTGTGGTGACGATATCGCCGCCGCCGCCGCTCCTGAGGTGCTTGAGGCAGCCGTCTTCGATGGTCCAGCCCTTCTTCGGAAAATCGGTCTGGTTGAACCCGCGCCATCCCTGAGTCGTGCGGCCGTCGAGGAGAGGGATCCAACCTGCCGCATCCGGATCGGGTTGCCCCGCCCAAACCCACGGCCCCATCCAGACCATCGCCCATCCTGCCAAGGCGGCGCGACCTGCCAACGCCAGAAACATGCTCGAGAACCGATTCATCATGGTTGTCCTTTGCTGGATCCCTGGTACCTTGTTTGTCCGAATAGGGTCAAGCCAATTGCAGCAAGGTTTCGGTCTGCATCGGTTCCAGCAGGGGATGGTTTATCATGAAGTGTCTCATCATCAACACCATGCATGTTACTATCCGCTGAGGTTTCATGGGGCAGTCCGGCGAGAGAATCGGCATCGGCGGCCGGGGAATGATCAGGAAGGCATAGAATCATAATCCATTCATTAAGAGTGATTTATGCTGCTGTTTTCATGGTGCAGATCCATCGATTTCGTCCCGAAGACAGGGTCGAAAAAAGTTGTTTTATCCTCTTGACTTGGAACTGGAGAGGCCTTAATTGTTTGCGCAGAAATCTGATTTTGGCTTTGTGGATTGGAGAGAGGACTGAGAGGCGTGCGAATTTGAAAGTTGATAATATGAAGAAACTAGCCTTTTTCTCGGCCCGGGGGTTGGCTCTGTGCCTTATGGCGTTGGCCGTGAATATCCCCGCCCAAGTAACCGTTTACGACAACCTGGCGCCGACCAGCTATACGGGCCAGTATTTGTTCCTGTCGGGTGAATTTGGCGATGAGGTGAACCTGGATACGGATACGTACCAGTTGACGCAGATCAAGGTCCGTGATTTCACGTTCCAGTATTTCCTGGAATTGGGTACCGGAGGCAGTGCGGGCAACGAGCAGATCACGATCCGGTTATACGCGAACGATGGCCCGCTGTTTCCGGACGCCCCAATCGGAGCTCAGATCTTCACGCCCGGCACGCTGTTGAAATCCTCCTCGTTCTTCCCGGGCAGCGACTCGGGCATCTTCCAGGTCGACGTCCTGGATTTCCGGAATTTGGTTGTGCCGGATTCTTTCACGTGGACCGTCGAGTTCGCGGGGATCGATTTCGAGGAACAGGCAGGATTGTTGTTCTACGATCCTCCGGTTGTGGGTTCAAGCTATCAGGATTTCTGGGTGAAGGTCGGCCAGAACTGGGAGCTGCAGAACTACACGGGCGGGCAAAACAACTTTGGCGCCTTGATTACCGCGGTGCCTGAACCGGCTACCATCCAGCTGGCTCTCCTGGGTGGGATGGCGTGGTTAGGGCTTGCGTATTCTCGGCGCAACCGCGGCATTCGTGGTTGAAAAACACCGCTTCTCAAAATTTTAAGAGTGCGACGTTCGAGTCGCACTCTTTTTTTTTGACCTGAACCCCATCGATCTCGATTAACGACGCGTGAAACCATTTGGCTCATCTTATCGTCGCAGCGCGGCTCCAACCGTGCGAGTCAACGGCCGCATTCGCGCCCGCGAGGTGCGAGTGATTGGGCCCGAGGGCAACCAGATGGGAGTGTTGTCCACTCAGGAGGCAATGGCCCTGGCCCGCAGCCACGGAGTGGATCTGGTCGAGGTTGCATCGAGCGCTACGCCGCCGGTATGCCGGCTGGTGGACTTCGGCAAATACCGCTACGAGCAGTCCAAAAAGGTCAAGGAATCCAACAAGCACCATCATGCCAACAAGGTCAAGGAGGTCCAGCTCAGCCCCCGGATCGATGCGCATGATTTCGGGGTCAAGCTCAGCCATGCGATCGATTTCCTCTGCGAGGAGATGAAGGTCAAGATCACGCTCAAATTCCGCGGGCGTGAGATGGCGCATCAGGAGTTCGGCTTTCAGACGGTGCAGCGGTTCCTGAAGGAGCTGACGCCTTTTGGGCATCCGGACTTCGCGCCGAAGCTGATCGGGCGCGGGCTCAACGTGATGGTGAGCCCGCTGCCGCGCGCCAAGCGCGCGAAGAATCCGCGCCAGGTCGAGGAAGGCGGTCCTGGGGCGGCTCCGGCCCCGGATCGCGCCGACTCTTCACAGCCATCCCCCGATTCATCCAACACCTCCGACGCGGCTGCAACACCTCCGTCCGAGGAAGATGCCAGCACCGAGTTCAGCCACACTCCGTTTGCGAACCTGGATCTCGCATCCGGGGGATAGGATGGGGCTGCCGTTGCGGGCGAGTCACTGGCTGGCGCCAAGGACGCGCACGATCTCCTGGATGTCGGGGCGTTCGGGGCTGATCTCCAAGGCGCGCAAGGCGGCGGATCGAGCTTCGGCGGCACGGCCGATCCGGGCGAGGATTGTCGCGCGGGCATAGGGATAATCGGCCTGCCGAGGCTCGATCGATTCGGCGCGTGCGATGGCTTCCAGCGCCGCCAGAGGTTCTCCGGCCTGAGATCGGGCCAAACCCAGATTGTAGTGGGCTCGAGCCAGGCTCGGATCTGATTCGATGCTCTTCTCGAATGCAGCGATCGCGCGGGGGATCTGGGCGGTCTCCGCCAGCGCCAGCCCAAGGCTGAAATGCAGATACGCGTTCCGCGGCTCGAGCCGGCATGCGGTTTCGAGCTCCTGGACGGCATCGGCATGGCGTCCCATGTCGCTGAGCACGACCGCCAGAGAGTGCCGGACCGCGGCCGAAGTGGCGTCCCAGGCTGCCGCCCGTCGAAATCGCTCGAGCGCCGATTCGGATTGCCCGCGCCCGGCCAGGAACGCGCCGTATTGCATCTGGCCATTGGGCTGGTCGGCGTTGTTCTCGAGGTGCTCGACCAACTCGCGGGCGGCGGCGGCCTGGGGATCGAGCGTGGTTCGCAAAGCCCATGCGGCCTCGACCCGAACCATGCGGGCTGCGTCTCGGAGCAATCGTTGAAGCGTCGAGGCGATTCGCGAATCTCCCAGGCCCAGCGCGGGCTCGAGGGCGCGCGCCGCGTTTCCGCGGACCAGGGGAGTGGGGTCGCGCGCCGCCTGGAGCAGGACGGGATAGACATCGGATTCGACGGCCCACAGCCGGAGCAGGGCGAGGGCGATCGCGCGCCACATGGGGATGCGCTCCTCGCGGGCCATCCGGAGCAGATCGCCTTTGATGTTCGGGTCGCCCTGGCGTGCCCGCGCGATCCATCGGGCTCGAGCCTGTGTGTGCCGGTCCATCCGCTGGCCGTACCACAAGTCGACGTTTTCGATCGACCAAGCGACAGTCTTATCCGTATGGCATCGGTTGCATGCGTTCGGGACGGCGAAATCGCGGGTTAGCATCGGATCAGGGATTGTGAATCCGTGGTCATGGCGGGGATGGCGGGCCATGTAGACGGTGATGGGCATATGGCAGTCCTGGCAAGTGCTGCCGCTCTTGTCGAGGGGGTGATGCCCGTGGGCCCACGGATCGATGGTGGCTTGATGACAGCGGAGGCAGAGCTCATTGCCTTGCGCCACCGTCTTGCCACGATGGACATCGTGGCAATCCTGACAGCGCACTCCCAGCGAATACATCCGGCTGCCCAGGAACGACACATACTCGAAATCCTCATCCCGCACCTGGCCGTCCGGGTAATAGGTGTCGATCTCGGAGGGGATGACGGGGAAATAATGGTCGTAGTAATTGTCGCCCGGAAGGAAATTCCAGGTGAAATCGGTTCGGCGCGAATGGCAGGCCCCGCAGACCGAAAGCACCTGTTCCTTGCTGAAGCGCAGGGATTGGCTTTCGGCTCGTTTTTCGGCGGGGGTGGCGTTGGTGTGTGCCTGCTGCCACTCGGTGTGCGCCCGGCCTGGACCGTGGCAAGCCTCGCATCCCACCCCCATTTCCGCCCGCGCCGTCAGGTAGCTGTCTGTGGCGGGCTCGTAATTCTTCCGCAGCCGCGTGTTATGGCAGATGGCGCACATGTTGTTCCAGTTCATGCCCCGGCCGGTCCAGTGCCCCCATTCTCCGGGCTGGCGGTCCTCCTCGGCGTAGACGTTGAACCAGTCTTTGCGGTTCGGATCGAAGGCGATCTCGGTCATCTGGAACCGTCCCCCGGGGGCCTCGACCAGGAACTGGCGCAAAGGATCGACCCCGAGCACCCGCCGCGCCTGATAAGGTCCAGCATCCCCTCCCCAGCCGGGCGTGAGCAGCTCATACCGCTCTCCCCGAGCCCGGACCGTCGAGGTCTGAGTCCCGTGAGTGAATGTCCGAGGTGGATCGAATGCCTCGCGATCCAAGGCGGCGTCCAGATCCCTTTCGGCCAGCGCATGATGAGAACTCCGCCAAGCATCGTACGCCTCGAGATGGCATTCCCGGCAGCTGGCCGATCCCGAGTAATTGGTGAACACCGCCGTGTCACGGGCTTGATACGCCTTCACCACCTCGGGCGGAGGCGCCGGGTGGCTGCCCGCCAGCCGCCGGCCAGCGGCTTCCCTCCAAAGAAACCCGACTCCCGCCAACAGCAGCGCCACCAAGCCGGCGGCAACGATTACAGCCGCCCGGCGGCGTCCTCCCTGCGAAGGCGCTCGAGACCGAGGATGAGGTGAAGCCCGGCTCATGTGGACCGGCGGCGTTCGCTAACGGAGCGGCTCCGGTGGGAAGACCCGCGCGAGGGGGCGCCGAAGGTGTCCGTTGGTGGCCCAGATCCGGTAGCTGCGGGCGCTGTCCAATGGCTGGCAGAGAAACTCGCCCCCGGCGCATTCGAGGATCAGGCCGCCGGCAGCGATATCCCAGAGTCGCAGCCCCGTCTCGAGGTAGGCGTCGATCCGGCCCGCCGCCACGTAAACCAGATCCAGCGCGGCCGAACCCATGATCCGAATCTTGCGGACTCGAGGGGATAGCAGCCGGAGCCGCTCGATCATGGCATCGAGACTGGCTTGGTCCCTCGCCGATCCCAGGGCGACGATCGTCTGGCGCAACTGCCTTCGGGCGCTGACCCGGATGGGTCGGCCGTTGAGGCGGGCGGCTTGGCCGCGCACGGCGGTCCACAGCTCGTTCCGAAACGGATCGTACACCACGCCAGCCTTGGTCGACCATGGATCGCCGGGGCAAAACGATGGCTCGCCCCGTTCCTGCAGGGCAATCGAGACGCAGGCATGGGGCAGCCCATACGCGTAATTGACCGTCCCATCGATGGGATCGACCACCCAGCGGAAGCGATCCGATTCGGGATCGCCCGAGACATCTTCTTCGCCGAGCAGGCTGGCGCCAGGCAGCGCGGGTTCAAGGATCCGCTCGATCCGCCGCTGGCATCGGACATCGAGCTCGAGTTTGATATCGTGGGCTGCCGTGGCATGAACCTTCTTCGGCGAAAGGAGATTCCGGCGCATCAGATCTCCCGCCTGGCGCGCGGCATCTGTCGCCGCCGCCAGACACCGCGAATAACCGGTGGACTTCATCGTGGGTTTTACCGCACCATAACCGGCGACCGGGAAGCAAGCAGAATTGGGCATGACAGGCATCGTTTACGCAGCGGTCACGCTGGGGGTGTCGCTGGCGGCATGGGTGTTTGGACGCCATCTCGGGCGTGGTGCGGGCCGCGCGTGGTTATGGGTTTATGCCGCCGGGCTTCTCCTGGCGATGGCCATCGGCTTGGGACGGCGCTTCCCATGGCTCGAATTCCACCCGCCATTCCAATGGCTGATGGCCGGGCGGACCGAGTACGCGCTCATCGGGCCAATCACCGGCCTGATCCTGGGCGCGACGGCGCCCCGCCTGCCACGACTGCGCGATCGGCGAGGGGTTTTGGCGCTTGCGGCGGCGGTGATTCTGGATCGGCTCGCCAATGGCCGCGGACTATCGGGGGTGACCGCGGCCGGTGCACGCGCCCCGAATCCTCTCGAGGAAAACGCCGGCTATGCGGAGACAGGCTCGGGATGGACCCACGGGGCGCGGTAGGGGCGCCGCAGGCGCCGGTTGGCCTCTTCATCCCCCACCACGCGTCCCGCCTGAGCGTCCCACACAAGCGTACGCCCCAAATCCATCGACAGGTTGGCCAGGATGCAGCTGGCAGTCGAGATATGGCCTTGCTCGATGTCGGCCACGGGCCGGCTGCGGCGCTCCATCGCTTGAAGCAGATCGAGCATGTGCCGCCGGATGGCGGGGGCGACGTGCCGCTCGAGGTCTTTCTCGGTCTTGTCGACAGGATATTCCTCGAGCTCGTAAGTGACATCTTTGTGGATCGTCTCGCCCTGGCCTTGGGGGATGAAATCGTAGCTCATGACGCTGGTCTTCAGGGTCCCCTTGTCGCCGTAGAACGTCATGCCCCACGGGTATTTGGGATCGGGCGAGCTGCCCCAGGTCCGATGCTGCCACACCACGGTCAGGTCCCCAAAATCGAACGTGGCGGTCTGGGTGTCCGAAATGTTCGATTTGCTCGATTTGTCCATGAAAATGCCGCCGGAAGAGGACACGCTCCGCGGCCAGCCCAGGTCCATCATCCAGCGGACCGCATCGAGCATGTGGATGCACATGTCGCCGATGATGCCGTTGCCGTACTCCATGAACGCCCGCCATCGGCGGGGGTGGGTCAGCGGATTGTACGGGCGCATCGGCGCCGGGCCGGTCCACATCTCCCAGTCCAGATGCTCGGGCGGGGTCGCGTCCGGCGGATTCTCGCGGGCGCGCATGTGATAGTAGCAGTAGATCTCGACCAGGCCGATCTTGCCGAGCTTGCCGTCGCGGATGAAGCGGTCGCGGGCCTCGATGAAATGCGGGGTGCTGCGGCGCTGGGTGCCGACCTGGACGACGCGGCGGTGTTGGCGCGCGGCGGCGAGGATGGCCTGGCCTTCGACGACATCGACGCTGATCGGTTTTTGGAGATACAGGTCCGCCCCCGACTCGATGGCGGCGATGGCCGGCAAGGCATGCCAATGATCCGGAGTTGCGATCAGGACCATGTCCAGGTCTCGCTCCTCGAGCATCTTGCGGTAATCGGTGTATGTGCGGGGTTTCTTGCCGGATTTCTGGCGTTGGGCGGCAATGTCGGCCGCCTCGGCCAGCAGCTTCTTGTCGACATCGCAGAGCGAGACGATCTCGACTGGAGCGACCTGCACCAGGCGCCACAAGTCGCATTTGCCGTACCAGCCGGCGCCGATCAGGCCGACCCGCTTGGCCTGGGGATGCCAGAGATCGGCGGCGCGAGCGCCGATCGCAGACCATGCCAGGCCCGCGGCGCCCAACTGGAGGAACCTGCGTCGGTCGATAGTGGTTTTCATGGGCCTCATTTGTATCTGAAGCCGCCGCCGCAGGGCAAGGAGAAGCCGAACCGAAGCCCAAGCCGCAGCCGTTTATGTTTTGACGCCCCGGCGCGATTCCCTTAGCGTTTCCTGACCGTTATTCGGTTGATCATGCTTGACTTCATCATTAAGAAAGTAATTGGCACCAAGAACGACCGGGAAGTCCGCCGGCTGCGTCCCATCGTCGGGCGCATCAACGAGATCGAGCAGTCGCTGCAATCGTTGCCCGAGGAGGATCTTCGCCAGAAGACCGCCCAGTACAAGGCTCGGCTGTCGGAGATCACCGACCTGGCCGAGGTGGCCCGGACGCTCAGCGAGATCATGCCCGAGGCATTCGCGCTGGTGAAGACCGCCTGCCGCCGTCTCGTCGGCCGGGAGATCACTGTCCGCGGGCTTCCCGTGGTCTGGGACATGGTGCCTTTCGATGTGCAGCTCATCGGCGGCTACGCCCTCCACACAGGCCGGATCGCGGAAATGGCCACCGGCGAGGGCAAAACGCTGGTCGCCACGCTCCCTGTCTATCTCAACGCCCTGACAGGCCGGGGCGTCCACGTCGTGACGGTGAACGATTATCTCGCCGCGCGCGACAGCGAATGGATGGGCGCGGTCTACCGCCTCCTGGGCCTGACCGTCGGCTGCATCCTCCACGACCAACCCCCGCATGTCCGCCGCGCCCAGTACGCCTGCGACATCACTTACGGCACCAATGCCGAGTTCGGATTCGACTACCTCCGGGACAACGGCATGGCGATCCGCGCCGAGGACCAGGTTCAGCGCGGCCATTATTACGCCATCGTTGACGAGGTGGATTCGATCCTGATCGACGAGGCCCGGACCCCCCTCATCATCAGCGGCCCCGCGGTCGTCAACGTCGACAACACCTATTACGAGCAGTTCAAGCCGCTGATCGACTCGCTGGTCGCCGCCCAGCAACGGCTCTGCGGCCGGTTTCTCGACGACGCCCGGCGCCTGCTCGAGCAGATCCAATCCGCCAAGGGCAAGAACGACGCTTCGCTGGCCGATCTCCAGCGCGAAGCCGGCCTGCTCCTGTACCGGGTGAAGCTCGGCCAGCCCAAGTCCACCGCGCTGCTGAAGCTCCTCGAGGATCCCGACCATGTCCGGCTGATGAATTCGGCCGAGCTCGAGCTCCACGCCGACCAGAGCAAGAAGACGCTCTATGCCGAGAAAGAGGAGCTGCTGTTCGCGATCGAGGAGAAGTCCCACGACGCCGACCTGACCGAGAAGGGCCGCAATTTTCTCAGCCCGAAGGATCCCGAGGCGTTTGTCCTGCCCGATCTCACCACGATCTTTCACGAGATCGACACCGGCGCGGAAGCCGATCCGCGCAAGCGCATCGAGGCCAAGGCGAAAATCCAGGCCGATTACGAGACGCGCGCGCAGAAGATCCATGTCATCTCGCAGCTCCTGAAGGCCTACTGCCTTTACGAAAAGGACGTCGAATACGTCATCCAGGACAACAAGGTCATCATTGTCGACGAGCACACCGGCCGCCTCATGACCGGCCGGCGATGGAGCGACGGCCTCCACCAGGCCGTCGAGGCCAAGGAAGGCGTCGAGATCGAACGCGAGACGCAGACCCTGGCCACCATCACGATCCAGAATTATTTCCGGCTGTATCACAAGCTGGCCGGCATGACCGGCACGGCCGAGACCGAGGCATCCGAGTTTTTTGACATTTACAAGCTCGGCGTCCTGGTCATCCCGACGAACAAGCCTGTCCGCCGCCAGGACCAAAACGACTCGGTCTACAAGACCCGCCGCGAAAAATTCGACGCCGTGGTCAACGAGATCGTCCAGCTCCATCAGCAGGGCCGCCCCATCCTGGTCGGCACTATCTCGGTCGAGGCCAGCGAACATCTCTCCCGGCTGCTCCAGCGCACCGGCATCATCCACAACGTCCTCAACGCCAAATACCATCAGAAAGAGGCTGAGATCGTCGCCCGCGCCGGCCAGCGGGGCGGCGTCACGATCGCCACGAATATGGCCGGGCGCGGCACCGACATTAAGCTCGGCGCCGGCGTCGCCGATGTGGGCGGTCTCCATGTGATCGGCACCGAACGCCACGAAGCCCGGCGCATCGACCGCCAGCTGCGGGGCCGCTGCGCGCGCCAGGGCGATCCCGGCTCCTCCCACTTCTTCATCTCGCTCGAAGACGATCTCATGCGGCTGTTCGGCTCGGACCGCATCGTGAAAGTCATGGAGCGAGTCGGCCTCGAAGAAGGCCAGGAGCTGACCCACCCCCTGCTCAACCGGTCGATCCAGACCGCCCAGAAACGGGTCGAGCAGCACAATTTCCAGATCCGGAAGCGGACGCTCGAATACGACGACGTCATGAACAAGCAGCGCGAGGTCGTCTACGGCTTCCGCAACGAGATCATCCGCTCCCAGGACGTCCGCGATCGGCTCATGGACATTATGGAGGAGGTGGTGGTCCAGAAGATGGATGCCTACACCTCGCCAACGGCGGATCCCACGGCCTGGAATTTCCGCGGGCTGTCGGACTGGGTGAACCTGAATTTTCCTTTGGGCGTGCGGGATCGCGACTTGCTCCGGATCGCCCAGACCTCGATCGAGGCGCCTGTGCCCGGCTCCCTGTTCGAGAATTTCAGCCCATCCCAGCTCGGCGTGGCCCAGAACATCATCCAGCAGATCCGCGATGCCTACGAGCTCAAGGCCAGCTTCGAGGATTCCCAGGCCATCCAGGCCATCGAGAAATACACCATCCTCACCGCCATCGACCGGCTCTGGCAGGAGCACCTCTATTTCATGGACAGCCTCCGCAACTCCATCGGCCTTCGCGCCTATGGCCAGAGGGATCCCCTCATCGAATACAAGGCCGAGGCATACAAGACGTTCGAGATCCTCATGGTCAATATCAAGACCGAGATCTGCCACAATATTTTCCGAAGCGCTTCGAGCATGATGGCGTTCGAGCAGTTCCTCCATAATTTGCCCCAAAGCACTGTCCACCAGGAAACCAGCGCCTTCGGCCAGAAAGCCCCTCCCGCCGATCCCAAGGCGGCCGCAATGGTCAGCGAGGCCGCCGATGCCGTCAGCCGCGTCCGCCCCGTCCGATCCGGGCCCAAGGTCGGACGCAACGATCCTTGTCCCTGCGGCAGCGGCAAGAAATACAAGCAATGCTGCGGCCGATAGATTGGATCCGCTCCCGGGTCGCGAGCCGGGGCGGCCAGGCTCCGTGCGGCTTGGGCGGAATCGGCAACAGGGTGGGGTCGGGAAGCCGAAACGCAATCCATTCCCATTGAAGGCGCGTTGGTACTACCTGATTTTGCTGTTGCTGCTGCTGGATGCCGGTCTTGTTCGCTGGTGGTACGGCGGCTGGCGTGAACACCGGGTCGATCCCGTCATCGCTGCCGCCGCGCGGCGCTACGGGATGGAGCCTGCCCTGGTGAAGGCCGTCGTCTGGAAGGAGAGCCGTTTCAACCCGCGCGCCCGGGGCCAGGCCGGCGAGATCGGCCTCATGCAGATCCGCGAGCCCGCTGCCCGCGAATGGGCTCAGGCCGAAAACATCCGCGGCTTCCACACGAACCTCCTGTTCGATCCCATGATCAACACGCGGGCGGGAACATGGTACTTGCGCAAGCTGATGCGCCGCTACACGGCCACGGACAATCCGACCGCCTACGCCCTGGCCGACTACAATGCCGGCCGCACCCATGTCCTCCGCTGGAATGGCGGCGCCGCCCTCACCAACAGCGCGCGGTTCCTCGAGCAAATGGATTTCCCCGGCACCCGCCAATACGTGATCGATATCCAGGCCCGGCTCGAACATTACCGCGCGCTCCAGTCGCGCTCGACGCCGTGAAGGCCACCGGCTCGGCATGGGATTGGCAACTCGGGTTGGCCACGCCGAAATGGCGCGCATTGCGCGGAAATCGACTCGCCAGCCGGGACGCCATCGATGAACGGGAAGGCTCATGGAATCGTGGTCGAGAGCTGCCGTCAGCCGGGCGCGCGCATCAACCTCGAGCAGGCGGGGGAAGGCTATGGGAACCAGGCCTTCCATTCTGGGGTTTCTCACTCGCTTTGCCCGGCTGATGGGATCATTTGCTGTCGAGCAGTGGCGGGCACGCCAGGCCGAACTCAGCATTCGGAACCAGGCGGTCGAACAGCAGCGCCAGCGCGCCGCGGCCGTCAGCCTGGCGGAGGACGCAGAACATTCTCGGGCTGAAGTCACGGCCTACAAGGAACATCTCGAGGAATTGGTCGAGGAGCGCACCGCCGAGCTGGCGGTGGCCAAAGCAAAGGCCCAGGAGGCCACGCAGATGAAGTCCATGTTCCTGGCGAACATGAGCCACGAAATCCGCACGCCGATGAACGCCATCATCGGCCTGTCGCATCTCGCCCTCAAGACCCAGCTCACTCCGAAGCAGTGCGACTACGTCAGCAAGATCCACAACGCCGGCACGTCGCTGCTCTCCGTCATCAACGACATCCTCGACTTCTCGAAGATCGAGGCCGGCAAGCTCGACATCGAGACGACGGACTTCAAGCTCGACGAAGTCATCGGCTCCGTGACCACCCTTACCGCCCAGAAGGCGCACGACAAGGGCCTGGAGTTTCTGGCTCATGTCTCGCCCGAGATCCCGGAGCACCTGCTGGGCGACCCGCTCCGCCTCGGCCAGATCCTGACCAACTTCGTCAACAATGCGGTCAAGTTCACCGAGCATGGCGAGATCCGGCTCGCGATCGAGCTGCTTGAACGCACCGGCGAAAAGGCGCAGCTCAAGTTCTCCGTGCGCGACACGGGGATCGGCATGACGAAGGAGCAGGCGGCCAAGCTGTTCCAGCCCTTTACCCAGGCCGACATGTCCACCACGCGCAAGCATGGCGGCACGGGCCTCGGCCTCACCATCTGCCGCCGGCTCGTCGAGCTGATGGGCGGGCGCGTCTGGCTCGAGAGCGAGGCCGGGGCCGGCAGCACATTCTTCTTTACCGTCTGGCTCGGCGTCGGTTCCGCCACGGGCGCCGGGAAGATCGTGCCTGAGCATCTGGCGCAACTGCGCGTGCTGGTCGTGGATGACAATCCCGCTGCGCGCGAGATCTTGCAGGAGCCGCTCAGCGCTATCGCTCGATGTGTCGACACGGCCGCATCCGGCAAGGAGGCCATTGCAGCGATCCAGCAACAGGACGGCACCGAGCCTTACGACATCGTGTTCATGGACTGGCGCATGCCCGGCATGGACGGCCACCAGGCCACCGCCAAGCTCCGCGCCGACGCGCGGTTCGCGAGCCTGCCGATCATCGCCATGACGGCGCATGCGACGATCGAGGAGCGCCAGCGTTGTCTGGCCGCCGGCATGAACGACCACATCGCCAAGCCGATCGATCCGGGCAACTTGTTTGGGACCGCGGCGCGATTCTACAAGCCGGCGGGTGTGGCGGCTGCTTCCGATCCTGGCGCGGGCGTTCGCCATCCATCGCAGGAAGAAAACGATGAAGTTCCTCCATCGATGTCGCTCGGCGCTGAGCCAAAGCGGGCTGCAGTTTGCGCGCCGGAGCCAACAGAGATTCCATCGGTCGAAGGGCTCGACGCGAACGACGGCCTGGCCCGGGTGGCAGGCAACCGGAAGCTATACCTGAAGCTCCTCCATC
>CAYWIM010000053.1:0-32454 GCA_964458325.1 uncultured Verrucomicrobiota bacterium
GGACGAGTTTGGCGATCACGGCCATTGGCCCCACCAGATCTATGTGCGCGAAGCGCGCCGCATGGCGGGCCAGTTCGTCATGACCGAGAACGAGCTCTTGAAGAGGCGGCCGACGCCCGATTCGGTCGGGATGGGCTCCTATACCATCGATTCGCACAACGTGCAGCGCTACATCACCCCGGAAGGCTATGTGCAGAATGAAGGCGACATCGGCGTCGCGACGGGCGGCCCTTACGAGATCGCCTATGGCGCGCTCGTGCCCCGCAAGGGCCAGTGCGACAACCTGCTCGTGCCCGTGTGCGTCTCGAGCTCGCACATCGCCTTCGGCTCGATTCGCATGGAGCCGGTCTTTATGATCCTCGGGCAATCGGCCGCCACGGCCGCCGCGTTGGCCATCGACGCGAACCTGCCCGTCCAGGAGCTGCCCTATCCACGGTTGCGCCAGCGGCTGCTCGAAGACGGCCAGGTCCTCGAAGCCGCCACCGCGCGAAAAAGCGCGAGGATGGGATTGGACATTGCGCGGCTCGAAGGTGTCGTGGTGGACGACAGCCAGGCGGCGCTCACGGGCAGCTGGGCGTCCAGCACCGCCATGGGAAAATGGATCGCGGCGGGCTACCGGCACGACGGCGGCGCTCGCGACGGCCGATCGAGCGCGCGGTTCGAGACTCGTCTGCCCAAGGCGGGGCTCTGCGAGGTTCGCCTGGCCTATTCACCCCACGAGAACCGCTGCTCCCGGACGCAAGTCGAGATCCACCATGCCGCCGGTGTCCAAACCGTCCGGGTCAACCAAAAACAAGCGCCGCCCATCGATGGTCTGTTCGTGTCGCTGGGGACATTCGAGTTTTCCCTGGATCGGCCAGCAGCGGTTGTGATATCCAACGACGGCGCCGATGGCCACGTCGTCATCGATGCGATCCAGTGGCTGCAACAAGTTGAATGAGTCGAGTTCGCAAAGCCTTGATCCTCGGGATGACCGGCCTGCTGCTGGTCTCGAGCGGGTATGCCCAGCTGGGCGGCTTGTCCTCCGCGAATGGCAGGATTCGGCGGGCTGTGGTTCCCATTTACATGGGGAGGAATCCGGAGCCGTCGATGATCATCCGGGCCGATTCCATCTACAAGGACTACCAGCGGAAGGCCTTTTTCCGGATCGGAGTGCTGCCGATCAAGGTTGCCGAGGGGGTCAGCCTCGAAATCCGTGACATCGAGTCCGCCACAAACAGCCTGGCCCTGCTCGATCGCTGGATCAGCCCTCGAGCCGCCGAGCGGCTCGAGCTGCGCCAGGCCGCCATCCAGATCGAGACGGCCGTCACAAACCGCCTCGAGGCCGGACGCGTTCGCGTTCGACGGGAAGGAGAGTGGGAGCTGGCCGGGGGTGTTCATTTCCAGTTCGGCACGAACGGGGTGCATGCGGTTCGCGCCACGCTGCAGGTCGCCGGCAGCCAGACGGGCACGCTGGTGATGGATACGACCCCGCTTTGGTCGACCAACATCTTTTCCATTGCAAAAGCAAAAACAACATATCATTGAACTATGATCAAGTTAGCTGCGGTCCTGCCCACGATGGCGTTTTGCGCGCTGATCCCGTCCCTGGCGGCGCAAACCGCGAGCGATTACGTCAGCCAGGGACGGGCGTATCTGGCGGCGACGAACCTGGCGGCGGCCAACCATAGCTTCAGCAACGCAGTCGCTCTGTCGTCCCAGCACCCGGCGGCCAATGTTTTTTATGCCGCCACGCGGTTGTTGGTTTTGCCCAGCGAGGCTGCCGGCAGCAATTTCCTGAGCCGGCTGGGAATGACTACGGCCGGGCGGGACATCTACGGCTGGACGGCGGGCCTGCCTGCCGACACCAACGGCGTGGTGCTGGCCCCTGAAGGAATGAGCGTCCAGGAGACCACCGCATTGCTGCGCACAAACGTGTTGCCCGCCCTGGTTGCCGCCGGAGCCAACCTCGCCCAGGTGACCGACGGCAATTTCACCCTCAGCCTCTCGATCAACGAGACCCAGCTGGCCAGCATCACCCTCGACTACGGCGATGTTCTCATGCTCCGGGCGATGCTGCACGCGGCCGAGTACGTCCTTTACACCGTTCACTCGTGGAATTTGGATGCCCAGTTGGATAGCATCCGAGCTTTGTACACCAGCGAACAGCTCTCGATCGAACGCTTGCTCGCCGACCATCCAAACCTGCTCACGTTCGCCACCACCCAGGATCTGGCAGCGGCCCAGCTCGCCTTCCAGAACAGCGTCGACCGCTACCTCGAAGCCTCCCAATTCATCCGCAGCCGCCCCGGCGATACCATTCGGCTCTTCAACCAGGACGAGGAAAGCGCCGAGTCGGAGGAGCAGTTCCGAACAGCGCTCATCGACCTCAAGCGATCCCTGAACGGCGCTGTCCCGCTGACCATGGACACCAATTTCACCGTCTTCCTCGGATCGCACTTCAGCGGCGCCCGCTCGCTCCGCTCCTTTCTCCCGGACTTCCACGGAAACGGCTTTGCGATGGGAACGCTGCCCGATCCGACCTTCGGGGGCTTGATTTACGGGATTGAAAGGCAGGATGCGGAGGAGATCCTGGCCGAGATGCTGCCATCCATTCCGGCCATCGAGCCCGGGTCCGGCAAGCTCGGCCCGCCATTCCAGTTCCCGATCCTCGTCGCCCGGGGCCGCGGATACGTCGTCCAGGTCTCGTCGAACCTGCGCGATTGGGCTGATCACCTGGCATTCGTCAGCCTGGGAGGCCCCTATGGTTTTGTGGATCGGGATGCATCCGCTCTTTCACGCCGGTTCTACCGGGTCGTGGATCGGACCGGAGCGATGCCCCCGCCTGCGAACGACGCGTTCGAAAACCGCGCGGTGATTCCGGGCATGGATGTTCCCGTGGTCAGCTACACGGACAACGCGACACGGCAGCCCGGCGAGCCCCAACAGGTTGGAATGGGTCACACCATCTGGTGGTCCTGGACGCCGCCGACGTCCGGAAAAACCTCGATCTCCGCCTCTGGTGATGGGGGATGCTGGTTGATCGGCGTCCTCACGGGCACGGCCATTGGCGGGCTGACGCCGGTGGCGAACGGCTTCGAGCGGCTCGAGTTCGACGCCGTGGCCGGCATCACCTACCAGATCGCGGTGGATACGTGCTGGGACGATGGCGGAGTGCGGGTTGTCATCTCTCGATAATCGGCTCGCTTGATTATGATCCCAAGACATCTGCATCATCGCGTTCCACTCGCGTGCGTGGCCGGAGCGGCTCTGCTTTTCCTGTGGCTGGCCGGGGCGTCGGCCAGCGGCGGGGGCGCCGAGATGCCAGCCGAATCCGCCGCCGAGCCTGGATCCCGGCGGGCTTCGGCTGCGACATCCCGCGATCCGGACTTCACCGTGCGGATTGCGGTTGTGCAGGCGGGCCGGGCGCACTACGCCGGGGGCAATCCGGGTCTCGAGTCGAACTTCGCCGTGCTTGCCACCCAGGCGCGCGCCGCAGCGCGGGAGGGGGCCGATCTCATCGTTTTCCCCGAATACGCGATCTCCGGCTGGCCATATCCGAGCGAGGCCGTGATCAACAGCGTGGCCGAGGCGGTCCCTGGCGATGGGCCATGGTACAAACGCTACCAGGCCCTGGCCCGCCAGACGCGGACGCCGCTGGTCGGATCGCTGGTCGAGACCGATTCGGGCAGGCTTTACAACTGCGCGTTCCTGCTCGATGACAAGGGCGGCTTGGTCGGCAAATACCGAAAGGTCCACGCCAACCTCGGCGAACAGACGTGGTGGGGGTGGTCTCAGGGCGAAGCATTCCAGCCGGTCGAGTTTCGGGGCGTGCGCTATGGCTTCAGCATCTGCGCCGACATGTGGTATCCGGAAACCGTCCGGTGCAACGCCTTGGCAGGCGCGGATGTGATCCTGCACCTGAGCATCGCCGACGACATGGGCCATCTGGCGCCGACGCGCGCCACGGACAATTTCGTGCCGATCGTGATGAGCATTTTTCAGGGGGGCGGCTACGCCGTGGACAGCCGCGGCCGGTCCCTCGGCAAGATGGCCGCGGACAAGCCCGGCTGGAAGATTCTCGAAATCCACCCTTTCGCGCGGCACATCGGCCGCAAGTACGGCGGGGCATGGGACGAGCGTGCCGGCCACTTCAACGTGCGCAATCCTGCGGCGTATGGCGCGCTGGTGGATCCGGCCAGGCGCCCGCCCTGGACGGATGTCTTTCTCGGCCAGGGGGGCGAACCGCAATCCCGCGACCAGCTGCTGAAGCGGTTTAGCGGCCGCTATGATGCCAGCGATCCCGAGGCATTCCATGCGCCGCCGGTTTCGTTCGGCGCGCCGTGGACGTCGCCTTACCGGCCGGATCCGCATTGGCCGCATCACCTGGTCAACGACCAAGGCGCGCATCTCCTGATTCTCAATAAAACGGCCTGGGCATTCTTCGGCTGCCGCGATCCGGGCGGGTACCTGGATCGCGCGCGCGCGCAGGGGGTGAACGTGATCCGCGTCGCCCTCGAAGGCATGCCGTATTGGGACGAGCTGGGCATCGAGCTGTGGCCTTGGGGCGGCACCCGCGCCAAGCCTGACTGGACCACGTTCAACGAAAGTTACTGGCAGCGCGTCGAGGAGCGCGTGCGCATGGCGGGGGAGAAGGGGATCGGACTGGACATCGTTCTGTACATGGGGCTCCATCCCGATTCCAAAGACATCCCCGTTCAGCAGCGCTACTGGGAAGAGACGATCCGCCGGCTGGGGAAGTTCGCGAACGTCCTGACGTGGGAGATCGCAAACGAATACACGCGCAACGAGGCATTCCAGGACGCGGCGGGGCGGTTTTTCCAGGCGAAGGATCCGGCCCGCCGGCCCGTGTGCACCTCCGACGGCACCACCGACGACGCGGTCTGGCCGGGCAAGCCGTGGATGGGGCTGGCCATCAATCACACGTGCACCTCCTCGACGCCGCGCCACGACCTGCGCGATTGGTACCTGGCGGTGGCACGCAACACCCGCGCTCACGGCAAACCCGCGTGGTGCAACGAATCCGGCCGCGAGCGGCGCCATCGGAATGACGACGGCGTCCATCGGCGCAAGCAGGGATGGCTCTGGTATGCGGCCGGGTGCCATTGGACATGGCACAGCTGGGATGGCTGCGAAGGCATCGACGATCCGAATTATCGCGCGCCGGGAGAAGAGTTTCTCCGTCCCATGGCCGAGGCGTTTCGGGCGCTGCCGTTCTGGCGGATGAACCCGAACGAGACGGCGGCGGTCGTAAGCGACTCGGCGCTGGTTCAGGCGGCGCTGGCTACCGCCGAGCGGGACTGGGCGCTGGTCTACTGCTGTGCGCGCGAGACCGGCAAAGCCGTGTCGAGCGCGAGCCTGGCGCTGCGCCTGCCTGACGGCGGCTATCGCCTCACGATGCTCAAGCCGGCGGACGGTTCGACGATCGAGACGCGCAGCTATGGATCCAAGGGGCTGGGGCAGGAGGGGCGGATTGAGCTGCCACCCTTCGTCGATGACCTGGCGGTGCGCATCGAGCGGATCCAAACCGCGGATCGGACCGCTGTGCCCGGGACACGCTAAGGGTCTGTGCAAAATTTTGCACAGACCCTAAGAAGAGCCATCACCCGTGCCGCATGGCTCGATCCATGCCAAGCTGGGTTCCTGTGACTGGCAGGCGCTGTGTCACTCGCTACCGGTTTCTTTGCAGCCGCCGGGCTCTTTTTTTGACGGCATCCTGGGGAGCGGTCTTTCCGGCAGCAGGATCGAGCTGATCGAGCGCGGCCTGAAGCCGCTTGCGGGCGGCGACCGCTCGAGCGTCCGCCGTATCGGCGGCGACCAGCTTCTCGACGAACGGTGCATCCGTCATGTCGAACATCTCCCCCTGATTGTTGAGCTTCCAGCTCCGATCGCGGACATACCAATTGGCGCCCAGCTGGACGAAGATCCACTCGCGCGGGGTTCCCGGCTGGCCCCGGAGCTGGGGGGCGAAACTGCGGCCGTCGAAGGTCCATCCCGCAGGCATCTTCGATCCGGCCAGCTCGGCGAATGTGGGAAACAAGTCGCTGAAGTCCACCAGATCGTTCAGCACCTTGCCGGCGGGCGCGGTTCCTTTCCAGCTCGCGATAAAGGGCACGTGCGCGCCGCAATCCAGCATGCTTGCTTTCTGGCCGCTGAGGGCGCGGCCCTGGAGCGTCCGCGAGGCGCGGGCGGTGCCGTTGTCAGCCGCAAAGATGATCAGCGTCTTCTCGCGCAGCCCCAGCCGGTCGATGTGCGCCACAAGGTCGCCGAGCTGCTTGTCGAGATAATTCACGTTGTCGGTGTAAAACGTGTTCGTATCGGTGACGCCCCGCTTCGTGTCCGGTGTGCGCAGGATCGGGCCGTGAACAAGATGGGAGGAGTAGTAGAAGAAGAAAGGCCGGTCGCGATGGCGCTGGATGAAGTCCAAGGCGAACTCGTGGCACACATCCGGATAATAGATTTCTTTGTCGGTCTGGACCTCGACGCCGTTTTTCGTGTAACTGGTTTTCCAGTACCATCCTCCGGCGGTCGGGTCGGTGATGTATTCCTCGAAGCCCCAATCGGCGGGGGAGGCGCCCACCTGCCGCCACTTGCCGCAATGGCCCGTGGTGTATCCCGCCTGCTTCATCATGCGAGCAATGGCGGGCTCCTGGGTGGGCAAGGGCTGGTTGGCCGTTGGGTTCGTGAGCCCGCCGGTGCGAAACCCGTAGCGGCCCGTGTTGAGGAGGCAGCGCGTCGGTCCGCATAGAGGCGTGCAATAGGCATTCTGGAAGCGCAGCCCGCTCCGGGCCAGCGCATCGATGTTCGGCGTTTTGAAATTGTCCGACCCGTAGCAGCCCACGCCGTCGAGGCCGTAATCGTCGGCGAGGAAGAAGATGATGTTCGGCCGGCCGGATGGGGAACCATCGGCTGCTTGAGATGTCCAGGTCCAGGCCAGGAGACCGGCGATGGCGATGGACAGGATTCGAGGGGTGATGGCGTGGCGTTTCATAGCCGCATTTCCTTTCGTGAAGGGGCAGGGGTGGTTGGCGGGTGTTGCTTTATGTTCAAGACATCATCTGATTCCCGCTTTGATCCCCGGCACGGGCTCGACGATAAACCACCGCGCCCGTAAAAGTCCAGCCTCCGTCACGCGATCTTATCTTTGGCCCCCGATGCTGAAGCTGCATCGACCTCGAGTGCCGGGCTGAACGCGCACGCGAAGGTCGTTGCGATGGAGATGGTTGGTTGGCGTAGCGCCCTTTCCAAACCACCAGGCATCAGTGGCCTCGCCAACGATCAGCTCACCCACAGCCGCCGGTGCAAGGTGCCGCAGCAGATTGGGCGACTGAACTTCCGGTTATGATTGCATCTGCGACGGCGGGCGGCTGTTGAGTGCAGCGTCTTGTTCGAATCGGTCCTGTTGTGAAATGTGCTCTTGGCGGAGATCGGCAAGTGTTCGGCCGTCCTCGGTCTTCCAACTGGTCCATCCATTGACGGTATTGCGACTACTACCAGCGCGTTGAATGAAATACAGAGCAGCAAAACTGGGGGTGTACGACTGGCCGTCAACCATTAGGTTTCCATCCGCCGTTACCTCGGCCTGATACGTTTCTCGCGCACCGCCTCGCGGCTTATACGACATAAACAACCGCTGCCCAGGTGTCAGCTTGCCAACCTCAAGAAGGTCAGAGATAGTTACGTCGTAATCGGCGTACCGCCGGGCTTCATCTGCCTCGGCAGATGAATCGAATACTGGACGATACTCGTCTGGAATTTCATAGAGCACCTGAGCTGGATCCCGAAACTCCACCAGCTTCCGAACAATCCAGAGCTTGACCTCATTCTTGAGAGTTTGCGCCCACTCACGCAAATCGGTGGAAACATGGTCAATTGGAATGCCGATGATCGGTCTCGACTCCATAATCTCCGTAAGCACTCTCCTTATATCGATTTCGGGGATACCCAACTCCTCAATCTGCTCTCGGAGTCCCGCATCCTCCCGAATCCGGTCAATCACGACCTCGATCAGCCGTTTTCGGGTGCCGTGCTGCTGGGCAGCGACAATCTGCTTTGAAACCTGTGGTGCGATGTGAGTCCACACGGAATGTGACGATAACTCTGCCTCTACGATAAACCAACGTCTTGCAGAAAAATCGATGGCGAATCCGTCGGGAATTGTACCGAAACCCTCAGCACTGCGAATAAGAGACTTGGGTAGGATGATCGAATCTGGGCCAAAAATGAACTCGGCATGCGCGATAACCACGCGCTCGATCTCTTCTTCGTTGTCGAATGATGCTGCAACAAATTTCCGATCGGCTTCGATAATCATACGAGGTTGTCGAACAGTATATGTTGTCTCAAAGTCACAAGATCGGAAACAAACCGGTTGATCAGGGGCAGTTTTGAGGACGCCCGGCTCGAAAGCAAGCGGATAAAGGCGTTTGCGGGCAAGGAATATCCGTTTCTCGGGTTACAGCCACTTTTGCCCCACGGAGGGGCTTTTGCCCTCCTGATGCACGAGCGGACAGCGGTTTCTGCACAGCGCCACAAATGATGCAGCGCCCGGTCGGGGGACCGGGCCTACAGCGCTGTAGCAGGCCGTGTGTTCCCACGCCGCGCCATTTCTGCCGTCGTGTATAGGATTTTTCCATGGCGCGCGGCCGTCCGTCCTCCCGAGGATCGGTGTCCCGGCTTCAGCCGGCCTCTGGCGGCTTGCGACTCCCGACCGCGTGAACGCGGGACACCGAACACGCGCTGTTGCCTCGATCGCCGCAATCGTTTAGCCTCAGGCATCATTACGGACGAACAGGCACTCTCTGTATCGCCACCCGGCTTTCGGATCGGCGTGATCGAAGGCTTCTACGGACCGCCCTGGTCGCCAGCCGATCGGGCATCGCTCTTTGCCGACATGGCAGGGTGGGGGATGAACACATTTCTTTACGCGCCCAAGGACGATCTCAAGCACCGGGCGCTCTGGCGGGAGCTTTACACCGCCGAGGAAGCCGGGACCCTGCGCCGGTTGATTGAGGATGCCCGCCAGCGCGGGATCCGGTTTTTCTACGCGCTGGCGCCCGGTCTGGATGTCCGCTACGGCGACCCGGCCGAGTTCGATCGTCTGCTGGCCCGGCTCGAGCAGATGATCGGGCTCGGCTGCCGGGACTTCGCCCTGCTGTTCGATGACATTCCGGATCGGATGCGTCCGGAAGACCGGACGTGCTTCCCGTCCTTTGCAGAGGCGCAATGCGATTGGGCAAACCGGGCTTTGGCCTGGACGCGGACGCATGCGCCAAGTGGGCGCTGGCTTTTCTGCCCGACAACGTATTGCGGCCGGATGGCGGAGCGCGGCGTGGGCGGGGCAGGGTATCTGGATCGCGTGGGCCAAACGCTGGCGGGCGAAATCGAGGTGCTCTGGACCGGGCCGGAAATCGTTTCGCGCGAGATCTCGGCCGGGCATCTCCGGGAGGTCGCTGCCCGGCTCCGGCGCAAGCCGCTGCTGTGGGATAATCTTCACGCGAACGATTATGATGGGCGCCGGTTCTACTGCGGCCCGTATGCCGGTCGCGGGCCCGAGGTCCGCGGCGCCGTGAGCGGGATCCTGACGAACCCCAACACCGAGCTCTCGATCAACTACGTGCCGCTGCGCACATGCGCCGAGTTTGGGCGGGGCAGGGGAGAGTGGAATCCGCGCGAGGCCTACCTGCGGGCGATGCGCGACTGGCTGCCGCGATTTGCGACGGTGAGCCAGCCGATCGCTTTCGAGGATTTGGTGCTGTTGGGGGATGCGTATTACCTGCCGCACGAGGACGGGCCCGAGGCGCAGGCTCTGTTCGCGTCGGCCCAGGTCTTGCTCGATGCCGATCCGAGCCGTTGGGAGCGGGCCGCCATCGGAGCGTTTCGAGAGCGGGCAACCCGGTTGCGAGACGTCTGTGCCCGTCTGGCCGAGTTGCGGGATCGTTCGCTGTTTTGGGCATTGAGCCGGCGGGTCTGGGAGCTGCGCGAGGAGCTGGATCTGCTCCTGGGTTACGTCCAGCTGCAGTCGGACCACGGCGGGACAGGGGCTCCGGCCCGATCCGATTTCCACCTGCCGGGCACCTATCGGGGCGGCTTCGTGGCGCGCCTGCAGAGGCTTCTCGATCAGCACCCGGATGGGACCTTCACCCCCGAGGGCAGGGATGCGTCCACGGCGGCTGAACCCCCGCATCAAGCATGAGCAATATTGTCATTCGGCGCGCAAAGTCCGGGGATGAACCGGGCGCCTATTACGTTTGCCTGAAGACAGGCGATTACGGGCAGGATGGCGAACCGTTTTACCGGGAGGACCCCGACGCCCTGGGCCGGATCTTCGTAGGGCCGTATCTGGCGTTCGAGCCGGAGTTCAGCCTGGTTGCCGAGGACGAGGGCGGCGTGTGCGGGTATGCCCTCGGGGCGCTCGACTCGCGGGCTTTCTACGATCGGTACGAACGGGAATGGCGTCCCGGGCTCTGCGCGCAGTTTCCCGATCCGGCCGGCGATCCGGCGGCCTGGACGCGAGTGCAAATGGCGCATTCGTGGTATCATCATCCGGACTATTACGTGCCCGAGCCGTACGCGGATTATCCGTCGCATCTGCACATCGACTTGCTGCCGCGGGCGCAAGGGCGGGGGCTGGGCCGGCGGATGATGGAGCAGCTGATGGACCGGTTGCGCGGACGTGGTTCGCCAGGCGCGCACCTGGGGGTGAGCATGGCGAACACGCCGGCCTTCGGCTTCTATGTGCACCTGGGATTTCGGGAGCTTGTGCGGGTTGGATCGGGCCGGGACGGATGCATTTACATGGGCAAACGCCTCACGGAGACCGCATGAGTCATTCGACTGGTTTTCCCCGGCAGCGTTTGGTCGCGGCTTTGACCGCGATGAGCGATAACACCTACCTGGGCGCCATCCGGGCGGGCATGATCGCGATTGTGCCGCTGACCATCATTGGGGGGCTTTTCACCGCGATCTGCAACCTGCCGGTGGCCGGGTGGGAGGAAACGGCCGCGCCAGTCATGCCGCTGCTGCAGGTGCCGGTCACAGCGACGTTCCGGCTGCTGGCGGTGTTTGTATGCTTTGCCATTGCCTACGACTTGGGCAAACGGCTGAAGCAGGAGGCCGTGATCAGCGCCTCGATGGCGGTCCTGATGTTTCTGATGCTTCAGATCGATCGCAATGAACAAACTCTGACGATGGCCGGCCTCGGCTCCGAGGGGCTGTTCACCGCGATCCTGGTGGCCCTGGTCACCGTGCGGGCCCAGAAATTCTTCACGGACCGGAACCTGGTCGTCCGGCTGCCCTCGAGCGTGCCCGCAGTGGTGTACGAATCGTTTCTCTCGATCGTGCCCATGGCGTTTCTCCTGCTGGTCTTCTGGCTGGTGCGATTCGTGCTGAACGTCGACATCAACCAATGCGTGCAGGCGGTCTTTTCCCCGCTGGTGTTCGCATTGAACACGTTGCCGGGCATATTGGCGTACGCGTTTCTTGTCACGATGCTCTGGTCCGTGGGCATCAACGGGGATAACACGCTGGATGCGATCGTGGCGCCGGTGTTCCTGCAGTACCTGGCGCTCAACATCGACGCGGCCGCGCGCGGCCAGGCGCTGCCCTATGCCACCGCCCTCGGCTTTTTCACCACATTCGTCAACGTGGGCGGCACCGGCGCCACGATCGCCCTGGCGCTGATCATGTTGAACTCGAAGGAGCCGGGCTATCGCAAGGTCAGCCGCCTGTCCCTCCCGACCCAGATCTTCCAGATCAACGAGCCGATCTTTTTCGGATTCCCCATCGTGCTCAATCCGGTATTGATGGCGCCGTATATCCTCAACGCGCTGCTGCTGACGGCCGGCACGTATCTCCTGATGCAAGGGGGGGTGATCTCGAAGCCGTTCGTGAACATCCCATGGACCACGCCGCCGATCATCGGCCATTACCTTGCCACTGGCGGCGACTGGAGAGCGGCGGTCTGGGGCGTCCTCTCCATCGTTTTGGCCATGGCGGTTTATTATCCGTTCGCCAAAGCGGCCGAACGCCAGCGGCTCAACGCGCAGCCTGGCGTGTCAATCCGTCTCGACTCCGGCGGGCCAACAGGCTAAGAGTTGAGCATGAAACAGATCGCAGTTGCTTTGTCCATTCTGGCGATGGCGTGCGCCGTCCATGCCCAAAACGCATCCGCTCCGTCGATTCGCGCCGGCATGATCGGGCTCGACACGTCGCATGTGCCGGCGTTCGCGAAATTCTTCAACAATCCCAAGGCTGCTGGAGAGGCGGCTGGGATCCGGGTGGTGGCGGGTTATCCGGGCGGCACCGACATACCGGCCAGCCGCGACCGGGTGGCTGGATTCACAGATACGTTGCGCAAGATGGGGATCGAGATCGTCGATACCATTCCCCAGCTGCTCGAGCGGGTGGATGCGGTCCTGATCGAGAGCGTCGACGGGCGCATTCATCTCCAGGAGGCGGTCCCCGTGATCCGGGCCGGCAAACCGCTCTTCATCGACAAGCCGGTGGCCGGCTCGCTGACGGATGCCATCGTCATTTTCGAGCTCGCCAGGAAACACCATGTGCCCTGTTTTTCGAGCTCGTCGCTCCGGTACGGGGCCATCCAGGAGCTGAAAGGCAACCCTGCAGTCGGACAGGTTGCGGGGGCGGCCACATGGGGATCGTGCTCCTATCAAGAGGGGACGCCCGACCTGTTTTTTTACGGCATCCACGGCGTCGAGCCTCTGTTCGCGCTCATGGGCACCGGATGCGAAACCGTGGCGCGCCTTCAGACCCAGGATGCCGATCTGGTCAGCGGCGTCTGGAGCGGAGGACGCGCAGGGACGTATCGCGGGATCCGGCGGAACAAGGCCGGCTTCGGAGCGGTGGCCTACGGCACCAAGGGGATCGTTTCGGCCACCCAAAGCAGCGGCTACGATAGCCTCTGCCTGGAGATCGCCAAATTTTTCAAGACACGCCAGTCCCCGGTCAGCGCCGAGGAGACGATCGAGATCTTCGCGTTCATGGAAGCGGCCGACGAGAGCAAACGCCAGGGAGGATGCGCCGTCGCATTGCGGACCGTCCTCGAGAAGGGTCGGGCCGAAGCCGCGGCGAAACTCAAGGCCCTTGGCGATTGACCCTTCCCGGCTCGAGCTCGCATTGGATCGGCTCATGAGAAACAGATTGCTGACGACCTTCCTTGCGGCTGGCCTTGCGGCATCCTTTGCGGTCCGGAACGCAGATGCCGCCGCCGTGGCTCCGGATCGCCCGCGGACCTTCTCCGTCTTTTCCCTCAAACCGGATCACACCGGCACGCTGCTCAATGGCCGGCCGTTTCTCGTCGTCGGATTGCGCCTGTCGAACGGCCTCATCTCCGACGCCAAGACGGACGAGCTGATCGGGCGCCTGGACGAGTTCGCCCGCTACGGGGTGAATACCATCAGCGTTTTCCTCCAAGGCTCGCGCTTCGGCGATGTGCGTGGCTATCGCGCCGACGCCACGCTGGATCCGGTGCTTGCCGGCCGGTTGGGCCGGATCATCGAGGCCGCCGATGCGCGCGGAATGGTAGTGCTGGTCGGCTGCCTCTATCACGGCGATTCGCGAGGGTGGTGGAGGCACTGGACCCAGGCCGACGCCGAGCGCGCCGTTGCCCATACGATCGGCTGGCTCCAGAAAAACAAATACCGGAACGTGTTCGTCGACGTGAACAATGAGCATATGGCGCCGTTCGACGATTCGAAGCTGATCGCGGCGGCCAAAGCCGTGGACTCGAGCTATGTCGTGGGCACCAGCGGCAAGGTGACGCCGCCCAATGCCGACCTGTCCCTCCATCACGGCAGCCCGAATATTGCTGGCAAGTATTACATCGAAACCGAGGGCACCGGAGGCGACTACTGGGGCGCCTACAGCAAGCAGCCGGGCCGCTACAACTACATCCATATCGGCGTCTATACGGACGCGATGAAGCGCGAGATGCTCCGGCGGACCGACGCCTTTCTCGATCGCGGCCAGGGGTATCTGTTCGCGTCGACCTGGCTGCAGTGCGTGCCGCCCGATGGCCCGAACCACACGCCGGGGGGCATGGGCACCCCGGATGATCCGGGGGTGCGTTGGTGGCTCGAGCATGTCCGGTCGCGGGTGGGATCCTACCGGCCAGCGGCCGGTTCCGCCAGCTTCGCGCTCGAGGGCATGCGGCTCTGGCTGGATGCCAGCGATCCGTCCACACTCGAGCTGCAGGGCGAAGAGATCCTGCGGTGGCGGGACAAATCGGGCGCCGGCAACCACGCCACAGCCGCCGGAGCGCCTCGACTGGTTCCCGGCGCATTCGGCCACCGTCCAGCGGTGCGGTTTTCCGGCAAGGACTCTTTCGCCCTTTCCGCGCTGGCCGGGCAGGCCGGGCCGATCACGGCGTTCGTGGTTTCACGGCGCATCGAGAGCCATGCCGGCGGCTCGAGCTGGCAGCGCCTCCTGAGCATTCGTGCCGGCGACACCCCCGACAACCAGCCGCCCAACCTCTGTTTCGACACCGGCCGCGATTCCGCCGCCTACCCTGCATGCGTGAAGGTGATCTCCAAGGACAATATCGCTCCGGGACCGGCTGCCATCGGAGCGATCGCGAACCGCGCTTCGTTTTCGTCGGCCTTTCGCGGCGATATCGCGGAAGTGATGGTTTATGACCGCGGTTTTCTCAGCGAAGGCGCGCTGCTGGAAGTGATGGGTTATCTGGCCGAAAAGTGGGGTGCGGCGATCGACCGCCAGAGCGGAGGCTGGACACGGGTCGGCCCGCTCGGCCCGGCGCCCGGTCCGGCCGATCCGTCGCGGCCGCTGTCCGATCCGCGAAACGAGGGCGGCTGGATTTCATTCCCGGAGTTCAGCGACGAGTTCAATGGCGGCGCCCTGGACGAGGCCAAGTGGGAAAGGACCTCCCGCTGGCGCGGGCGGCCTCCGGGCCTTTTCCTGGCCCGCAACGTGACGGTGGCCGATGGCTGCCTGGTCCTGGCCATGCGCGGCGAAGACGTGCCGGAGATGAAGAACGATCCGAGATACCACACCTTTACCTCCGCGTGGACCGCGACACGCCTTTACACTCGCTACGGGTATTTCGAGGTTCGAGCTCGACCGATGAACTCCGCCGGCTCGAGCTCTTTCTGGTTTGCGGGCAGCGCCAAGCCATGGCGGATCGAGATCGACGTGTTCGAAATCGGCGGCAAGGCGGCAGGACGCGAGCATGCATACCACATGAACGCCCATGTCTTCCGCGAGAACGGGATCGACAATCATTGGAACAGCGGCGGCGTCTGGCAAGCGCCCTGGAGGCTCGCCGATGACTTCCACGTCTATGGCCTGGCATGGACCCCGCAGCGGCTCGTGTTCTACGTGGACGGCGTCGAGGTCCGATCCCAAGCCAACACGCATTGGCACATGCCGATGCATTTGATCTTTGATTCCGAGACCATGCCGGATTGGTTCGGCTTGCCGGAAGCCGCGGACCTTCCCTCGTTTTACCAAATCGATTACGTTCGCGCCTGGAAGCGCCCGGGCTGGGGAGGCGCAATCTCCGAACAGGAAAAGGACGCCACCGAGTGGGCCCCGCTGCCCCAGTAAAGCCGGGGCAGACCGGATAGCCGGTGCAACGTCACAAGTCACGCCGCGTGAGGGCACGCGACACGATTCTGTAGGCTGGGTCCCCTGACCCGGCGTTGTGGACTTATGACGCTCTGGATAGCAATTCCTCGAGAAACCGACGCGCTTTCTTCGCCTCGACGGCCAGCTTGGGCAGATCGCCTTTCTCGAGGCACTCGATGACGAGCGGGCCTCGAGTGAAACCGCCCCGCCGAAGTCGCGCCATGACGGCCGGGAAGTTCACCTGGCCCGTGCCGGGGGTGACCATGACCTCCTTGGGCGGCCGGAAATCCTTCACGCTCATGCCAACCACAATCCCATCCACGCTGGCAGCGTCGTCCACCGGATCCAACTCGCCGTTCGAGTAGTAGTAGATGTTGCCCGGATCATACCACAGGCCGAAGTTCTTCTTGCCGACTTTCTCGACGATCTTGCGGCACTGGGCGCCGGTCGAGTTTTGGCCGCCGTGGGGCTTGACGCTGAGGCCGATCTTTTTCGCGGCGGCATAATCGCAAACTTCGGCGACGGCTTTGTAATAGTCATCGACGATCCGCGGGTCGCCGGTGCCGCCGATCATGAGGTTGGCCGCGCCGCACGCGGCGCAGTTGTCGATGAGCCGCGTGAGGTCCTGGATGCCGGCTTCGATCGACTTCGCCACCGCAAACCCGCCCCCCCAGAGCGACGGGATCTGAAGGCCGCGCCTCTTGCATTCCTCGCTTACGGCTCGGGCCTCGTCGACCGTCGTGGCGGCGGAGATCACCAGGCCGGTCTTGGTGTTGGTGGTCATCAGGCCAGCATGCTTGAAGCCGGCTTCGGCGATCGCATCGAGCGCGATCCGCCAGTCGTATGCGCCCCACGGGCGCGTGTAGCAGCCGATCTGCCACGGGCCACCGAGAGTGGGCGTGGCACTCTTCTCGCCAGCGGCAGCCGCAACGGCGGCCACGCTGAGCGTGAGGCTGGATTCGAGAAATCGCCGGCGGGACATCCCGGCCTGGTTTGCTGGCCGTGTCGAAGTTGCTGTGCTCATGGCGCAATAGTGGCTCGATTCGCTCAAAAGCCAATTTCAATATTGCTGCGTTGCATCCGTCCGGCTTTCGCGGTTGCCAAGCCTTCCGAGGGCATTACACTGCGCCTCATGGTGGAAACCGTGAGATTATCCATTGCTTCCAGATCTTTCCAATCCATGAAACGCCGTTTCTCGCATCTGGCGGGTTTGCTCGGTGCGTTCATGCTCTCGGCCGCATCCCAGGCAGCGATCACTCCACTCGTCAGCCACGGCGACACGTGGCTCTACCACAAAGGCACCAACCAGCCGCAGTCCGACTGGAAGACGGCCCCGGACGCCGCGCTGGATCCCTCTCAATGGTCCGCGGGGATGGGCGGGTTCGGCTTCGGCACCAGCGCAGCCGAGACCAATCACTGCAAGACCATCCTGTTCGACAGCCCCGGCACGAGCGCGACGAATTACACGACGGTCTACTTGCGGAAGACATTCTCGATATCGGATGCGCCGGCCGACGACGAGCATCTTTTTCTGCGGATGGATTTCGATGATGGCTACATTGCCTGGCTGGACGGAACTTACCTGGCCCATTTCAATGTGGACGGGGCTCCCGCCGAACCTTCCTACAGCGACCGTGCCAGCGCGAACCATGAGTGCTCGACGGGGCAAGCCAGCAGCAGCCCGCGGCCACCCCAGACCAACGACCTCGGGCTCGCCAGCAGCCTGCTCGCGCCCGGCGCCCATACGCTGGCGATCATCGGTTTGAACGCGTCCAGGACCAGCACCGATTTCATCCAGGTGGCCGATCTCTACCTCGAGGCCGTCCGCCCGCCGCCGGCCATCACCAATGGCGTCGGCGGCGTGATTTCCGTGGACACCACCTGGTATGCGACCAATGGTTATTATGCGGTGACCAGCAACATCATCGTGCTCAGCAACGCGACGCTCACCATCGAGCCGGGGGTGACCGTGTGCTCGCGTGCGGGCACGGGCATCACGGTCCATGGCCGGCTGATTGCCGAGGGGACCACCAACCAGCCGATCACGTTCACCCGCTACCCCCAAGACCCGAACTGGGAACGAATCATGTTCGTCGAGGCTGCGGAGAGCCGATTCCACAACTGCATCTTCGAGTTTGCGAATTCGGCCGGAGACCATAAGACGGCTTACTACGCCACCAACTGCGCTTACCCGATGAACGTCGCGCCTCGGACCTATTACGAGGCCGTCGTGGCTCTGGCCTGTCACGTGGATTTCGACGGCTGCATTTTCCGGAACCTGTACACCTCGGATGGATCGCGGCCGGAGGGCGACGCGATCGGGATCTTCTCGGACGATCCAGTGCACCGGGGGCCGGCCTCGGCCCATGTCCGCGGCTGCCAGTTCCGCTATATCGGCCAGGGCGTCCACACCCGATACGCCTACGCGCTGGTCGAGAACTGCTATTTCGTGGGCAAGACCGGCGACAATGACGACGTCGAGATGTATGGCGAAAGCACCCTGTACGGCCTGCCGTCGCCGGAGGTCCGCAGCAATTTCTTCGATATCCCGTGCCACGACGATCGCATCCATCCGACGCGCTGCTCGGCGATCATCCACGACAACGTCATCTACGGCGACCCGAACGACGGGGATCACTGCATCGTGCTGCGCGACACGTGCTGCCCGATCGTCTACAACAACGTGATGTTCCACTCTCCCAACGGGGGGATCGCGATCCAGAACGGCTGCGATGCTCTCATCGCCAACAACACGTTTTACGGCATCGATTCCGCCATCAAGCTCTTCGACCACCAGAGCCGGATCAACTACCCGTACTGTCTGTCGGCCATGAGCGGCCGCGCCACCGTCGTCAATTGCATCGTCTGGAATGGCGACAGCGCGATCGATGTGTCCGGCTCCTCGGGCACGCCGTTCACGACATTCCAGGCCGACATCTCCTACTGCGACATCCAAGGCGGCACCAACAGCCTGAAGACCGGCTCGAATCGCAACTATGCTGTGACCTGGGGGCCGGGCATTATCAATGCCGATCCGCTTTTCCTCGATGGCGCGAATCGGGACACCCGGTTGGCTGCCCCATCCCCGTGCATCGATGCCGGATCCGAGCGTCTGGGCGTCTACGTCACCACGAACACGTTCTTCGAGGGAACCAACCGCATCACCTATGCTGTCACCAATGACCTGAGCCTCTTCGTCACCCGCGACCTCGACCGCATGCCGCGCCCGCTCGATGGCGATGCCGACGGGCAGTCGCGCTATGACCTGGGTGCTTTCGAAGTGTTGCATCCCGCGGCCGATTCGAACCACGACGGCATCCCGGACGCCTGGTGCCAGCGCTATGGCCTCGATCCCATTGCCCCAGAGGTGGCTCAGGGAGATCCCGATCGCGACTTCCAGAGCACTTGGCGGGAATACCTCGCCGGCACGGACCCGACCAATGGGACTTCATATGCGGTCTTCCCCTTGCCATTCGGGATCGATGCCGCTGGCCGGGACTGGACGATCCTCTGGTCGAATGCATCCCCGGCGGGTGTGGTGAGCATTCTCACATCGACGAACATCCTCGGTCCGTGGCAGCCGCGGGAGAACTACTTCACGACCCAGCCGGCCGGGCAGGCCCGGCTGAGCCAGGGGGCGGAGACGCTGTTCTGCAAGCTGCTGGCCGTGGATCTGTCGACCAACACACCCCGGCATTTCACCAATCTGATCGAGTCCTACGGCATCCTCGAGACCGTGGCGGGCCGGGGGCTGTCCAATGACGACGAGAGCCAGTGGCAGCCCAGCTACGAGGGCGCCTGGGCAACGAATGTCTGCCTTTCCAGGCCGCACAACGCCTTCGGGGACTCGAAGGGCAACGTGCTGATCGTGGACCAGCGGAGCTCCTCCGTCCTGCGAGTGACGCCCGAGGGCAGGCTCTACACCCATGCGGGGACCCATGTCGCCGGATTCAACGGCGATGGCCCGGCTGCCGCCACCAACCTGCACCTCAACAATCCCAACGGCGGATGGATGGGAACCAACGATGTCCTCTATGTGTTGGACACCGACAACGCCAAAGTCCGCCGGATCAGCCCGGACAGAATCATGACCACCCTGTTCACCGCCGCGGCTCCGATGGGCGATGGCCGGGCCCTTTGGGTCAAGAGCGACGAGTCGGCCGCCTATTTCGGCTCTGGCGGCACCGCCACGAACATCTATCAATGGACGCGTTCGAGCGGGGGGATCCGCCTGGCTCGAGGCGGCTTCAAGGAGCTGGGCAACATCGTCGGCGACGAGCGCACCGGGGATCTATTCATCAGCGACCGCGGCGCCAACCGGGTCTATCGCTTGAGCGCCGACAATGTTCTGAGGCCGATCGCCGGGAACGGCACGCAGTCCGGGGGCGGGGATGGCTACCCGGCACTCGAGACGGGCTTGATCTATCCGCGCTGCGTTTGGTTCTTGCCCAACAGCGGCTTTTTCATCTGCGAGCACAGCCCGGGAAACCGGATTTGGTATATCGATCCGGCTGGGATCATCCACCGTTGGATCAATGGCAGTGACACCAACAACTACCGGGTGGGCGATGGCCAATGGTTTTACGACAATCCCGCCGCGGCGAAGGTCTCCAGGGTGCGGGCGGTCAATACCGATCCCTTCGGCAACCTGATCATCACCGAGAGCAACTACGGCTATGTGCGCCGCATCCGGTTTCAGCGGATGAATCCGTGACGGGCGCCAGCTTTTTCATATGAGCACTGATTCAAACCGTGTTTGGGGGCGGCGGCGTTTTATCAAATCCATGCTGGCGCTGAGCGCGGCGGGGCTCGATGCTTCCGTGTTTGTCCGGGCCGCTTCTGCGCCCACGTCTGACCCGGTGCGCTCCCTTGGCCTGAGCTGGACGCGCAAGCTGCGGTGGGATCTCGTGGCGGACATTACCCGGATGCCGGGCCAAGGCGATTTCTGGGACGAGCGATTGGAGCAGGCGCAGCAAAAGATTGTCGCGCAGGGCGGGGGGGTGGTGTTCTTTCCGGCAGGCGAGTATCGGTTTCGCGGCGGCATCCGGCTGCGTGACGGCGTGATCCTGCGCGGAGCCGAGCCGCCCGAGGGCGTGACTGCGCTCGACGACAGCTTTTTGCTGCCATCGAGATTGGAGTTTCCGAAGTATGAGCCCCTCTTCACTGGAAGCGGCGCGCCGGTCGAAGGCGCGTTCCAGGGCATCGTGCTCGAGGATCCGGCCGCGGCCGCGAACTGCGGCGTGGTGCATCTCGCGCTGAACCGCGGATACATCGCGCTCGGCGAGGGCCCCGATCACCGATGCGGCCCGAATCGCGTGGTGTATGGATGCATGTTGCGGAATGCGGCGGGGATGATGGCGGAGGTCCCCAGCGCACAGTCAAATCAGCCCGCCTGGCTGCGTTACACCCACAAGTTCCGAAGCGCCATTCGCGTTCACGCCTCCGAGAATGCGCTGGTTGCCAACAACCGCATCCCCCGAAGCGGGGACGACAACTTCGTCATGCGGGGATACCCGCTGCTCGATCGCCGAAAGGAGATCGTCCGGTTCGATGTCGAGTTCGACTACGACAACCGTCCGGGGATCTACGTCAACCATCACTGCATTGGCGGGGCGGGCGGGAGCGGAGATGACGGCACGCCCGAGAGCCATCCATGGGGCTTCCGGAAGGGGGCGGTGATCTGCGGCAACTACGTTTTCAACACCGGACGCTGCGCCATTGGGTTCAGCGGGGATGGCGTGATTTGCCGCGGCAATGTCATCCGCTTCGTCCGGGGCCTGGTGCGCCCCACTGTCACCGGAGTGCAATGCAGCTACGGATCATCCACGAACGACAACCGCGCGATCGAGATGCGCGGCTGGCGCTGGATCGTCGAGGACAACGATTACGAAGTCTACAGCAACCTCTGTTCGGACAAGGTCTATCGGATCAACGATGGCGAGGGCCTGATGCACGAGGACCACTGCAACTCGACCATCCTCGACAGCCGACTCGTCCGCAATCGCGGCAACAGCTATCTTTCTCTCTTCCACGTCGGCGAGATCGACGGCCTGCACGTGGAAGGCAACGACATCTCGACCCCGGGCAACATCTCCGACATCTACGTCTGCGCGCCGCGGCACAAGAAGTCGGGCGATTTCCCCATGCGCCGGGTGGCGATCCTGAGCAATACGACTCGAAGCAATGGCATCCGCGTGATGGGCTGGCCCGCGGAGCGAGTGGTCATCCGAGCCAACCGGCATGCGGGCCCCAAACCCGGCAAGATCCTCAACGAGGCCGGCGCCGAACTCGCCGACAATGCGAACTACGAGGTCAGCACGATCCCGCGGAAGAATTCTTGAGCAGCCATTCTCGGCGGGGCGGTGAAGGATTCAAATACCGAACCTATCCCCTATCGCCGCCCGCAATGCAGGCGTGAATCTGATCGAGGTCTTCACGCGCCTCCGGCGAGACGAAGAAATTACCCATTGTGTTTGCGGCGGGCCACAGCCCGATCACGAAGCTCCCTTGCAGCGATTTCTCCTGGAATCCCTTCGCCCCGGTCAAGCTGTCGGATCCCTTCCAGGAGTTTCTCTTCGAGTTCCTCCATCGAGGAAACCATGAACCGTGGCTTGGGTTCTTTCTCGGCCTTCAACAGCCGTAAGCCAGCCCGGATCACTTCGCTCGCCGACTGGTACATGCCGGTCTCAACCTCTTTCTCGATGAACTGTTCAAGTTCCGGAGTCAGGCTCACATTCATACGCCAACCTTTCCTGGTTCGATTCGTGTCGTTTAAAAGCTACGCGAACAACAAGAAACGCGCAAGATCTGTTATTTTCGCATCCACCGCCGACTCCGCCCCAGTCCCGCACGCAGCGAAGGCCAAGCATTTCGGATGGTCCCATGAATCTCATCAAAGCCCCAACGGGTTGTGGTATGAAATGAAATGAACCACTACTGCTTGACATTGCCCCGAGGCGCCGGTGCAATGACCGCATGCGCATTTTCATGGGGTTAGCGGCCGCGGCGCTTTTCGCGCTGGCGGGCTCGGCGGGCGAATGGAAGCTCGTTTGGTCGGACGAGTTCGACCGGGACGGCCTGCCTGATGCTGCAAAATGGTCTCACGAGGAAGGGTTTATTCGAAATCGCGAGCGTCAGTATTACACCGCCGGGCGTCTCGAGAACGCGCGTGTCGAGAAGGGCATGCTCATCATCGAAGCTCGGAAGGAGCGCTTTCCGAATCGCCTTCGGGCCGGTGCACCTGAGCGCCGGCGGCAACAACAGCCGGAATACGCGGACTACACCTCCGCCAGCCTGATCACCCGGGGGCATGCGGCCTGGACCTATGGACGGATCGAGGTGCGCGCCAAGCTCCCGTCCGGACGCGGCACATGGCCCGCCATCTGGACCCTGGGCGCCAATATTCGCGAAACCGGCTGGCCCGCTTGCGGCGAGATCGATATCATGGAATACGTCGGCCACGATCCTGGCGTGGTCCATGCCAACGTCCATACCCGCGGCTTCAACCACGCTCGAGGCAATGGCCGGGGCGCTCGGACGCGCGTTCCGGACGCGGAGAAGACCTTCCATGTCTACGCTGTGGAATGGACGCCGGAAAAGCTCGAGTTCTTTATGGACGACACGAAGTATTTCACCCTCGACAACGACAAGACGGGAGAGGATTCGTGGCCTTTCGACGCGCCTCAGTACCTGATCCTGAACCTGGCGATCGGAGGCGCGTGGGGTGGCCAGCAGGGGATCGATGACGCGATCTTTCCCCAGCGCTTTATCATCGATTTTGTCCGCGTTTACCAGCGTCCCGGTGTGGGCGGACGATCGGTTCCCGAGCCCGGATTCCAGGCGGATTCACATGCTGCTCGAGAGGAGAATCTGAAACGATGAAACAGAACGCTATTCGGCATAGCTGGCGGCGGGCCGGGCTGTGCGTCCATGCGGCTCTTGCGAGCGTCCTGCTGGCGGCACTGGGAGTGCGGTTGGCGGGCGCCAGCGGATGGATCGCGCACTCGGCCGGCAAGGCCGATGTTGTCGTGAGCCATTCGGGAGCGGATTACCTCCGTTTTAGCACGGCTGTCTGGGGGCCGAACTGGTCCTGGTCCGGCATCCAAGGCAACGTCCGTGGCGACCGCGGCGTCACGGCGGGCACGCTGAGCGCAACCGTTGGCAGCGCGCCCCTTCGATTGGGCTTTCGAGCCAGTCAGACAGCGCCAGACCGGCTCGAGCTGAGCTACGAGCTGACGGCGGAAAGGGACGCGCAGCTGACCATGTTCGCCGTGACGATCGAGCCCGGCAAGGCGTTCGACGGCCGGGATGTGATCGCAGAATCGGAGACCCACGAGACAGCCCTGCGCTGTCCATTCGGCATACGCGCGATTGGGGAGCAGATCCGCGCGTTGCGGTGGACGGACGCTGCGGGCGGCCGGATGGCGATGCGCTTGGATCCGCCGTGCGAGATGGCGGCGGACGGTGCGTTGCGGATCCTCCTGGCCAAGGACAGTCTGGCGGCGGGTGTGGCTCGCCGGCTGGCGGTGACGGTGGAGTTGCCGGAGCCGGCCGACTGGTTTGCGAGCGTCGCGGAGATGCCGGATGCGGACGGGATCGGGACTTGGTACGCGTGGAGCGCCACGGGCGATGCGCCCGACAGCGTCCTCAGCATGGCCGACTGGCTGGACAAGCCCGCGGGCAAGCACGGCCGGATTCGGAGCCAGGGCGATCAACTTGTTTACAACGGAAAGCCGATCAAGCTGTGGGGCCTCAACCTCTGCTATGCCGCCTGTTCCCCCGAGAAGGCCATGGCCGATAAGCGCGCCGCGTTCTATCCCCGCTACGGCATCAACGCCGTCCGCCTTCACAAGTTCGCCGACGGCGCGGGGTGGAGCGGGATCCAGTCCAAGGAAAGCGCCGCCGAGTATGATCCTGCCGGGCTGGACCGGATGGATTACCAGGTCGCCCAATTCAAGAAGGCGGGCATTTACGTCAAGCTGTCGGCCCATTTCGGCGCCATCAAGCTCGGGCCCGCCGACCGGCGCGATGTGCCGTTCCTCGACGAGTTCGGCCGTTTCGATGGCGAGCGCGACAACCGCGTGACCGCACCCCACAGCGCGTTTTTCTACTCGCCCGAGCTGCAGAAACTTCACATCCGTCAGATCGTCAACCTGCTCGAGCATCGCAATCCGCACACGGGTTTGCGGTATGCCGAGGATCCGGCGATCTGCGTGGTGGAGATCATCAACGAGCAGAGCGCGCTCTTCTTCACATCCATGGCCCCGCTTCGGCAGAGCGCCACGCTGCGCCGGCAGGTGGGGGAGCGTTTCTCCGCCTGGCTCGGTAAGAAATACGGCGGCCACGAGGGCTTGGTCAAAGCCTGGGGTGCGAGGGCTCTCGACGGGTTCGAGAAAGACGGTTTTCCGGCGGGCGAACACCTGGGCAAAAAGAACATCCTTCCCCTGGGCAACCCTTGGTATTGGGATCCGGATCAGCTTGCGGGTTCGCAGTCGTTTCGGAGCCGGCGTCTGCTGGACAGCCTCGAGTTTCTCTACGAGCTGCAGTGCGCCGCCTATGATCGGTATACCGCTGCGGTGCGCCAGGCCGGTTACGACGGCGAGATCATCGGATCGAACTGGCAGGCCGGGCGCGCCTTCAGCCACTACGCCAACCTGCACAGCGACGCTCGAGCCGGCTGGATCGACCGGCACAACTACTTCGGCGGAGGCCGAGGCGGCGCCGGCAAGTTCAACGCCGCATCCATGCTCGCCCGCGCCGGATCGGGTTCGCTCAGCTCGGGGCTGCAGCAGGTGGATGGCCGGCCATTCTCGCTCAGCGAATGGATCCACGTCTTCCCGAGCGAGTGGGGCGTCGAAGGCCCTGCGATTGTCGGCGCCTATGGCATGGGCCTGCAGGGCTGGGACGTGTCATTCATGTTCCAGAACGGCGACCGCGCCGCCTTCAGCAGCCAGCTGGGCGGAAGCGCATGGGATGTGGCGGCGCCGCAAATCCTCGGGGCGTTCCCGGCGATCGCGCGCCAAGTCTTGCGCGGCGACGTGCGGCAGGCGGAGGCCGCCGCCGTCCGAGACGTGCATCTGCCGTCCCTCTTCGAGGGCCGTCTCGGATTCGACGATGCCGTCCGGCAGGGTTACGACGACAAGGAGTTCGACAGCAGCGCGGCGCCGGCCGCCGCCCTGGCCGCGGTGCGATGCGCGGTCCGGTTTGCGAGGCAGCCAGGGGAGACGCCCGCGTTCGACCTGCGGCCATTTCAGCAGGACGGCTGGATCGTTTCCTCGACCAAACAGCTGCGATGGAAGGAGGGCGGCGCCAGCCCGAAGAGCGGCTTTTTCACAATGGATACCGACGGCACACAGGCCGTGATCGGGTTCGCCCGAGGCGAGACGTGCCGGCTGGGCCAGGTCACCATCACGCCCGAATCGGAGTTTGCGGCGATTTACGTCACGGCGCCGGATCCGGGCGGCGCCATCGCAGCCTCAGGCCGCCTCCTTGTCACGGCGATGGCCCGCGCCCGCAACACGGGAATGAAATTCAGCGCGAGCGGGGACGAGCTGCTCGACAAGGGCAAAGGCCCCATCCTGATGGAGCCGGTCCGAGCCACGATCGCCTTCGCGGGCCGCCGGGTGGCCGAGGTCCGATTGCTCGACCACGACGGGCGGCGGACCGGCCGATCCGTGCCCCTATCGGACAACCAGTTTGCCGTCGATGGCGTTCGTGACCGGACGCCCTATTATGAGGTCTTGATGAAATAGGGGCACAATGCCCGCCATCTCAGCTGTCAGCGCGACGCCCTTCCCAGGAGATACCAGAACAGCATCAGCGCCACGAGCGACAAGACCCCCACCGGCATGCCCTCGCGCAGGAACCACTCGCGCGGGTCCTCGATCCTGCCCCTGCAGCTTCGCCAGTAGATGACGAAGATCAGCGCCCAGAATGCCAGGACGTATTTCATCCGGGCATCACTCGTGGCAGCACGGGCCGGCTCCGCATCCAACGAATGCAGCTCTTCATGGATACACGAGCCGATAGAACACCGTGGCGTTGTTGGTATCGATCTGGAAACGGATCTGATTGGTTGCGGTCGATCCGGGCACGGTGAACCACTGGGTGGTGATGCCCACCGAGATGGCATTGGTTTGAGACTCGAGCCGCCAGCCGGTGTAGGCCTCGGGCCAGGAGAGGTTGATGTGGCCCGACGAAACCGAGAATTCGAGATCGGTCGGTGTGGTCGGGATCGCCGGGTTGGCGGCGGACACGCGGATGGTGCCGTTAACGGCCAGGTTCGAGGTGTCCCAGGTGACGATCTGGTCCGGCGTCAGAGACAGCAGCGTGAAGCTGCCGCTGTAGCCGGACGCGCTGAACAGATGGAAGGTATCGTCGATCTCGAGAGGGGCGCCGGTGTTGGTCACAGCCAGCGTGCCGGCAAAGGCGATCGGGCTGCCCGCGACGGTGATCAGGTCTGCCTGAGGGCTGCCGCCATTCCGGTCGATCTCGGCCACAACGGTTCCGTTCAGGACGGGGGACGAGTTCAGTGTGAGAGCGCCAATGCTGGCGCCCGCGCCGATCGCGCCTCCGGCATCGACGGTGACCACACCGTTGACGATGCCGTTGCCGCCCAGGATCGCGCCTGACCTGACGATGGCGGTCCCGGGGAGCTGCCCGTTGACGACGAGGGCGCCGTCCTGGACGATGGTCGGGCCTGTGTAGCTGTTGTTGCCGGTCAGCGTGAGCGTGCCCGCGCCGAGCTTGATCAGGCCGCCATTGCCGCCGCCATCCAGGAGCGGTTGGGCGATGGTGATGCCGTAGCTGGCGGTATCGATGACGGCTCCGCCGGCGAGAACGTTCGCCGCGCCCAACCCGGCCATGAAGTCCGCGTTGTTGGCGCTGGCAGTGAGCACGCCGCCGTTGAAGTTGAGCGTGCTCGAAGCGCCCACCCCGCCAGCCTGGTAAATGCGAGGAGCGACCAGGGTACCGCCGTCGAGGTTGACCGTGCCGATGCCGGTCCCTGTATGGCCGATGGAGATGCCGCCGGCGGACGTGACCGTGCCGGTGTTCGTGACAGTGAGCGTGCCGGCGCCTTCCTCGCCAATGATCAGCAGCTGGCCGGCGCCCGTCTGGTTGAACGTGCCGGCGGAGACGGTCATGGTTCCAATCCCGCCTTCGTAGCGGCCCACCACGGGGTAGCCGCCGCAGCTGGCGATCCCGCCGGATTGGTTCCATGTGCCGTTGCCATAGGCGCCGATCTGGAAGTTGTTGGGGATTTCGAACGTGCCCCCTGACAGGTTGTAGACACCCACGGCAGACGCGTTGTTGGCGATGCGCCAGTCGGCTCCGCCCGAGGCGGACTTGCCCATATACCCGCCGAACTGGTTCACAACGCCCATGCTGTTGGCGCCTTTGGCGACATAGAGCGTCAGACAGAGGTTGGTGGCGTTGTCGTACATGGACAATGTGCCGTCGCCGTTTTGGATATCGCCCAGGTTGTAGTCGTCGGGGGTTCGGACAGTGGCCTGATTGGACAGGACCATGGTGGCCTTGCCGGAATTGCCCAGGGCGAACCACCCGCCATTGAGCGTGATCCGGCTGCTGTCCGTGAGGCGGATCGTTGCGTCGGCGCCGACGCTTTCGCCCAGGAAGCATTGGCCCCCGCTGGTCAGGGACGAATTGCCCGAGAGGGTCAATACCGGGAAGCTCGAGTTGCCCTCGATGTTGTTCGCGTAGCCCATCGAGAAATTGCCGATGGTCATGACCGAATTGTGGAGCTCGAGCCTGGAGGAGCTGCCGACGGTGCCGTTGCCGCGGTCGATGGCCAGCCAGGACGAAACGCCCAGGCTGGTATTGGTCAGAATCATGACGCCGGCGTTGACCTGATCGTATCCGATCCAGAGCTCGCCATTGATCCGGTTGGTCTGGAGGTAGCTGCCGGGCGCGCCGGCGCCGCCGTCGAGAATGACGGTTCCCTGGCCGACGCGATAGCCGCCGCCGGACAGGACGTTGGTGCCCAGGTGCGCATAGGCGAGGGTGCTGGGCCCGCTCTTGGCGAACAAGCCGGTGGTGGCGGTGATCTCGCCATGGAGGGTCAGATCGCTCGAGACCGACAAGGTGCCGCCCCCGGCCACGGCATAGCCGCGATCGGTGGCAGCGGCGGGTCCCGCGTAGCTCAATCCGCCGCCGGCGAACACGAGGTTGGTCGGGCTCGATGAGGATGCGCCTACGCTGCTGGGCTGGCCCCCATTGGCCAAATTGGTCGCCAGGAGCGTGCTTCCAGCCAGGAATGTGCGGCCTGTGTACGTGTTGGCGCCAAAGACGCTGACCTGATCGGTGCTGGGACCAAATGTCGACAGAGCGCCGCCGGCGAGCATGGGCTCGACGACGCCCTGATCGAGGTGGAAGCTGGACGCCGTGATCGTGGTGGGGCCGGAGATTGTGCCGTTGGCCACGGTGACCGAGCCGAACTTCTGCGCATTCGCGCCCAGGCTCAGCGTGCTGGCGTTGCTCAGGACCAGGGCGCTGTTGGCGCCGAGGTTGTTGGGAACCGTGGTGATCAGAGTGCCGCCTCCATCGATCAGCGTCCTTCCGCTGTAGCTGTTGTTGGTGGTGTTGATCGTGAGCGAAGCGGCGCCCCGCTTGACCAGGCTCGAATTGCCCGTGATCCGGCCGGCGCCGTTGAACGAGTAGTCGTGGATGCTGTTATCGACGACGATCGCCCCGGGGGCGACATTGGTCACGAGGTTCACGCTTGTGGTTCCGAGCGCCTGGTCATCGAACAGGACGCTGCTGGATTGGTAGAAGTAATCCGGCAGCATCGAGGCCTGGTCGATCCAGTTGGTGGTGCCCTCGACATCCCAGGTCCCGCCGGCCAATCCCTCCCAACGCGGCAGTTTGACCGAGGTCACGACGATGCCGATATGCTTCGGCATCGCCGCCGTGTTGTTGGTCAGGTAGCCGAACACACCGGGCGGGAGATCGCCGAGGACGACGGCGCCGGATCCACCCAGAGTGTCGTAGGAGATCAGAGGAATCTCCCCGACGGCCACCGCGCTCGAGGGCTCGACGTTGAGGATGACAATCCCGTTGGCCGTGAATGTCCCGCCGACATTGATGGGGGCAATGGACGGATTGCCGAAGCTGCCCAAGCCGATCGTGATCGTGGCGCCCGTGGTTCCTCCGACCGTCAGATTGAACGGGTTGATGTCCTCGTTGAGGGCATCCTGGACCCCGACCGAGAGCTCGGTGCCATCGGCCATCGTGATGTCGCCCATGCCGCCGCCGCGGGTGGTCGTGATCAAGGCGCCTTCGCTGACGATTGTGGGGCCGGCGTATCCGGCATAACCCGAGATTGTCAGCGTGCCCGCGCCGAGCTTGGTGAGCCCGCCGCCGCCGCCCATGTCCCAAATATCCTGGGCGATGGTAATGTCATTGCCCGCGGTATCGATCCGGGCCCCGCCGGCGCCCAGATAGACGCCGGAGATGCCCGACATGAAATCGCTGGAGGCATCCGGGCCCGCGACCAGCGTCCCGCCATTGAAAATGAAGCTCGAGGCGCCGCCCGGCGCCGCCGTCCACACCTGGCGCGTGACGATCGTTCCGCCGTCCAGGTTGACCCCGCTGACGGCTGTCGGGGAACCGGCCAGGCGGAGCCGCCCCTCGAGTTTGACCAGGCCGGTCCCGCTGACCGTCAGCGTGCCGTTGCCTTCCTCGCCGACAATCAGATCGGTTGTGCCGTTCGTCTGCGCGAATGTGCCGCCCGAGATATTGAGCGCACCGATGCCGGAAGAGAAGCGGCCGATGGAAGGCCAATTGCCCGCGGTGAAGACGCCGCCGCTCAGGTTGACGGTGCCCTCGCCGTATTGGCCGATCTGGACGTTTGCGCCTGGAGCGGTGAACGACCCGCCGGACATGTTCAGGACACCGATCGAGCCGGCCGCCTTGCCAATGAAGGTCGCGCCTGCGGTCACGGCGGCGTTGTCCTGGATATCGAGCTGGCCGATCGAAAACGCCAGGTCGGACACGTTGAAATCGCCGGTCGAGTAATAGGCGGCATTGTCCTGGATGACCATGCTGCCCATGCCGCCCGCGGCGGCGGTGGTTCCTGCGCCTTGCCCGATCGAGGTGTAGCCGCCGGAGTTGGTGATGACCGCCGAGTCGGCCATATAGAGGGCGCCGGTGGCGCCCGAAGCCAGCCCGAGCAGGAGGCGGGTGGTCCGGATCCACGAGGCGCCGTTCAGGTAAGCGGTCGCGCTCGAGCCTGCGCTCTCGGCGAGATACATAAAGCCAGGCATATAAATCGTCGAGGCCCCGTTCAAGGTGAGAACCTGGCTCGAGAGATTGGGCAGGCCAGAGCTGTAGCCCAGCGCCAGGCCGTTGGCGGAGATCAAGAGATTGCCATTGTGGAGGGTGAGGCTCGAGGTGTTCCCGACCGCGCCGTTTCCGCGGCCGACGCTGAAATACGAATCAGAAATCAGAGTGGCGTTGGAAATGACGGCATGGGCGCCGTAATCGGGGGTGCCACCCACGAAGAACTCGCTCAGGTTGCGGTTGGTCTGGCCGCCGGCGGTTCCGTCAAAGACGACGGTGCCGCGCGCGACAACGTAGCCGGGGAAGATGCCGCCGGAGAGCGAATTGGAGCCGGAGCCGGCGTAGGTGAGGGTTCCGGGGCCGGTCTTGGTCATCGCGCCTGAGGTGCTGGCAGCGACCGGGCCCGTCAGGGTCAGGGCGTTCTGGACCTCGATGGCACTGTTGGTTTGCGTGACGAAGTAGCCGCGATTGATGGTGGCCGGCGCGCCCTGGAAGCTCAGGGTGCCGCCGGCGAAAACCAGGTTGGTCGGATCCGCGCTCGAGGCGCCGATGGGGCTGGGAATGCCGCCGTTGGCAAGGTTGGACACGACCACCTTTCCGCCGGCCAGCACGGTGGGCCCCGTGTAATCGTTCGCGAGGGTGCCGCCGAGTGTCAGCGTGCCGGTGCCCGCCTTGGTCAGCCCTCCGAGACCCGTGATTTTGCCGGTGCCGGCGAATGTGTAGTCTTTTGCGGAATGAACGGCCAGGATGGCGGCGGGCGACACGGTGCTGGCAATGTTCACGCTGGTGCTTCCGGTGGCGTTGTCGCCGAACAGGACGCTGGCGCCGTCGGCGAACGTGGCCGGGGTCGCGCCCAGGATCCAGTTCGAGGTGGCCGCATCCCAGTTGCCGTTCACGGTACCGCTCCAGGCGAGCGTGCTCGCATCGCTGGCATCGAGGGGGCCGGCGAGGTAGTTGCGCCGGACCTCCGAGCCGCTGAGAACACGGTTGTAAATGCGGAACTCGCGGTAGCTGGCCTGGGCGTTGGCGTCGCGCCATCCGGAGCGGCCCAGCCAGTTGTTGACGTCCACAATGGCGCTCATCTTGGCCCCGGCATTGAACTGCCCGACCTGGATGCCCTCATGGTAGAGCTTGATCGTGTCGCTGGATTCGTCCCAGGTCAGGACGATGTGCTTTCGGGCTCCGATCAGCCGCGCCGAGATGGTCTTGTTGCCGACGGCGCCGCGGACGCCGGATTGGTCCTGGTTGCTGCCGATCTGGGCGGGCAGAACGATGCCGTTGGCGCCGTCGTAGGCCGCGCTGCTGCCGGGGCCGGCAATCTCGCCAATGGTGCTGCTGCCGAAGTAAAGCAGCTCGACCCAGTTGTTGGCCGCCCGGTACGTCGCCCACAGCTCGAAGGTCACCTGCCCCGGGCCGCCATTGTTCGCGCTCAAGGACGAGAGCAGGCCGTTGGGCAGGTCCACGTAGCTGTTGGTCATGTAGCTCTGGCTGCCGTAGCTGGTGAGGATCAGATGGTCGCCATCGAACGCGGGCAGGGCGCCGGGGACATCCAAG
>CAYWIM010000054.1:0-32308 GCA_964458325.1 uncultured Verrucomicrobiota bacterium
CGCCGACTTTCCAGTCGGCCTTGGATGCTGATGCCGGTTGGAAAACCGGCGATACGCCGAAGGGCCGGGTCCCGTGACCCGGCGCTGTGGACTTCTGACGCTCTGTACAACATCTCCTCGGACTGATATGTCAATTATTGGGCCCATTGCGATTGATCCCGGGGCTTGCCCGGTGAGGGCGGAGAGTGGATACTGGCTGCGTGAGCTTAACGGGTACATGGGCGGGCGCGCCGGATTTCGGCCGGCCGGCGCGCCGCGGATTCACCCTGATCGAGCTGCTGGTCGTGATCGCCATCATCGCGATCCTGGCGTCGATGCTCCTGCCGGTCTTGAGCTCGGCGAAGGAAAAGGCGAAGCGGACGGCGTGCAAAAGCAACATGCGCCAGGCGATCATCGCCGTCCACATGTATGGAAATGACTTCAACGACCGCGTGCCTTCGGGCCGGGACAACAACAACGAGTGGCACTCGATCCGGATCTCGAGCCTGAGCCATACCAACCTCGTCCGGTATACCGGCAACGTCAAGGTCATGGATTGTCCCAACTACTCGTTCGGCACGCAGTCGCGCTACAGCGGCGAGTGGGGTTATTTGGTGGGCTACAATTACCTGGGGGATGCCAACATGTCCCAATGGCCGACGACAGCCCCGGATTATTGGCATTCGCCGCGCAGGACGAGCGAGTCGGGCACGAACTACATCATCGCCGATGCGAACCACTGGGGGGGGGGCCTGGTGATGGCGCCCCACGGGAAGACGGGACCCTGCAACCGCAATGGGGCGACGTTTATCCGGACAACCTCATCGGAGACGCCCGAGTCGATCGGCGCCGCGGGGGGGAATGTCGGCCGGCTGGACGGCTCGGTCGGCTGGATCGCCTTGCGCCAGATGCAGAAGCGGCGCGCTTCGTCGTATACCCTCTACTACGGGAACTGGTAAGGCGATTGAAATCCGGACTATCTGTTTGACATCGGGCTTTTGATGTGTATATATAGGCTCATTCCGACAGTGCTACGTACAGTGCAAAGCGAGGAGAAGGGACGCATTATGCTTTGGAAGAATCTTGTCCTGGTGGTGCTGGTATGCAGTGCGTGGCCTCGAGAGGTATGCGCGAGCTTTTCGGTGCGTCCTGAGCGCGCCGATTACGTGATGTCCTTGGGACAGGCTTTCTCGATCCCCATCCTGATCGATCCCATGCCGGCTGCCGGCTTGTTCAGCTACGGGGTCACGCTCTGGATTCAGGGCGCCAACGCGGTGGGGACCAACTCGATCGCCGTCTCGGTGCCGTCCGTGCTCGATTACAACGGCGTTCGAGGGCCCGGCGCGCTGGGAGAGGTGGGGATCGGCTATGCCAGCGTGAAGGGGACGGTGGACTTTTTTGCCGACCCGGTGATTTTCTACAACGGCTCTCTGCTGGCGGTGGTCACGCTCACCGATGTTCCCGCAGGCGTCTACACGCTGAGCGTGGACCGGTACGCAACCCTCGGCGCCACGGAAGAGCTGTTCGTGGACGGGACCGGGGCGGTTTTAGACCCTCTGCTTGCCTTTCCTGCCTCGACCCTGGTGGTTCAGAGGAGCTGGCAAGTCCTGGGCCCGCCCACCCTGAATCTGCAGAATGGCCTTTACCAGCAGCTCTGTCGCTTGCGCAACACCGACTCGGTCACCCGCAATGCCTTCCGCATCCTCCTCCACGATCTGCCGCCGGGCGTCCTGGTGTCGAATGCGCACGGGGAAACCAACGGCGCTCCTTTCTTCCAATATAACTATCCATTGGCCCCGGAGGCCACGGCGGATCTGACCGTCGAGTATTTTGTGCCCCGGCGGGACACGAACCTCGTCGCCCAGCTCAACAATGTCCGCTTCGAAATCCAGGCGGCGGATCCGGCCATCGACGAGCCGCCGACGCCGACGCTGACCATCGAGCTCAACCATGTAGTGTTAGACGATGGGACCTGGATGATCGAATTCGATTCTGCGCCTGGCCGCACCTATTTCGTGCAGTACAGCAGCGATCTGGCGGTCTGGAAGACGGCGGTCCCGCCGTTGACCGGCACCGGATACCGGGTCCAGTGGATCGACAACGGTCCGCCCAAGACCGAAAGCATGCCTTCCGCTTCCATGCAGAGATACTACCGGGTCATCGCTCCCTGAGCATTCCCATCTGCGCCCATGAAAGCCTCTAATATAGCCTACCTGATACTGCCCGGTTTTGTCGCGGCTCTGCCTCGGTCGGAGGCCCAGGAACCCGCCCCCGTCCCGAGCGGCGGCGACGCGCCTCCGCTCCAGGTTGAATCCCAAAAGACCCTGAACCCGAACCGGTTCAGCCTGAGCTCGAGGTTCGCGCTGAACATCGAGGCGGACTTCGATGATTGGGCATCCTGGAGCGATGCGGGTCCGCCTGCAGGGGCAGCGAACCGGTCCTACGACAACGGTTTCGTTCTCATGGACGCCAGCGGGAGCCCGAGCCTGACCTGGTATTGGCAATACCAGGGGGCGGTGGATCCGGCGGGGCTGATCATGCGCAGCTCGACCGCGCCTTCAGGGGGTGGCGTTCGCGATGCGAAGGACGACCCGCATCTCGGGTTGGAGGTCACCTACGCTCGTGAACTGGGGTCCATCCGCAGCCTGAAGTACGGGTTCGAGGCTGCCTTGGGCTGGACTGACGTGCGGATTGCCAGCGATCAATCGATCTCGGGGCCGGTGACGGTCACGACGGACACTTTCTCCCTGGGGGGGATTGTGATGCCTGCCGATGGGAATCGAGGCAGCACGTTCGAGGGGCCGGGCCCGCTGATCCCTCTGAATCCGGGTGCGCCCCTGGCGCCCGGGCGCCAGACCCAGCCATCGGTGGCGACGGTTGCCGGGATGCGGACCCTGGATGCCTCGCTCTACGGTCTTCGGCTGGGCCCATACTTTGAGGTGCCGCTGGCCAAGCGGTTGACCTTCGCCCTGAGCGGCGGCCTGGCGCTGGCGGTGGTCGACAGCGAGTTCGCCTTCTCGGAGACCAAGAGCGTGCCGAGCTTCAATCTGACCAGCCAGCAGAGCGGGCGAAGCTCGGATTCGGATCTCCTGGCGGGCGGGTACGTTCAGGGGCTGTTTTCGCTGGGATTGAGCGATTCCGTGAGCCTCTCCGCTGGCGTCCAATACCAGAGCCTAGGCGACTTCACGCAGCGGGCGGGGGCCAAGGAGGCCAAGCTCGACCTCGGCAATTCGATTTTCGTTACCGTCGGCTTGGGTTTCTCGTTCTAACCCTTTGAGGCGATGCTTATTATGAAAGTCAGACGCGCTTGGCATTCGATCGGTGGCACGTTCCTTTCAGCCCTGGTCAGCCTGACCGTCACGGCCATATTTGCCTTGGCCGCGGCGGCCGCAAACCCCGTCGTCAAGGACTTCCTGGTGAACGACGGGGACGGCCAGCGGTCGAAGGTCACCTCGCTTTCGGTTCAGTTTGATCAGGACGTATCGGGTGGCCTGTTCAATCCGGGGGCCTGGGCTCTGCTCAACCTGAGCAGCAACTCACCCGTGGCGTTCACCGATGCGGTGGGCGTGTATGATACGAACGCCCAGCGGGCCTCATGGACATTTCCCGGCCTGGCGGGCGGATCGCTTGCGAACGGCTACTACCAGTTCACGCTGTACGCATCCTCCGTCACCAACAGCGGCGGCGAGGCCCTCGATGGGAACGGCGACGGCGTTGGGCCCGACAATTACACCAACTCTTTCCACCGGTATTTCGGCGATGCCAACAACGATCGGGACGTCGATTTCTCCGATCTGTTCTGGTTCCGGCAGTCTTACCTGAAGCAGGCCGGTCAGGCCGGATTCGAGCCGGCGTTCGACCACGGGGCCGACGGCGCGGTGGACACCAACGACCTTGCGCTTTTCAACGAGCACTACCTGACCATGCTGCCGCTGCCCGGCACCAACGCCACCAATGGGATCGTCTTCGAGGCCATCGCGGACGCCGCCCCGCGCAGCGGCAACGCCCCGCTGACGGTCACGTTCCGCGACCGCGGCATCTACTCGGCGGGCAGCATCATCCGCTACCGCTGGGACTACCAGGGGGATGGAACCTGGGACACCTCGACCGTGGTTGCGGCGGACCGGGCCTACACGTTCACGACCCCGGGCACCTACGTGGCCGTCCTCGAGATCCAGAACAATCTGGGCGAGACCACCCAAAGCGCGACGAACATCGTCGTGGGCCGGGCCCCGCCCACCGTGGTGGCCGATGCCGATCCCTCGAACGGACAGATCCCCCTCACGGTCAACTTCACGGCCACGGCCAGCAGCTCGGTGGGCAGGATCGTGCTCTATGAATGGGACTTCGACGGAAACGGCGTTTTCGATTACAGCTCGGCCACCTCCGGGAGCGCGAGCTACACGTACACGGGCTCTGGCACCTATGTGGCTGTCTGCCGGGTCACGGACGATGCCGGAATGACGGCCTCGGCACAAACGATTACCACCACGATCCGGCCCGGGCCGCCTGGATCGCCGACCGTCCGCGCCACGGCCAATCAGACCTCCGGCAACGCCCCGCTGACCATCAACTTCGGCGGCAGCGCCACCGGCGGCAGCAACGCCATCGTGCGCTGGGATTGGGATTTCGACGGAGACGGCAGCGTTGACGCCACCTCGCCCTCCTCGGCAGCCACGACCTTCGTCTACACCAACGCCGGCGTGTTCGCCACGACATTGCGCGCCACCGACAGCGCCGGTCTGACCGGGACGGACAGCATCGAGATCATCGTGAACCTGCGCGCCACCCTGTCGATTCCGGACGACACCTTCGAACCGGCGGCTGGCGAGACCGGGAACATCTTGACCTCGCTCAATGCCCCGGCGCCGGTTCGCATCCTGCTCAAGGACCACAACGGCAGCGTGATCCGGACCCTGGTCAACGAGAACCGGGTTGCAGGCAACTACACGAATGCCTGGGACGGCCGGGACGACACGGGACGGCTGCTGCCCGAGGGCGCCTACTACGCCATCCTCGAATATGTCGTTGGCGGCGAAACCAAACAGATCGACTTGTCGGCTACGACGGGCGGCACCCGCTACAATCCTTCGCGGTCGTCCTTGCCCAGCAAATTCTACCCGTTCAACGACAACATGCTCACCATCACGTTTACGGTGCCGAGCAACCGGGGCGCGTCCGAGGTCACCGCGTTCATCGGATTGTTCAACACCGACGTCCGGTTCTTGACCTTAACGGAGCGGCAGCCGTTCGGCGTCGGAACCCACACGCTGATCTGGGACGGCGTGGATCCCAATGGGCACTTTGCCGTTCCGCCTCCCGGCGACCAGTTCCTGTTCGGGATCTGGGGCTACGTGCTGCCGGATAACGCGATCTTTCTCGAGAGCGCGCCCGAGCTCTCGAACGTCTCCGTGGATCCCAACTACTTCGATCCTTCGACGCCGGATTATCTGACGCCTGCGGATCCGACGGCTGTCGTCACGTTCACCCTCAGTGAGACGGCCAATGTCGAGCTGACCGTGGCCAGCCTGACCACGGCGAGCACGCTCCGGCGCATCGAGCACTTGAACATGCCCGCGGGCACCAACCAGGTCGTCGTCTGGAACGGCCGGGCAGACAACGGCATGTTCGTCGATCGCGGCGATTACCAATTGACCCTGCGTGCCACCGATTCCACCGGAAGCACGTCCCTCGCCCGTTACTCGCTGGTGAGGGTCTATTACTAAGCCGTATGCAGCGGCGCACGAATGCGAACGATCACCGCCATTTGAACCCACGCGTATGAGAGCACGTTTTGTTCCCTTGATTGGCTTGGTGGGGTGTTTGATGCTGGCCCTGGCGAGCCCCGTTTCCGCCTACCATTTCCCGTGGGACCAGGGCCATGACACATTTACACCCCAAGGTCCCGATGGGCCGGACAACCCGCCCGACAACGGAGATAACGACGACGATGGCGATCCCGTCGAAGTGCGGTCCGGCAACTTCTATTACAACCGCACCCGGCATGACATCCGCCTTCTGGACCAGGGGCCAGCTCTCGAGCTGCTTTTCGCGTATCACAGCCAGGATTACTACAGCGGTCCTTTCGGTCGCGGATGGCACTCGACGCTGACATCGATGGCGATCCGCGTCACGGATGGGGCCGACCAGTACGTCATCATCCGCAACGGCGAGGGGCGCCGGCATCGGTATAAGCTCAATCCCGACGGCAGCTTCCAGCATCCAACCGGGATTTACGATCGATTGACCCAGAACCCGGACGGCACCTACACCCTGCGCTTCAAGGGCGGGCTGCGCCACGAATACAATGCCGCGGGCAGGCTGACCTCGATGGTCGCCGTCGATCAGCAGGCCGTGCGTATCGCCTACGATGGCGTCGGCGCCATTCTCGCAGCCACCAACGCGGCCGGCCGGACCCTGGTCTTCGGCAAAGGGGCCAATGGCAAGATCCAGTCGATTGCGGATCCTTTCGGCGGGAGCTACACGTTCGAATACGACAGCCCGGGCAACCTGGTGCGGGTGGTCGATTCGAGAGGCAACACGAATGCGTACGTCTACGACTCGAGCCAGCGCATGACTCAAGTCATCGGTCCGGACGGAACCGCCGATTTGGTGAACAAGTACGACTCGGCCAATCGCGTTTCCTCGCAGACATTTCCCGAGGGGACCGCCAATTTCTATTACGACAGCGCGACGCAGACGCGGGTGCAGGATCCGATCGGGGGCACGGTTGTCCACCAGTTCAACACCAATGGCCTGCCGACCACCACCTCCGGCCAGGGGCTGCAGATCGTCCGGACATGGGATGCCAACCTGAACCTGGTCAGCGTCACCAACCCGGACGGCTCGAAAGTGGATCTGCAATACGACGCCAATGGCAACATCACCCAATGGAGCCGAGGCGGCCAGGTGGTTTTGATGAATTACGATCCCGCCTATTTTCGCCTGATCTCGGTCGCCGGCCAGACCAATAACACGTCCGTGACCCTTTCGTATGACGACACCCAGGGATCGATTCAAATCAAGGACGAGAGCGGCGCGATCTCGACATTTCCGGCGGACAGCTTTGGGTTGTTGGAGTCGCCTGCGCGCGCGCTGGGCGTCGTCTTTCCGTACACGGCACGCTACCGGCTGCAACCCTGATGGCCCTTTCGTATGCCACGCCTGTCTACTGCCAATGAGGAGTTGGTCGCGACGGCGGGAAGGCGTCTTTCGGGGGCGTGTCGCGCCGCGGTCTTCACGGGGGTGGCCGCCGTGAGTTTGGGTGCGACCGTGTTGCGGCACGAGCTCCTACATTGGGCGGGTGTCCGATGGGTGGGAGGGCAGGTTCTCTCGGTGAGCGTCTTTCCCCAGTCGTGGCTGGTGGCGATCGACTGGGCGCCGCCTTTGCGGAGCAGCGCCTGGAGCCAAGCGGTTCCGACGGGGCTTCCCTATGTGGTGGATTGGCTGCTGATGGCGATCAGCCCGTGGGTGTTGCGCTGGCGTTTGCACCCTGGGATCCGGAGGGCGATCTTTCAGCACTTCCTTTATTTTGCGGCGCTGGATGTCTGTGTGAATTGCGTCGGCGGCCTGTTGATCTTCAATGACTGGGCGGTGCTGGCGGGGCCGCCGAGGCTGCGCCTCATCCTGTTGCCGCTGGTGATTCTGCTGACGCTGGCGCTGGCTGTTTGGAGAGGCGGGCGGCGGTCGCAGGGGCGCGGCGCCGCGGCGGACGCCAGCCGTTCCTCGAGCCATACATTTGACTTGCAGCGTGAGAAGTAAAACTGCCACTATGAGTCCCATCGTGCGGGCGATTTCCTCGATCGTCGTCGGAGGGGCTGTTGTGCTTCTGGCAGGCGAGTTTTCCTTTCTACGGGGAGCGCACCATGCCGGTCTTTATCTGGGGTTGGCGTTAGGCTTGCTGGCACTGGGCTGTTTTCTTCGGTCGCCCGTAGCCTACGAGATCGATCCCAATCGGTTTCTGATCGTTCGGCTGCGGATGGGGATGCATCGATTCGGGCCGGTGAAGAAGTCGGGTCCGGCGACGGAGCCGATCTCGTTGGGGGTGCGCCTGTGGGGCAACGGCGGGCTGTTTGCGGTGACGGGATTATTTTGGAATCGCCAGTGGGGGAAATTCCGCGCTTACGTGACCAATATCAAGGAAATGGTTGTCATTGAACTGGAGGATGGACGGAGAGTGCTCATCAGTCCGGTCAATGCACAAGAATGGATCTTTGGAGATTGAACCGAACGGGAGGCCCAATGAATCGAATGCCATGCTATCACCGCTCGACGATGGGCGCAGGTTTGGTGGTTGCCCTGCTGAGCATCGCCGCCGCCGTGGCGGATCCGGTGGATGATATTTTAGCCTCCAACCTTTTGTGGCGAGCCGCTCACCCGGTCAGCAAGTGCCGCTTGCGCCAGATCGGCGGCGACGGCGCGGTGGTCGGGCTTTACTACCTGGATCTGCGATCGTCGCGCACCAACAACCCGACGGAGGTGACGGTCATGTCCACCCGCCTGCCGAAGTCGGAGTTCGTCTCGCGGATGGTGCGCGAGGCCAGCTATGCGCGCATTTTCTTCAATGAAGACGTCTATGTCGAATTGACGACCACCAATTACCAGTCCCTGACGCCGAACAAGTTCTGGAGCGCCCAAAGCGTCCCGGAGGCGCGCGCCGCCCTGACCGAGGTCTATGACATCTCCGGCACGAAGACCAACGTGCTCGATGGGGTGAGCTATCCCGGCATCGATCTCACCGTGAACTCCGCCAACTGGGACATTTACAAGACCACGATCGGCACCAACGTCATCGCCAGTGTACCCGCTGCCCTTCCCGCCGCGCTGACAGTCTTTTTTGGGCCTTCCGGCGATCTCCGGTTCATCGAAACGCGCACGCCCAAGGTCAATGTCGAGATGGTCTTCTACGACTGGACGGATTTGAGCGCGAAGGTTGCCGAGCTGGACGACATGCGTATTGCCCCCCACGCTCGGCAGGAACGATGGGATGTGCCGGTCGACGAAGCGCTGTTCAGGTATCTGGCCCGATTGGGCGAATGAGCAGGCCGGGAATGCGCGGGCGGCCCGGGCGCCGGCGCCGCCGAGATTCGCGGGTATGATCGACGAAAAGGTAATGGAAATCGCCGATGAGCTGGCCGAGCTCCAGAGAGGGGCGGAGATACTCGAAGGCGAAGGCAAGAGCATCACGTGGGACCAGGAGCACGGCGACGAGCTGATGTGCAACCTGAAGGGCCCCCTGCAGATCCCCTGGATGTACTCGCGGAAATGCATCTTCTCCTGCAGCCACTGCTACAATTTTTCCGACTCGGATCTCGAGGAGAAGGACAATGCCGACCTGGGGCTGATGATCGAGCGGATCGGCGAGTGCCAGCCCTACAACGTCTGCCTGTGCGGCGGGGAGCCGCTGGCCTGGGACCCGCTCCTCGAGACCGTCACGCGCCTTCGGGAGCGGGGAGTCCCTCTGGTCTCGATCGTCACCAACGGCTATCTCGCCTCGCGCGACGCGCTGGCCCGCGTGCGCGATCATGGCCTGACGACCATCCAGTTCAGCGTCGATGGAATCGACGCGGAGAGCCATGCCGAGCTGCGCAAGGTCCCCGACAGCTTTGAAAAGGTTCTGCGGGCGGTCGAGGATGCGCTGACGTTCTCCTGGCAGGATCTTTCCGTCTGCATGACTCCCACGCGGCGCAACATCGGCCAGGCCAAAGACTACGTCAAGATGTTCGTCGAGATGGGCGTGCGGCACATCCGGTTTCAGCCCTACATGCCCCTGGGCCGCGGCGCGCTCAATGCCGCCCAGCTCCAGCCCTCAGATGATGCGTATCTGAAGTTCCATTTCGACCTCTATGACGCGCAGGTGGCCTACCCGGACATTTTCGTCGATTGGGGGGATCCGCTCGAGCATCTCTGGTTTTATTCATTCACCGAGGCCAACTGCTGGTCGACGGGCATCAGCCCCAACGGCTGGCTCGAGCTGTCCCCCTACATTCCTGTTCGATTGGGCGACATCAAGGCTCATCGCATCGAGGATATATGGGCCAAGGGGATCAAGACCCTGTGGCATTCGCCCCTGGTCCGCCGGCTGGCCGGCCATGTCTACTGCACCGATGCTCTCGCTGACCAGGAGATCGATGCGTTCAAGGAGCCTCCTCTCCACATCGATATTTTCGACCCGCCGCAATGGGAGGCGCTGATGACGACGGACGACCTCGATGTCTTCCGCCGGTTCACGGCATCCAATCTCGCCGATGGCTCCGCATGATCGCACCGATCACAAAGCGCTATTTTCGGCGCAAAGAAAACAACGGCTACTGGAGCGTCGTGCCGCTGCAAGGCCCGTATTTTCCCGATGCGGTCATCATCAACGACTTCACGAACTGGGTTCTGGATTTGCTCGAGTCGGGCGAGGGCCTCGATGGGGCGCTGGATCGCTGCGCGCGTGAGCATCCGGATGAGGACCCGCGCAAGATCCGGGCCGATCTGTTCCACATCGCGGGGCGGCTGGGCAAATACGATCTGGTCGAGGGCGGTGGGTTCGCGTCGCGGCTGAGCATTCTACAGCCTGGCGCGGGCCTGGTGTCCGGCTCGATTCAGCCCTGTCCGGTCATCCATATACCGCGGCTGTCGGACTTCATCGTGCAGGCGGTGCGCGAGGGCGGGCTGGTGTATCACGTCCGCATGGGGCAGATGCCGGGCGGCCAGAGCATCGACTCCCTGGTCTCGCTCTACTCGGCGGACCGGATGGTGGAGCAGCAGAGCACCGGCGCCGAGACCTACTGGGTTTATGTGGGGGCTGACGGGCAGTTCTGCGGCGCGGTCTCCTCGTCGAGCTACATGCAGATGGCGCCCGTGGTGGCGCTGCAGGCCATCGCCGTCACGCCGGACGAGACCGGCTGGAGCGGCCGGGTCCAGGCCATGCTCGAGCAGATCGCCGAGACGCTCTCCCTGTTCGGCCTCAGCGAGAAGATCCGGGTCACCAGCCTGCGCCCGGTCGACGGCCAGGATGCCAATCTGAGCATTGCGGATCCGCGATTATTCGAGGTTCTGGCCCGCTGCGGCTTTCGAAAGACGGCGGTCTTTCAACGAGAAATCAACGACAGATATCATTTGGAATACTACGATCGCATTGTCTAGCCCAACAACAACCTATTGATTTATGTATACTGGACCCACCTTCGCGCCGCTGCGCTCGATCAATAACCAATACGGCAACGGCCGCACCACGCTGGGCTGGCTGGCGCTGACGAACACGCTTTCCACGGTCAACGGCGGGATTGTCGGCAATATCGTCGGCGGGATTGTCGGCGGAGTCGTTGGCGCCATCGTGGGCGGAGTCGTCGGGCCCGTCTGCAAGATCCCCAACCTCGGGCGCATCGGCCAGGCATCGAGCCCCGCTCCGCCACCCCGCCGCGCGGGCGGGTGAGTGATCCACGTGCCGGAACCGCGATGGCCGGCGGCATCGGAAAGGCGGGCATCGGGATGCCAATCCGGCCCCGCCGTATCTCCTCGATGCGATACCACCATTGGATGTTGCAGAGCCATGTTTGACCGAAATGAGTTGAAAAGGGAGGGTCCCTTTGCCACGCTCGACGTTCCAACCGCATGAAAGTCTGTGTGATGAGAGAGGCCGACTCGAAGAAGGTCGCCAGCCTCCTGGCTCTGGCCCGAGAGAACATCGGACGGCCCGACACGCTGCCGGCGATGCTGTATCTCATGCTGCCCGATTACAAGCCGACGTTCATCTACAATTACTATAACCTGCGATCGAGGCACTTCCGGCTCGAAGAGGTGTTTTTCACCGCGCTCGATGAAGAGCAGCAGACGATCCAAGGCGTCCTTTCGTTCGCGGAGTTCACCCGGAAGAAGGCGTTCTTGAAGGTATTTGCCGTGGACCAGCCGCTCGCCAATGGGGGGGCGGGGGCGGATGCCGGGTGGTTTCTCGATGCGGCGATTGCCGAGCTGAGACGATTCCGCGACCTCGAGGCGGTGCGGTTGCTCGTGGCTCGAAAGGTGGAAAGCGAGACCGAGCAGTTCGTGGGGCCGCACATCGACGCCGCATTGGCCGGCCGGCTTGCGACCCATGCGTTCAGCAAGCTTGCCCGGCTCGAACGGGAGGGTGGAAGGAATGTCGCGGTCGAAATCTATGAGCGCGCGGTCGCCGCGGGCTGATCCGGATCCGCTGCGCTGGCTGGGCCGGCTGCTTCGCGACGGCGGTTATTGGGATGCCTGCCGCCTGCACCGCAACCGCTACATCGATCGCCGCTACCAGAGCCATCTGCGGCAAAGCCGGCCCTGGTTCTCGGGCCCCGTGCGAGCGCTGCTCGATCTGTTTCTGTTTCGCTCGATCGTCGAGAGCGAGGCGCTGCCATTCATCCCCCAGCCGCTTTTCGAGGCGCTGATCGATGAACAGATCCTGGCTCGAAAATCGGGGACGGCCGTTCAAAGCAACTACTTCGTGCTGCTTTTAGACAACGTCCTCGTCCTGACCGAAGACTTTGCCAATCCCGCCCAATCGGTCTACTACGGCGAGGACTCGGAGTTTTACGCGAACATGCTCGAGATCTCGCCCAAGGCGCGGTGTCTGGACCTGTGCACGGGAACCGGCGTGCAAGCGCTGATGAGCCTGAGCCGGGGCGCGGCCCGGGTGGATGCGGTGGATATCAATCCGCGGGCCGTGCGGTTGGCGCGGCTCAACGCGCGGCTGAACGGATGGGAGCGGCAGATGCGGTGGTTCGAAGGCGACCTGTTCGAGCCGCTGCCCCCCGGCCGGTATGATCGGATCACCTGCAATCCCCCCCTGTTGCCCATTCCGCCCGGGATCCCCTATCCCGTCATCGGCGACGGGGGTTTTGACGGCCTGCGGTTCATCCGGCGGATATTGGAGCAGCTGGCAGGCCGCCTTGCGGACGGCGGGAAGTGTCTTTTGCTGGGCCTTTCGCTGGCCGATCCCATGCCGGAGATCGAGAGGCTCTGCGCCGGCGGGCTGCCGCCTGGGTTCGGCTGCCATCTCTATCTCCTGACCCGCCAGTCGCTCGATCAGTACCTCAAGGCGATCGTGACGACCGTTGCCCGGCTCTATCCCAAAGAGAACCCGCTGCAGCTGAGCCGCAGTTTTCACGCGGCCTACGCTGGCGCGGGGTACACCGACGTGGTGAGCTATTACGTGGTGGTGTCACGCTCGGCCCGCCATCCGGCTGCCTGCGTGAGCAACCTGACGCGGAGCAGCGCCAGCGAGACGTACTGGTTTGTGGGGGGGGCATGAATCGCGCTTCACGGGACAGGCAATGACCGGCATCGATCCCATCTCGCCCGCCCCGGCCGGAACGATCCAGCCCGAATCGACGGGCCTGCGGAAGCGCCCGCGCACGGCGATGCTCGTCATGCCCTTCGGGCTCCTCTCTTTCCCGGCCATCGGCGTCAGCTCGCTCAAGGCGGTTTTCAAACAGCAGGGGTATGTGCTGGATGTCCAATACTGCAATTTCGATTTCGTCCGGCGCATCGGGCTGAAGGAGTACCAATACTTCGTCAACAGCTGCTCGCCGTTTTTGACGCCGGAGTTCGTGTTCGCGCGGGCGTTCGACCCGGAAGCCCCGGAGTATTCCGAGTTTTTTTACCGGATCGTGCCGCCCGGCTTCAGCAAGCGCGCCGGTCCGATCCGCGACCTGTACCGGGACGCCCATTCCTACATGGACCGGGTGGCCAGCAAGGTGCCTGAGTATCTCGATGACTTGGAGCGGAACCTGGATCTCTCGATGTATGAAGTCATTGGGTTCACCAGCTCGTTCGGGCAGAACTCGGCCTCGTGGGCATTTGCCAAGCGGATCCGCCGGCGCTATCCCAAGGCCGTGATTTTGTTTGGAGGGGCAAACTGCGATGGGGTCATGGGGCAGGCCCATGTGGATGCATTCGAGTTCATCGATTTCGCCTGCACGGGCGAGGGGGAGACCTGCGTGCTCGAGCTGGTCCGGTGGATCGAGGATCCGGCGAGCCATCCGTTTCCGCGGGCCGGCATCGTTTCCCGCCAGCATCGCTTCGATCCCCAGTCCATCGTGCTCACCGATGTTCATTCCCTGCCTCTGCCGGACTACGACGATTATTTCGAGCAGATCGAGAAGCATCCGGATTGGCGGCGCTGGTATTTCGGGCTGCCCATGGAGAGCTCGAGGGGCTGCTGGTGGGGGCAGAAGAGCCAGTGCCTCTTCTGCGGATGCAATGGGACCCGGCTGAAATACCGTTACAAGCCGGCGGCCAAGTTCGTCGCCGAGCTCCGGGCGATGCGCGCCCGTTATGGAGAGAAGGCCCGGCACATCCAGGTTCTGGACAACATCATGCCGCATACGTATCTGGACGAATTGCTGCCGCTGCTCGAAAAGGATCGCCCGTATGAGAGCATGTTTTATGAGATCAAATCCAACCTGCGGCCGGAGCAGATTCGGCGGCTGCGGGACGTGGGGATCAACTTCATGCAGCCTGGGATCGAGAGCCTGAGCACGCCGGTGCTCAAGCTGATGCGCAAGGGAGTGACCGCCCTGGCCAATGTCCAGACCATCAAATACGCGACGGAATATGGTGTCTGGGTGCTTTGGTCCATCCTGTGCGGATTCCCCGGAGAAAAGCCCGAGCATTACCGCGCCATCGCCGAGTGGATACCGAAGCTGTACCACCTCAATCCGCCTCGCAACGTGACCGAGATCTCGATCGACCGCAACAGCCCCTTGCATCAGTCGCCTGCGGCGTACGGGATGAAGCTCCAGCCCGCTGCCGCGTACGGGCAGCTCTACCGATTGCCCGAGCGGATCCTCGAGGACCTTGCCTACTGGTTTGAAAACCGCGCGCCGCTTGGCAGCCAGCGCCCCCGGCATCCCTATTTCGAGTTTCCCGAGTACGCCCGCTGCTGCTCCCGCCAGGTGCAAATCTGGCAGCACGCCTTCTTGAAGCAAAAAAACGTCCGCTTCGACTATGAGGCGACCGATGCAGGACTCGAGCTGATCGACACTCGATCCGGGACCGAGATCCGAACCTGCCTTGTTGGGATCGAGCGCGCCATTGTCGAATCCGCGCTGAGCATCACGGATTTCGGAGGCATCTGCGCGAACGTTCGGCGGACATTCCCGGCCGCGTCGGATGCGGACATCCGGGGGCGGATCGAGGAGCTGGTGGCCGCCTCGCATCTGCTGGCCGAGGACGATCGCTATCTGTTCCTGGGGCTGAGCCGGCGCGAGCTCCAGGCGCAAGGAGTATCGAGGTGCTGGCTGGCGACCGCTCGGACAGGCGATGATTATGTTTTTTCGTAAGGTTTGGTTCCCGAGCCTGTTTCTCCTGCTGGTCGCCTTGCTGGCATGGCTCATCGCGCCGATGATCGAGTGGCCGGCATCCTGGAAAGGCCCGAAGCTCGAGCTGAACGGGCAATTTCCGCCGCTGGTGTTGTTCCAGGAGCACTCGCTTCACGATCCGGGGATGCACCGCCTCCTGCTGAAGATCGACGGTCCTCCGTTGCCGATGTTGCGGGCCCGCTTGTCCGAGGCGGTTTCCGCCAAGACCCGGAACGGGTCCTGGCGGGCGGTGCCCTTTGTCCAGGTCTGGGATCACGAACAGGTCATCGAGATCCGGATCCCGCTGGTGGACCCGCGCCAGCGCGATGAGATCATCGACTGCCGGGTCACTCCTCTCGCGACGAACTTCGTGCTCGAAGCCCGGCACGCCCGCCAGCCCGATCTGATCCTCCGGGACCTGATCACGACGGGCTCGGAGGCTTGGCTCACGGTCGCCAACCTATCCGATCAAGATCGCGCGATCGACTCTCTCCGGCTCAACGGAGTCGAGCTGCCTCCGATCAAGCCCATCCGGGTTCCCTCCCATGGTTTGGCCAGAATCCGCGTCCAGGACGCCCCGCCCGCTGGCGCCGCATGCTCGGTCATCCTGATGGCGGACGGCCAGTGGATCCAAGCTGCCGAAGTTGCCGCCGAGCCGGGTTTTTTTCTCACCGAATGCCAGAATGACACTCGTCCGGAGCTCCATCTCGATCCAGCGGGCCCGCTCCGCCGCCAGGGCGGCCCGATCTTCGAGATCGACATCGATTTTTGCGCTGTCGAACGGGAGCGTGGATTGCCCATTGGCACCTACCTCGACGATGCGCGGCGGATGCTCGAGCGGCTGCCTTCCGCGCTGGACGATCGGCCGCCGATCCAGCCCGCGTCCCGGCCCGCCGCCTTGATCCATCTCCATGCGGCCAATCGGCCGCGCTCCCATTACGTGTACGGGCGCCTTTCGGATTATGTCGGGTGCAGCACATTCGAGATCCAGGCTGCCGGCGGGACTCTCGAGGACGTGCTGTACTGGCTCTCGTTTGACCGGGCGCTGATCGAGCCCGCCCGTCAGGTTGTCCTGCCAGGATTGTTCGTATCGGCCGATCGTCCGGCGGATCGTCTGCCGGAGATGGAGATCCGGAGACTCATCTTCGCATGCCTGTCGGTTGCGCCTCGCGGCCTGATGTACTGTCAGCGGGCCGATACCAAGGAAGCATTCGGCTACGGCGGCCTGCCGGCCTATGAACGCGCGATCGCCGAAGCCGGTTCCCGGATCCAGGCCGTGCGGCCTCTGCTCGAAGCGGCGTTTCCGGTGAAGTGGATCCATCGAAGAGAAGACCGATTGCTCCTGCCCGATCATTATGGCGCCACGGGTTTCTTCGCCCTCTGGTGCAGGATGGACCGCCTGCTGATCGTCTCCCTGGGCTACGATCAACCCGCCTGGCTGCAGCTTCCGGCGGGCCTATCGCTCAAGGCTTCTGAAGACTCGGCGGCCCTCGTGCTCGAGCGGGAGTCTGCCGGCATCGTCCGTCTCGACAATCGCCGGGCCGGCACTCCCAGCCTCACGGTGCTGCCGCTCGATGCCGGTTCCACCACCGACGGCATGGTCGAATGGGTGGCTTTGGGCCGCAACGCCAAGGCAAACGAGCCCCTGGATCGCGGGGATCGACTCGAGCCGGGAGCCGTGGACGGATCGAAGGGGAGGGCGCATCCATTGGCGGACACGGCCATCGGCGGCCCGGCATCGGCCGGTCGCATCGCGCATTGAGCCGGTGAGTTCGGTTTTTTTCGTGTCAATGGCGCCCTTGGCCGCTACAGTGAACCGCGCTCATCGGAAGCAGCGAGGTGCAATCGAGTCACACGTCAACTCTGGACCATTTGCGGCGGGCTCTGAGGTATCTGAGCGCCGACCGCTGGCGGCTGGCGCTGCTGATGGGGCTGATTGTGCTGGTGGCCATCCCGCTGACGCTCACGGAGCCGTTTCTGATCCAGCTGGCGACGCAGCAGGTGGTCCTGCACCGGGATCTCAAACCCTTCCTGGCCATCAGCGGGCTGGCGCTGCTCTACTACGGCGCACGGTTTTCGACGGAGCTGGTCTTGAACTATTTCGGGCTTCACCTCGCCTACCGCATTCACGTCCGCATTCTCCAGGATTCGCTCCAGAACTTCCTGGGGAAGGATCTCTCGGTGGTCAAGTCGCTGCCGCGCGGGGATCTGTTGTACTGCCTGTTCAACGACACGCTGCGAGTCGCTGGCTTTGTCTTTTCGGACCTAACCGGTCTGTATACGAACATCCTGCTGCTGCTGGGCTGTTTCGGCTTGATGCTCTATTTCAATGTTCGACTGGCGCTGATCTGCCTGGTGTTCTTTGCGCTGCTTTTTCTTTTCCAGATCCGTTTCGCAGGGATTCTGCTCCAGCGCCAGACGGCCATACGCCGAATCGACCAGGATCTCAGCGGCCGGATTCAGAACATGCTTTCGGGCATTGTGACGTTGAAGGTATTTCGGTTGCTGTCGCCGGTCTTGGGCCAATGGATCGAGAGGTATCGTCCTCGGTGGCGGATCGAGATCAATATGCGCATGATCGAGACGGCGCTGGGCTCCGGCGCGGGGCATGCGCACATCATCTTCACGTTCTTCATTCTTTTCCTGGGCTTCCAGCAAGGCTCGATCGTCGAGTCCCTGGGCACCATCTTTGCGTTTCTGGTGCTCTATGGTCGAATGGCGATTCCCATCCATTATCTCATTGGTTTTTTCCTCGGCTTTCAGGAGACCCGGGCGGCCTTGAAGCGGTATTACTGGATATACGATTTGCGCGACCGCCGAAGTCCGGCCTTGGCGTCCGCCGAGGCCCCATCGAGAGGCGCTCCTGAGACTCCGCTGCGGTGCCTGCAACTGCATCGCGCGACGGTCCTCCGCGGGGATCAGCGGATCCGGCTGCTGGACCTCGAGCTCGAGCCTGGCCGGAGCTATCTGCTGGCGGGTCCGAACGGTTCAGGCAAGACGACGACGGGCCTGGTGCTGGCCGGGCTGCTGCCGATGGTCGAGGGGGAGTATCGCTTCAAGGAGATGCCGGGGATTGCGCCGTATGTCGCCTGCCGCATCATCTATCTCGAAAAAGAGGGCTATTGGCCGGCAGGAACCATCGCGGAGAACTGCGAGCTGAGCCACCCTGACAGCCAGCTCGATCAGCCCCGGCTCGAGCGGTGCCTCGAGATCTGCCAATGCGCGCAACTGATCGACTCGTTGCCGCTGGGGATCCGGAATCCCATCGCGATGGATTGGAACCTCATCTCGGATGGGGAGTGCCAGAGGCTGTTCCTGGCGTTCGCCATGTATCATCAGCCTCAGGTGCTCATTCTGGACGAGGCTCTCTCGCATATCCCGTTCGACGTCCGCCGGCGGATCGTTCCCGATATCCGGGCGGCGCGTCCGGATCTGCTGCTGATCTTGATGAGCCAGGACGTCCAGGATCGGGAGCTGGCGGACTCGATCATCGATTTGCCGACGCGTCCCGGCGCCCGGTTTTCTGCCGGGATGCCGGCCGGCCCCGGCGTTGGCGAGGATCGGGTGGGCATTGGCCGGAAGCGCCGCGACCGCATTGTTGATCCTCCCGCAGGGGGCGGTTTGTCCGACTCGAACCGGTTTGATCCGTGGAAGTTCTGATCCACTACTTGCCGTTCGGGATCGTGCACTCTCCGCACTTGGGGACCGGCTTGCTGAAGGCCTGTTTGCGCCAGGCGGGCCATGAGTGCGTGGTCGGCAACCACGCGCTCGAGTTTGCCCACCACATTGGCCCGGAGGAGTACTCTTTCCTCCAAGGCTGGGCATCGCCCGTATTGCTCGGCGAACGCATCTTCGCCGGGCTGCTGAGCGAGCAAGTCCCGGATTGGGAGGTTTTTTTTCGCGAGATCATTCGGCCGGCAATGCGCGGCGTCGATAATGCCCTCGTGCTGAACCGCGCCGTCTATCTCAGCCACATCCGCCGGATGCGCGCCATCGAAGCCAAAGCCACGGCCTGGCTCGAGGAGGTCGCGGCGCGCGACTTCGCCCGGTACGACTTGCTGGGCTTCAGCACCTCCTACGAGCAGAATGCCGCCTCGCTGGCGCTGGCGCGCCGCCTTCGCGCTCGCTATCCGCGAAAGCCGATCGTCTTTGGCGGGGCGAACTGCATGGCGGAGATGGGCATCGGCCTGCTGAAGGCCTTCGATTTCATCGATTACGTCTGCATCGGCGAGGGCGAGCGGTGCCTGGTCGGTTTAGCCGAGTGGCTCGAGGACCCGGAGCGGAATGCGTTCCCTGAAAGGGGCATCGTATCGCGCCGCGGGCTCGAGAGCAGCCCCGGGTTATTGCCCGCCCAGGCGGCGGATATCGAGCCCGACATGATCCCACGTCTCGACGATCTGCCGATTCCCGACTACAGCGATTATTTCGATCTGCTGAGAAAAGGCGAAGGCTGGCGGCGGCATTTTTACTCGATCCCCATGGAAGGCTCGCGCGGCTGCTGGAAAGGGCAGCGCCGGCAGTGTTTGTTTTGCGGCTTGAACGGCCCGCGCAACATCTTTCGAGGGAAGAGCCCCGCCCGATTTGTCCAGGAATTGACCGAGCTCTGCGCGCGGTATCAGGTCCACTACGTGATGGTGAGCGACAACGTGATCAATCCGGCCCTGCTGGAAGGAGCGTTTCCGCAATTCCAGTCCGAACGTCCCTACCGGGCGATGTGGCAGGAGCTCACCGTGGGAGCGACGCGTTCGCAACTGGACGTGCTCCGATCGGCGGGCGTCCGATATCTCGGGGCCGGCCTCGAGAGCCTTTCGACGCGGCTCCTGGAGATCATGCGCAAGGGCGCCACGCTTCTGGACAACCTGCATTTTCTGGTGATGACCAGCGAATTGGGGATCGACGTCATCTGGCATGTCATCGCGGGGATTCCGGGCGAGACGCAAGCGGACTACGAGGCGATGGCCGCGGTGATTCCCAAGCTCTACCATCTGCCGCCTCCGAAACAACTGATCCGCATTTCGATCGATCGGCACAGCCCGCTCTATCGGGAAGCGGCCCGGTGGAACCTGCAGCTCGAGCCCAGCAAGGCCTACCGATACATCTACGCGCTCCCGGCGGCAGCCATCGCGGAATTTGCCTATTGTTTCCAGGACCGCAACCGGCATGGCGACCGGATGTGTCCCATCGGTCCGCCGGCCTGCAGCCGGCCGGCGCAGGTGGCCATCGCCGCGTGGAAGAGCGAATCGAGCCGCTCGATGCTCGATTTCGTCGCGCAGGACGACCAGGTCATCGTGCGCGACCGGCGGGCGGGGGTTGATCGGACCGATTGCTATCGAGGAGCGGCTCGAGCCATCCTCCTGGCCGCCCGCCAGCCGTGCGGTCGGGAGCAGCTCGAGCGCGCCGCGCGGCAAGCCGCCCTCGGGGCTGGCCCGCCCGATTTCCAGCAGGCCATCGAGGAGCTGATCCAGCGCGGTTATATGGTCGAAGACGACCGCCAGTTCCTTTTCCTCGGCCTGGATTCTGTCGCCAGGGAGAGGAACCTGGCGGAGAGGAGTGACAATTTCTTCCTGCGGGCCATCCAGGAGGAGCGGGCCTACACGTACGACGGTGTTTAGAATGACGGCGATTCAAGCCATTGGCCGATCCTGGCTGGCGGTTTGCGTGGCGGCGGGCCTCGCGGTGCGATTGGCCTGCTGGCACTTCCTGGCGCAGGCGCCGATGCTGAACCGATTCTCGGACATGGAGTATTACGCAGGGCTTGGCGACCAGCTATACCGCGGCGAACCGCTCAGCGCCTACGACGAATCCATCGCGTGCCCGGCGGTTCCGAAGCTCTGTGCGACGCTGCGCCACGCGGGCCTGGACCCGATCCGAACGTTCCCTTTGCTCAACATCGGCGCCGACCTGATCACGTGCGTACTGATCGGATTGATCGGGGTTCGCCTCCTGGGGCGGGCGGTGGGGAGGTGGGCGTTGCTCGCGGCGGCGGTTTACGTGCCGTTTGGGTGCCAATGCTGCTTCCTCCTCACGGAGACGCTCTTTATGTTTCTGGTGGTTGCCGGCTATTACTTCTATCTCCGCGGCTGGCGGAGCTCGGCCGCCCATCTCCTGGGCGGCGTGCTTTCCGGGACGGCCTTTGCCCTGGCGGCGGAATTCAAGGAGAACGTATGGCTGCTTGCCTTGCTTCTGCTGGTTGCGAGCGGGTGGTACGGGCTGTTGCGCCGGCAGCGGTGGTTGTTCGCGGGGCTGGCCGGCGCAGTGCTGGCGGCCGGCCTCGCCACGAGGGAGACGAGCGCCCCGCCTGCGGAAGATCCGGCCCGCCGGGCCATGGCCAGCATCGCGCTCGAGCTCCTGCACGGCCGCACCTACGCGAAGTATGTCGTGGGCATGGACCGGCAGGATGGGCGCTGGGTGCACAGCACGCCCCCCGCTCTATACTACAAGGCCAAGAACGATCCGATCATTCTCAACCACGACATTCTCGACGGTTTCTTCCTTCTCCGAACGACGTGGGATTTCCTCCGGGACCATCCCATGACCTGGCTGACCTATTCCATCGAGCACGTGTTGGATCTGTATGGGGCAGTGCCTTACTGGCCGCTGGCCGAGATTCAGCCCCGGTTCGAACAGTGGTTGAGGGCGGGAGTGTGTTTGCTCTTGCTGCTGCCGGCGCTGATTGGGCTGGTGGCGCCGCTGCCGGCACGTCTCAGGAATCGAGATGGAAACGGATCCGCAGCGCCATCGAGCGGGAGGAGGGATCTGCTTCCGGCGCACGCCAAGGGCATGGCGGTGCTGCCGCTGCTGAGCATTACGCTGGTGGCGTTTGTTTTCTACGGGGCGCCCCGATACCGCTTGCCTTACGACGGCTGCTTGATTCTACTGTCGCTGCTGGGGTATGAGTGGATCTGGATGCAGGGACGCCGCCTTTGGCCCGGCGGCGCTCCCGCCAAAGGCGGAATGAATTGTTGCACCAACCCTTAGCCGAGATTGACACCGATCGCTCTCATCGCGCCGCCGTATACGGCCGACCACGTGGCCGGGAAGACCGCCAGCATGAAGGCCGTGGTCAATCTGATTCCGCCATTGGGCTTGGCCTATCTGGCCGCCGTTCTCGAGCAGCACGGATATCCAACCCGGATCTACGATTGCACCCTCGGACTATCTTTGGACTCGCTGATGGCCGCGCTGAGCACGCTCCAGCCGCGGATCGTGGGCATCACCAGCACGACACCGGCTTTTGCCGAGGCGCGTCTCACGGCGCGGCGCATCCGGAGCCATATGCCGGAGGCCGTGCTCGTCCTGGGGGGTGCCCATGTTTCGGCCGTGCCTGCACTGGCGCTGGCGGAGGACGATTTTGACATCGGCGTCGTGGGCGAAGGCGAATGGACCATGCTCGAGGTGGTTCGGCATCTCGAGCAAGACGCGTCCGCCGATCTGACGAATGTGCCGGGACTGGCCATTCGGCGAGATGGCCGGGTGGTTGTGACGGAGCCCCGCCCGTACATCCAGGATCTGGACCAGCTGCCCATGCCCGCGAGGGAGCTGCTGCCGCCGCTGGCTGCCTACTCGCCCACGCCCGCCTCCTATCGGCGGCTGCCTCTGGCCGCCGTGATCACCTCGCGCGGATGCCCCTACCGATGCACGTTCTGCGATCGAAATGTTTTTGGGAATGAGGCGCGCGCCCACAGCCCGGAACGGGTGTTGGCGGAAGTCGATGAATGCCTGCATCGGCACAAGGCACTCGAGATCCGATTTTTCGACGACACGTTCACCTTCGATCAGCGGCGGGTCATCGAGATCTGCGACCGGCTGCGGGCCAAGAACTGGCGGTTTCCGTGGACGTGCCTGACTCACGTCAATACCGTCACGCCCGAGCTATTGCGGCACATGAGGGCGTCGGGCTGCTGGCAGGTGCTCTACGGGCTGGAATCAGGCGATCCGGAGGTGCTGGCATCCCTGCGCAAGGGCAGCACGGTCGAGCGCAACGAGCAAGCCGTTCGCTGGGCCCAAGAAGCCGGCTTGAGCGTCCGCGGCGATTTTATCGTCGGGACCCCTCTCGAGACATGGGCCAGCCTGCGCCGGACCGTGGATTTTGCCAAGCGGCTCAAGCTGGATTACGCCCACTTCAACAAGTTCGTCCCCTTCGCCGGGTGCGAGCTGCACGAGCGATTGGCGGCCCAAGGCTATTCCCTCGATGTATCGAGAATGACAAGCATCTGCGATCATGAGACCACGCCCTACGTGCCTCCGGCGCTGACGGAGGCCCAGTTCCAGCGATTTCTCGACCAGGCCAACATCGAGTTCTACCTCCGCCCCAGCCATATCCTGCGCCGCCTGGTCCGCACCCGGTCCTGGAGCGAGCTCTGGGGGCAATTTCGCGGGGCATTCGCCATTTTCGGCCTCGCGCGTTGACGGACGATGAGCAACGGCGAAGAGAACCGGGCCCCGCTGACCTGCACGGTGCTGCCCACCGCCAATGAACGGGATAACGTCCGGGGTCTCATCCTGGGAATTCTCGATCATGCCATCACGCCCCACCAGGTCGTGGTTGTGGATGACGATTCGCCGGACGGCACAAGCGAAGCGGTCGAGCAGCTCATGAAAGACAATGGCGGCGCAGCGCCGCCGGGCTCGATCCGGCTGATCCGCCGATCGATCGAGCGCGGGCTGACCTCCGCCCTGCAAGCGGGCATCGATCTGGCGATCGATTCGATGGGCGCCGAGCTGGTGACGTGGATGGACTGTGACATGTCGATGCTGCCGGCGGACGTCGCCAGGCTGGTCGGCGAGGTTTGGAAGGGGGGTGCGGACGTTGCAGTCGGATCCCGCTGGATTCGGGGGGGGGCCGACCGGGGCCACGGGGCCAGCGCGCGGATGCTGAGCTGGCTCATCAACCGGTTCGCTCAGCAGATGCTGGGACGCCAGGTCCACGATTACACGAGCGGATTCATCGCGGCGCGGGCGGATGTTCTCCGCGCCGTGAGGCTGCGGGGCGATTACGGGGAGTATTGCATTGACTTTTTGGTGCAAGCGCTACAGCATGGTTTCCGCGTGCATGAGGTGCCCTATGTCTGCATGCCGCGCGCGGCAGGCGAGAGCAAAACAGGCGCCACCCTATGGGATTACCTGGTCAAAGGCAGAAAGTACATAGCCACCGTATGCCGGCTGTCTCGCACGTGTTAAGGGATGCCGATTTCGCTGTCGCTGGCGGCGCGTGAAAGCCGATGCTCATGTTGAAGCGCACCGAACTCTCGCCGGAGGAAATGAGGGAGCTTGCGGGCCTTCTGCCGGCGGCTGATCCGGAGGTCAAACCCCGTCCCCAGGGCGCGGACGGATGCCCGGCCTCCTCGCGCCCCATCATCCCGGTTTGCGAGCCGGTCCTGGGCGGCAACGAGATCGAGTATGTCCGCCAGGCGATCCAGAGCAACTGGATCTCGTCGGCCGGCGGCTTCACGCGCGACTTCGAGGCGGCTTTCGCGCGGTTCTGCGGCACCCGATACGGGATCGCCTGCTCGAGCGGGACCGCGGCGATGCATTTGATGACGGCCGCGCTCGGGCTCGAACCCGGGGACGAGGTCATCATTCCGACGTTTACGATGATCGCGACGGCGAACGCGATCACCTATTGCGGGGCCAGGCCGGTGCTTGTGGACTGCGAGCCGCGGCACTGGCAGATGGATGTCGAGCAGGTGGCCGCCAAGATCACTTCCCGCACGCGCGCGGTCATGCCCGTCCATATTTATGGCCACCCGGTGGACATGGATCCGCTGATCCAACTGGCCGAGCGGCACGGATTGGCGGTCATCGAAGACGCCGCGGAATCGCACGGCGCTCGGTATAAAGGCCGGCCGGTGGGGGGGCTGGGCCTGGCGGCCGGATTCAGCTTCTATGCCAACAAGATTGTCACCACGGGCGAGGGCGGCATGGTGACCACGAACGACGCCGATTTCGCGCGCCTGGCCGCCACGCTGCGCGACCATGCCTTCAGCCCCGAACGCCATTTCTGGCACCAATACATCGGATTCAACTATCGGCTGAGCAACCTGCAAGCGGCCGTCGGCCTGGCGCAGATGGAGCAATGCGAGCGGCTGATTGCAGCCCGCCGCCGCAACGCCGCGGCCTATACGCGCGCCCTGGCCTCGATTCCCGGGATCCGCACCCCGGTCGAGGCGCCTTGGGCGAGCAGCGTTTATTGGATGTACGGCGTCCTGGTGGATGCGGAGGAATATGGCTTAACCCGAGACCAACTGCGGGTGCGTCTGGCGGAAAACGGCATCGAGACCCGATCCTTTTTCGTCCCCGTCCACTGCCAGCCGGTCTATCGGCGCGCGCACGCCTCCGAGCGGTTCCCCATCGCCGAGCGGCTGTGCCGGGATGGCCTTTATTTGCCTTCGGCCTCCTCCCTGCGGTTGGAGGAGATCGAGTATATCGCCGGCGTCATCCGCGGGGCTTGCCCGCGAATCGAGTCCGGATCATGTTGCGTGCCGCGTCCAACGGGTGCAGGAGGAAAATCGATATGAAAACCAAGACATCCGGTTGGGTTTTGAGCCTGGGTTTGTGCTGGGCCGCGTCCGTGCTCGGCGCGCAGGGTCCCCAGGATCTCTTCACCGAAGTCCGCGTCGGGAGCGCTTCTTTCAACCCCACCAAGGAACAGCGTGTCGAGCTCCGGTACGAGCTCGAACGCGATGACGCGATCACCGTCGGCGTGTATGATTGCGATGGCGGCCTCGTGCGGCGCCTGGTCGAATCCGCGCCGCAATCCGCCGGCGCGCACAAAGCGGTCTGGGATGGAAAGGACCAGGAAGGCAAGCTCGTTCCGGACGAGGCATACACGTTCACGCTCGAAGCCGCCTCGGGGCCGGTCTTCGATCCGGCGACCTTTTCAGGCGGGGTGGTGGGCGATCTCACCGCGGCGAGGTTCGACGACGAAGCTGGCACGGTCGAGTATCAGCTGCCGCAGGCTGCGCGGGTTCTGATCCGGCTGGGTCTGCAGGGCGGGCCGATGCTGAAGACGCTCGTTGACTGGAAGCCCCGGCCCAGCGGCAGCGTGACGGAATACTGGGACGGACGGGACGAAAGCAAGCTGATCGTCTTTCACAAGCACAGGGACTTCAAGGTCCTCATCACCTACGTGACCTTTCCGCAGGCCACCGTCATTGCCTACGGGAACGATCAGGAGACCTATCGCGACTACAAGCTGGGCCGGGGACAGAAGCGTCCGCAGAAGCCGAAGCGGCCGCGGGATCCCCAGGCCACTTCGGGCTTTCGGGCCGAGGGGCTCGTCCCGCCGGGATGGGCGCGCGCGCCCCGGGTCGAGATGGCGTTTCCGCAAATGCCGGACGGCGGTGGGACCTTGCCCATCGTGACGAACTCGGTGAATGTTCGAATCGACGTGGATCGATCGGACAAGGACGATCTGTTGAAGGGTCAGTTCGAGATCATTTTCTTCGTGGACAACGTGTTCTTCGCCGAGGCCGAGCGGGGGTATGTTCCCTACAACTGGAATTGGGAGCTGCATCAGATCCCCGCCGGGGAGCACATCCTGACGGTCAACCTCTCGAGTTTCGCCGGCCAGGTGGGCGTGGCTAGCCGAAAGGTGCGCGTGGTCAAGGACACGGCCACGCCCAGATGAAGATAACGAATTGGGCGGTCTATCGCTGGGGCAGGCAGGTCGACAGTTTTTTCTCAAAATGGAAACTCGAGGAGGATTTCATTTGGGCATCGGGCGGATCCTGCGGGCATGCATGATCGGCTTGTGTGCGGGAGCGGCCTTCGGCTCGAGCAGCGCGGGGATCGTATTTTCAGCGCTCGAGGAGGGGAGATGGATGGCGTATCACCAGCCGGGCATCGGCGGGGCCCCCGAGCGGCTCTCGAGCGGTGGCGGGACGGATCAGATGGCGGTCAGGCTTTCGAGCAATGGCGCCCAGATCGCATTCGAGGCGGGAGGAAGCGAGGTGCAGGTTTTTGCCCGCCATCCGGGAGCGAAGGAGGGATGGAGCTTGATCCAGACCCTGTCGGGGGCGGTTCGGCCTGCTTGGCAGCCGGCCACGAAGGATTGGTTGTTTGTGCGGTATGCGGTGTCCAGCGCGGGCGAGGACTCGGACATCTGCTGCCGGATTCCGGGGCGCCGGGAACCGGAGGTCCTGGTGCGCCACACGGGAAATCAGGATTATCCTTCGGTGTCGCCCGACGGCACGCAGGTGGCTTATGCATCCGGGATCGTGGTGGGCCCGCGGCAAGGTGCGGTCCGTGTGTTTCAGCAGCTCTGGATCCTGGATCTGCGATCGATGCAGGTTCGGCAGGTGTTTCTCGATCATGCCGAGAACATCGAGCCTTGCTGGTCGCCCGCTGGCGAGCAACTGGCCTTTGCCTCGAATCGGAGCGGCCAGTTTGAGATTTGGGTGGTTCAATCTGACGGCGGCCGCCTTCGAAAGGTCACAGCGGGTCCAGGCGTCAAGACCTGGCCCGCCTGGTCGCCCGATGGCAAACGAATCCTGTTCACCCTGTTCCACGAGAACCGATATGGACTGGCTCTGGTCAATGCCGAAGGCGGTGTGATCCAGCCTTACTATCCTTTTGGCACAGGATCGAAAATCGAGGTCCGCGATGCGGACTGGAAATGAGGATCCGCGGGCGGAAGGAACTCATGAGATCCCCGGTTATCCCGCTGTTCTGCCCGGCTGCGGGGCCGCCGCGACCGATGCCAAGACGGCCCTGCCCGGCAGGACCAGCCCGGATCACAAACCCTAATACATCATGGAAAGAGCATTGATTACGGGGATCACGGGGCAGGACGGATCGTACCTGGCGGAGCTGCTCATCGAGAAGGGCTACGAGGTGCATGGCGTTGTGCGCAGGACTTCCTCGCTGGCGCGCGAGCGCATCGATCACCTCTGGGGTGCGACCCTCGGCGATCACCCGCGCCTGTTCCTTCATTATGGGGACCTGACCGACACGGGCTCGCTGGTGAGATTGCTCGACGAGATTGCGCCTCGCGAGGTCTATAATCTGGCGGCGCAAAGCCATGTCGGGATCAGCTTTGCCATGCCCGATTCCACCATCGAAATTAACGGCGGGGGGACGGCAAGGGTCCTCGAGGCGATCCGCCTCGCTGGACGGGTGAAGCAGACGCGGTTTTTCCAGGCATCGTCTTCCGAGATGTACGGAAGCGCTCGAGAGGCGCCCCAGAGCGAGCGCACCTCTTTTGCGCCCCGCTCGCCCTACGCGTGCTCGAAGCTGCTAGCGCACTGGCTGGTGGTCAACTACCGCGAAGCCTACGGCTTGCATGCGTCCAATGGGATTCTCTTCAACCACGAATCTCCGCGCCGCGGCGAGAATTTCGTGACCCGGAAGATCACGCAAGGCGCGGCCCGGATCAAACACGGTTGGCAGACGGCCATCCATCTGGGAAACATCGGCGTGAGGCGGGATTGGGGATACGCGCCGGAGTACGTCGAGGCGATGTGGCGGATCCTGCAGCGGGATCAGCCCGATGACTACGTGATCGCCACCGGCGAAAGCCACACCGTTCAATCGTTCGCCGAATTGGCGTTCGAATATGCCGGCCTGGACTGGCGCGAGCATGTCGTGCAAGACCATCAATATGATCGCCCCTCCGAGGTGGACTTGCTGGTCGGCGATTCCAGCAAAGCCAGACGGCTTCTGGCTTGGGAGCCGAAGACCCGCATGGCGGATTTGGTTCGGTTGATGATGGACTCCGACCTGCGGGCTGCCGAAGCGCTCAAGCGAAGACAATAGCTCGTTGGCAAAAGGGCTCGCATCGGCAAAAAAAAGGGGCCGGGTTTTACCCGGCCGCCCTTCTGGTGAGAACAATGAGCTGCTCGCCACTCGATCTCTGCCTTCGACCGGTGCGGCGCTGCGGACATACGCCTTTCACACACGGAACCGCACTTCTGCACCAACCGAATCTGATGCCAAGATACAGGATCCCAGGTAAGCCGCCAGTCACCAGAACTGGGGACAAGGGTTCAAAGCCCAAGCGGCGGGGCCAGGGGAGGATTTGCTGCTCCATCGAGCCGAAAGCCTCAAGGTAGGGCGGCCACTCCGTGGACGCCGCGCCGATGGCTGTAAGCTGACCGCCCGGCGCGCGGCGGAGCGCACGCCCTACCTTGCATGCCGAAAGGTAGGGCGGCCACTCCGTGGACGCCGAACAAATAGCACGGATGGTCCACGGAACGGAGCAACTCTTTTTGCGTGTTTTTGAGTTTTTTGGGGCAATGAAATGCCGGTTTTTCGATGGCAAGCGGCGAGATCCGCCTCCTCACGACGGCGGCTACAGCGCCACAGGCCAGGAGGCCGGCGCTCCGAAACGGTTCGCTCGGCCTGCAACCTATCTCGCCGGTGTTTTGGCGGATGCGGTCGAATACGCGCTATCGCCGCCGGCGTTGTAGGCGCAAACGCGGTAGTAATAGGTGGTGTTCTTCGCGAGACCGGTGTTCGAGAACGTTGTCACACCCGCCCCGACCGTTGCGATTTGAACGAATCCGGTGGTGAGTGACTTGGATCGCTCGATCTTGAATCCGTCTTCGTTACTCGAGTTGTCGGTCCAGGAAAGATTGATCTGGCTCCTGGAAACGGCAGTGGCGATAAGAGCGCTGGGAGGATAGGGGGTTGGCGGCGGAACATAGACGTAATCGGGATCGCCGATGAATATGCCGCTCACCACCGCGTTATCTCCAGCGAGCCGAGTGATCTTGATTGTCACCGGGCCGGCGATGTCCCATGTCAGGTAAGTGCCGTTGACGAACGACTCGAGCGTTTGCGGTTCGATCAGCAGTGGGTTTCCGTAATTGCGATCGAAGATTTCGATCTGTTGTCGTCTCAGTTTGAGTGGATCATCGTTGTCGTAATCAATGCAATAAAGCGAGACGCGATGGGTATTGTATCCAAGCCCTGTCGGATCCGTCGGATCCTTATCTGTGAAGTTGAGATCGATGGTGAAGAACGAATCACCTGCGGTATTCGGGGAGTAATAGCATTGGAGGAATCGGGAAGTGCCGTCGGGAGTTTGGAGCGCGCGCAGGTCCGTGGGCAAAGGAGCCCAAGCAGTATGAACAAGACATCCGGCAGGCGTCACGACATCAGCGGCGAATTTATACTTTATGATGTCATAGCCCTGGTCACCAAATACGTGTATCCAATTTCCTTGAGTTCTCTCGTCCGATCCAACAAACGTTGCGGTTGCTTGCGCGGGTGCGTCCCGCGTGGTGGCTGAAGCCGTGGCTGCATCTGAGCAATCGATGTTGTTGCAGGCCTTAATCGAGTAGGAGTAGGGGGTTGCCGGAGTCAGGCCCGAATCGGTGTAGGCGGTGGTGTTGGCCGGGAGGGTGATTGTGGTGGAACCGGACGCGCCGCCGGTTCTGACGATCTCGAAACGGGTTTCGTTCCCGGAGTTATCGGTCCAGGCAAGGCTGATTTGGGTGTGGGAAACCGGTGTGGCGCTGAAGGCCGATGGCGCCGCTGGCGCGGTGGTGGGCTGCTCCCAACCTTCCGGGGTTGTGGCCAGGAACTTGACGATATCGAGTCGTCCTTTGGTGACGGTGTTGGCGAGGGATGAGGTAGCGGTTGTGGAAGCGAGGAGGGCGGATCGGATGGCCTGGGGGGTTGCGCCGGGGTATTGGGCTGCATAGAGGGCGATGGCGCCGGCGACATGGGGCGTGGCCATCGATGTGCCACCGTAGCTGGCGTAGCCGTCCGTCGGCACGGTCGAGTAGATGCCGACGCCGGGAGCGCCGAGGTCGACCGTTGTGAGGCCGTAGTTGGCCCAGGTGGGCTTGGCGCCCGCAGAGTCGATGGCGGTCACGGAGATCACGGCGTCGTAGCCGGCGCCCGCGGTGGTGTTGTAGCAGGCGGGATAGACGGGCGAGGTGTCGGTGTTGATCGCTCTGCCGCGCCAGTTGCCGTTGCCTGCGGCGGCCACGAACAGGATATTCGCCTGAGCGGCGCGCACGATCGAAGCCAGCAGGGCGGCGTCGTAGGCGCCACCGGACCACGAGTTATTGAGCGCGACGATATTGATCCCCTTGCTCAACTTCAGATTCGTCATGTAATCGATGGCCTCGATCGCATCGAGGGTGGTGCCGGTTTCGGGGCCGAGGAATTTGCCGGAGATTATATTGACCGTCCAATTGACACCCACGACTCCGATGCCATTGCCACCGACTGCGCCGATGGTTCCAGCGACATGGGTGCCATGGTCGTCGAACATCGCATCGAAAATGTCGCCGCTACCGTCGATCGCATTACATCCGTGGATGTCGTCAATGTATCCGTTTCCGTCATCGTCCGCTCCTGCGATCCCTTCGATTTCACCTGGATTGGTCCAGATGTTGGCCTCGAGGTCGGGGTGGTCGAACTGGAGGCCTTCATCAACGACGCCGACGTAAACGTCTTTCGAGCCGGCGGATCCGGCGGCCCAGGCGGCGGCGGCGCCGCTGCCGTATGCATTAGCCGGGATTGTGTTGGCTCCGTACATCCCCCAGAGGTTGCCGTCCACGAAGAGTGGATCGTTCACGACAACCTCCTGGTGTTTATAAACCCAGTTGGGCTGGGCGAACTCGACGGCCGGGTGGTTCTGGAGGGCTTGGATGGCTTGAGCGAAGGGCCGGGCGGTGATGGCGCGAGTCAGGCCGTTGTCGCCCCGGGCTTTCATGGCCGCAGTTTGAACATGGGCAGCGGCGGTGACGCCGGCCATGCGGACGACATCCTTGAGCTGGGCGTCGGTGGCATCGCCCTTGAACTTAATGAGGATTTCGCCGGGCATGTACCACGGCCCGTCCGGATGATCCTGGACAGGTGGAAGGGCCTGGGAATATGCGGAGAGCGTGAAAATGGATCCTGCGATAGCAGCCAGCAAGACGGTTCGAGCCAAGATGCTTTTCATATGTCAATGCGAACGAATGTTAATGAACGAAGGTATACAGAAATTTCGGAATGCAGGCAATCTTATTTTCCCCCCGCGCGGACGGGCGGGGGGAGGGCGGAGGGAGAGGGGATTGTTC
>CAYWIM010000055.1:0-29302 GCA_964458325.1 uncultured Verrucomicrobiota bacterium
GCGGGTATGCTCGCTCGTCGCGCCTTGCCAGCCCGCCCAATCCCCTCCAGCAAAACCGGAATTAATTTTTGCACAGACCCTTACCTTCGCGGTAGGGGCGGGGGCCCAGGGGGCAGCGGCTGAGGAAACCGCATGCCTGGCGGAAGCATCCGCGGCAGATTGCTGTCCAAGGGCGCCCGGCCGATCCGGTCAACGGCCATTTGCCGGGCGCGCGGATCGGGATCGCTTTGGGCGATGGCGGTCAGCTTGCGCATGGCTGTCCCGTCCGGCCGATTGCCCAGATAACTCACGATCTGTTGCTTGAACTCGTTATCGCTGCTGGCATCGTAAATGGCCACCAGGTCGGCGCTGATCTTCTCGCCGGGCACTTCCGCCAACCGCATCAATGCCGCCTGGCGAAGCTCGCGGCTGGGGCTCTCGTGGGCCGCCACGATCAGCTTCGGCACGGCAGCGGCGGGAACCACGCTCGCAGTCCGCCACGGTCCCGATCCGTTCGTGATTTTCTGGTGCTCCTGCAATCCGGCAAGCACGGCGAGCTTCAGATTCACATCGGATAATTGGTCGTAGAGACCGAGAAGCGCCGCCGTGCTGGCGCCATTTCGAAAGCCGATGATGTTCTGGAGAGCGGCTTGGCGCACGTTGTTGTCCGAATCCCTCAGAGCGATGCCGCTCAGAGGTTCGATGCTGGCTTCGAGTTGCAGACGGCCGATCGAGATCACTGCCGTCTGGCGCACCTGGGCATCCGCGTCTTTTCGAGCGATGCCCGCCAGCACCGATAGCAGCTCCTGCTTGAGCGCTTGGACCCGCTCCGCTTCCGCGTCCGCTTCGCGTTTCCTGGCTTCGGCCTTCCGCTGGTCCTCCTCGACACGGCGTTTTCGCTCGATCTCCTGCTCCGGCGTGGGCCGCTTGGTGCGTTCGTCATAAGCCGCCAGCTGACGCTTGAGCGAGAGAACGCTCCGGCGTGCGCCCAGGACCTTCTCCGATGGCGACCGGCCTTGATCAAACCGCGTTTGCTCGATCTGGAGCAACTGCTCGGCAAGGTCAAGCTCCTCGATCAAGTAATCCCTCTCGGTGAGCCGGGGCGGATTCGATTGAGGCGCGGCCGGGGGGTTTTCGGCTGCGCGCACGCTCGTGGAAAACAGCACGGCCAAAACCGCAGCCAAGCCGATCTGCGCGAGACGCAGTGGCAGCCAACGGATGGCGGATGCCGCGGCACAACTCCAAGGTGAATTCATAGGCGTCCTTATCGTATCACTAGCCAACACCCGCAAGCCGGAAAAGTTCCAACTCGACGGCGCCGCCTGCTTGCTGCAGGATCATGGGCCAATGACCATGAATCGTTCCGTGAACACCGAGGAGCTCTATCAGCAGCGTTTGCGCCGATACGTGACCGCCATGCGCAACGAAAAGCCGGACTGCGTCCCGATCCGGCCGTTTGTGGCGGAGTTCACCGCGAAGTACGCCGGGTATACGTGCCAGGATGTGGCGCACGATTACACGAAGGCGTTCGATGCCGCCGTGCGTTGCGCCTGCGACTACGACTGGGATGCGGTGGTGCCGAACATGGTTTACGTATGGACTGGTTTGGCCCAGGCCGCCGGGCTCAGATACTATGGCATCCCGGGCATCGGCATTCCGCACACGATGGGCTTCAACTACATCGAGCCGTCCGAAGAAAAGGCCTTCATGAAGGCCGACGAATACGACGCGCTCATCGACGATCCCACCGGATTCCTGTACCAGGTCTGGCTGCCGCGCGTCTCGACCGAGATCCAGCGCATGGGCGAGCCGTCCACCTATCGGAACAACCTGGCTCTGGTGAAAAGCGCGATGGCGATGCTCTCCTACTTCGTGGCGTTCGGCCCTCAGGCGGCCCGGCTGCGATCGGAATGCGGCACCCCCTGCGCCATCTCCGGCATCTTCAAGGCCCCGTTCGACATCCTCGGCGACAAGCTCCGCGGCTATGTCGGGCTGACCATGGACATGCAGACGCAGCCGGACAAGGTCCTGCGCGCCTGCGAGGCCCTCATGCCTCACCTCTGCCATGTCGGCTTGTCCACGGCCGATCCCCAGAAGCTGCTCCCGATCGGCTTTTGGATGCACCGCGGCTGCGTCCCGTTCGTCAATCCCAAGCAGTTCGAATCCCATTACTGGCCCACGCTCAGGCCGATCATCGAGGAGTTCTGGAAGCAAGGTCACCAGACGCTGTTTTACGCCGAGGGCAACTGGGACTACCACCTCGAGACATTCGCCCAATTGCCGGATCGCAGCATCGTGTTCCATGTGGATCGCGGCGACGTGTTCCTGGCCCATCGAAGGCTCGGCGCCAGGTTCTGCATCAGCGGCGGGATTCCCAATGTCCTGCTGAGCTACGGCAAGCCCGATGAGGTGCGCGACTTCTGCCTTCGAGTGCTGCGGGAGGTGGCCGCAGACGGCGGCTATATCATGGACGCCAGCGCCATCATGCAGGACGACACCAGCGCCGAGAACCTGCGGATCATGACCGAGACCGCCCGCGAGCACGGCCGCTACTCGGGAGCGACGCCGACGGTCCTTCCTCCGGCTGACCTGCCGTCGTCGATTTCAGCCCGGGAAAAGCTGGCCGGCATGAGCGAACGGCCCGCGCCGCGCGTCCCTCCGGGTGTCTGCCTGCCCTGGGAATCCAAGGCTCGAGAGCTGCCGCCCATCACTGGGAATCCCGACCTCGTCCGGAAGGTGTGGCAGGACATCGACGCCCTCGGCAACACCTACATCTGGCAGATGCTCCTGAGCTTTTAAGGGTCTGTGCAAACGGAGATCGGTCTCCCTCTGGCCCGGCTGACAGGGTCGACGGCGAGCCGGGCGTTCCTTGCGGGAACGGCAGTCGCGCTTGTTGCCGGGCTGGTGTTCCAGGATTCTCGTTGGTCTTGGATCGGGCACGGGCTACAATCGGGATCATGCGGAAGGCGTTGCGCGTGCTGCGGTTCTTCTGGCCGGACATGGGCGGCTTGGCGCTGGCCATGGTTCTGCTGGGCCTGAGCTTGGCGGCAGGCCTCCTGAAGCCCTGGCCGCTGGCGCTGATCGTCGATTCGCTCCTCGGCTCGAGGCCGCTTCCCGACTGGCTGGCAAAGATGTGCGGGGGGCTCGAACCCGCCCGCTGGCTGCCGATTCTGGCCGGGCTTGCGGTGCTTGCTTATGTGCTCCATGCGGTTCTGTCCGCCGCATACGCATTCATCACGATCCGGATCGGCTTGCGGGGGCTGGGGCGGATCCGGTCCGTGCTGTTCCAATGGCTGCAGCGGCTTTCCCTTCGTTATCACCAGGGCGCCCGGCAGGGCGATCTCGTCTACCGCGCGACATGGAACACGTATTCGTTCCAGACGCTGTTCCAGCAGGGCTGGTGCGCGGCTCTCTCCGCCACTCTGTCCCTCCTGCTGATGATCCTGGTGATGGCCCGCATCGATCCGGTGCTCACCATCATCGCGCTGGGCACGATCCCCCTGCTGCTGGCGATCATGCGCGTGTTTGGGCGCCAGATGCACCATCGCAGCATGGCCGCCCAGCAGGCCGACAGCCGTGTCGCCAGCCGGATTCAGCAGAACATCGCCGCGCTTGCCCTGGTCCAGGGCGACGTGCAGGAATCCCGGGAAGCCGAGCGGTTCCGGCTCGAGTCGGAGTCGGCCTATCGGACGCGGCTCTCGCAGCACGGCTGGGAGGTTCTCTATCTGGCCAGCGTGGGCGCCATCTTCGGCCTGGGGATCGGAGCGATCGTCTGGCAAGGCGCACATCAAGTTTGGGCCAGCCGCCTCACCGTGGGTGAGCTCCTGGTCTTCATCGCCTACCTGGGCCAATTCTACGAGCCCCTCAACCAGCTCTCTCATGTCGGTTCCACCGTGGCCGACGCATCCGCGGGCATCGACCGCGTGTTCGAGATCCTCGATACCGCCGAAGAGGTCCGCGAGCGCCCCGATGCCCAGCCCGCGGTCGCGGCGCGCAGTGGCGGATCCGTGCCATCCGTCCCCGGTCCGGGATCCGGATCCTCCAATGCCCCGGTCTCGATCCGCGGCTCGATCGATTTCCAGAATGTCGGCTTCGCCTATGAGGCCGGCCGGCCGGTGCTTCAGGACATCACCTTCCATCTCGAAGCGGGGCGCTGCGCTGCGCTGGTGGGCCCCAGCGGCGCCGGCAAGTCGACCCTGATCCATCTGCTGCCCCGATTCTTCGATCCCGACTCCGGAGCCGTGCGGCTGGACGGCCATGACCTGCGCGATTTGCGGCTGGCGGATCTGCGCTCTCTGGTCGCCCTGGTGATGCAGGAGCCGCTGCTCCTGCCCGCCACGATTGCCGAGAACATCGCCTATGCCCGCCCCGATGCCGCCGAGGCCGAAATCCATGCTGCCGCCCGAGCCGCCCAAGCCCACGAGTTCATTTTGCGCCTGCCCCGCCAATACGAGACCGTGGTCGGCGATGGCGCGGTCCGCATCAGCACCGGAGAGAAACAGAGGCTGAGCCTGGCGCGCGCCTTTCTCAAGAACGCTCCCGTGATCGTGCTCGACGAGCCATCGAGCGCGCTGGATCCGGAGAACGCCACGGGCCTGGCCGCCAGCCTGCGGAACATGATTGGCCGGCGGACCATCCTGATTGCCGCCCACCGGTGGTCGACCATCCAGCATGTGGATCTGCTCCTGGTGTTGCGGAGGGGGCGCCTGGTCGAATGCGGGCCGCCCGCCGACCTCCTCCGCCACGCGGACAGCTATCTCCATCAATTGATCTCCCATGATTAACACCCTGCATCCCGCCCGTGTTCGCGGCGCCCGGATCCTGCGCATCGGAGTTGCCGGCTGGCTGTGGATTGGCGCCCTGCTGGCGAATCTCGAGGCAGACCATGCGGCGCCCCTGTCCATCGAGACTCTCGCTCGCAAGGCGGAGCTGGTGGTGCGCGGCCGCGTGCTTTCTCAATCGGTCCAGCGCGCCTCCGACGGCTGGATCTACACCGAGGTCCAGCTCCTCGTGCTCGAGGCATGGAAAGGCCAGCCCGATCAGAATCCCATCCGCGTCTGCCATTCGGGCGGCGCCCACGGCGCCCGCGCCATCTACGTGCCCGGCCAGGTCCGGTTTACGGACGGCGAGGAATCGGTCCTGTTCCTCCTTCGCAACCGGTTCGATCGGTGGGTGCCCGTCGGGATGAGCCAGGGCAAGTTCAAGCTCGAACCCATCGCCGAACGCGGCCTGGCGACCAGCGGGAGATCTGCCTCGACGGATCCGCCCGACGACAGCGCCCGGGTCGATCATCCGATGCTGCTCGAGCAAGGTCTCACCGTTCGCGGGCTTCGCCAAAGGGTTCAGGAGGCCGCGCGATGAAGGCGCGATTCCAAGTCGGTGAATCGGTTCGTCGAGGGGCTGATTGTTGCGCCCACCATCCGGTGAATCTCTTCCGGCTGTTGGCCTGCCTGCTGACGGCACTGGTCTGCGGCTTCGTGTCGCCTCTCACGGACGAGGGGCAGCCGCGTCGATGGAAGCTCCTCGATCCCGATCCCTGGGTCAGCACCAATGCGGTCAATCCTCAGACCGGCGCCATCCGTTTCTATCTGCCGTCCGTCACCTACAGCGCCGCGCAGCGCGCGGCCGAGCTCGATGCCATCCGAGCTGCGGCCGGCCAGTGGCAATCCGCTCCGGGAACCCATCTCCGGTTCGAGGAGGCGGGTCTTCTGCCTCCTCCGAGCATCGTGAACGTGGAGGACAACCACAACACCATCTTCTGGGCGCGTTCGGGCTACCAGGGTTTCGACGATCTCAGCGGGCGGCTGGCGGTCACTTACGTGGGCTATTTCACCGATGACAACACGATCGCCGAGGCCGACACGGTGATCAATGGGATCCAATACGCCTGGACGCCATCGGGCGCGCCGGGATCGAGCGCGTTCTCGATCGAAGGGATCGTGCTTCACGAGCTGGGCCATTGGGTCGGGCTCGAGCACACGCCCGCGGGGGGCGCACTCATGCTGGCTCGGGGCGAGGAGGGATCGAGCTGGGCGGGGGGGCTTTCGAGCGATGACATCGCTGGGATTCGCACGCTCTATCCCCTGGCGGATTTCCAGGCCGGATTGGCCTGCCTGTCGGGCCGTGTGGTTCTCGGCGGCCAGGGTGTGCCGGGCGCATTGGTGTTCGCCGAGGACTCGAGCGGGAACTTGATGGCAGCCACCGCCACCCGCGCCTCGGGAGATTACAGCCTGCCGTCGCTGCCTTCCGGACAGGCTCGGGTCTGGATCTCTCCGCTCGATCCCGTCAACGGCCTGGCGATGCTGACCGAGAGAGATGTCTATCTCGAACAGCCCGGGGCGCCGACCGATTTCCTGCCCGCAGAGCCGGTCTCCGTCACGCTCTCGCCCGCTCAAACCCAAACGCTCGACTTCAGCCTGACTGCGGGCGCGCCCGCCTTTCGCGTGGGCCGGATCGAGCCTCCGCCCTCGAGCGGATCGGGCTCGGCGCCCGGCAACGCGCCGATCAGCCTCGCCGCCGGGCAAAGCCGCCAGACGATCAGCCTTTACGGCGTGAATCTCCCCGCCGCCAATGCGACCGTCTCGATCTCAGGCGCAGGCATCGCATTGGATCCGCCCGTCTACGAGCCCAACGCATTTCCCGGCATCAATCGGATCCAGGTCGCCATCGACGTCTCGCGCTACGCCGCGCCGGGCATGCGCACGATCACCATCCGCCAGCAGAATCAAAAGTGCTATCTCAGCGGATTCATCGAAATCCTCCCGGCCATTCCCGACCAGGATTTCGATGGCCTGGACGACCAGTTCCAGCGGGATTATTTCGCGCCGTTCACGTCTCGGGATGCCGATCCAGACATGGACCCGGACCGCGACGGGTTTTCGAACCTCGACGAATACGTGGCGGGATCGATCCCGACCGACGCGTTGTCGGTGCTGCGTATTCGGAGGATCCAGCCGTCGGGGCAGGGGATGGCGCTCGAGTGGTCCGGCCGCGCCGGCGCCACCTACCAAGTATGGGCTCAGGGCACCGTGAGCGGCGGGGAGTGGAGCTCCCTCAGCCTGCCCTTCACGGCGACGAACGCCAACGTGTCGTTCCTCGACCCTGCGCCCTCGAGCTCGAACCGGTTCTACCGGCTCCACGCGCTGCCTTAGGGTCTGTTTCATAATGCCGGCAACGTATGTCACGAGCGCTGGGATCGGGCGTCGTTGCTCGCTCCTCGCAGACCGCGCAGGTATGCTCGCGTCTCGCACGCCGGACAGATCGCCAGCATTCATTGCCGTAATTGGGATTGGATTCGGGAGAGAAAAGCGGGCTGCAAATTGTGCTTGTGCACTGTTCCGTGTCCGGTCAAGGATGCCTTCCATGGCCTCATCGATCAGAGTCCACTCGGATCGTTCGAATCCTGGATACTCTCGATGCCGCTTTCTTCAAATCGGTCTGGCCGGCGCCGCCGCACTGGCACTTTCCCGTCCCATCGGACTCCGCGCCGCATCGGCCCCGGTGGTCGCGGATGGATTTCGAGGGCTCAAGGCAGGCATCGCTTCCTATTCACTGCGCAAGTTCAGTTTCAACCAGACGATCGATATGACGCGTGAGCTGAGGGTGCGCTACCTGACGCTCAAAGACATGCATTTGCCCTACGTATGAAATGCCCCTGGAACCGCTCCGCGGATTCGCCTGACGCCCGAGCCGCGTTCACGCTCATCGAGCTGCTGGTGGTGATTGCCATCATCGCCATCCTGGCTGGGATGCTTCTGCCCGCGCTCTCGAAAGCCAAGGAAAAGGGCGCCCGCACCGCCTGCACCAACAACCTCAAGCAGATCCTGCTGGCCACGGTCCTTTACACCCACGATAACAACGATTACCTGCCCCACCCGAATTGGGACTTCGCCACCACCGTGCCGGGCTGGCTCTGCCGCCCGCCGTTCTCCCTTCCCGAGACCAACCTCCAGAGCGGCTTGCTCTGGAAATCGCTCCTGAATCCCCGCCTCTACCGCTGTCCGCTGGACCGGACCAATACCGCCGCGTTCCGGCAGCGCCAGCAGAAATACACCAGCTACATCATGAACGGCGCCGTCTGCGGCTACAAGATCACCCCGCGTTCGTACAAGGTCAGCCAGTTCAAACCCGATGCCATTATCCTCTGGCAGGCCGACGAGCGGAACCCCGGTGATTTCAACGACGCTTCCAGCTCGCCCGACGAGGGCATCACCCGCCTCCATAACGTCGGCACCACCGTCGGTTGCGCTGGCGGCCATGTCGAGTACCTTAAGATCCTCCATTTTACGCGCGAAGCGCTCGTGTTTCCTGGCCGGCTCTGGTGCGATCCAGGCAGCAAACGCGGTGACGGCAGTTAGGAACTACCTATTGCTCCCATGAATCCATCCGTCTCCTCTCCATCTCCTGCCGCGGCCGGCCCGTGGCTGGCAGGCCTCTTGATCCTCGTCCTGATCGGTCCGGCCTGCGGCCGGAAAGCGCTCGACACCCGCGACCTTGAGTCCGCCTTTGGCTCGTCCGCCGCAACCAATGCGGCCGCTGCGCCTTCGGCCCGCCAATCCCTGACCATCGACTCGGCGCTCGAACAGGCGGTCGCCGCCATTCATTCCAACGATTTCGCCAGCGCGGTCATGCCGCTGCGTTTCGTCCGCGCCCATCCCCAAGTCACTCCCGAACAATTGATGGTGGTGCAGGACACCATGGCCCAGGTCCAGCAGAAACTGGCCGAACTCGCGGACCGCGGCGACACCAACGCCCGCCGCGCCCTCCAGCTCCTCCAGTCCCACCCCCGATGATTCATTCTCCAACGATATGCGCCGCGATGCGGCGTGTGTGCAGTTGATGCCGGTGTTCCCAGAGATAAATGCCCTGCCATGTGACCAGCGCCAGGGCGCCACGGATGACCGGGATGTTCAGGCAAACCACCGTCAGCGCAGCGCGCACGTGCGCCGGCCTGTCGTCGTCACCCTCGATCGTATGCCGGAGGAGCGGGGCGCCGTCGGGCGCCAATCGCCTCCAGCATGCGTTGCCGCAATTGTGCAGCAGAGCGGCTAGATCTGGCTGTACTCGGCCGGCTTGAGCAGCAGGTTGGTGATCCCGCACAGGATCTTCTTGTCCGCGTATTCGGGCATGGCGCGCAATTTTTGCCAATCTGGATCCGCGCCGAACTTCTTCCAGTTCGCCTGCTGCTCCTCCCGGCTTTCGAACGCCAGCATGTAGGTCAGGTTTGGCATTTTCGTCCCGGCCAGAGCCTGGCCGAAAAAGACCGGATGCAGCCCGACCTTCCGGAAGATGGCGATCTCGGCAGTGTTGAACATCTCGATCTTCTTGAGGCCGGTCTTGACGCTGGGGCTCTCATAGATGCGGAGCTGGAACACCCGCCCCGCGGAGCGAACGGGCGTCTCGACCTCCGGCATGCCGGAGAATGCAGCCAGCAGGCTGCTCTCGACCCTCTGGTAGGCGGGCGCTTCGGCGGGCGCATCGAGAAAAGCAGCGCCCTTGGACTGATACTCCGCGTCCGCCAGGAGCTGGGTCTCGAGGGTTGCCAGCCCCCGGAGCTGACGATGCCGCAGCAGCACGTAAACCGGGCTCAGCCCGGTCTCGGGAACGAACACGCCCACCGGCTGGATCCCCAAGCGGTTCCATGCCGGGATCGCTGCCTCGCGCAGAAACAGATCCATCCCTTTCTTCTGCTCCTCCGTCTGGATCTGGTACTGGCGCAGCTCGTAATAATCTCTCGTTCCGGCGCGCGCGCCTGCGGGCCTGCCCGCGCGGGGCTGCGCCGCCGTGCTCGTGTTGGACATTGCCAGCGGGGCCAGGCCTGCCGCGCCCGCCATGGTGATAAAGCCTCTTCGGTTCATCCAGTTGCCTTGGTTCATGGTTTCGATTATTTCCATCTGTTCAACCCACAAAGCTGTAATCGTAGGGGCGCCGCTGCTCCCGGGCGATCCGCGCATTGGCTTGTGCCGACCCGTCTCCGATGAACTGTTCCCGCGCCGGATCCCATTCGAGCTTGCGGCGCAGCGCGAGCGCGATCGCCGCCAGGTGGCACATCGAGGCCGATCGATGACCCACCTCGACATGGCAGATGGGATCCCGCCGCGTGCGGACGCACTCGAAGAAATTGCCCATGTGATCGTTGCTGACCTCGAGCCGGGGGGCCGATGCCGGCAAGGGAGTGGAGAGCAGGGCCTCGTCGCTGGCCTCGAGATCGCCGCGGTTGACCCAAATCCAGCCGTCGGTTCCTTCGAACCGCAGGCCGTTGCGCTGGCCGTCCCGCTTGACCACGCCGCCGAATATGTTGTCGTCAGGCGTTGTCTTGACGATGTGGCGGACGCCATTGGCATACGTGAACACCACTTCGTATTCGCTGATTGCCGTGTAGCCGCCAGGAACGGGCTCGGCCCGGACTTGGGCTTCGATGGCCACCGGCCCTTCGAGCCCGATCGCCCAACGCGCAATGTCGTTATGATGCGCCCCCCAGTCCGTCATCGTCCCCCCGGAGTAATCCAGCCAGTATCGGAACGTGGTGTGGCATCGTTCTTTGACGTAATCGACCCGGGGCGCCTGGCCCAGCCAGTAATCCCAGTTCAGGCCGGCCGGCGCCGGCGACGGCGCGAACGGCCCGCCCCGGAGCCCGGCGGGCAGGTAGACAGTGACCTGCCGGAGCTTGCCCAGCCGGCCGTTGCGCACCAGCTCGGTGACCAGGCGAAAGCGCCGGTCGCTTCGCTGCTGGCTGCCGGTCTGCAGAACCGCCCGATTCTCCCGCACGGCCTGCGCCAGCCGCCTGCCCTCGTCAATCGTCAGCGTCAAAGGTTTCTCCCCATACACATCCTTCTTCGCCCGAACCGCCGCCATGTTGACCAGGGTGTGCCAATGATCGGGCGTGGCCTGGATGATGACCTGGATGTCGTCCCGCTCGAGCACCTTCCGGAAATCGCTGTACCGCGCTGGCGCCCTGCCATCGCGCGTGAACTGCTTCGCCGCCGCCTCGGCGTGCCCTTCGTCCACGTCGCACACCGCCATGAGATCGCCGAATCGCAGCGCGTTGTTGGCGTCGCCGCGCCCCATCCCGCCGCAGCCGATCAGCGCGATCCCCGGACGGTCATTGGGCCTCGGCCGGCGGGCCGGCTCACCCGCTCGAGCCAGCTCCCGCTCGACAAACCACGCCGGCAGCCCTGACGCCGCCGCCAGGATCGCCCCTCGCCGGAGGAACGATCGCCGCGAAACCTGAAATCGTGTCATGATCCCATTCAACCGCAAACCACACCCCTTGGCAAGAAGGCAGACCGGAAAAGAGCCTGGGCCCGAATCCCGAGGGAATCGCACTGGATCTTCTCCGTTGGGTGTCCACGCTTGAGCGTGTTGGATCAGCCCAAAGGCTGCACACCCAGCGGAATCCCAAAGCTCGCCGCTTCAGTTCACCGAGGATTCGGGGCGCCCGCCACCAACAAACTCAACACACCGGTTGCAAACTGTCCCGCCCTGTCCTATGGTCTAACCATCATACGGCAATGGCGGCCATTCACGTTGACGGGCCAGCGGGTGGGGAAGAGCCTTGTTTCCCTGCTTGCTCTGGCCGTTTACGTCTTTGTGGCTGCCTTGGCGGCCTCGCCGGAACTGCACCGCCTGTTCAATCACGCCGCCGCCGATCCCGACCATCAGTGTGCCGCCACCATCCTCGCCCAAGGTCAACTGGACACGATGCCCGCGACCGTGACGTTCGTTCTCCCGTGCGCCGTTGCCCTGCCAACGCTCCCTGCTGAACCGCTTTACCTCGCGTCTCCAGAGTTCTGGCTGCTGCCCGAGCGGGCGCCGCCGGTTTTTCCCGCCTGATTCCTGATCGGCCTATCTTCCCGTGACGACTCGGCGCGCCTTGACCAGGCGCATTCCGTTCACGGCGAAGGTAGACGTTCCATCTCTTTCAACCCAGTCAGGTCGTCCGTGCCTGCGACCCGGCTTTTAACCAGTGCTTCCATCACGGCCAGAGAGATCAGGCAAATGAAACCATGAAACGAACCCCTTTATCTCCGAGTCCGCACGGCGCGTTCACACTCATTGAACTGCTCGTGGTTATTGCGATCATCGCCATCCTCGCGGGGATGCTGTTGCCGACATTGGCCCGGGCCAAAGCAAAAGGACGGCAGGCCGCCTGCGCGAGCAATCTCCGGCAGATCGGCATGGCCCTGCGGCTCTATGCCGACGATCAAGACGGCTGGCTGCCGACCACCACCCATGGCGCGGGCACGAATGCCTCGTGGATCTACCAGCTAGCCCATTGCCTGGGCAACGTGGATCGCATCCGCATCTGCCCGTCCGACCCCAAGGAGTTTGCGCGGCTTACGAACCATGCGTCCAGCTACACGCTCAACGAGTACACCTCGGTCGACCTCACCGATCCATTCGGCCGCAAGCTCGAGTCGTTTCGCAAGCTCGATGCGCTCCGCAAACCCACGCTCACGATCACCACGTTTGAAATCTCCGATCAGGTCGGGGTGAACGTGATGAACGACCACACGCATTCCCGGCAGTGGACGCTCGGCTGGAGCGCCGTCACGGCAGACATCCAGCCCGAGCGCCACGGCCAGTCGGCGAATTATCTGTTTGCCGATGGCCACGTGGAAAGCATCGCCGCCGCGAAGCTCAAGGCGCGCCTCGCCGCCGGCGACAATTTCGCCAAGCCGCCTGAGTAGCGGCCCTTTTCCGCGTCTCAACCAAAACTAAACTCCAGGAACCCCATCGCAAGACAACCGTAACAACCATGAAAACGATCCCATTGAAAACCCTCCTCGCCACCGGCATCGGCATCGCCACGGCTTCGACCCTCCCCGCCCAAACCTATCTTTGGTCTGAGCACGCCGACGTGGGCGTGAACTACCAAGACGGCAAGGTCGGCACGTCGAGCGGCAACGTGACTTGCGCCTTCAATGTTGCCGCCGTGCCGGAGCCCGCTGGCTTGGCGCTGCTTGCGCTCGGGAGCCTGGGTCTGTTCGGGCGTGGCTGTCGCAATCTCTAATTCACCACAATGTCCGGTGTGGCGGTGTGCGATGCTTGCCTTCTGCCGCCGCGTCGGATCTCCATCGAGATCCATATGAATCGAGAATCTGCATCGTCCAATCAGAGCGGCGACTTGTCCGAGCGCCGCGTTCACTGCCTGGCCGGGTCGGAAGGACGACGTTCCGCCGAAATGCCGCCTCGTCCGCATCGTGGCTGGCGCGTCGGCGGCATCGCTCGTGTCTGCCTGGGCCTCGCCCTGTTGACGTTGACGTTAGTGAACGTCCGCGCCACCTGCTTTCAGTTCACCCAGGAACATGTGGACTTGCTGGGCTTGGTTTGGAATGCCGCCGACGCTCAACTCGGCCTGATGGCTTCCGATGACATCCACGGCCGGGTCTATGCCAGCAACGAATGCGTGGTGGTTTGCCCGGAGTGCATGATGTTCACACTGCCGGGAGGAACACCGCTCGGCAACGAAGGCGACGCGATGTGGATTTTCCCGCAGACTCCTTACCCCAGCGTTCCCCACCTCGGCGTCTCCTCGGAGGGAATCCCCGCCGGCGTCTTCACGGATCCGCTCATCGTTCGGCTGACCCGCATCGAGGGCCCGGGCCAGTTCATCGTCTGGCAAACCGGCGGTCTCGGCAGCTTCGACGTGGTCATGGACACGCGCGATGGTCTCAGCGCGAACGACAGCCTGACGATCCCGGTCGGCGGGCACGCCCATTACAATTGGGGCTTCTCGACAAGCGGCGTCTATCGCGCCTATTTCCAAGCCGAAGGCCGGCTCATCGGACCGGCCACCAACACCGTGTCGCCGGAAACGTCGTTCACGTTTCACATCCTGCCGCTTCGCCCCTTTGAAATCTGGACCGCCACCAACTGGCCGTGCGAATGCGCCAACAGCATCATCGCCGCCGCTGCCGATCCTGACGGCGACCAGGCAGCCAACGCGCTTGAATATGGCGCCGGCACGGATCCGACGCGGTTCACGACCAACGCCTGGTTCGAATTCACTACCGTCAGCACCAACGGCCAAACCTACGGGGCGGTGACGTTCAATAAAGCCAAGTCCGCCACCGACGCAACATGCGAAGTGGTGGCCAGCGGCGACGTGACAACCACCCACTGGGAAGTGCTGACCAACCTTCACCGCCTCGTGGATCAGCCCGCCACCGAACGCACGACAATCCGGGACGAAATGCCTTTCCGGACTGTTCCCCAACGCTTCTACAAGCTGCGAGTTCAGGTAAACTGAATGCGCGTCACGCACATGAATCCGCTGCCATTGGCGGAAAGCACCGCCGCTGAGTCACCCGACCGGCGATTTCCTGCCCAACCTTGCGGAGCATGGCCGCTGGCGGGCATTATCGAATATTCGCCCTGCAGCGACGAAGAGTCATAGCTGTCGTCGTGCCCATCCCAGCGCCATTCCGAGACCACGGGATGATTATTTGTCCGCCCAACCCGTTCCCCCGACACGCAGTTACCCATCCAGCTTCCCGTTTCCTATTGCACAGAAAACCGAAAATTGATAAGGATTGGTTATGACTCGAACTCGTCTGATGCGATCGTTCCATCTGCTGATCTGCGCGCTAGTTGTCAGCGGCATGGGACTTGCCTCCCAGGCCCTAGCGGCTCGCAACGTGATCCTGTTCATCGGAGACGGCATGGGGCCCGACCACGTGAAAGCAGGCCGTCTTTCCCGAGGCGATCTCGATGCACCCCTGGCTTTCGAAACGCTTGGATTTGCGGGAAGCGCAGTCACCACTCTGCCCAGCGGAGCGGTCACTGACTCCGCCACCGCGGCCACCGCCCTTGCCACCGGCTACCAGCACCCATCCACTGGCACAATCAGCATCGATTCCAATGGCGCCATTCGCAACACGATCCTCGAAATCGCCAAAGCCCAGGGATACCTCACGGGAATCGTCACCACCGACGACATCACAGGCGCCACGCCCGCCGCCTTCGGCGCGCATGAGGAAAGCCGATCGCAGACTGCCGAGATCCGACAGGATTACCTTGTGAACGAGGCGGATGCGGGCGATGCATTCCACTACGCCAGTCTGCCCAACGTCCTCTTCGGCGGCGGGGACCTGGCCGCATACGCAGATCAAGCCATCAGCCTCGGCTACCAGGTGATCACCGATCAGTACGGTCTTCCCGGTCTGTCTGGTCCACGCTCGATGGGTCTCTTTGCCACCACCACTTTTATCCCGGAATTCCAGACTCCACCTGACGGTCAGCCCACGCTGGCCCAACTGGTCACACGCTCGATCCAACTCCTGTCCGCCTCAGGCGATCCGTTCATCCTGGTTGTCGAGAGCGCGCTCATCGACAAAATCACCGACACGGCGGGAATCGGACCCGAAGTCGACCAGTTAGACCTCTCGGTTCAAGCGGCAGTCGTCTGGCGCGCCAGCACGTCCTCGCCCGATGAAACCCTCATCATGGTCACCGCCGATCATGAAACGGGCGGACTCGTCGTTAGCGAAGCAGGCACGCTCGAATTCACCGCCGGCGCCGGAAACCATACGACACGCAATGTGCCCGTTTACGCCACCTGGCCCTCCATGCTCGAAGGCGCGACCATCGACAACATCGAAACGTTCTTCCTGATGGAAGACTTCCTGGCCTTGTCGGGCCAGCCGCCCGTTCTCGAGAACGTCGCCGCGACGGAAGTGACCGACACCTCCGCACTGGTGACCTGGACAACCCGGGAGCCATCCACATCCGACCTCGCGAACCTCGACGGCAGTCAAATCTCGAACGACCCAACTCGGGTCGTTTCACACCAGGTCGCGCTGACCGGCCTCGAACCCAACACCTCGTATACGATCAACCTTTACTCCACCGACCTTGCCGGTAATTCTGGAGCCGCCCAACTGTCGTTCGAGACGACAGCCCCCACGGATATCGCCACGCTGATCCCCACGGGCTCAACCTGGAAATACGAAGCCACCGGCGCCGACCTGGGAACCGCATGGCGGCAGCCCGTCTACGACGATTCCACCTGGCCGGCTGGCCCGGCCCAGCTGGGTTACGGTGACGGCGACGAAGCCACTCTGCTGCCCAAGACCAGCCCCGTCTACTCATGCTACTATTTCCGACACGCCTTTCAGGTGGCCGACCCGGCAACGCTCTCGGATCTGACCTTGCGCCTGCTGCGCGACGACGGCGCGGTTGTCTATCTTAATGGGACGGAAGTGGCCCGCTACAGCCTGCCCGAAGGCGCGATCAGCTTCGGAACCTGGGCCACCACCTCGACGGAATACGACTGGGATCCCGCTGTCGTGATCCCGAATTTGCTCGTTCCAGGAGTCAATGTCCTCGCGGTCGAGGTTCATCAGTGCAGCAGCACCAGCTCCGACTTGAGCTTGAACCTCCAGCTGACTGCGAGGCGCGGTCCGGCAGACTGCAATGCCTACGTGATCCAGCAACCCACGATGAACGCCGGCGTCGCCGCGGGTGACTTCACCGCCACACGCGCCAGCGACGGAACCGTCCAGACCCTGACCGAGAGCAGCCGCGCCGGCGCTGGCGTTCTCGATGCGCAGTATCGGTTGCACACGCCCGCCGACCCGGCTCTGGTCGCCAGCTTCACCCTCTGCGCCGAAGTGATCAGTGAAGCCTGGGATGATCCCTGGAAAGCGTTCATCTGGAATGGAACCGCATGGGAAGAAATCACCGCCGCCATCCGCGCCTCGGGCGTATTCACCTCCGCCAATCCGCAACGGTATATCGATGCCTCGGGCACTATCCTTGTCTCCTTCACCGACGGCTTCGCCAAACGCAAAGAGGCGCTCAACAGCCTGAGCGTGGACACCTTGTTTGCCGCACTCACCGTCTGCTCGCCGCCCACCGCCCTGCCGAACCCGCCCACTGGCCTCGTCGCGCAAACACTCTCCTCTTCCAGCATCGAGCTGGCCTGGATCGATAGCGCCGACAATGAACAGGTCTACGATGTCGAGCGTTCGCCCGACGGATCGAACTGGACGCGGATCGCCGAGCTGCCTGCGAACAGCACCAGCTACATCGATACCGGCTTGGACGCCGACACGCCCTACTCTTATCGCGTTCAGGCTCGAAACACCCTCGGTGCTTCAGGATATTCTAATGTTGCCAGCGCCCGGACGGATCTTGCTCCGCCGCCGCCCGCGGCGCCCTCAAACCTCTCGGCTCAGGCCTTGGCGAAACTCAAGATCGCGTTGACGTGGAACGACAACGCGACCGATGAGACCGGGTTTGTCATCGAACGATCCCTTGACGGATCGAGTTTCGCGGCCATTGCCACGGTGGGCAGCAACACCTCCAGCTATACCGACTCAGGTCTTACGGCCCGAAAGGTGTATTACTACCAGGTGATTGCCATCCGCGACAGCGTGACCAGCGAGCCCTCGAACATCGCCTCGGCCACAGCCAGAAAATAAGGATTCTTTCGTTCTCTGCCTCCTGACCGGCACGGCCCGACGGAGCGAGCCGGACTGGTCCAACCGGAACGCGGCTTATCCCGTCCCGGCGGCTCTCAACAAAGGGCGGCGCTGCCAGCCGCTCTGGCAGTGCTGCGCTTGCCCCCCCCAACTCCAGATCATTCAACCCTGCCTGTTGCCATTGGCGGCCTCACTGCGAACTTGCCTTTTGCGATGCGTGTTCCGAGAATGCGAATCGCGGTTTCCAGATTGATCATCATGAAATGGATCAGCTCATTCGCGGCCATCGTAACGGCGTGCGGCGCCATGGCGGCTGCCGCGCCCCCGGTGGTTCTCCAGGACGGCTTCGAATCCGGCGGGTTCGCATCCGGATGGGATGCGACAGCCGGCGTCGCGATTGAAATGCCTTCACCTGCCGATGCGGTGCTGCGAATCAGCGGCACGTATCCGCACCTGGCGGTCTTCAGCTCGGATGGAGAGGTCGGGATCGGCGCGGTGGCGCCGTGGGCGGACCGGCTCTGGTTCATCACGTATCCTCCGCACAAGCCGCAGGGCAGCACGGATAAGCTCTGGATCGTTGACAGCAACCTCACCCTGGCCGCCCGCGCCGAGAGTGTCGGCGGCACGCACGCCAGCCGCCTCATCCACCGCGAATCGCAGCAGCTCATCATCGGCCCCTATTTCATCGACACCAATGCCAACGTCCGCGCCATCCCCGGATCGAAAATGCCGGGGCGCCTGACCGCCGCGGCGCGGCATCTGACCGACCCGGCCGACAAGGTCTATTTCATGTCCATGGAGGAGGGGAATTACGAGGTCGACGTCCGCACGCTCGACGTTGTCGCCAACCATCCCGACATGCAGTCCGGCAGCGGCCACATCCCGGGCACCCACGGGAAAGGGGCCTACTCGGGCCAGGGGCGCCTGGTCTATGCCAACAACGGGGAGAGCGGATGGAGCATCTCGAGCGATCCGGGATTCAACCGGCCGGCGGGCGCCCTGGTTGAAAACCCGGGCCGCGACTGGACCAACGGGTGGTCCGTCGTCGAGCGCCACAACTTCTGCGAGGTGACGGGGCCGGGCGGCATCTTCGGCGCTGCCAGCGATGACGATCCCATCTGGTCTACCGGCTGGGACAAGCGGTCGGTGATCCTCAAAGTGCTCGATGCCGGCGTCTGGCACACCTATCGCCTCCCGAAAGGTAGCTACACCCACGACGCATTCCACGGATGGTACACCGAGTGGCCGCGCATCCGGGAGATCGTGGACGGCAAGCTGCTCATGCACATGCACGGCCTGTTTTATGATTTCCCGAAGACATTCCGGGCAGCTCAGGCGGCGGGGCTTCGCCCTATCTCGACCTACCTGAAAATGCCGGTCGATTATTGCTGGTGGAACGGCCAGCTGGTCATGGGCCGTGACGATGCATCGACGACCGGGAACAATCCGTGGGCCGGCCAGTCCCACTCGGCGCCGTGGTTCGGCCAGCTCTCCGATCTCGAGCAGTGGGGGCCGCCCGCCGGATTCGGTGGTCCATGGAAGGAAGACGCTGTCCTGGCCGACCGCCCGAGCGATCCGTTCTTGGTCAGCGGCTTCCAGAAACGCGTTCTCCACCTGAAGCACGCCACGGGATCGCCTGCGAGCTTCTCGATCCAATACGATGCGGATGGGACCGGCCAATGGCGGGAATGGACGACGATGGACCTGCCCGCTGCCGGTTATGCGTGGCGCCTGCTGCCACAGGGATTGCCCGCCGCTTGGATCCGCCTGGTGCCGCGAAGCAACGCTGCCGGTGTGACCGCCTTTTTCCATCTCGGCAATCCGCCCCGGGAACCCGAGCTCAGCCTGTTTGCCGGCATCGCGGATGCGGCCCAGGCCCGATCCTTGTGCGATGGCATCATCCGACCGCAGAGCGGCAATGCTCGGGTCCTTCAATTCGCGGCTCATCTCTCGGGCCCCAGCGGAGATCCCGGCCTCGCCTATTACGAAATCGACGGATCCTTCGCCCTGACACGCAAGACGAACTCGGCGGCGGAATCGGCCCTGCGGAGCGCTTACACTCTGGCTGCGCCGGAGATCACCGTCGATGACGCATCGGTCCTGGTGGCTGATGGCGCCAATCGCTACCGGCTCCCGAAGACCCACCCTGCGTATGACAGCGCGTTTCCGTCAGGCTGGCCGCGGGGCAAGCGCGAGGTGGTGACCGAGCGGGATCTGTTCCAGGCTCACGGCACGTTTTACGAGCTGCCCAAGAGCTCGTCGGGAGGCTTCCGCCGCATCCGCCCCATCACCTCGCATGGCAAGCATATCAGCGACTTTGCGTCCTGGCGCGGCCTGTTCGTCGTGGCTGGCACCGCGGCCTCGGCAGTCCCGGACGGCCATTTCTTCCGCTCGACCGATGGCCAGGCAGGGCTCTGGTTCGGGAATGTGGACGATCTCTGGCGGATGGGGCCCCCGCAGGGCAGGGGCGGTCCCTGGAAATCCACCGCCGTCATCGCTCATGCCCCCAGCGATCCCTATCTGATGTACGGCTACGAACACAAAGTGCTCGAACTGGCTCACGATGCCTCGCAAGACGTCACGTTTGTCGTGGAAGTCGATTTTGCGGCCGATAATTCCTGGAGCGAGTACGGTCGGTTTGTCGTCCCCGCCGGCCAAGTGTTCAAGCACGTCTTCCCGGACGGCTACTCGGCGCACTGGGTTCGCCTGAAGGCGCTGTCCAGCGTCACGGCAACCGCGCTTTTTACCTACGGCCCTGCCGGGCGGAATCAGGCATTCCGATAACAATATGATCAAACCGTTCTACCTCGTGTGGCTCGGGATCGCGTTTTTGGCCAGCCTGAGTCCCGCGCAATCGGCGCCCGGCCAGCCGGCGCCCAAACCCAATCTCATCTTCATCAACATCGACGACCTGGGGTATGCCGACATCGGGCCATTCGGCTCGACGATCAATCGAACGCCCAACCTGGATCGGATGGCGGCGGAAGGCCGCAAGCTGACCAGCTTCTACGGCGCTCCGGTCTGCTCTCCTTCGCGCGCAGCTCTCATGACTGGCTGTTACCCGAAGCGCGCGCTGCCGATCCCCCACGTCCTGTTTCCCGGCAACGCGATCGGACTGGCCCCGGCCGAAATCACGGTCGCCGAGGTGCTCCGGTCCGCCGGATACGCCACCGGTCTGGTCGGTAAATGGCATCTCGGCGATCAGCTTGAATTTCTTCCAACCCGGCAGGGATTCGGCTTCTACTTCGGGCTGCCCTACTCGAACGACATGGGGCCCGCTGCCGACGGGGTGAAAAGCAACTGGGGCGATCCGCTTCCCGCCGCCACCGGCAAGGGCCAGCCCCCGTTGCCACTCCTCCGCGGCGAGACCGTTTTGCAGCGCGTCCTGGCTCACGACCAAACCACCTTGGTGACCCGCTACACCCAGGCTGCCGTCGACTTCATCCGCGATCATCGGGATCATCCCTTTTTCCTCTACCTCGCCCACAACGCCGTCCATTGGCCGCTCTATCCCGGCCCCGATTTTCGGGGCAAATCCAAGAACGGCTTGTACGGCGACTGGATCGAGGAAGTCGATTCGAGCGTCGGCCAGGTGCTCGAGACGCTGCGCGCGATGCGGCTCGAATCTCGAACGTTGGTCATCTTCACCTCCGATAACGGGGGCACCCGGCGCGCCGTCAATGCTCCGCTCCGCGGCCACAAGGGAACGACCTGGGAAGGCGGGATGCGCGTGCCGGCGATCGCCTGGTGGCCAGGACGCATCCCGGCGGGCACATCTTCCGACGCCATCGCCGGCATGATCGATATCCTTCCGACGTTCGCCGCTCTGGCCGGGTGCGCTCTGCCTGCCGATCGCAAGATCGATGGCCGCGATTTATGGCCTGTCCTCGCCGGCGTCGCCGATGCTCCCCCGCCGCACGACACTTTCCATTACTTCCGCGGTCTGAAGCTCGAAGCCGTCCGCCGCGGACACTGGAAGCTCCACCTCGCCAGAACCGAGCTCTACCACCTCGGCAATGACGTCGGAGAGACGCGGAACGTCGCGCCCGAAAATCCGGCTGTCGTTGCGCAGCTCAAGCAGCTCGCCAGCGAGATGGAGACCGATCTGGGCCTCGACGGCATCGGCCCCGGCTGCCGCCCCCTGGGCTCGGTCAAGGATGCACGGCCTCTCATCGATGAGGATAGGATCCAGCATGGCGGCTGACGCGGTGCGGCATCGCGGGCCGCTCCACCCCGGCCTGCTGGTTCTCAGTCTCATGGCCGCAGCCAGCGCCGCCACAGCCGAACTCGATTTCGACGAGGCTGCCCACCATTCTTTCCAGCAGTCTGCCGATCCTCCCGCAGGGGAGTCGAGCCTGGCGCCGGTACCCCTCGATGTTCCGATCCGGGCCGCCAGCGAGGTGGAGATGGGCGCCGCCCAGCCGGTCGGGGCGTTGACGGGGCGCATCGTGTTCACCAGCGGCGGCCACGGCTGGACCTGGGGAGGCAACGGCTGGCGCACCCAGCGCTCGGTGCTGCTCGAGATGAACGAGGACTATGGCAACCTCGACCAGATGACCCTGTTTGTTGCTTACTGCTTCAATGCGGGCGCAACGGTCGTCCCTTTGAGGCCCGTGGGCTTTCAGAACCACGAGGTCGTGTTGGACAACGATAGCCCGGGCGTGACCTTCATCGGGCCGTGGGCCGAAAGCACGGCAACGGTCTACTTCGGCAGCCCGGGCGATGTGCCGTATCGCTATGCGACCGCGGCGCCGACTGAGACGGCCCTGGCCATCTACACCCCGGCCATCCCCGCGGCGGGCCAATATCCGGTCTACTGCTGGGCGGCCCACGGCCCTAACCGGATGCGCCAGCTTTATCGCATCCGCCATCTGGGCGGTGAAACCCGGGTCCGCGTTCCTCACGATCGGGTCGGGAAAGGGTGGGTCTACCTGGGCGCTTACCGGTTCGGCGCCGGCGCCAACGCGGAGATCGGCTCGGTCCGGATCAGCAACCTGGCCGAGCCGGGCGCGGCCTCCGGTGTCACAATCGCTGACGCCATCCGCTTCGGCAACGGGCTCGGCGACGTCGATCGCGGCGGCGGTGTCTCGACCTACCCCCGGGAAGAGGAATGCAGCCGATACTGGGTCCAGCGCATGGCCGGCCAGGGACAGGACCCGGCCCTCTATGACGGGTCCGGCGACGATGCCAGCGACAATGTCGGCACGCCGCCCCGGATGGCAGCGGAAATGAACCGCGCCGAGAGCGGGACCACGTTCGAGCGGGTCTACGTCGGCTTCCACTCGAATGCGGGCGGCGGCCGCGGCGTCATCGGCCTCCACAACAACGATTCTCTTTTTCCGGGCACGGCCACCTCCGCGAACCAGATCACGCTGGCCCGGTTGCTCGCCCGGGAGATCAATGACGATCTGGCGGGACTGAGCTCGCAGCTCGAAACCCCTTGGCATGACCGCGGCAGCAATCTCACCTATGCGCGCACCGACTACGCGTTCGGGGAAATCCGCGGCGACGCCATCCGCTACGAGATGGACGCTACGATTGTCGAGGTTGCATTCCACGATTCCGATGCCGACGCGCGTCTGCTGCGGGATCCAAAGGTGCGGTTGGGGTCTGCGCGGGCGGCGTATCAAGGGCTGGTGCGGTATTTCGCCCAGTTCGACGGGGCGCCTCTGGCATTCCTGCCCGAGCCGCCGGCCTCTCCTCGATCGGCGGCTGAGGATGGCGGGATACGGATCTCCTGGTTGCCGCCCTCGAGCCAGGCCGGCAGCGGCCCGGCGGCGGGCTACCGGATCTACCGGTCCGCGGACGGCTCCGGCTTCGGCCAGCCGATCAGCACCGCTGGCGCCTCGATCCTGATCACGGACGTGGCGGTGGATTCCACGATGTATTTTTTCATCACCGCGACCAACGGGGGCGGCGAGTCGCTCCCGTCGCCGACCGTCGGGTGCCGCCGCAGCTCCAACCCGGCTCAGTCCCGCGTCCTTTTCGTCAATGGCTTCACGCGGTTCGACCGCACGCTGAATCTGCGCCAGGACATCGAGCCGTCCGCGTATCGCCCTCCGGGACATGACCAGAACCGAGGAGCTGCGGATCGCGTCCTGCCGGGGCGCGTGAACAGTTTCGACTATGTGGTGCCGCACGGCGAAGCCATCGGCGCCTTTGGATGGCCGTTCGATTCCTGCCAGCGCGCGCACGTGTCCCAGCGGGCCGTCCGCCTCGAAGAGTATCCGGTCGTGGTCTGGGCCAGCGGCAACCAATCCACCGCCGGGCGCACGTTCAACCCGGCCGAGCAGGCGGCGGTCGCCTCCTTCCTGGCCGCGGGCGGCAACCTGTTCGTCAGCGGCTCGGAGATCGCCTGGGATCTGGACCGCGATGCCGGGCCGAGCCCGGCGGATCGGGCGTTCCTGCGCCAGCGGTTGCACGCCCGTCTCGACGGCGACATCCATGACAACGCCGGAAGCCACATCGTCACTCCCGCCGCGGGCTCGATCTTTGCCGGCAGCGGGACCGGCATGTTCGACGACGGCAGCCGCGGCATCTATTGGGTGGGATACCCCGACCTGCTGACCCCGGAAGGCCCGGCTGCGGCGGTCGCGATCGAGTATGGCGGGGTGGGTGTTGGCGGAGCGGGCGTCCTCCACGCCGGGACCGGCGGCGTGGGCAAGGTGGTGTATTGGGGTTTCCCGTTCGAGACGCTGACCAGCGCGGCAGTGCGCCGCACTTACATGGCCGACGTGCTCCGGTTCCTCAGCCAGCCCTCGCGGCTCGAGATCGCCGCGCCGGATTCCGACGGCCAGATCCACCTGCGGTTGCGGGGCGAACCCGGCCTCACTTACATCATCCAGCGATGCGCGCCGGGCGGCCCGTGGACGGATGTGAGATACGTCTCGAATGCCACGGGCAGCACGCTGTTTTCCGATGCATGGCCGGCCGAGGCCGCCGTGCTCTATCGGGCCGTGCTCACGCCGTGAACCGGCGGCGCCTATTCATGGGAGGTTTCCTTGCCAGCGTATTTCTTGGTGGCGGTGTCGATGCGGATGCGGTCGCCGTTGGCGATGAACAGCGGCGCCATGATCTGGAGGCCGGTTTCGAGCTTGGCCTCTTTCCACGCGGAGTCGGAACCGCCTCGAGAGGGCGAGGCAGTGTCGACCACCTCGAGGGCGACCTGAGAAGGAACGACTAGATCGATGGGCTGGCCATCGAGCCGGAGGACCTTGTATTCCAGGTTCTCCTGGATGAACCAGCGCCGATCGCCGAGCTGCTCGCTGCTGAATTCGTATTCCTCGAATGTCTCCGCATCCAGGAAGACCTGGATGTCACCCTTCGCGAAGCTGAACGTGACGCGCCGGGTCTCGAGCTGCGCAACGGGCACCCGCTCGTTCTCGGCGAAAACACGCTCGATGATGCGGCCCGATTTGAGATGGCGGAGGCGGGTGTGGAGCTTATGCCGCGTCTGGGCGGTGCCGCTGACGTGCATATCCTCGACGATATGCGGTCCGCCGTCGAGGATCACGACCATCTGGCGTTTGAACTCGGAGGGCAGAATCGTTTGCATATAGGCTCTGGGTGTCCTGCTACGGCAGCGCCATGCGGAAGAAGACGGCGCCGTGGTCGGTGTTCACGGGAATCTCGAACACATTGGTCATGTTCGATCCGGCGACTCGGGTCCAGTTGGCGCCGAGGCCGACAGACAGGGAGTTGGTCTGGGATTCGAGCGACCAGCCGATGTATTCGGCGGGCCAGGAGACCGTGATTGTGCCGGGCGCGGTCGTGGCGACGGTCAGCCGGGTGGGGGTCTCCGGGATGCCGCCGGAGGCTGATGCAACCCGGATCGATCCATCGGTCAAGAGGTTGTCTTCCCAAGTGTAGGTTGCGCCCGAGGCGTCCGTGGTGGGCAGCTCGATCGCGGCGAATCCGCCGGAGACGGCCCGGCTGAAGAGCTGGAATCGGTCGCCGGCCGACAGGCGGCCGCCCACGTTGGTCACCACGAGCGTCCCCACATAATTGGCGGTGAGCTGCGAGGCGACGATGCGATCGCTGTTGGGGTCGAGGGCGCGATCCAATTCCATCACCGTGGTTCCGTCGAGGGCGATGCTCCCGGACACGGTCAGCGCGCCCACGGGGGATCCTGGCGTGACGGCAGTGCCGGCGCCCGCGTTGACACTGCCCTGGATCGTGCCGGCGCCGGCGATGGTCTGGCCCGCATTCATCAGGTAGAGCGTCGGATCGGCGAGGCCGGCCAGGTCGAGCGCGGCGCCGGCGGCCACCTCGAAGAGGCTGCTCGAGCCGATGCTGGCGAATCCGGTCAGGGCCAGGGTCCCCTCCTCGATCCGGGTGGGCCCGGTGTAGGTGCTGGCGGCGGTGAGGGTGAGCGTGCCCGTGCCGACCTTTCGAATGGCCACGGGCGCCGGACGAGCGTTGTCTTCGATCAGGCCATCGAACGTGGTGCTGGCATGGTTGCCGCCGATCTCGTAGGTCGTCAGCGCGCCCGTGACCGACGAGGCGCCCGTGAGCTTGGTGGTGGCGTCGCCTGCCAACGAGCCCAGCCGGACCGTCGTGTTGCCGTTGCGGGTCAGCATGACGGCTCCGTTGGTTCCCAGGTCGAATGCGGCGGCGCCGCTGCCGGGCGCCCCGAATCGATAGAATCGCCAGTTGCCCCCATTGCCGCGGGCGGTGATCCGGCCCGTGAATCCGCTCATGTCGCCCTCGAAGGTGATGGTGTCCGCGGCGGCGGCGAAGTCCAGGTCGATCGATCCGTCTCCGCTGATGGCGGTCAGCGTGTTGTTCTTCGAGTTCCGATAGTGGTTGTCCGTGCCGAGGACCACGAGCGGGTTGGCGAGGTTCTGCTGGTCGGCAGTCGCGGCGAAGGCGCCGCCATGGAGGGTGATGGGCCCCGCGCCCGCGTTTCCGAAGAGGAGCGTTCCGCCGGCGACGACAGTGCCGCCGCCATAGTCGTTGTCCGCGTTGCCAAGCTGAAGGACGCCCGGCCCCGACTTGGTGAGCGCGCCGGCGCCGGTGATTCGGCCGGCCCAGGTCAGCGTGGCGGCCGGATCGGAGACCACAAGAATCCCGACGCCGGCCTCGAGTGTGACTCCGCGATCGGTCGACGCTGTCGGGCCGGTATAATCGAGCGCGCCCCCAATGAGCACGAGGTTGGACGGATCGCTGACGGCGGACCCGAGCGGGCTGGGAACACCTCCGTTGGCGAGGACCGGCACGCGGACCGCTCCGCCGCCGATCCGAGTGACTCCAGTGAAGTCGTTGATCGTGTTCAGCGCAAGGGCGCCCGAGTTGGTCTTGATCAGCCCGGTTGTTCCCACAATGCGCCCGCTGCCGCTGAAGGTGTAATCTTTGGTTGCATCCACGAGGATCATCGATGGCGTCAAATCCCCGACCAGCTCGACGGCCGGTGTTGCCGAGCCGGCATTATTGAACATCACGGCGTCGTTCGGGAAGAACCAGTCTTTTTTGCCCTCGTTGAGCCAATTGGCGGTGACGCCGATGTCCCAGAGGTTCAAGGCGCCATCGCCGGTCCAGACCAGGCTGGCCGGGTCGCGGCCGACCGACTCGAGAACGAGATCGATCGCGCCTGCCGCCGTGTTGTTGGTGACATAGCCGGAAACGCCTACGACTTGCAGGCTGGCGACGTCTCCGACCAGCGTGCCGTAATCGATCAGCCGGTAGATGCCGCTGCCGAGCGTCGAGGTGATCAGGATCGTGTTGGTGCTGTTGAGGGTGAGGGTGCCGTTGACGACGAGCAGGTCTTTGGCGGCGGCGGACTGGATGTCGAACGTGGCGGTCACGCCCCCTTCGAGTGTCAGGTTGGCTTCGAGTGTCAGCGGGCCTGTGGAACCGTTGCCAGCGGGGCGGAGGCCGGCGCCGCTGACGGCGGTCACGTTGCCCGTAACAGCGCCCACTCCGGCAAGGGACTGCCCGCCACCGAGCGTGAATGCCGGACCGGCATCGAACCGGGCGCCCTCCCAAACGACGATCGACGCGGTTGCGGGCAGCGAGCCGGCGCCTTCGAGGGCGAGCACACCTTCCCGGACCTGGATCTCACCGGTGTGGGTTCCCGTCCCCTGGACGGTGACCTTGCCAGCGCCGGTCTTGGCCAGCGTGCCGGCGCCTTTGAGCCCGCCGGTAATGACCAGGTCGACGGGCGTGTGATCCGCGGTGGCCGCCTCGAGGATGCCAACCCCCCCGCTCAAGGTCAGATCGCCCCCGAACGTATACGGGGCGAAGGCCGTCAGGCGCCCGCCGTTGCCAATGCCGACCGTGTACGTCGTGGCATTGTTGACGATGCCGCCTTCTCCGAGATAGACGACGCCCGTGTCCGTCACGCTGAACGTGGCGTTCACGCCGGTGAATGCGGGGTCATTGACGAGCGTCACGCCATACGCCATGAACACCCCGCCGCGCACGTCGAGCGACACCCGCTGGCTGTTGGCGGTGTTGCCGAGGATGATGCTATGCCAGCCTTCGGTCGTGTCGAAAACGCCGCCCGTCTGCCGGTAGCCGGTCTCGCGGGCCGTCGCCGTGCTCGAGCTGCCGATGATGAGCGGGCCCGTGTTGGTCACGTGGCCGCCTGACACCCGCATGCTTGCGGCGCTGTTCCCGGTGCTCAGCGTGATGCCCGAGAGCCGGACGGTCCCGTTGCTGACAATCAGCCCCGTCGAGAATCCGTTTGCGGTTGATCCGCTGTCGCGGCCGGCGCTGTAAACGCCCAGGTCGACCTCGCCCCCGGCGACGATCAATGTGCCGCCGTTCTCCGAGCTGCCCAGCGTGGTCGCCGGAGTCGAGAATGTCCCGCCGTAGATCCGCAGGTTGAACGGCGCCCCCGGCTTCCCGCCAGTCCCATGGGTGAAGGCGGTCAGGGACGTCACCGAGCCGCCATTGAGAATCAGAGTTCCCTTGCGGCCTTCGAGCGTTCCGACCGTGATCGATGCGCCCGGCTGGACCGCCACGGTGCTGTTGGTGCCGATGCTGATCCGATCATCGACGTTGAAGCCGGCAGCGGCGATCTCGAGCGTCACCGCCTCGGCGGCGGCCGCCCCGTTCATGGTCACGCTGTAGACGCTCGAAGCCGCCATGGGCGCCCCGTAGCCGACCGCGTAAGCCGCGCCCAGGCTGCTGGTGAGGTTCACGCTGTCGCCGATGCCGGGGACCGCCCCGAAATCCCAGTTGGTCGCCACGTTCCAGTCGCCGCCCGCCGGGTTGATCCACGTGATCTGGGCGCGGGCGGTCACGCACAGCAGAGCCGCGCCAAGCAAGACCATCGGCAGACGCGCAGGCCAGCCGACGAGACCAATGCGATTCAATGCGGGGAGGTTGGCGGTTCGATGCGAAATCGGATTCATAACCATGTTCATTCGGATGCCATGTGCCATGCCCATATAACGCCGCGGCGTTGATCGCCAGGCACGGACTTTGTATGGGCTGAATGCCGCCATTCTAGTCATGAGCCCCGCGCAACGTCAATCCCCGCGGAGAAGACAGTCCTCTTCGAGGGGTGTGAGACAAAATTCTTCGGCGCTTGATGCGTCCGGTCCCAGTTGGTCGATCATTTGTCATCTCCCCTCCGCGGCAGTGGAGGGGAGGGACGGGGAGAGGGGCACGCGCCACCTGACACCTGACACGTGAAACGTGACACCGCTCCGTCTCCCTCGCCCCGCGCAAGCGGGGAGAGGGCGGGGGGAGAGGGGCACGTGACGCCAACCACCAACAACGAATCTTCTCACCACGAAGTTCACAAAGCGCACGAAGAAGAACCTTCTCCCGCAGAGGCGCAGAGGCGCGGAGAATTCTGACCCGTAGCCGCCGAGCCGCACCGCCCTCTGTCCTCCGCCACCTGACACCTGACACGTGAAACGTGACACCGCTCCGTCTCCCTCGCCCCG
>CAYWIM010000055.1:29402-31806 GCA_964458325.1 uncultured Verrucomicrobiota bacterium
CGCAAGCGGGGAGAGGGCGGGGGGAGAGGGGCGCGCGCCACCTGACACGTGACACGTATTCACCACGAAGTGCAGACCACAAAGAACCTTTTGCCGCAAAAATCCGCAAAAAAACGCAAAAACCGGAATATCATTTCTTCTCCCGTGGCGCCGTGACGCACCGACGTACTGACGTACTGATCCACTGACGCCCCGTCTTCGAGGCGGGCTCTTTTCCCGCTGGAGTTTCCGGCCTGAATCGGCATGCTCTCCGAGTCGGAATAAGGGTCTGCGAAAAAATTAATTCGTAAGTTATTTTTGCACAGACCCTAAGTGCCATGCGTGGAGATGACTTTTTTGCCGAGATTTCGAAACGGCCGCCGCTGACGAAGCTGCATCCGCGTTTGGGCGCATTTTTCAAGGACTACCTCGCGCGGGAGAAAGCGGTTGCCTTTCGGGGACAGCATGTGGTCAACACGCATTTCCCGCCGTATCCGAGCGCGGCATTCGACCGGCTGGTCGAGCAATTCGGCCAGTTGGGGGACGCCGCGGCTCGACGGCTCTATTCGGTGACGGTAGCCGTGACGAATCGGTGTCCGTTCGACTGCTGGCACTGCTACAATGCCGGCCGGAGCCAGTCGGACATGCCGATCGAGGTGATCGAGAGACTGGCCGCCGACCTCCGGCGGCTGGGGGCGGTGATGGTCACCTTGACAGGCGGCGAACCGATGCTGCGGTCGGACCTGGCCGCTATCGCTCGGGCCTTTGGCTCCGGGTCCTGCCTGATTCTGGGGACAACGGGCGATGGGCTCTCCAGCGAGCGTGCGCGCGAATTGAAGGAGAGCGGCATCTTCGCCGCCGGCATCAGCCTCGATTCGGTCGACGAGGCCGAGCATGATCGAATGCGAGGCCGGCCCGGGGCGTTCCGGACCGCCTTGCGGGCGATTGGCGCCGCGCGGGAGCAGGGGCTGTATCCGTATGTGGTCGCGGTGGCGACCCGGGATCTGCTCGACCGTGAACGGTTCTTTTCGTTCCTGCGGTTTGCGGGAGAGGTTGGCGCGCTTGAAGTTCACCTGATGGAGCCGGCAGCCGCGGGCCGGCTGGCCGGCCGCACCGATGTCATGCTCGCCGCGAGGGATCGGCGGAGGATCCTCGAGTACCAGGCCGAGGTCGCTCGGGACGACACCCTGCCGATTCTCTCCTGCCTGAGCCACATCGAATCGCCAGACGCGTTTGGGTGTGGGGCGGGCCTGACCCATCTCTACATCGACGGGGCAGGGGAGGTGTGCCCGTGCAACCTGGTCCCGCTCTCGTTCGGCAATGTGTCGCTCGAGGGCATCGAGGCCATCCTGGAGCGAATGGGAAGGTCGTTCGTCCAGCCACGGCCCGGCTGTGTGGGGAGGATGCTGAGCAGGCGGCTGCGGGCGCCGAGCCTGCCCCTGGGGCCCGAAGCGTCGGTCGAGATGTGCCGGCGGCATTTGCCTCGGGCGCATGTCTTGCCGAGGTTCTTCCAGATCCGCGCCGAGGTCCGCGGCGACGAGGTGGGCGCCGCCGAATTGCAGGCCGCCTACGATCGCGTTCACGGCGACTATGACGAATTCTGGCTGGCGGAGGCGGCGGCTCCGATCGATAGCCTGATCGCGGCCATCCCCTGGCAAGGAGGAGAACGGGTGTTCGAGGCGGGCGCCGGCACGGGCTACGCGACCGCTCAGCTTACACGGAAGGCGGCCGAGGTGGTGGCGGTCGATCTGTCCGAAGGCATGCTGGCCCGCGCGCGCGTGCGATTGCGGCGCCAGGGAAGCGGCAACGTCCGCTGGCTGGCCGGCGACGCCCTGGCCAGCCTCGAGGCCGAGGGGCGATTCGACTGCGTGTTTTCGAGCTGGGTGCTCGGGTATATCCCTCTGAGGCCGTTTTTCGATGCGGCCCGCCGCGCCCTGCTCCCGAGAGGCACGCTCGCCTTCGTCGTGCATCGCGAGAACTCGCCGCAGGAGCCGCTCGAGATCTTCGCCGAGCTGGTGGCCGAGGATCCGTCCGTTCTGCAGAAGCGGGTCGCGTTCGATTTCCCGCGCGGGGCCGGCCATGTCCGGACGCTCGTCGAATCGGCCGGATTCAAGATCGAGAAGATCGACGAGGGGGCGATCGAGTTTCAGTATGCCACCGCCCGAGAGGCGCTGGATCATCTGCTGAAGTCGGGAGCGGGCACGGCCTATTTCGACGCGATCGATCCGGCCCGGCGCGGCGCGCTTGCCGAGCGCTTTCTCGACCGGCTTGGCCGGGGAAAGAAAGCGGGGGAGACATTCGCGGTGCGGCACGAGTACGTGGTCTGCATCGCCGCCAACTGATCCAGCCTGCCATCCGGGGCTTGAGACGGTTTGCGGGGCGGCGCCGGGCCAGCTGCTTCGTGGCTCGGTCAGTCGAGTATCGC
>CAYWIM010000056.1:0-30126 GCA_964458325.1 uncultured Verrucomicrobiota bacterium
CGTGGAACATCGGCACCACCGGCATGATCCGGTCGCGCTCGGTGGCACCGAGGGAATCCGCGGTGAGGACGCCGACGGTGTGCAACCACGTCGATCGGTGCGAGTAGACGACACCCTTCGGGTTGCCGGTCGTGCCCGACGTGTAGCACATCGACGCGGCCTGGTTCTCGTCCGAAACGTGGAACTCGACAGGCGCCGCGGCACTGAGGAGCGCTTCGTAGTCGTGCACCTCGATGCCGGAGGGAGCCTCGGTCGGCACGTCACCGCGTCCGTCGTCCATCACCACGATGTGGCGCACCGTCTCGAAGGTCGGCAACAACGGCCACAACAGCCCGGTGAGCGACCGGTCGACGAAGATGACCTCGTCGTTCGCATGGTTCGCGATGTAGGTGAGCTGCTCGGGGAACAGGCGGATGTTGAGGGTATGGAGGACACGGCCGCTGCACGGCGCGGCGAAGTACAGCTCGAGATGCCTGGCGTTGTTCCAGGCGAACGTGCCGACACGGCCGTCGGCGGAGATGCCGAGATCCGCCAGCACACCACCGAGCCGGCGAGTGCGGTCGGCCCAGGTGCCGTAGTTGGTGCGCACCAACCCGGTCGCCGTGTTGGTGACGATCTCCTTGGTGGCTTCGGCGTCCGGGCGCAACGGCTTGAGGGCCTCGCTCGGATTGCCGTCATACCACCAGAACTTGAGCGGCGGCAGCCCTTCCCGCTCGGGGAACTCGAACCGGATCCGCGAGGTCTTCGGGAATGTCTCCGGATACATCCTCGAGGTGAGCTCGCACTCGACCACGTTGGGATACCCCAGCTTCAGCGCCCGGAACGGCATGTTCACCGTGTGGCATGCCATGTCGCCTAGCGCGCCCGTCCCGTAATCGTACCAGCCCCGCCACTTGAAGCTGTGGTAGGTATCCTTCTTGTAAGGACGGAACGCCACCGGCCCGAGCCAGGCATCCCAATCCAGGGTCGCAGGCACGGGATCCTGGCCGGCGGGACGCTCGAGCCCCTGCGGCCAGATCGGGCGGTTCGACCACACATGCAGCTCGAGCGGCTTGCCGATCACGCCCGCCTGAATCACCTCGATGGCCCGGCGGAGACCGCTCTCCGCGCTCCCCTGGTTGCCCATCTGGGTCGCCAGCTTCTTCTCCTTGGCCAGCTGGCGCATGAGGCGCGCCTCATAGACGTTCTGGGTCAACGGCTTCTGGCAGAAACAGTGCTTGCCCATCTTCATCGCGCGAATCGACGCCACCCCGTGGTTGTGGTCCGGCGTCGATACGGTCACCGCGTCGATATCCCTGCCCATTTCGTCCAGCAGCTTCCGGTAGTCTTGGTACTTCTTCGCCGCGGGGAATTGGCCGGCCTTCTTGTTCAGCGTGTTCAGGTCCACATCGCAGAGCGCAACAATGTTGCCGCCGCACTTGGCCGCGTCGCTGCTGTCGCTGTCGCCTTTGCCGCCCACGCCAATACAGGCAACGTTGATCCTGCTGTTGGCCCCCAGCACGCGCCCCACATATGGGAATGCCATCGCCGCCGTCCCCACCGCCAGGGTGGTCCGGCCGAGAAACTGTCGTCGTGTTAATCCGTTCATGTTCGTTTCCATAGGTTCATTTTGCGTTCGGCCAGATTGTCTACGCCTCCTCGGCGATTTCACAAGGTTTTTCGTGACGCCCATTCGAGCTTCGGTCTCATTCCCCGTGCCGTCGCCGCAGCAGCTCGGCCAGCCTCCGCGGATTCACCACGGTCACGGTCCGGCCCTGGACCTGGATCCAGCCCTGCTCGCGGCACTTCGCCAGGGTGCGCGACAGGGTCTCGCTGACGGTCCCGAGCTCGGCCGCCAAAACCCGCTTGGTCACCGCCAGCTCGATCCGGCACGGCATCTCCCCTGGCGGCGCCGCGCATCGCCTCAACAGCCAGCTCGCCAGCCGCGACTCGACGTCCTTGAGGGTCAGATCGTCCAGCTGCTCGACCAGCGCCTGCAGATGCCGGCTCAGGGCGCCGATCATCCGCAGCGCCAGCTCCGGATGCCGCCGCAGCAGCTCGGTGAACTCGGCCTTCCGCACCAGCAGCACTCGGGACGGCTCCAGCGCGCGCGCGTCGGCAGGGTATTCGCCTCCCGGCGCCAGCGTCGCCTCCGCGAAGGAATCCCCCGCCCGGAACACGTGGATGACCTGCTCCTTGCCAGCATGCCCCAGGCGATGGACGTTGATCGCACCGCTCTGCACCACGTAGAACCCCCGCGAAGGCGCCCCTCGCGCGAACAGATACTCGCCCTTGGCCAGCGGCCGCGGCACGCAGAGCCGGGCGATGGCCCGCGCCTCTTCGAGCCCCAGCCCCGCGAAGAGCCGGCATGCCCGCAGCGCATGGATCACGGCCGCCTGCCGCAGTTCGTCCCGGTCTCTCATCCCCTCACGCTTACCCCGGCACGCCCGGGCCTGCAATCCTGGATTGGGGTCATTCCATTGTATCTTGCGATCTCTCTCGGCCGGGAGGCGGCCATCGGCTGCTCGCCGGCCCGGCCCCGCCGGAGAGGAGCGCCCGGCCGGCCGCCGCCGACCCGCGATATATGTTGACATATAAACATTCTATATGTAGATTTTTTCGTATGCACGATCCCGGTTCCGGTCCGGGCCCGCGGGTGGACGCGCTCCTGGCCCTGCTCCGCGCCGCCGATGCCGTCTGGGACGGCAGCCGACGGTTCTTCCGCCGCTGGCAGATCGGCCCCAGCCAGTTCAATATCCTCAACCTCCTGCATCACCGAGCCGCGGGCCTCCGCCCGACCGAGCTCGGCCGGCAGCTGATCATGCACCGGTCGAACGTCACCGGGCTCGTCGATCGCCTCGCCGCGCGGGGGCTGCTGCGGCGGGAGCCGGTCCCCGGCGACCGCCGGGCGCAGCGCGTCGTCCTGTCCCCGCGCGGCCTGCGGCTGGTCGAGTCGATCCTTCCCCGCTATTACGAGGCGGCCGAGGAGGTCTGCGCCGGCGTGCCCATCCGGAGGGTCGCGTCGTTGCGGGCGGATCTGGGCGCCATCACCGCCCAGGCCATCCGCCTGTCGGGCCAGCTTCCGGACTCGCGCCCGGAGATTCCCTCGAAACCTCGGAAAAACCTCCGATAACGATGCACTCCTCCCCTGGCCTGCCCGCGCCGCCCACCCGCCGGGCCGTCGTGAGCTGGATCCTGTACGATCTGGCCAATACCATCTTCTCCATGGGAGTGATCTCGGTCTATTTCCCGGAATGGCTCAAGGAGGTCCAGGGCGACCGCTCCGTCAGCATCAACAACCAGATGGTCGCCCTTTCCATGGGGATCATTTTCGTCGTCTCGCCTCTGCTGGGCGCGATGACGGATCGCGCGCGCCGCCGGCTGCCGTTCCTGACCGTGAGCACGCTGATCTGCGTGCTGTTGACGTCGCTCCTGACGCGGGTCGGATACGGAACGACCCTCCTGCTGTTCGTTGCCGCGAACATCGCCTACCAGGCGGGAGTGCAGTTTTACGACGCGCTCCTGCCCGAGGTCAGCACCGAGGAGAACCGCGGCTGGATCGGCGGGCTGGGGGTTGGCTTTGGCTACCTGGGCGCGTTCCTCGCCGTCGGTTTCGGCTGGCTGCTGGCGGGGAGCCACCGCTCGCTTCTTTTCCCGCTGATCGCCCTGAGCTTTCTGGCATTCGCACTGCCCTGCATGCTGTTCGTGCGCGAGCGGGGCAACCCGCATCCGGCGCCGATCAACTTCCGAGCCATCCGTGAATCCACGGCCCGAACGCTCCGGACCCTGCGCTCGACCCGAGCCTACCCGGGCCTGGGACGATTTCTGATCGGCCGGGTGTTCTACACCGATGCGATCAATACCGTGATTGGCAACATGGCGTTGTTCGTGCTGTATGTGGCGCAGACGGGCGGATTGGGGCTCGAGGAGCAGCACCGCGAAAAGAACCTGATCTTCTTTTTTGCGATCGGGTGCGCCGTGATCGGCGGGCTGCTCTGGGGCCGCCTGGTGGATCGCTGGGGGCCCAAACGCACGTTGAACGTCGTGCTCATCACTTGGCTCGTCCTTTTGGCCAGCGCGAGCGCGATTGGCCTTGCGCATCTGCCGATCGCAACAATGTATCCCCTGGCGATCGGCGTGGGAATCGCTCTGGGCGGCACCTGGGCGGCCGATCGGCCGTATATGCTCCGGCTCACCCCGCCGGACCGGGTGGGCGAGTTTTACGGATTGTATGGCATGGTGGGGCGATTCTCCGCGATCACCGGGCCGGTGGTCTATTGGCTGACCTTCGAGTTGGGCCGCCGGATCCTCGGCCTGTCCACTCTGCAGGGCCAGGGCCTGGCCACCCTGACCTTGTTGGCCATGGTCGCCATCGGAATGGCCATCCTGCGGCCCGTGTCCGATCGGCCGCGGGACTGGGCCGCGCTTGGATCCCCTGGCGAGGCCCGCTCATGAAATCGATTCTGTTCCCTCTTTTTCTGCGCCTGATACGGATCGCCCTTCGGCTCTGTTTCGACTTTCGCGCGTATCACCTCGAAGCCTTGAACACGCCCGGGCCACTCCTTCTGGTTCCCAACCACCTCTCATGGATCGACTGGCTGTTCCTGGGATCCTGCCTGGATCCCGACTGGCGGTTCGTGACCTCGCAGGTCACCGCCCAAAACACGTTCCTGCATCGCTGGATCATGGTGAACCGCCGCACGTTTCCCGTCGACACCGCATCGCCCTATGCCGCCAGGCACATGGCCCAGTATCTGGCGCGCGGCGGGCGCCTGGTCCTCTTCGCCGAAGGCCGGATGTCGCTGACGGGATCGCTCATGAAGCTGTTTGACGGCACAGGCTTTCTGATCGAGAAATCGGGCGCTCGCGTCATCACCGCCTACCTCCGCGGCGCGAACCGTCTGCGCTGGGCCCGCCATGCCGGGTGGAAGCGCTGGTGGCCGCGGGTATCCCTCCATTTCAGCCCCGTCCTCTCGCCGCCCGATGGCCGAGGCCTGGCGTCCGCGGCGATCCGCCGGCAGATCACCGACTGGCTGCGCGACCGGATCCTGGAACAGCAGCTGGCGGTCGAGATGGAGCATGGCGCAGCGGACGTGCTGACGGCCATTCTCGACATGGCCCGGCAGCGGCCCGGCCAGGTGGTTCTCGAGGATTACACCCGCCAAACCATCACGTATCGGCGTCTGCTCACGAGCGCCGGCCTGCTGGCCAAGGCATGGCGGAATCGGCTCGATCCCGACCGCGCCCGGATGGGCGTGCTTCTGCCCAACACCAATGCCATGCCGGCGGTCCTGCTGAGTCTGTGGGGATCAGGCAAGATCCCCGCGATCCTCAACTACACATCCGGGCTGCCGGCCATTCTGGCAGCCTGCCGTCTTGCCGGGCTGCGACAGGTGATCACCTCCCGCGTGTTTCTCGAACGTGCCCGCCTTTCCTCCCAGCCCCTGATCGAGGCGGGGCTTCATCTCGTTTATCTCGAGGACATCCGCGCGTCGATCTCTCGATCCCGGAGCCTGCTGGCTCTGGTCTGCCAGTGGATCGGTAAGGGCCGCGGCTTGCGCAAGGCCGCCCGCCGGCACTGCCGGGGCGGCGAGCCAGCCGTGATCCTCTACACCAGCGGCTCGGAGGGCGAACCCAAGGGCGTCGAGCTGATCCATGCCAATCTCCTGGCCAACATCCGGCAAATGCTCATCGTCTCCGACCTCGAGGACCACGACCGCATGTTCAATGCGTTGCCGCTCTTCCACAGTTTCGGCCTGACGGTGGGCGCCTTGTTGCCGCTGGTGCGCGGGCTGTATGTCTTCCTGTACCCATCCCCGTTGCACTACCGCGTCGTCCCCTATGCGGTCTACGATCGTTGCTGCACGATCATGCTCAGCACCAATACCTTTTTGAAGGGTTACGCGCGTTTTGCCCATCCGTACGACTTTCGCACCCTGCGCTACCTGTTTGCGGGCGCGGAAAAGGTCCAGGACAACACGCGGAACATTTACGCCCGGCGGTTTGGGGTCCGGATTCTCGAAGGCTATGGGGTGACGGAGTGCAGCCCGTGCCTATCGGTCAATGTGCCCATGGCGAACCGCGAGGGGTCCGCTGGCCGGTTCATGCCCGGTCTCGAGCACCGGATCGAACCGGTCGAAGGCGTCCCAGAGGGTGGCCGGCTCTGGGTGCGAGGGCCCAATATTATGCGCGGCTACCTCAATCCCGATGCCAACGCCCAGTTCCAGGCAACGGGCGGCTGGTACGACACCGGCGACATCGTCCGCGTGGATGCCGATGGCTTCGTCTTCATTCTTGGCCGAGTGAAACGCTTCGCCAAAATCAGCGGCGAAATGGTCAGCTTGACGGCCATCGAAGACGCGCTGGCGGGCGCATTCCCCGACATGGGTCACCGCTGCACGGTCGCCGTCCTCGCCGCGCCCGATCCTGTTAAGGGCGAGGCCATTGTCGCCGTGGCCAATGAATCCCGCCTGACGCTGGACCGGATCCGCCGCTGCCTCCAGGAGCGGGGATGCTCGAACCTCTCCCTCCCCCGCGAGCTCAAAACGGTCCACGAAATACCCAAGCTCGGCACCGGCAAGATCGATCATCGCGCCCTGGCGGCCATCCTGCGGAATCCTTGAAAGGCCGCGCTCTTCATCATCCGGCCCGGCTGGCTGGACCGCTCGATCGGACCCTGTTTCGAGGCGCCTACGGCAGCAGGGTGCTGCCCATCAGGAACCGATCGCACTCGCGCGCGGCGCCACGGCCCTCGTAGATCGCCCAAACAACCAGGCTCTGTCCCCGCCTGGCGTCCCCCGCAGCGAACACTCCCGCCACATTGGTGGTGTATTTCCCGCACGGCGCCTTGGCATTCGACCGTTCATCCCTCAACACCGACAGCTCCTCGAGCAGGCGGTCCTCCGGTCCCAAGAACCCGAGAGCCAGGAGCACGAGCTGGGCCGGCAAGGTCTCCTTTGTGCCTGGGATCTCGCAGGGAGCCAAGCCCCCTTTCTCGTTCCGCCGCCATTCGACCCGCACCACCTCGAGCCCGGCCACGCGCCCCTGCGAATCGCCCAGGAACCGCTTCGTCATGACGCACCACCGCCGCGGATCGGCGCCGAATTTCACGGCTGCCTCTTCCTGGCCGTAATCGACCCGGTGAACCTTCGGCCATTGCGGCCACGGATTATCCGGCTGCCTCTGGTCCGTCGGGCGGGGCAGGATCTCGAGCTGCGCCAGGCTCCGGCATCCATGGCGCAGCGATGTGCCCACGCAATCCGTCCCGGTGTCGCCGCCCCCGATCACCACGACATCTTGCCCCGCGGCGTCGATGAAACCGCCCCCCGCTCCGATCCCCGACAGCCGCCGGGTGTTCGCCGTCAGAAAATCCACGGCGAAATGGATCCCCCCCAGCGAGCGCCCCTCGACGGTCAGGTCGCGCGGCTTGGTCGCCCCCAGACACAACACAACCGCGTCATGCTCCTCCCGCAACCGGCTGGCCGGATAGTCGCGCCCCACCTCCGTGCCGCAGACGAACTGGATCCCTTCGCGCTCCATCAATTCAATCCGCCGCCGAACGACCTGCTTGTCGAGCTTCATGTTGGGGATGCCATATTGGAGCAATCCCCCCGGCCGGTCGGCACGCTCGAACACAGTGACCCCATGCCCCGCCTGGTTCAATTGGGCCGCGCAGGCCAGCCCGGCCGGACCCGATCCCACAACCGCCACCCGCTTGCCCGTCCGCCTCGAGGGCGGCTCCGGTCTCACCCACTGCTCCGCATATCCCTTCTCGATGATCTCGCACTCGATCTGCTTGATCGCCACCGGAGGGTCGACGATCCCCAGGACACAGGACCCTTCGCACGGGGCGGGGCAAACCCGGCCGGTGAACTCCGGAAAATTGTTCGTCCGGTCCAACCGCTGCAGCGCCTCGCGCCACAGCCCTCGATAGACCAGGTCGTTCCATTCCGGAATGAGGTTGTGGATCGGGCACCCGGAGGCCATGCCCGCCAATAGATGGCCGGCGTGGCAGAACGGCGTGCCGCAATCCATGCACCGCGCCGCCTGGCGCCTCAGCCGGGCCGGATCCGCTGGCAGATGAAATTCCTGCCAGTCGCCCAGGCGCTCGGCCGGGAGCCGCTCCGCCGCTGCCTCCCGCTCATACTCGATAAATCCCGTGGGCTTTCCCATGTTTGAATCCTCGATGCCTTGCGTGTGGATTGCGTTCAGCCGCCACCGATCCGCGCCGCATCCCGGGTGTTGGCTTCGAATGCCGCCATGACGGCTTCCTCGCCGCTCAGGCCGGACTCCGTCACCTGCTTCATGAGACGCAGCGCCCGCTGGTAATCCTTGGGCATGACTTTGACGAACGTCGGGGCCGCGGCCTCCCAGCGATCCAGGATCTCTCGCGCCCGCTCGCTTCGGGTGTGCACCCCGTGCCGCTCGATCATCTTCCGAACTTCCTCGATCTCCTCGGCGTCATCCAGCCGCTGGAGCTCGACCATCTGCCGGTTGCATCGGCCCGCGAAATCGCCGGCCGGATCCAGGACATAGGCGATGCCGCCGGACATCCCCGCCGCGAAGTTCCGGCCCGTCGGCCCGATCACCACCACCCGCCCTCCGGTCATATACTCGCAGCCGTGATCGCCCACCGCCTCGACCACTGCCTGCGCTCCGCTGTTCCGGACTGCGAACCGCTCGCCCGCCATTCCCCGGATATAGGCCTCCCCCCCCGTGGCGCCATACAAGGCCACGTTCCCGATGATCATGTTTTCTTCGGGCGCGAACAGCGATCCCTCCGGCGGATAGGCCACGATCTTGCCGCCCGAGAGCCCCTTGCCGACGTAATCGTTGGCGTCTCCCTCCAGAATCAGGGTGACCCCCCGCGGCACGAAAGCCCCGAAGCTCTGGCCTGCGGATCCCTTGAACCGAAGACGAATGGTGTCCTCGGGCAAGCCCGCGGCGCCATACCGCCGGGTGACTTCGCTGCCCAGCATCGTCCCGACCACGCGGTTCGAGTTGCGGATCGGCAGGGTGGCCCGGACCGGCTCGGCCCGAGCCAGGGCCGGCTCGCACAGGGGCAGCAGCAGCTGCCGATCCATCGCCTGATCCAGACCGTGATCCTGGGGAACCTGGCAGTACCGGCCCGTCGTCGCCGGCGTCTCGGGCACGTGGAGCAGCGCGCCGAAATCCAGGCCGCGCGCCTTCCAGTGATCCACCGCCTTGCGCACATCCAGCCGGTCCACCCGCCCCACCATCTCGTCCATCGTCCGGAATCCCAGCTGGGCCATCAGCTCCCTCACCTCCTCGGCGATGAAGCGCATGAAGTGGACCACATGCGCCGGATCGCCGGCGAAATTCTTCCGCAGCCGTGGATCCTGCGTCGCGACCCCCACCGGGCAGGTGTTCAGGTGGCACACCCGCATCAGAATGCAGCCCAGAACCACCAGCGGAGCCGTTGCAAACCCGAATTCTTCAGCGCCGAGCAGGCAGGCGATCGCCACATCCCGCCCGGTCTTGAGCTGGCCGTCGGTCTCGACGACGATCCGGCTGCGGAGATCGTTCAGCAGCAGCGTCTGGTGCGCCTCGGCCAGCCCCAGCTCCCAAGGCACCCCCGCATGATGAATGCTCGTCAGCGGCGAAGCCCCCGTCCCCCCATCGTAGCCGCTGATCAACACCACGTCCGCATGCGCCTTGGCCACGCCCGCCGCCACCGTGCCCACGCCCACCTCCGACACCAGCTTCACGCTGATTCGCGCCTGCGCGTTCGCGTTCTTGAGATCGTGGATCAGCTGCGCCAGATCCTCGATCGAGTAGATGTCATGATGCGGCGGCGGCGAGATGAGGCCCACCCCCGGCGTCGCATGCCGCACCTTGGCGATCCATGGGTAGACCTTGTGCCCGGGCAGCTGGCCGCCCTCGCCCGGCTTGGCTCCCTGGGCCATCTTGATCTGCAGCTCGCGGGCGTTCACCAGGTAGAGGCTGGTGACGCCGAATCGCGCCGAGGCGACCTGCTTGATCGCGCTGTTGCGCGAATCGCCGTTGGGATCGGGCGCATACCGCGCCGGATCCTCGCCGCCCTCGCCCGTGTTGCTCTTGCCCCCCAGCCGGTTCATCGCCACCGCCAGCGCCTCGTGCGCCTCCTGGCTGATCGATCCGTAGGACATCGCCCCGGTCTTGAACCGCCGCACGATCGACTCGACCGGCTCCACCTCCTCCATCGGCACCACCTGCGCCGGAAACCGAAACCCCAGCAGCCCGCGCAAGGTGCACAGCTTGCGGGCCTGCTGGTTCACCAGCCCGGTGTACTCCCGGAACACGCCGAAATTTCCCGTGCGGCAGGCCCGCTGCAGCTTGTGGATGGTCTCGGGGTTGAACAGGTGAATCTCGCCATCGCTCCGCCACTGGAACCGCCCCCCCGAATCCAGCACCGCCATCCCCGATGGCCGCGGCGGAAAGGCCCGCTCGTGCCGCCGCCGCGATTCCTCCGCAATGATCTCCAGCCCCACCCCCTCGATCCGCGAAGGCGTCCAGGCAAAGTACTTCTCCACCACCCGCGTGTTCAGCCCCACCGCCTCGAATATCTGCGCCCCTCGATAGCTCTGGATCGTCGAGATCCCCATCTTCGAAATCACCTTGACCACTCCCTTGACGGCGGCTTTGACGTAGTTCCGGATGGCCGTCTCGGGCGCCAGGTTCTCGAGCAAGCCCTGCCGGATCATGTCCTCGATCGACTCGAACGCCAGATACGGATTCACCGCCCCCACGCCGTAGCCGATCAGCAGCGCGAAATGGTGGACCTCGCGCGGTTCGCCCGACTCGAGCACCATGCCGATCCTCGTCCGCGTCCCGTTCCGAATCAGATGATGGTGCAGGCCCGACACCGCCAGCAGAGCCGGGATCGGGCCCTGAACCGCATCCACCCCGCGATCGGACAGGATCAGGATGTTGACCCCCCGGGCGATGGCCTGGTCCGCCTGTCGATACAGATGCTCCATGGCGCGCTCCAGGCCGCTGGCGCCATCGGCGATCGGATACAAAATCGGCAGCACCGCCGCCTGGAAACCCGGCCGATCGACCTGCCGCAGCCGATCCAGATCGTCGTTGGTCAAGATCGGATGCTGGAGCCAGATCAGCCGGCAGCTCTCCGGCTCGGGCCGCACAAGGTTGCCCTCCGAGCCGATGGTCGTCACGGTCGAGGTGACCAGCTCCTCCCGAATGGCGTCGATCGGAGGATTGGTGACCTGCGCAAACATCTGCTTGAAGTAGTTGTAGAGCAGCTGGGGACGGGCCGACAGCACCGCCAGGGGCGTGTCGTTCCCCATGGACCCGATCGCTTCGATCCCGTCGCGCGCCATCGGCGCCATCAGGACGCGAAGATCTTCGTAGGTGTAGCCAAATACCTGCTGCCGCTCGATCACCGTCGAGTGATCCGGCTCCTGCCGGCGCGGCGCCGCCGGGAGATCCTCCAGCCGCACCCGGTTCCTCTCGAGCCAAACCGGATAGGGCTGCGCCCCGGCTGCCCGCTCCTTGATCTCCTCGTCCGCCACGATCCGCCCTTCCGCCGTGTCGATCAAGAGCATCCGCCCCGGCTGTAGCCGCCCCTTGAGCCGCACCTCCCCCGCCGGGATGTCGAGCACTCCCACCTCCGACGCCATCACGACCCGATCGTCCCGCGTCACGTAATAGCGCGATGGCCGCAACCCGTTCCGGTCCAGCACGGCACCCATCCGCACGCCGTCCGTAAACGCGATGGATGCCGGCCCGTCCCATGGTTCCATCAGACAGCTGTGATACGCATAAAAGGCCTTCTTCGCCGGGCTCATCCCCTCGTGGTTGGACCACGGCTCGGGAATCATCATCATCATGGCATGGGGCAGCGACCGGCCCGACAACACCAGAAACTCCAGGCAGTTGTCGAACATGGCCGAATCGCTGCCGTCGGGACAGATCACCGGCAGCACTTTCGGCAGATCGTCCCCGAAAAGATCCGACTCGAGCATGGCCTGCCGGGCGTGCATCCAGTTGATGTTCCCGCGCAGGGTGTTGATCTCCCCGTTATGCGCGACATATCGGTACGGATGCGCTCGGGGCCAGTTCGGGAAGGTGTTCGTGCTGAACCGGGAGTGCACCATGGCCAGGGCGCTCTCCATCGCCGGATCGCTCAGCTCGGGGAAGAACACCTCGAGCTGCTCAGCCGTCAGCATGCCTTTATACACCAGCGTCTTGTGCGAGAGGCTCACGATGTAGAAATCCTGGCATCCCTTCAGCCCCGAATGCCGAATCGCGTTCTCCGCCCGGCGCCGGATGACATACAGCTTGCGCTCGAACGCCGCATCCTCCGAGAGCCGCCCGGCCCGCCCGATGAACACCTGGAAAATCTCCGGCTCGCACCGGCGCGCCGAGGCCCCAATCGGCGACCGGTTCACGGGCACCGCCCGCCACCCCAGAAACGCCTGGCCCTCCTCGCGAACGATCTCCTCGAACATCCGCCGGCAGCGCCGCTGGTCCGCCGCGTCGTCCGGCAGATACACCAGCCCACTGCCATATTCCCCCGGGCCCGGCACCGCCAGCCCGTGCTCGGCGCCAGCCTGCCTCAGAAACGCGTGCGGCATCTGGATCAGGATCCCCGCCCCGTCGCCCGTGTTGGCCTCGCAGCCGCAGGCGCCCCGATGGCGCAGGTTCATCAGGATGGTCAGCGCCTGCCGGATGATCGACTGCGACCGGCGCCCCTTCACATCGGCCACAAACCCAACCCCGCAGCTGTCGTGCTCGAACCGCGGATCGTACAAGCCCTGCCGCCCCGGCGGCCCCGTCCTCGGCGCCCGCCCGCACTCCTGGATATTGTTCGTTTCGCCCATGATGTCTACTCGCTCGCGCCCGCCCGCCCGCCACCCCGTCTCTAATCATGTAGAGCCTTTGCGCCCGCCAAGCAACCGATTTCTCATGGCGCGCTCGCGCCCGAAGATCGAGCGTCTCGGCGCCGGCCCGCCCGCCTCATTATTTCTTCTCAATCTCTTCTCGCGGTGCATCAGCCACTTTCATGCCCGCGGATTGCGTGCGCGATTATTTCTACTAAACCGCTGCTGTCTCTATGCAGGATTATCTAATATCTCTTCCCGCCGCGCGCCGGCACTCGCAGGCGCTTTTCTTCTGCCAGACGAAAATCGAGATGGACAACGGGCTCCGGAACCGTTAATTCACCCTCGCCGAAATCGGCATCGTTCAACGAACGCAACTGACGAATCCAAAGATCTATGAGCATGGAACTGATCCACGAGACGCTGGCCACGGTGAAGCGGCGCAACCCCAACGAGCCGGAGTTTCTGCAGGCGGCCACCGAGGTGCTCGAGTCCATCGAGCCCGCCATCCGCCGCCACAAGAAGTACCGCGACGCGCGGATCCTCGATCGGCTGGTCGAGCCCGAGCGCCAGATCATCTTCCGCGTGCCGTGGATCGACGACCGCGGCCAGGTCCAGATCAACCGCGGCTTCCGCATCCAGTTCAACAGCGCCATCGGCCCCTACAAAGGCGGGCTCCGGTTTCATCCCACCGTCTGCGCGAGCATCCTTAAGTTCCTCGGCTTCGAGCAGATCTTCAAGAACTCGCTCACCACCCTGCCGATGGGCGGCGCCAAGGGAGGCTCCGACTTCGACCCCAAGGGCAAGTCCGACCAGGAGGTGATGCGCTTCTGCCAGTCGTTCATGACCGAGCTGTTCCGCCACATCGGTCCGGACACCGATGTGCCGGCGGGCGACATCGGGGTAGGGGCTCGCGAGGTGGGATATCTCTATGGCCAGTACAAGCGGCTCCGCAACGAGTTCACGGGCGTTCTCACCGGCAAGGGGCTGCAGTGGGGCGGCTCCCTGATCCGGACCGAGGCCACCGGCTACGGCGCCGTCTACTTCGCCCAGGAGATGCTCAAGACGCGCGGCGAGTCGATGGAGGGCAAGGTCTGCGTCGTCTCCGGCTCGGGCAACGTGGCCCAATACACCATCGAGAAGCTCAATCAGCTCGGCGCCAAGGCCGTCACCATGTCCGATTCCAACGGCTTCATCCACGATCCCGACGGCATCGACGAAGAGAAGCTCGCCTGGGCCATGGATCTCAAAAACGTCCGCCGCGGCCGCATCAAGGAATACGCCGACAAGTTCAAGGTCCGCTATCACGAAGGGGCCACGCCATGGAGCATCAAGTGCGACTGCGCGTTCCCCAGCGCCACGCAGAACGAGATCACCGGCCAGGATGCCCGGATGCTGCTCGAAAACGGCTGCTACCTCGTCAGCGAGGGCGCCAACATGCCCACCGACCCCGATGGCGTCCATATCTTCCTCTCGAAGAAAATCCTCTACGGCCCAGGCAAGGCCGCCAACGCGGGCGGCGTCGCTACCTCCGGCCTCGAAATGTCTCAGAACTCGATGCGGATGTCGTGGTCGCGTGAGGAGGTGGATCGCAAGCTCCACCAGATCATGATCACCATCCACCAGAACGCTTTCGACACGGCCAAGGAATACGGCCAGCCCGGCAACCTCGTCGCCGGCGCCAACATCGCCGGGTTCAGCAAGGTCGCCGACGCCATGGTCGAGCAGGGCCTGATCTAGGATCTCACGCCGCCCCGGCTCCCCGGGGCGGTTTTTCTTCTTTCGGGCGCTCGGGCCGCCCCCGCGCCACGAACCCGGACGCTCTCCCGGAGCCAGCGCAGATAGCGCGCATCCCCCGCAGCGACCGGCAGCCGGATGATTTCCGGGGTGTCGTAGGGATGATGCTCGCGCAGACAAGCCATCAGCGCCGGCCAGCGGCTCCGGGTCGTCTTGAGGATCATCAGGGTCTCGCGCCCGGTTTCGACCCGCCCTTGCCACCAATAGATTGAATCGATCCCGGACACCAGGTTGGCGCAGGCCGCCAGCCGGCGTCCCACAACCTCGCGCGCCAGCCGCCGCGCCGTTCGCCGGTCGGGCGCGGTCACCAGCACCACGCCGAAATCCTTCGTCCCGCTCACGGTGAGGGCTCCCCCCCGGCTGCCCGGCCCCCGCTAGGAGGCCGGATCCTCGCCGGGCTCCGGTTCTGTGATGCTTTGGCCGGCCGAGAGCAGGAAATGGAAGTTGCCCTCGCCGCAATGCATCGTCAGTTGCTGCATCACGAACTCGATGCGCTCGACATGGTCGTTCGGGCCCTGCACGAAAAACGGCTTGCCGTCCTTGCCGAACGTGAAGGTCTCGGCACACTCCTCCGCCGAGATGCCGCCCCACACGCGAGCCGCCTTTCTGAAATCGGGGTGCGGGGCCAAACCGAGCTTCTCAGCGTAGGCAACGGCATCCTGGACCAGCTTTCGCGCGCAGGCCGGGCTCATGGCCTCGGGGGCCTCGGATCGGAAGATTCGTTCCATCAGCCGCTCCTGGTACTCGTAATCGTGCAGCTGCACAAAGAATGCGTCCTTCACACCCTGGCACCAGATGTCCAACAAAAATACGCCGCTCTCGACACGCCCCTCGGACTTGAACCGGCTGATCACCACATAGCCCAGCCCTTTCTCGAACAATTCCTTGGTTCGCCACGCCTCGGGCGGCCGCTTGCCCGCATTGCCTTTCGTCGTATCCATATATCCGGAGGCAGATAAATGTCGTCTTTCGATCCAAAGGGCAAGCCGCAAATCGCGCTCCTTGCCGGATTCCTTATCCCCGCTCGCTCGCGATCCAGCCGCCTCCCAAAACCGCGTCCCCCTCATAGAATACGGCCGCCTGCCCGGGCGTGATCGCCCGCTGCGGCCGATGCAGCCGAACCCGCGCCCTGCCCTCGCCGATTGCCGTGACCGTCGCCGGTGTCCCGGCGTGTTGGGAGCGGATCTTCGCCGTGGCCTCGAGCCGGGCAGGAGCCGTGTCAAAGGCAATCCAGTTGCACCGCTCGACGACAAACTCCGACCGATGCAGCTCCTCCGCCTGGCCTAAAACCACCCGGTTCCGCTCGGGATCGAGATCGACGACATACCAGCGATGCGCCGCCGGCACACCCAGGCCGCGGCGCTGGCCGATCGTGTAGTACTCGATCCCCCGGTGCCGCCCCAGAACCCGCCCCTGTCGATCGACCATGTCCCCCGGAATCCCCGCCACGCCCGCCTCCTCGGTCAGGAGCCGTCGGTAATCGCCTCCCGGCACAAAGCAGATGTCCATGCTCGCCGCCCGGTCGGCCGTCGGCAGCCCTCGCCGGGCCGCCTCCCGGCGGACCTCCGGCTTGCTCCAATGGCCCAGCGGCATCACACATCGTGCCAACTGCTCCTGCCGCAACGAAAAAAGAAAGTAGCTCTGATCCTTGTGCGGGTCGCACCCCCGCTTCAGCCATGCCCGGCTGCCGTCCGGAGCGCTCTCGACCCGGGCATAATGACCCGTGGCCACATAATCGGCATCCCACTGCCCTGCGTGCGCCAGGAGACGGCCCACCTTGACGCGTTCGTTGCAGAGGACGCATGGGTTGGGAGTTCGACCGAGCCGATATTCGCTCACGAAATAGTCCACAACCTGGCGCCTGAACTCCTCCTGTTCGCCGATCTCGAAAAAGGGTATCCCCAATGCCTGGCATGCGGCTCGAGCGCTGGCCGCCGCGGGCTCTTCCTCGGGCGAATCCGCGATCCCGGAGCGGCACCGCGCCTTCCAGAGTTGCAGGTTGGCCCCAATCACATCCCATCCCTGCTCCTGCAGCAGCGCCGCCGCGACGGACGAATCCACGCCGCCGCTCATTCCCACCACGACCCGTTTTCGGCTGGCGGTTGTTGGCATTTCGGCGCAACATAAAAGCGTCGCTCATCGATGTAAAGCCCCTCCCGCTTCCGAGGTGCGATTCACTTTGCATCGCCCGCTGCTTCGGGCTTCCCTGCCTGCTCGGCATCGGGCAGCATGGATCCATGGGTTCCGCGAACCAGGCCAGCGACCGCCACCCGGGCCCTCGATGGGAAAGCCCGCTTTCCGATCTGCCCGGCCTCGGCCCCGAGCGATCGGATCAGCTCGCCCGCCTCGGTCTCCATACGGTGGGCGACCTCCTCCAACATCGGCCCCGCCGCCACGAGGACCGGCGCCGCATCCTGCCCATCGCCCGGATCGAGCTGGGCGAATCCGCCGCCGTTCGCGGCCGGATTTCTGCCCTTGGCGTCAAGCGGTTCCGCCATGGCAGCAAATCCCTGTTCGAGATCATCCTCGAAGACGGCACGGGACGGCTTCATCTCCGCTGGTGGAATGCCGCCTATATGAAAGATCATTTCGCCGCGGGCGAAGAACTGCTCGTTTATGGCCGCCTGACCGACCTGCGTCCCCGGACGATGGATCATCCGGAAACCGAGCGCCTCGAGCCCGAGCCCGGAGAATCGATCCACCTGAACCGGATTGTTCCAGTCTACCCGCTGACCGAGGGGATCACCCAGCGCTGGCTGCGGACCCTCGTCTGGCGCACGCTCGACGACGCCCGCCTGGCCATCCCCGAGCCCTGGCCATCCAACCTGCTCCCCAACCGCCCCTCCCGCGCTGACGCATTCCGCCAGCTTCATTTCCCCGCCGAGCTCGCCGATGCCATCCAGGCCCGCGAGCGGCTCGCCCTCGATGAGCTGATCGACCTCCAATGCCGCCTCCTCGAACGCCGTCAACGCCTCGAGGCCCGCGCCCAAGCCATTCCATGCGCCGGCGATAACCGCTGGATCAAGCCCTGGCTCGCCCAGCTCGGCTTTCGCCTCACCCAGGCTCAAACACGCGTCCTTCGCGAAATCCGCGCCGACCTGGCCGGCCCTTGCCCCATGCGCCGCCTCCTCCAGGGAGATGTCGGGTCCGGCAAGACCGTGGTCGCCGCCGCTGCTGCCCTGATGACGCTCGAGAGCGGACACGATGCCGCGCTCATGGCGCCCACGGAGATCCTCGCCGAACAACACGCTGCCACGTTCGAGCGATGGTTTGACCCCCTCGGCATCCGCGTCGAGCTGAGAACCGCCTCGCATAAATCCGCCCCGCCCGATTCCACGCCAGCCCCTCCCGAGCTGCCCCGCTTGCTTCCCCCTCGAGACACCCCCGAAGTCCGCCTGGTCGTCGGCACCCACGCGCTCATCGAATCCTCGTTCGACATGCCCCGCCTGGGCCTGGTCATCATCGACGAACAGCACCGGTTCGGCGTCGCCCAGCGCGAGAAGCTCGTCCGCAAAGGCCATTACCCGCACCTGCTCGTCATGACCGCCACCCCGATCCCCCGCACGCTCGGCCTCACTCTCTACGGCGATCTCGACCTGTCCGCCATCGACGAGCTGCCCGCCGGACGCGGCCGTGTGAGGACTTTCGTCCGATCCGCGGACCGCCTGCCCCGCGTTTGGGCCTTCGTCCGCGACCAGCTCCAAAAGGGGCGCCAGGCCTACATCGTCTATCCGTTGATCGATGAGTCCGAATGCCTCGATCTCAAGGCCGTCACCCGGGAATGGGATTCCCTCCGGCAAACGCTCGATCCCTTCCGCGTCGGCCTCCTCCACGGACGCCTCCCGCCCCTCGAAAAGGAGCGAACGCTCGATGCCTTCCGGCGCCGCGAGCTCCATGCCCTCCTCAGCACTCCCGTCATCGAGGTCGGCCTCGATATCCCCAACGCCACGGTCATGCTCGTCGAAAACGCCGAACGCTTCGGCTTGGCCCAGCTCCACCAGCTCCGCGGCCGGATCGGCCGCGGCGCCGACGACGCGTTCTGCATCCTCATCTCCGCCGGCCGCTCCCCCGACGCGCGCCGACGCCTCGAAGTCCTCGCCCAGACCACCGACGGATTCCGCATCGCAGCCGCCGACCTCGAGCTCCGCGGCCCCGGCCAGTTGCTCGGCCAGCGCCAAAGCGGCCTCCCCGCCTTCCAATTCGCCGACCTCGCCCGCGACCTCCCCCTGATCAACCTTGCCCGCCACATCTCCCGTCAAATCCTCGACAGCAAAAAGACGGGGCCGGCCCATCCGTCCAGCCCTCCATAGGCCCACCACGCCGGATCAGGTCCACCTGCACCGCCGCAAGTATTCCTTTCCAACGATTCACAAACGCCGCATAGTAGCCCCCATAACATGCAGAGCCGGGTCCAGCGCGGTCCAGAGGGTGAACACCCCGGGAAACGATGGGTCTGCGGATCGCCGTGAGGTCCGAACCTGGGTCTGACCAATCCATATTGCCATGAAAACGACTTTCAGCCGCCGCGAATTCCTTGCCGCCGCCACCGTGGCCGCCGGCATCAGCCTCGCACCCACCGCGCCTCGGGCGCGCGCGCAGAACGCCGAGCCCGGCTTCCGCACCCGTCTCCAGCGGGCCTTGATCCGCGAGAAACCGACCGCGGACGGCTTGCGCGCCATGCAGGAAGCTGGCTACGATGGGCTCGAAATCGGGGTCCTGACGCCGGCCGAAGCGGCGGCCGCCCGGGCCCTGGCAGAGCAGCATCGCCTCAAGATCCATTCCGTGCTGCGCGGCTGGGCCGAGTTCAACAGTCCGGACCTGGGGAAGTACGAAGCTTCCTATGCCCTGAGCGAGGCCGCCCTGCGGACAGCCGAGGCCGCCGGCGCAGATGCGGTTCTGCTGGTGCCCTGCCGGATCGGCGGCATGAGGATCCCGCGGCCATGGGAGTTCCTGATCGAGTTCGACGATCGGACCGGCCATCTCGACCGGGTGGTTTACGGCGACAACGCACCGTATGCGGAATACATCCGCGCCCATAACCATGCCATCGATACCTCGCGCAAAGCCATCGAGCGGCTGATCCCGCTGGCCGAAAAAACCCGTGTGGTCATCGCCCTCGAGAACGTCTGGAACAACCTCTGGGTCCAGCCGGCCCTGTTCCGCCATTTCGTGGCGTCCTTCGCCAGCCCGTGGGTCAAGGCCTACCTCGACATCGGCAACCACGTCAAATACGCCCGGCCGGAGGAGTGGGTGCTGAGCCTGGGCGATCGCATCGCGAAGGTGCACATCAAGGATTTCAAGCTCACGCCGGAAGATCCCCGGGGCGAGGGTAAGTTCGTGAACATCCGCGACGGCAGCGTTCGCTGGCCGGTGGTCCGGCAGGCGCTCGAATCGATCGGCTACAGCGGCTGGCTGACCATCGAGGGAGGGGATCTCTCCCCGCTCGAGCACCGGCGCCGGCTGGACCTGATCATCGCCGGCCAATAGCGCAAACCCTAAAAGCCGATCAGCCCGGCGATTCGGGCGCCGGCGTCTTGATGGCGCGCAGGTAGAGCGGCAGGGATCCTTCCTGGCGGCCGTCGACCGCCATGTCGACGGTGTATTCCCCAAACGAAGGCAGCTTGAGCTGCTGGATGTTCAGGATCAGGTTCGCCACCGCCGTTTCATCGCCGTCGGCCGTGAACCGGACCGCCACCGAGGCGTCCAAGGCCGGCAGCACGAGCTTGCCATCTGCATCCCCCACCGTGATCCGAAGCCGATGGTTGCCCTCCTCGATGCGGGCAAACCGGAGCTTGATCGCCACCGCACAATGCGGATGAACCACGGGGACTTCCTTTGCCCAGAGATGATCGAACGATCCCAGGATATTAAGCTTGCCCCCGTATTCGGTGGCGGCGTCGCACAGAGTGAATATCTCGACTTTCATGATCCGGCCCGGGTGATCGTCCACCCATGTCCGAAGGCGAGTATAGACATCCGGCGGCTTCGTGCAAACTGGAACGAAGGTTTCTCGAAGCCGAAAGCCGAAAGGTAGGGCGGCCACTCCGTGGACGCCGCCTTGATGGCTGCAAGCTCACCGCTCGGCGCGCAGCGGAGTGCGCGCCCTACCTGGCAAGCCGAAAGCTGAAAGGCCAATTTCATTTGAGAAATCGAAAGCCCAACTCTATGCTGCAAACCATCATGCTATGAGAACCGAACAGCTCCATTGGCGTCAAAAGGTCCGGCATCCGCAATATGGCGTCGGCATCGTCCTGTCCATTCGCGATCACGCGGCCGAAATCGAGTTCGACGGCGGGGTTCGGACCGTCTCGCCCGAATCGAGCGGGCTGGAGCCCGCCGAGCCGCAATTCGCCGCCGAGGGGCTGACACAGCCGCTCAAGGAGTTCGTGCGCGAAACGGTCGCGGCGGTGGTCGAGGAACTGGATCTGCCTCGCCCCGAGCAGTCGGTTCCCCAATTGGGGACCCGCTGGCTCAAAGGCCGGCTGGTCATGCACCCGACTGACCCGGCGCTTCAGGCCAAGGAGGTGCCGATCGAGACGTTCTTCCACAAGATCGTCATGATGCGGGACAAAATCAGGGTGCTCGAGCAAAAGGTGAATTCCAACCCGCGGCTGACGGATGCCGACAAGGTGGAGCTCCAGCAATATATCACGGCAGTCTATGGGAGCATGACCACGTTCAACGTGCTTTTCCGGGAAAAGGAGGGCCAGTTCTAGACCGGACTTGATCCTGATCCGATCTTACAAATCATATTTCCGCGCCATTCGGCATGTTTCGCGGGGGCGGTGGACAGGCGAGTGGCGTCCGAGTATGAATGGCGCATGCGCCGACTGATATGCGGATTGTTCGCGGCTCTTGTCACCCTGCAGAACGCGTTCTGTGCCGAGCCTTCGGCGGAAAGATCGAGGGGGCCGTCCGCCGAGAGCCGAGTCTATCGGGACCGGATCCAGCCGCATTGGCTGCCTGGGAACGGCCAGTTCTGGTACCAGGTCCAGACAGGCAGCGGCACTCACGAATATGTGTTCGTGGATGCTGAGCAAGGCGCTCGAAAGCCGGCATTCGATCATGGCCGGCTGGCAGCGGCCTTGCAGCAAGCCGGCGTGAAAAATGCCCAGCCCGGCCGTCTCCCGCTCGATAACCTCGAGTTCCAGCCAGCAGGCGCGACCGTCACATTCCGCGCCGGCGGACAGGGATGGCGCTGCGACATGAAGGATTACACCCTGACCCGCGACGCGACCGCCGGGCAGGGCCAACAGCAATCGGGCCTGCCCTTCGAAGGCGCCCCTCGCGCCAGCCTGCAGACCGGCGAAGAGACCGTTCTCACCTTTGTCAACCGGACGGAGTCCGAGGTCCAGCTGTTCTGGCTCGATCCCCAAGGGCAGCGGAAGAGCTATGGACTGCTTGACGCCGGGGCGGAGCGGGAGCAGCACACGTATGCGGGGCATGTCTGGCTGGCTGCGGACCGTGAAGGCCGGCCCCTGGCGGTGTTCCAAGCCGAGGAAAATGCCGGCACGGTCCAGATCACCGGTCGAGTGACTGCGCCTCCGCCACGCCGCAGCGGGGATTCGAGGACACCGCCGGGGCGCGCCGGCGGCAGATCGCCCGATGGCCGCTGGCAGGCGTCGATCCGCGAAGACAACGTCGTGGTCCGAGACAGCGCCGCGGGCCGCGAGACCCGGCTCACCTCGGACGGCAAGCCCGAGGACGCATACGGCGGCCGGTTCTACTGGTCGCCTGACTCGACCCGACTGGTCGTCCTTCAGACCCGGAAGGGCGATGATCGCAAGGTGTTCCTGATCGAGTCCTCCCCGAAAGACCAGCTCCAGCCCAAGCTCCACACGTTCGACTATCCCAAACCCGGAGACCGATTGCCCGTCTCGAAGCCCCGGCTGTTCCATGTGGCCGAGGGCAGGCCGATCGAGATCCGCGACTCGCTCTTTGAAAACCCGTGGAGCATCGGCGCTGTGCGCTGGGCGCCGGACTCGAGCCAATTCACGTTCGTGTTCAACCAGCGCGGCCACCAGGTGCTCCGGGTCGTCGGGATCGACGCCCGGACCGGCGAGGCCCGCGCGATTGTCGACGAGCGCAGCGACACGTTCGTCTGCTACTCGAGCAAGTTCTTCTGCGAGCATCTGGACGACACCGGCGAGCTGATCTGGATGTCCGAGCGCGACGGATGGAACCATCTCTACCTCTACGACGCGCTCGAGGGGCGCTTGAAGAACCCGATCACTCGCGGCCAGTGGGTGGTGCGCGGCGTCGACCGGGTGGATCGAGCTCGGCGCCAGGTCTGGTTCCGGGCAGGCGGGATCCATCCGGGGCAGAGCCCCTATCACGTCCATTATGCCCGCGTCGATTTCGACGGCCGCCACCTCACGCTGTTGACCGAAGGGGACGGCACTCATCGCATCGAGTTCTCGCCCGACCGCCGCTATTACATCGATGTCGGCTCGAGGGTGGATCTGCCCCCGATCCATGAGCTCCGGCGATCGGAGGATGGCCGGCTCCTGTGCGTCCTCGAGCGCGCCGACTCGAGCGCCCTGCGCGCCACGGGATGGCGCCCCCCCGAACGCTTCGTGGCCAAGGGCCGCGACGGCCTCACCGACATCTACGGGATCATCCGCTGGCCCAGCCCGCTCGAGCAGGGAAAGAAATACCCGGTGATCGAAGCCATCTATGCCGGGCCCCAAGATTCGTTCGTGCCACAATCGTTCAGCACGTCCTCGCCGCATCGGGCGATGCAGGAGCGGGGCTTCGCGGTGGTGCAGATCGACGGCATGGGCACGTCCAATCGGTCGAAACAGTTCCACGACGTCTGCTGGAAAAACCTCGCAGACGCCGGGTTCCCCGACCGGATTCTCTGGCTGAAGGCCGCGGCGGCGAAATACCCGGCCCTGGATCTCGACCGGGTCGGCATCTTTGGCGGATCCGCGGGCGGGCAGAGCGCGATGCGCGCGCTGATCGCCCACGGCGACTTTTACCGGGCCGCCGCGGCCGATTGCGGCTGCCACGACAACCGGATGGACAAGATCTGGTGGAACGAACAATGGATGGGCTGGCCGGTCGGGCCGCATTACGCCCAGCAATCCAATGTCACGCAGGCGCACCGCCTCCAGGGCCATCTGCTGCTGACCGTCGGCGAGATCGACCACAACGTGGATCCGGCCAGCACCATGCAGGTCGTCCGCGCGCTCATCGAGGCGGACAAGGACTTCGAGCTGATCGTGTTTCCCGGGCGGGACCACGGCGCGGGCAGCAGCTCGTACGGCGCGCGGCGCCGGCTCGATTTTTTCACGCGCCATCTTCGGCCCGAGCCGGGCCCGGCCTCAGCCGGCCCCGGCGTTCCCTAGCCCGGCGCGGATCTGTCAACGGCTGGCAGATGCCGGAACGATGCGGACAACGATGGCGTTCTCGAGAGCGGGCGTTTTCGGGGTGAGGCTCAGGCGGTAGAGTGCGGGGCCCCAAACGCCGGCAAGCCGATCGTCCGTCATGGGAATGGTCTCCACACTGGGGATCACCGAAGCCGGGTCGTATTCCATTTGAACGCCCGTATCCGCGGGAAAATGGATCCTGCCAGGCTCGCGGATCGCATCCAGAGGCGCTGCGGCCAGGAAGTGAAGCGCTGTCTTTCCGGCGAGGTCGGACAGCTGATATCGATCCTGGATTTCGACGAACCGATCCCGAGCCAGGGTGACTTTTCGGATCCAGGACACGACTCGAGCCGATGGCGGATAGGCCGGCGCAATATCCATGGCGACCTCGGCTGCGCCGTCATCGGCCCTGCAGGTTACGTGCCGGGCCGCAAAGCCGCGCCCGGCCCCCTGCATGACGCCATTGATGGTCGGGAGGTTGTGGTATTGGGACTGAAAGGCCCAGTGTTCATACCGCTTCGAGCTGAACGTCGCCGCCGTGTAAGTCGGCGCGCCCGCGTCAATGAGCACCGGCTTGCCATTCATGAAGACGAGGACATTGCCGACGTCATTGTGGTTATGGCTCTGCCCGTTGTGCGCCCCCCAGGCGGCAACGTAGAGCCCGTCGAAGCTGCCCGCGCGTGACCGGGCCGTCATCAGCTGTAGATCTTCGCTTCCCAGCCACGAATCCCGAGTGGCGGGCGCCTTCGAGCCGCGATGCGCAAGGATTGGCTCCGCTTGAAAAATCGAGTGCATCTGCCGGCCAAAAAACTGCTTCGCAGGCAGCAGGTTCTCCACGGCAGCCTCATGCGAGGCGGCCGCCACCAGATCGGCGTCTCCAACTCGCTTCCCAAATCGATAGACCAGACTCCGATCGGGTTCGAGCCGCGCCGGGCAATCCCCGATGCAAACATAATAATCTCCGGCGATGTGGGCGCGGCAGATGAATCGTCCCATCTCACGGATCAACGGCTGATCGAACAAGCTGATCCGGCCGCCGCTGGCGCCGTGCAGGAGCTCGAGCCCATCGAGCATGCTCCCGGCGGCGTGCCCCCAGTAGCTCGGCCCTTCGTCGCACCCGCCATCCTGCGGATGAAACTTCAGAAAGCCGTCCAAGGACCGCATCATCTTGTGGGTGACGGCGGCTCGCCGTTCCAGATCGGTGTCGCAAAGCAGCGCAGTCGTCAGGACGCTCGCGGCGATCCAGGGCGTCCAGTTGTTGGGCCGGCGCTCCGCCCGGGTCACGTTCAGCGCCATCCACCCGAAATCGTTCCGTTCGAGCACCGGATCCAGGATCCGATCGACGAGCTCCCTCCGGGCGCGCTCGGGAACCCGGGCGGAAACCCGCCCCAGTTCCGGGCCCAGGAGGTAGAGCGTCCAGGCGACCGAAACCCCTGTCTCGCCGGCAAACAGGTCCACGATCGGCTCGCCGACGTTCGGCAGGCCTACCCCGCCCTTTTGCGCGCTGATATGAGCCGGCAGACACCAGGTCGACTCCTCGCAAATCGCCCAGAGCGCGTTTGCGGCGGCATCCAGGAATCGTCCTTTGGCTTCGACGCATTCCGCAACCGCCAGCGATCGCATCATCTCCCGCCGCGCAAAGTAATCCTTCTGGAACCGGGAGCGGTCGCCCACGCGCGCGTATTCCAGATACAAGGTGGCGGGCAGAGGAGGAAAGGCATTGGTCAGTGCCTGCTCTCCCATCTCGACCAGCCGGGCCTGGACGGCTGCGGGCAGCGAGCCCCAGCTGGCCCGATCGGCATGGGCCGGAAACGGTTTCCAGCCCTCGACGGGCAGAAGCACTCGAGCCAGCTCATGGGGAGGGAATGTCTCGGCCAGCGAAGGCAGGCCGGAAACGGAAACCATGCCCGCCCATAAGACGAACGTAGCAAGCGCCGTCCATGGCCGGCCATCACCCGAAGCCCATCGGTTCGAACAGGTCGATTTCATTGCGGTCGGTTTTCAGTTGCAGTGGAAGGCTCCAGCCATTCCTGGTTGAGCCGCGTGAACGTGATGAACTGGTAGCCGCGCTCGACGCCCCGCTCCCACAGGATCCCGATCGTCCCGTCCCGCAGGAGGGCGAGGTCGGAGTAGGCGGCGAATTCATCGGATACCGTTCGCTCGTTGGTGAAGCTCTCGCCCTCGTCGTAGCTGGTTCGGATCACCAGATGGCGGCGGCGCGCATCCTTGGGCCCGGTCCAGACCAGGCGCGCACGCCCGCTTTCCGCGTTGGGCAGCGTGAACCGCTCGATCGCGCACATGACCGGTGTCACGGCGAGCCCGGGCCGGGGCTGGCCCCACGTGGCGCCGCCGTCGACGCTCTCCGCCAGCCATCGGCTCGGCCCCGTCTCCTGCCGGATGTCCATCAGGACCCGCCCATCGGCCAGCTCCACCAGCTGGCATTCGTCCCCTCCCTGTGTCCCCGGAACCAGCTCGCCGCGTTTCCAGGTCCGCCCGTGATCGTCGGAGAACATCGCGAAGGTTGCGAAAGGAGTTTTCCACATCGGCACGACGAGGCGGCCGCCGCGGGTCTGGATGGCGCCGCCCGGCCCCGGGACACTCGCCCGCCATTGCTTGTCGTTCATGTCTCGCCCGACGGCCGTCAGGTCGAGCGGATCGGACCAGGTCCGGCCGTTGTCGTCGCTCGAGCGGGCCAGGGTCTGCATGTCGTCGGTGCCCGGCCGCGATGTCAAGGTGCTCCGGCCCGGCCGCGAACGCAGATAAAATAGCCACACCCTGCCGTTGCTCCGGTCCACAACCGTTGCCGGATTGGCGGCCGACCACAATTCGCCGGGATCCTCGATGACCTTCATCGGCGACCAGGACGCACCCCGGTCAGCGCTGCTCCTGCAGACCAGATCGATGTCCTGCTTGCCGAACCCCGGATCGGCGCCGCCGTGTTTCCGCGCTTCGGCAAACGCGATCAGCGTCCCATCCTTGCCTGTTTCCAGCGCCGGGATGCGGTAGGTGTGATAGCCGTCCTTCCCGGAAAGGAACACATCGGTGTGGGAGAACAACGGCGCGGCGCCCGCGCGGCCGGCAGCCAACAGCGCGAGAACGATTAGGTTGGCCAGACTGCTTTTCATCGTCACTTCCATCAACCGGCTGCGTAATCCTGGATCACTTTTCGCTCTGCCCTCGAGATCGATACGTCCACCCAGGGCTCGGGCGACCGCTGAACGCGCGGTTGCGGGGCGGGCCGTGGAACGGGTGGCGGCACGGAGCATCTTCATAGGCGATCATTTACTTCATCCGCTCGTAAATGAACAGAGCGGAGTCCGGCCTGGCCTTCAGCACCACGGAAAGCCCTTCCGTGACAAGCGCCTTGCCCGATACCGTGATCCGCTCCTCCGTGTCAAGGTTTCTCACCTGATATGCCCCATCCCCATCGAGACCGCGCAACACCAGCCGAGCGGATTCATAAGGGCTGTCCGGACGCCGCAGTACGACGACCATGCCCCGAGCTAAATCCGGCCGATCCAGCTGGTAGGCCTGCCACAGGTCGCGCGCCTGCGAATACGAAGTCAGCGGATAATAGTCGCCATAGTAGAACGAGCGGAACTTCGTGTATTGTTCCAACGTTTGTTTGGCCCAGGCGAAGGGAAAGCGGTCCGGGATGCGCTCCGCAGGTGCGTCGCCGGACACCCACCAGTTGAGACAGAGGGAGCTGCACATGCTGCTGCGGAACTCGTAGTTGTCCCCGGCCCGATCCTGGCTGGTGGCGCTCAGCGGCACCCAGGCCAGCAAACCGTAGGTGTGGCATTGGTGCGCGATGGGATCCCGCGGGCCGTCGGTCCGCCAGAACGGCGTGGCGCGACCCACCGTCTCGAGGTCGATCCGGCGTCCGCCGCTGGCGCAGTTGTCGATGATCAATCCCGGGTGGCGAGCCAGCAGCTCGTCCCAGAAGGCATACAGCCCCTCGATGTATCGGATCTCGGTCATGCCCTGCCGGTCCGGAGCGTCGTGCTGCCGCCAGAAACCGAGCGGATCGATGTTGAAATCCTGCCGGTAGCAGCCGAGGCCGAACTCGTCCACCTTCGATGAAATAAAGTCCGTCAGAAACCGCCGCGCCTCCGGATTGCCCAGATCGAGCAGAGAGCTGTCGCCGCCGGCGTCCAGCAGCCACTCGCGATGCGCCTGATGCCAGGGCGTGTTCTTGTAAACTCGCTCAGGCTCGAACCAGAGCATCAGTTCGCGGCCGGACTGCCGCAGCGCCTCGCTCAGCGGACGAAACCCCGCCGGATACAGGTTCTTCTTCACCTCCCAATCGCCAACGTTGACCGGCCAGCCGCCCTTGCCAAACCATTCCGCGTCGATCCAGTAGTAGTCGAGCGGCAGGTCGTGCTCGATGATCTTCCGGATGTTGTCCAGGTGCACCTCGGCGGCGGTGCCGCCCCAATTGCCGCACGTGATGGGCGCGACGAGCGGTTCCCCCGCCCGCCGGGGCCGGTGATGGGTCAGCAGAAATTGACGAAGCAGGTTCTGTCCGCGCCACCGGTCGCCTTCGTAGCGTAGCAGGAGGATCCGAGGGGTGCGGATCGATTCGCCGGGGCGCAAGAAAAGGCGGGTCAGCGCCATGCCGGCCTTGAGCATGGGCTGCCCGCGCGAATCGCAGGCGAAATCGGCAGCCCATTCGCCGCTCCACCCCAGCGCCGCGATGACCCCGCCTCCAGCCCCCTCGACGTTGAAAAAGGGCAGCACCTGGCTCGATGAACGGCCCCCTCCGGGCTGCAGATGCAGTGTGGCGCCCGCCTTGAGCAGCGCTTCTTGCGGCGCAAAATCGTCGAACGACGCCACAGCGCCCTTCGCCCAGTGAAGCCGGAACGGGCCGGCCCCCGCCACGGGCAAGATGCCATCCAACACCTGGATCGACTCGATCAGCGGCGTGTTGGTGGACGCGGCATTCTTCAGGTAAACCACCCACTCGATTGCCGGGAAATCGCCAAACTGAACGGCTTCGATCCGGACCTCGAGGCCAGTAGCCGGGTCCCGGTAACGGACCTCTCGCAGGAGGCGTTGCGCATCCAGGATCTGTTCGCGGGCCTGTCGTTCCCAGCGCCCCGCCAGGGCCGTGCTCGGCTCCCCGTTGTAACGGAACGCGAATCCGTAGGGGTTGAGCCCGAGGCTCTCCGCCCACGGCAGATCCTGCAGCCGCAGCTTGCCGCCATCTTCGAGAATCACCACGGCCTCGGCCCAGAGCGCCTGATCCCAGCCGCGCCCGTCCCCGCCATCCCGAACGCGAATCTCGAACTCCGGCGCACCGCCCAGCGGCGCATCGAGATGCAGCGCGCCGTCCTTAAGCCGCATGACCGGCGACGCCAACAGCTCCTGGCCGCGTGCAAGAACGTGAAACGTCACCGAGCCATTGCCCAGCACGGCCCCGCGCTGGGTGTCGTCGTTGTTCTCGATCCCGACATCGGCAACGAAGCGCGCGGCCGGCTGGCCGATTCGGACCAGGATGTGCTTGGTCGAGTTGAATGCGATGCCATGCGAGTAGGTTTTTGCGCCAAGCTGGTAAGGGGTTCCCCGCCAGGATTGAGCCCTCGTCATGCCGTCGGCAACATCCTCGAACAGAAGCTTCAGACACGGAGCGTTGGTGGCGGTTGGGGAAGCGCCCAGGAATCGGTCCGCCCACTGCCGGCAGGCGAGGAATTCGCCCGACTGGGACCGCAACAGCGCCGTCATGCATAGCAGGACCGCTGCCACCAGCGTTGCCGTGTGAAAATGTGTCCGAGGATTCCTTCCGTCCTGCCCATCGATTTTCGATTTCATTTGCTAGCTCTTCCGGAGTTCTGAAACGGCACTCAAGCCGCATGGATCGCCGCAAGTGGCCGGCGCCAATCGAGATCATACTCTCGAGCTCGCTGTTTGCACATCACTGTTACACTATCGGCTTGGGGACGACGTTGACCCTTGTGGCGGTGGTGACGGCCTGATTGGCTGGACGGCCAGAGATGACCGAGATCGCCCGGTTTGCCCGCGCCAATTGAAGGTGCCACGCGTCCAAAGTGCGATAATATCCGAGTGGTGACACAGGCTTAGTGGTCTGTGCAAAAATTAATTCCGATTTTGCTGGAGGGGATTGGGCGAGCTGGCAA
>CAYWIM010000057.1:0-29130 GCA_964458325.1 uncultured Verrucomicrobiota bacterium
GGAGGTGGCGTGGGTGGTGGATGCTGGCCGCAGCGGTGTTGGGATTGTCGGTGGTTGGGAATGGGCAGTGGGCGGATCGGCGGGGGCAGTTATCCCAGCCGGCAGGAGGCTTGTCCGAGCGTGGATATTCAGGGCTGGGGATCGCCCCGGGATCGATCGGGCTGATGGGGAGCGGGCGAGTCGAGCGACCGGGGCGCGATGAGGATTTGTGGCCGGAGTCAGGCGCTGACGGTCGGTATCGGGTGATCGACGCCTGCCGGTATGACGAGGAACTGCAGCGCGAGCATGAGCTGATCCTGTGCCAGGGGCATCGGGTACTGTGGCGGGTGGGGGAGCAGTTGCGTCAGGAGGCGCTGGATTCGGTACGGTGGGGCGTGGTGGGCGGGGCTCTTGGAAAGACGGTCAGAGCCACCGTCAAAAGTGCTCGCCAGGTTAATTGGTATGCCGAGAAAACGAGCAAGCTCACTAAGAAAACAGTATTCCATTCCGTAACATCCAACACCGCTGGACAAGGCGTGCTAAACGGGATTGATCCTGCCTTCTTGAATCCGGCTAGTCGTTTTGGGAGGGCATTCTATGTTTCCGAGAATGCCGCCACCACGCTGATGGAGTTGCGCCATCATGGCGGACACGTGACGCATACGATTCGTTATGAATTGGATGTCCAACACGCCCGAATGCTCGATCTGACTGACCGAGCGACCGCCAAAGCGTGGGGTTATTTCGGAGGAGCCATTACGCCTGGAACTCAGGCCATCGGAGCCAGGGCAAGGGACGCTGGCTATAACATTATCAAGTTCCGATCTCTTCGCGGAGCCGGAGCCAACTACGGTATCCTGGCGGATTTTGACGTGCTTTTGAAGCCCTGGATGATTATTCCTGCGCCATGAACGCCGTTGCTTTCACGTTTTGCTGCGGGGATTGCGGCCGACAGTTCGAAGGCCCGGAAGCGCCTGAGCAGTCCTATGGGCATTTCGTGGTGCGATCGGAGACGTCGGATGCCGCGGTGTTCCTGGATGCTCCAAACGACTCCGTGTTCTTCGAGTCCTACGAAATGGTCCGGTCTGATCCTCAGACCGCGAAAATGAGTGGCGAGCAAAAGGCGAGAATCCAGCAGCAAGTGTTTGCGCTAACGTGCGATCCGACATCTGGCAGCGAGTCGCTGAAGATCGGCGTGCATCCAAGATGTCCTCACTGCGGTTCGCGGACGATGGCCAATTGGCAAGAGATCAATCCTGCACGGCTCTGGCCACTGCCATCGGTTACGCACAAGAAGTGGAATGCGCTGACAAGACAGCAGCGGGTGGAGCTGATCGGCCGAGGAATCCAGTCATCGCTGAAAGCGGCAGGGGACTGCCGCAGTCCATGACGCTGACGCGAAATCGGAACCGCCCTGCCAACGCGAAGGGTTTCAGAGCGCGGGCCTCAGGGCCCGCAGGCGTTCTCGGCTGGTGCTTGCAAGCCGCAGATTTTTGCCCGCGGAAAGACGGGAATGACGCGGAAATATTGATGCCCTTACCCTCGGAAGGGTAGGGCGCGCACTCCGCTGCGCGCCGAGTTGTGAGCTTGCAGCCATCGGCGCGGCGTCCACGGAGTGGCCGCCTTTCGGCTCGCAAACCGTTTTCTCCCTCCCCTCCATGGTCAATGGAGGAGAGGGAAGAGGAGAGGAGGACTTGGGGGTTGCCAAGGCCGACAAGAATGTCGGCACTCCCGTTGGGGACGCGACGCTGCCGCGTCCGGCTAGAGGCCTGGAAGGCGACCGCCTGCCACCCTTGCGTTCCTGGGTTTCCGCGCGCATTCTTGATTTCATGTTTTCAAGGAGGAAGGGGCACACTACAATCCGGCAAAGGCATCACCAAGGGCGTATTGAACATGAAACGAAACGTGCACGTGGTCAGAATCGCACTGGTCCCATTGCTCGCTTTGTCGCTCGGCCGGGCGGAGACGCCGCATCCTCCGGGGCAAGTCATGCCCGGCGAACGGCCAAAATTCGAAGCCTACTTGTTTGCTCACATGCGGAGCGGCGACTACGGCCGCCTCTACTACAGTGTCAGCTTGGACGGTCTGCATTGGAACTTGCTCAACGGCGGCAAGCGGGTATTCCAGGAATATCAGGGGCATCCTGACATCTGCCAAGGGCATGATGGCCGCTATTATCTGGTTGGCAACCGCGGCGATGACCAGCCGGATATCAACTTCTGGGTATCGAAGGACCTGACTTCCTGGAGCCGGCACGGCGACTTGATACCGGACCTAAAGCGCGTTCCGGATTACCCGAAGGCCATGGCTCGAATCGGCGCGCCCAAGCTGTTCTTCGATAACGACAGCTCCCAATACCTCCTCACCTGGCACACTCCGCATGACCTGGGGAAGTCCGACCTGCCGGAACCCTATTGGGCGAGTCAGCGGACATTGTTTGCCACTTCCAAGGATTTGCGCACATTCACTCAACCGCCGCGCAGGCTGTTTCAGTGGGATATGGCCACAATCGACGTAATCGTGCGCAAGGAGCACAATGCCTATTACGCCATCGTCAAGGATGAGCGCTATCCGACGCTCGACTGGACCACCGGCAAAACCATCCGGATCTGCCGATCCGCGAGCTTGCTCGGTCCCTACTCCGGGCCCGGGCCCGCTCTCAGCCCGAATTTCCGGGAGGCTCCGACCCTCATTCCCTCTCCTGATGGCAAGGCTTGGTATCTCTATTACGAGCAGTACCCGGGAGTTGCCTACGGCCTTTCAGTGGCCACCAGGCTCGAGGGACCTTGGTTTCAAGTCGCCGGCAACCAGCAGCCCGCATGGGACAAATTCACGTTGCCGGCCCAAGTCCGCCACGGCTCCATGATTCCCATCACGCGAAGCCAGCACGATATCCTGGTTGCCGCCTTCCCCCCGTAGCAGCCAAGGAATCCTGGATCCGTGACCCGGCTATTCGCCAAATCCCCGCGATGAATCTGATGATCGGCCAACGCTTGGATCCCCTTGATGGCGTAGCTGCAGCTTTCAAGCTGCGATTGGATCTCACCACAGGGAACCGACACGGAGAGGAAGAAGTGAATTGGGGCGAGCTGAATTCAGGCGCTCATCCTCAGCGCTCTCGATGCTCTCAGTGGTGAAAAGACAGGGAAGCAGTTCATGGCCCTCGAAGAGGCATCCAGCTGCAAGCCGCGGATTTTTGCCCGCGGAAGGACGAAACGACGCGGAAGCATTGATGCCCTTACCCTCGAAAGGGTAGGGCGCGCACTCCGCTGCGCGCCGGATTGTGAGCTTGCAGCCATCGATGCGGCGTCCACGGAGTGGCCGCCTTTCGGCTAGCAAACCGTTTTCTCCCTCCCCTCCATGGTCAATGGAGGAGAGGGAAGAGGAGAGGATGTGCCGATCAGACCTGGGGCCACTGCCAGGGGCTGCGATAGGCGTATCGCTGGCATTTGGCGGCATCGGCGTTGCCCACGATGGACTCTTTGGCAGGATCCCACGTGATCTTCTGGCTGGTGCGGAGGGCGATGTTGCCCAGATGGCAAACGGTGGCCGAGCGATGGCCGACCTCGACATCGCAGATGGGCAGCTTGCCCGTCTTGATGCATTCGTACCAGTTATCGTGGTGGTTCTTGCTGGTGTAGAGATGGACTTCGTCGGCGGCCAGCGGCCGCGTGATAATGTCAGCCGGATCGGACGTCAGCTTGCCGCGGTTGACGTAGATGGTGCCCTTTTCGCCGATGAACGTCGTGCCGATCGGGACGCCGGGTTTCTGTTCGAGAATCACGTGGACGCCATTGGCGTATCGGTAGTGGATCTCGCTGAGAACGGGCACCTCGAACCGTTTTTCGGGATCGTAGTCGCCTTTGCCCTCGATCTGGACGGGCCCGCTGTTGTCCATGTCCAGGGCCCATTGGGCGATATCGAGATGGTGCGCGCCCCAGTTGGTCATCTGGCCGCCGGAGTAATCCCAGAAGAACCGGAAGTTGTAATGGACATGGTTCTTGTTGTAGGGGCGCCAGGGGGCGGGCCCGAGCCAAAGGTCGTAATCCAGCTCGGGCGGAGGCTCGCTGTTGGGCACGGCCTTCTCGCTGAAGTTCACGCCGGGAATGCCGACCTTGACTTGCTTGACCTTGCCGATGCGGCCGGAACGGACGAACTCGCAGGCTTCGCGGAAGCCGGGCATCGAGCGCTGCATGCTGCCGGTCTGGACGATCTTCTGGTGTTTGCGGGCGGCCTGGACCATCAGGCGCCCTTCGTCAATGACCAGGGACAAAGGTTTCTCGACATAGACATGCTTGCCGGCCTGGCAGGCATGGACCGTTTGCAGGGCGTGCCAATGGTCGGGAGTCGCGATGATAACCGCGTCTACATCCTTGTTATCCAGCAATTTGCGATAATCCGTGTAGGACGGGCATTTGATCTTCCGGCGGGTCTCGATCTCCTTTTGGGCAGCGGCTGCGCGGTCCTTATCGACGTCGCAAACGGCAACGACGTTTTGGTAGTTCTGGAGCATCAAGGGTTTGCCCTGATTGCCAACGCCGATGCAGCCGAGGCGGACGCCTTCCCGGATGGGATTGGGGCTTGCGGCGGCGCAGGCGGGCCGGGTGATGAGGTTGGGCATGCTGGCGGCCAAGCCGGCGCCGGCAGCCGTCAGAGTCGAGCGCCGGAGAAAGGCGCGACGCGAGAGGTTGGTTTCCAGTGGATTCATAGTCGTCGAGTCATTTGGTTGTTTGCAGGTTCTATCTAAATCCAATTCTCCGGCCCGGCAAGCAAAACCATCGGATGGCTCGTGCCTGGGCATTCTGTTGCCCGTTGACAAGATTCGGCATGGACCGGAGAATCATCTCTATGAATAGACGTCGATCTGCCATCCCGATGTTCATTTCTTTTGGGTGCGGCCTGGTTCTGGCCATGGCCGGTGCATGCGCGGGGGAGCCGTCGCCGGCGGCACTTCAGAAGTTGAGCGCGCGGGCTTCGAAGGCCCTGGTGAGCGGCAAGCTGGGGCCGTTGGGCGCGGTGGCCCACCCCGCGGACAATCCATCGACACCGGCGAAGCTCGAGCTGGGCCGGCTGCTCTATTTTGACACGCGGATCTCGGCCGACAACACCATCAGCTGCGCCACCTGCCACGATCCGGCGATCGCCTGGGCGGAGACGGATCCGACATCGATCGGCGTTGGCCATAAGAAAGGGCCGCGCAACTCGCCGACGGTCCTGGACTCGGCGTATTACCAGGTCTTTTTCTGGGATGGCCGTGCCGCCAGCCTCGAGGAGCAGGCCCTTGGGCCGATCGAAAATCCCATCGAGATGGGGATGCCGATGGGCAACCTGCTCGGGAAGCTCGACCAGGTGGCGGGCTACAAGCCGCTGTTCAAGTCGGCGTTCGGGGACGAGAGGATCACCCCGGACCGGATCGCCAGGGCGATCGCCTGCTTCGAGCGCACGGTGGTGTCGGGTCCGTCTGCGTTCGATGAGTTCCTGGCCGGCAAGGTGGATGCGTTGTCCGAGGCGCAGGTGCGCGGCCTCGAGCTGTTTCTGACCAAGGGAGGCTGCATGCCCTGCCACCGCGGCTCGTTCTTCACCACGCAACAATATCGGTCCTCGAACATGACCGACGCCGATCTCGGCCGATTCGACGTCACAAAGGACCCGGCCGACAAGCGCATGTTCCGAACCCCGAGCCTGCGCCATGTGGCGATGACCCCGCCGTATTTCCACGACGGATCCGAGCCGTCCCTCGAAGGCGCGGTCTTCTTCCGCGCCAACGCCGTCCGCATGCAGGACGTCAAGCCGGACACGGAGCTCCGGCTGACGGCCAGCGAAGTCAAGGATCTCACCCGGTTCATGGAGTCGCTGAACGGGAAGCTCCCGGCCTTTCAGGCGCCGACGCAATTCCCGCAATGATCCTTCCTGATTGAAGCCGAGGCTGCCGACGGGCGACGCGCATTATCGATTCCGGGAAGCCGATGCCGGCGATGCGGCGGCGGTTGCGGGGCTGTTTGCGGCTCATCTGCGCGAGCTGGGTTATGAGGCGGATCCGGACCTGGACGCGGACATGCAAAATTTCCCGAGCGCATATAGCGGGGCAGAGGGGCGGTTCCTGGTCGCAGTGGACGAGCACGAACGCGTGATCGGGATGGCAGGGATCCGAGACGGTGAGATCCGGCGTCTGTATGTGGGGCCGGATCACCGCGGGGGCGGGCTGGGGCGCCGGTTGGTCCAGGAGCTGGCTGGACGCTGGCTCGAGATGCATGGCGGCCGAGTCCGGGCGGTTGTCGCCCGGCCCAACCTCGCCGCTCGGCGGCTCTTTCACGAGTGCGGGTTCACGGCCACCGGCCGCGCGCCCGCGGATGATCGAATGCGGCTTTGCGAAATCTTCGAGCGGGCTTTCTCATGCGGCTCCTGACGGATTACGACCAGTGGTATGACTGCATCTTCGACGGTGCGGAGCCCGTATTCGAGCGGATGGCATTCACCCGGGGCGGATTGGGCAAAGCGGCCCAGTTCGATCTGATGAAGTCAATCGGTTTGAGGACGCCTCCGCACGGGCGGGTCGAGGATCTCGCGTCGGGCGTCCTCGAAATGCCCGGGGTCGGGAGCGGCCCCCGTCAGATCCTGGATGACATCCAGTGCATCGTTTATTTGGACGAGCTCGCCCATCGGGGGCAGGGCAAGGAGCGTCTGACGTTGCGGGAGGCATGGGAGCGTTATCCGCGGCATTTTGCGTCGATGTATGTGGCGCCGCCAGGCGGGCCGGTGGCGTATCGGTGGGTGCGATTTGGCCGCTGCGAGTATTGGCTGCGACAGACCGGCGGGTCAGGCGACTGGCGATCCAATCGGAACGATGAGGAAACGGCCGTGGGCCATGCCTGGCGTCCCGAGACAATGCCGATCCCACGCGTCGTATGGGCGATGGACTTTGTGCCCAGTGCCGAGGGCTTGCTGGCGGTGGACTTCAACACCGCGCCGCAACTGGCCGTGCTGGGTGAGCAAGGCCTATTGACCGCCGAGCAGGCGCGGATCGAGCTCGAATGGGCGGTCGCGCACCACCCCGAGAGCATGAAACAATACTGAACAGGGCCCGCACGCTCCGCCGTCCGCGGTCCGGCCCGCAGCGCTGTCGGCTGACGGGCTGCAGGCTCCGGATCCTTGTCCGCGGAATGACGCGAAATGACGCGGAAATATTGATGCCCTTGCCCTCGGAAAGGTGGGGCTCGCACTCCGCTGCGCGCCGGGTTGTGAGCTTGCAGCCATCAAGCGGCGTCCACGGAGTGGCCGCCCTACCTTTTCGGCTTGCAAGGTAGGGCGCGCGCTCCGCTGCGCGCCGCGCTGTGAGCTGACAGCCCTCGATGTGGCGTCCGCGGAGTGGCCGCCCTACCCCGGAAAAAGGAGGCGGCTGTCAAGCTGGGATTCCATCTCAGAAGCGCTATTTGCGCCGATTCTTACGGCTCGATGCGAACCAGTGCCCAGAGATCGAGCCGGGGAACTGTGACCTGTCCGTCGCGGTATTCCAGCGGCGCCTCGCCGCCTTCGGGTGTGAGGAGGGCGGCCCGGCTTGCCCGCGCCAGACCCAGGGCGGATGGATTCACCCTCAGCCGCACGTTCTCCAGCGGCGTCACATCGTCCCGACCCGCATTATACCGGTAGTTGAGCAGGTGGATCACGGCCGACCCGGATCGGACCCGGGGCAGCACGCGCACCGGAGCTGCGGCATCGGCCCTCACGGCAGGCACGATCGCGGCGAGCGCGTCCTCGGCCGATTCGAACCGGCGCTGGCCGGGAATGGGGCGCCGCAACCGGTTTCGATCGGCCTGCATCAGGTCATTGGTTTCGACCAGGATCAATGCCGGGCAGGCGGCAAGGCCGGGCTCGTCCAGCGGATGATCCACCGCCTCATCGCCCCCGAGGTGCAGCCGGTAGCCGAGGTTCGCCGACGCCAGCGAATTGCAGAGGTCGAACCAGCGCCGCGGGTTCCGGGCATAGGCGCGGTGGGGGATCACCACGCCGACATCTGCATGCGTGGCATAGCCGTCGAACCATTCCGGGTGAGCCCGGACGAAGCGGTAGAGGGGGGCCAACCTTGCCGATGGCCCGTCGTACCAATGCGTGCCCTTCTCGGGGGTGTGGCACCATTGGCGATGCGGCGCCATGAGCCGCTGGCCGGCTGCGTAGGAGAGCGCGATCCAGCAGCGAACCAGGCCGGGAAGGTCATGCTCCTTGATGAACGCCCAATCGCCGCCGCTGGCTGTGGCGGCATAGGGGCGGCCCATCGATTCGGCCAGCCGATAGGCGACCAGCGGCAGGTCGCTCGGCTGCCGGCCCGCCGCGCGATGGTCGGTCTCCGCTGTGAACAGATCCAGCGCCTGGTAATCGACGAGATGGCCCGGCCAGAGCAGGCCGGCATTCGCCCCCACCGGCACGGGGCGCCCTGCGGTTCGCGCAGCCAGCTCCCGCAGCTCCAGCATGAACGCCGCCGCGGCGCGGCCCTGGTCGATCGACCAGTGGCGCCACAGAGGATGCCCCGTTGCCTTGCGGCTGGCGCCGCTGCCGCCCGCTGCAATCCAGGTCCGGACCTCGTCCCGAAAGTTGTAGCCGGCGGGATCGCGGATGCCCAGATGCTCGAGCTCCGCCGCCGGGAGCGCGGCCAGGTAGCCGCGGAATCCATCGAGGCATCGGTCACAAAAACAGATCCCCAGCCACAGCCCGCCCGCGGTCCCCAGATGATCGTCGATGTGCAATCCTTGCGCTCCGGCCTGGATCGTCTCGACGACCCGGTCCCGGAGAAACTGACGGAACAGCGGCTGCCGCGTGCAGCACCACCAGTAGGGGATCCCCTTCGATTGATGATCGGTGAGCCACGGGACCTTCACCGGCCGGCCATCTGCATCGCGGCAGAGCCCTTCCTCGTAGCGATCGGGGAAACGGCTGTGATAGGCCCGGAACTCGGTCACCATGCCCACGCTGCCGAACCACCTCACGCCGCGCGCATGGGCTAGCGACTGGGTCGTGGGCGTCCCGCCCCACGCCAGCACGGTCGCGCCATACTCCTCATAGGTCTTGGCCGAAGCCGAATACATGAAGACCACATCCGAGTGGCGCAGGACCTGAGCCGGCCCGGGCAGGGCCGGCCCCAGAAGCAGCGCCGCTAGCAGAACCAAGGATCTCATCATTGTCATCTCCAAGCGCAGCCTGCATGCAGGATCACATCCCGGCCACTTCGTACCAGAGTGTCCGGAACCGGGGACCGATGTCAAAGGTGAGTTTGCCGCCGCTCGCTGTGGCGGGTGGGGTGGGTGAAATTCATCGCCGGCATCCTGAGCATCGGTGGCGGTTCGAGTCTGGGCCGCGCTATCCGTTCCCTGTCCCCATCTCGGCCATCAGCCGCTGTTCGGCTTCTTCGTTCGCGAGCCCGTGGCGCTGGCGCATGACCGACAAGCCCACTACGGGCGGATAGGCCTTGTCCGACTTCCAGCGCGGCTCGACATACTCGACCGACTCGAACAGCAATTGGTTGGCGGCGGCATACTCGATCCCGGTCAGCCGCTGGATGTACCGGGTGGCCCGGTCGATCAGCTTCAGGTTGCTGGCCACGACCCAGATCATGTAGTTGCCCATCACTCGGCCCAGGCGGACCATGGTGCAGGTCGAAAGGGTGTTGAGCAATAATTTGAGTCCAACCCGAGCCACGCCCGCGAGCAGCAGCTTGCTCTCCGGGACTGGCACGCCAACCGTGATGCAATCCGCATCCCATGTCCGCACTCGAGCCCGCACAGACTCGAGCGCTGCTGGCCGGGCCAGGCAGATCAAGCCGGTTTTACCTCCGGACCGCCTGGCCGCCTCGAGCTGCTCGCGGCAGAATCCGCCCGCATTCAGCGCCGTCTCCCAATCGTCCTCCCCCAGAATGGCCACCGCGCTCGAGCCTGGCTGCGGCGGACGCAGCCCCAGGCCATCCCGGCCGATCTTGAACCTCATCAGCTCCGGAACGCTGATTCTGCGGACCACCTCCATCGTCTGGGATCGCTTCTCCTTGCCCACCAGAGCGGCCACCTCGGCCTCGGTCCACTCGACGCATCGGGGCGGCCGCTTGAGAATGTGCTCCCAGGCTTGTGGCGTCTCGTCGCATGGCACGTAGAGATAGGCCCACGACTCCGCCGCCGTCGTGTCATCCCACTTGCGAAACGGAGGCGTGCAGTAGGTCGGCGACCGCTCGGTCGTGTCGGTGAGGACATCGATCCCGAACCGGTCGGCAAAATAGTTGTTGCGCCGGCCTGCGCGGTAAACGGTTTCCTCGAGCGCCACCAGGCTGGCCAGGGGGCCCAGCACCTCGGGCGTCTTGAGCGCCGCATGCATCCGGACCAGCTGATCGAGGAACTCGGACGGGACCGCGGCCGGATCGAGCGCGCCCGGGCCGTCCGGTTCGAGGCGCGACATCAGCTCGCGCAGCACCATTTCGAGCACCGTCAGCATCACTGCCAATTGAATGCTGGTCGCCTGCATCCGGGTCGATCCCGTGATGGCCATCGGGCCGGTCGTCAGATTGATCTTCTCGATGCGGGGATCGAGGATGACCTCGCGGCTGCGCTGGACATGCTGGCACAGGATCTCGTCCGGGTTGTTGTAAACGAAAAACACCCGAGCCCCGGCCTCGACACCTCGCCAGGCCGTGCCGATGACAAACGAGGTCTCGCCCCCTTCAGTGATGGCGAAGACCACGTCGCCGGCGGCGATTCCCAGATCAGCGATCTGTTTCTTGCCGAAGGCCGTGAAATCCTCGAAGCCTTCCACCGACTTGATCAAGGCGAAGTCGCCGCCTGCCATGACGCTGAAAGCCCGGTGCTCCCACTCCGCCGGCGCGGGCTGGCAGGCCAGCCCGCGCGCCCGCTGCCGCTGCCAGAAGTCGCGCCAGATCGACACCAGCTGGATGCTGAGGCGGCCCGTCGATCCGCAGCCGGTGAAGAACATCTTGCCGCCTCGTTCCAAGGCTCGCAGGACCGTCTGCGCCATGCTCGAAGCTCGACCTGACAGCGCAAACTCGCGGTATTTCCCGATCACGTCATCATCCACGTCCAGCAACTGTTTCAGCCCGGCGGCGATGTCGTCTCGGGCCGTGTCGCTTAAGCGGGCCGTGACCGGATGCGACGATTCGGTCACCAGGGCGCCCAGCTTGAATTGATCGGCGATCTTGAGAAATTCGTCGGACCGGCTTCTGGCATTGCTGTTCATGGCGGGAAGCATAGCCGACGGCGCGGGGCGAGGGCAACGCATCATTCGGCGGATCGCTTCCCGGCATCCCGTTTGCTGGGCACCCGCACGCGATGTGTTTTGACATTCCTGTGTTTCTGTGTTTTCGTGTTCCTGTGAAAAACCTGACGATCACGATCGATGACGAAACCTATCGGCAGGCGCGAATGGCTGCGGCCGAACAAGGTGTCTCGATGAGCGCTTTGGTGCGAGACATGCTGTCCATGCTCCGGTCGGGCGATGCGCGCGCCGATGCCGTGCAGCGCGCCTTGGCGGCCATGGACGCCGTCAAGAAGTTCTCCGCTGGCAACCGTCTGAGCCGGGAAGATCTCCATGCGCGCTGAGGCTCTGGTGGACAGCAACGTGTTGCTGTACGCGGTTTCGACTCATCCATCGGAGCGATGGAAACGGGATCGGGCGCGCGCCTTGCTGACATCGCCCGGCATCGGTTTTTCGACGCAGGTGTTCTCGGAATTCTACGACAACGCAATTCGCAAGCGGACACCGCGTCTCACGCGGCAGGAAGCGGTGGCCATTCTCGATCCCCTTCGATTGATGCCGGTGCAGCCCATCACAATCGAGGTCGTCTGGGATGCCTTCAGGCTGGCGAATCGTTACCAGCTCCGCTTTTGGGACGCCGCCATCCTGGCGGCCGCCCACGCCCTGGGATGCCGCATCGTCTGGAGTGAAGACTTGAATGACGGGCAGCACTATGACGATATCCGCGTCCTGAATCCCTTCCGGGATCGGATCCGCGGCGAGCCGTCCACCGGATGATTCCCGCGGCGGGAATCCCGGACACGCCGGATGGCCGTTCCAGAATCGGGCGGAAGAATGCGATTGGATGGCTGCCGAACCTGCTTTTCGCGTGCTATTTGCGGGACGATCGGCTCACCGGACGACCAGGTGGGTGAAGGGGGCGACGGTCGCCTGGAGATAGACCCAGATCCCGACCAGGCAAGCCAGGGCGATGCTGTGCCAGAACACAAAGCGGAGGATCGAGCCTTCCTGTCCGTGGAACCCGGTGGCGGTGCTGGCCACCACGATGCTCTGGGCATCGATCATCTTGCCCATCACCCCGCCCGAGCTGTTGGCGGCGCCCATTAGGATGGGGCTGATCCCGGCCTGTTCGGCCGTGATCTTCTGGAGGCTGCCGAACAGGACATTCGATGCCGTGTCGGATCCGGTCAGCGCGACTCCCAGCCAGCCGAGCAGCGTGCCGAAGAACGGATACAAGGATCCGGTATGAGCCAAGGCCAGGCCCATGGTGGCGTCGGCGCCCGAATACTTCGTCACGTTGCCCAGGGCCAGCATGCCTGCAATGGTGATCAGGGAGAAGCGGACGCGCCACAATACCCGGCCGTAAACGCGCGCCATCTCCGTCACGCCGTATCCCATCAACCATCCAGCTAGAATCGCGGCGCCGAGAATGCCGGTCCCCGTCGCGGAAACCCAATTGAACCGAAAGATGGCCTTTTCCGGCGGCGTCGAGGGCGGGACCACGGGCGGGGTTCGCTGGACATGCAGGTGGAGGCCGGGCATCGGCACCTCAGGGCTGACCATCGCCTGCGATCCGGCCAAGGGGCCCGTCCGCCCTTCGAGCCAGCTCTTGCTTGCCGGCAGACCCCATGCGAACAAAAACAGGGTCAAAATGGTCCAGGGCATCCAGGCCCGAGCCACCTCGCGGCGGCGCGGTGGCGCATGATCCCCCCGATCCACCGTGACAGCCTGCAATCGACCGGCCGGCAATTCGCCGCACGGGGCCGGCTGCCACCGCCGCAACAGGACCACCAGCGCCACGATCGCGCAGGCGCCCGACACCATATCCACCAGCCATGGGCCATGGAAATTGGACACTAAAAATTGCGGGACCGCGAAGGCGACCCCGGCGGTCAGCGCGGCCGGCCAGACCGCGCGGATCCCCCGCCAGCCGGCAAAGGCCGCCACCACCCAGAACGGCACGATCAACGAAAACAGCGGCAGCTGCCGGCCCACCATCTTCGACAAGGCCATCACGTCCATGCCCGTCACTTGGCTCAGCGTCGTAATCGGAATGCCCAGCGACCCGAACGCCACCGGCGCGGTGTTCGCGATGAGCGCCAATCCGGATGCCTGCAGCGGAGCGAATCCCAGCTGGATCAAGATCGCCGCCGTGATCGCCACGGGCGTTCCGAACCCCGCCAGGCCCTCGATGAACGCCCCGAATGCGAACGCGATCAGGATCACCTGGATCCGCGGATCCGGCGTGAGCATCGACAGGCTGTTGCGCAAGACCTCGAACAGTTTTTTATCGACGGTCAGCTGGTAGAGGAAAATGACGTTCAGGATGATCCACCCGATGGGAAACAATCCGTAGGCGGCCCCGTAAGCCGCCGTCGCCAGGCCCATCCGCCACGGCATCCCATAGATCCCGAACGCCACCAGCAGCGCCGCCGCCAGCCCCAGCGCCGCCGCCCGATGAATCCGGATCCGGAGGAACGCAATCCCGGCCAGCAAGATCACCACCGGAATCGCGGCAACCAAAGTGGAAAGGATGGGGCTGCCCAGCGGATCGTAGTGCTGTTGCCAGATCATGAGCGCCGTGTTTACCACCTCCCGAGGGGCGATTCAACAATGCTCGCGCTCCTCTCCCCGTCCTCCCCTCCACTGGCGCGGAGGGGAGGCACGATCAATGACTGGGTGAACAAGTTCGAGACCGCGTCGCCTTGTCTCCTGCAAGCCGACTGCGCTTTCCCTCCCCCCGCGAGGATCGAGCGGAGGGCGGAGGGAGAGGGGATTCAACAATTTTTGTTCTCCGCCCGCATCGCGCGGGCGATCGGGAAACTGTTCGCCCCGTCGTTTGATGCAGGCTACAGTGGCTGGCATGTCGACACGGGTGCGAGTCGCGGTGCTGGGCGTCGGATCCCTCGGCAAAGAGCATGCCCGGATTTATGCCGGGCTGGCGGCAGCCGGCCGGATCGAGTTCGCGGGCGTTTACGACGTGGCGCGCGACGCCGCCCAGCGGATCGCCGAGAAATACGGCGTCCAATCATTTGCGTCGTGGGAGGAGGCGGCCGGCGCAGCCGACGCGTTGAGCGTGGTGACGCCGACCGCGACTCACTTCGAGCTGGCTCGGGCGCTGCTCGAGCGCGGGCGCCACGTGCTGGTGGAGAAGCCGATGACCGATCAGGCCGCGCAGGCGGCCGAGCTCGTGCAGCTGGCGCGCCAGCGCCAATGCGTCCTCCAGGTCGGCCATGTCGAGCGGTTCAACCCGGTATTCCGCTATCTGCAGCAGGCCGCCACCCATCCCCGGTTCATCGAGGTGCACCGGCTCTCCTCGTTCCCGAATCGCAGCACGGACATCGGGGTGGTCTTGGATCTGATGATTCACGATCTGGATGTGGTGATGGCATTTGTCCAGGCGTCGGTGACATCGGTCGAGGCGGTGGGCATCCCGGTGCTGAGCGCCTCCGAGGACATCGCCAACGCGCGCCTGCGGTTCGCCAATGGCTGCGTGGCCAACCTCACGGCCAGCCGCGTCAGCCCCGAACGCCTCCGCAAGATCCGCGTTTTCAGCGGCGGCCCCCGCCCCAGCTACGTGTCGCTCGATTACCGGGCGCAGTCGGGCTTTATCTACCGGCTGGCATCGGACGAGACCCCCGAGTCTTCCCGCTGGAAAAAGCTGCTCCAGGCCGGATCGACCGCCATCGTCAGCGAGTTCGCCGGACGCAAGATCGTTCGCGAGCCGGTCCCGATCGAGCAGGACGAGCCGCTCAAGCTCGAGCTCTCGAGCTTCGTCGATTGCATCGCCCGCCATCAGGCCCCCCTGGTCACGGGCGAAGCCGCTCAGCGCGCCCTGGACCTCGCCTTCGAGATCACCCGGCAGATCCAGGCCGGCAACCGGGAATCGCCGCCTCTGCGCGGACCGGATGCGGCCGGCTCCACGCCATGAACCCGAGGCATGCCCTGATCATTGCCGGAGAAGCCAGCGGCGACCGGCTCGGCGCCGAGCTGGTCCGCGCCCTGAGCCGCGCTGGCGACTGGCGATTCTGGGGTGCGGGTGGGCCGTGCCTGGCCGCCGCGGGGGTCGAGCTGGCCTTCGACCTGACTGCCCATGCCGTGGTCGGCGTCTGGGAGGTGGCCAAACATTACCCGAAACTCCGAGCCGGGTTCCGGAGGCTTCTCCGCCTGGCCCGCGATCGCCAGCCGGATCTGGTTATCCTCGTCGATTATCCCGGATTCAACCTCCGCTTCGCCGCGGCTCTGAAACAGTTGATCCGGTCCCGAAGCGGTCCCTTCCTCAACTGGCGCCCCCGCATCGCGTATTTCGTCTCTCCCCAGCTCTGGGCCTGGCACGGCTCGCGCGTCCGGCAGATCGCGCGGGACGTGGACTTGATGCTTTGCATATTCCCATTCGAGCCGGCCTGGTATGCCGCGCGGGCGCCCGGCCTGGCTGTTCAATTTGTCGGCCATCCCCTGGTGGATCGCTACGCATCGGCCCCCCTCGCTCCGGGCGCATCCGGCTCCCCGCCGGCTCCCGCCGCGGCCGGCGATCGAAAGCTCCCTGATCCATCGGCGGACCATGCCGTCGAGCGCGTCCTGATGCTGCCGGGGAGCCGCGAGCGGGAGATCGATAAGCACTTGTCGGTCCTTCTGCCGGCAGCCGCCCGCCTTTCAGCCCGGACAGCCATCGAGCTGGAAATGGTCCTGCCCAACGAACGTCTCGCTGAAATGGCCCGCGCCCGGACACCTTCCGAGCTTCAAATCCGCATCCTCGCCGGAGGGCTCGAGTCCGCCCTTGCCCGGGCCGATATAGCGATCGCCTCGTCGGGCACCGTGACGATGGAATGCGCCTTCTTTGGAGTGCCGGCGGTGGTCATCTATCGCACGTCTGCGAGCACTTACTGGCTGGGCAAGCGTTTCATCCGGGTCCGGCATCTGGCCATGCCCAACCTCCTCGCAGGCGAGCGCGTCTATCCAGAGCTCATTCAGCGCGCGGCCAACCCCGATGCCATCGCCGGCGAAGCGATCGCCCTGCTGGATGATCCGAGCCGGCGGCAGGCCATTCGACAGCGCCTGGCGCGTGTCATCGAGGCCCTGGGCCCTCCCGGCGCCTGCCAGCGCGCCGCTCAGGCCATCCAATCCCTTTTCCCCGGTCAGGCGGCGTAGCGACAAGAGCCGGTTCCAGGCAAAGCTTGCATGCCGCGCGCTTTTCCGGTTGAGTGGTTGACAGCCATTGTCCTTCTATCTGAATCTGATCCTCGATCCTGTTCAGGCCGTCCTCGCCCAATACATCAGCCAGTCGAAAAACATCTACAAATGCCCCGCCGATGTCTTCCTCAGCCCCGTCCAGCGCCAGCGAGGCTGGACCAGCCGCACCCGGAGCGTCGCCATGAACGCCTTTTCCGGCGAAACCCCCGGCACCGATTCCTCCAAATATGGGCTGTGGAGCGGCTTCGAGAAAATCACGGACATCCGCAAGCGCAGCCCGGTCAACATCTTCGTCCTCCTCGATGAGCACCCGGATTCGATCAACGACGGCTATTTCATCGCGATCCTGAGCGGGTATGGCGGCCAGTACGCCTGGTGCGACATCCCGGCCGCCTACCACAATGGCGCGTGTGGGTTCGCCTTCGCCGACGGCCATTCCCAGATCAAGCGCTGGATGGGCCGGCTCCGCGCCCCGGAATGGCAGCGCGTCACGTTCCAGGACCGGCATGCCGGCGTGTTTCAGTGCGCCGACGCCCTCGACAAGAACGATATCGATTGGGTCAAGGAGCGGATGGGCGACACGAAGTAGCCTTTGCCTTCCGCTGCGGGCCAGGAGACCCGCGCTTTCATTCCGTTATGGGAAGCGCAAGAGGGCTTGCGCACTCGATGACGCTGGCGCGCATTCATTCAATCGAGCCATGGCTGCGCCAAGCGTTCCTGGAGTGCGGCAGTCCCGATGGCGGCTTACAGGTGGCGTGTGGCGCGCTCCTGCATCCACTGCGCATCCTTGTCCAGCACGCCGTTCAGCGGCGTCGGGTAAGGCCGCACGACGCCAATCAGGGGCTTCTCGAGGATCTTGGGGCTGGTGAAGCGCTTCAGCTCCGAATGGCCGTCGGCAAACGAAAATCCGCCGGAGCCGCCGTGGTAGCTCGCCGGAAAGTCCACGATCGTTTCCGTTGTGTTCGGATACACCATCATGTCGACGACGAACATCCCGTCGTTGATGCTGTCCTCGCGCTCGTCCAGGAAGACGAACGTGCGCGATGGGCCGGGAACGCGGAAATCGGTCGATTTCCGGTAGATGAAATACTCGTTATTGGACCAGTTCATGGGGCGGTCTTCACCCCGGCCGCCCACCCAGTTGAGCATCGACATGGTTCGCACCCGCGGCATGACCCGGCCCCGGACGCTGACGACGCTCCGGTCGGAGGGGCACTTGAAGATCGAGGCGTTTTTTCCGCAGTACTTCCAGATGATGCTCTTGGTGATGTTCGCATTGACATCCCAGTTCTCGTTGTTGTTGCCGCTGTAATCGAGCCAGCCCCCCACCCATTCCCAGGGGCCGTGTTTGACATAGGGCAGCACCTCGTTGCTGTCATCGACGTACATGCGCCAGGCGAGCAGAAGCTGGCGATGGTTGTTCATGCAGGCGATCGCCTGGGCTTTGGCTTTGGCCTTCGAGAGCGCGGGCAGCAGCATCCCGGCCAGGATGGCGATGATGGCGATCACCACCAGGAGCTCGATCAGGGTGAATCCAGAATGGTTGGAGCGACGGATTTTCATGGCACAAATCATGTAGACCGGCCGCCGCGGTCATGGCTCGCGGCGGGCTGGTCAAACGGGGCGGCGGGGCGCCTACAACTGGCCCCGCCACCCGGCCGAACTTGACTTATTGATACGCCTGCACTCGGTAGTAGGCCATTCCAGCCGGCGCGTTGGTGTCCGTGAACGACTGCGTCGCGAGCTCGCCCGAGATATCCACGAACGAGCCGGGCGCGCCGAGATCCAAGGATCGGAAGACGCGATACTTGGCGGCGCCAGCGGCCTCCCACGCCAGATCGACGGCCTGTTCCGTCTTGACGACGCTCGACAGCTTGAACGCAGGCAGCGCGGATGCCTCGTTGTGGAAGATCAGGATCCGCCCGCCATCGTTGACGGTGCTGGTGTCGGTGACCACCAGGAATTTCCCGTCTGGCGAGAAGGCGAGGCTGGATTCATGGAAATCCATGACCCGCTCCGGACGCATCGGATTGGTGGGCGGGAAAGCCAGCTCCTTCACATCCGGCGTGAGGCCGCTGGGATCGACCGACCAGATCTCATCGAGGAGATCGTCGGCAAGCCAGAGCCGGCCGGTGATGGGATCCGCGGTCACCGCTGCGCCCGATGCTGTCGCGCCCAGCGGCCAGAGGGTGCTCGGATAGATGAAGCGGGAGAAACCGTTGGCATCGGTCGCGACGATCGTGCCTTCCTCGCTCAGGGTGACCACCTCGCCGGATTGCGGCAGGGCGGCGATGCTGTTGAGGTTGCCGCTGCCGAGGGCCGTGGGAGTGGGGCCAGCCAGGAAGTTGCTGTAGTTGGTATGCCCGAGCTCGGTCGTGGATGGATCGATGACATAGATGGCGTTGTTGGCGTCGCCATCCAATCCGCGGTCGGCCACGACAATCATGCCCGGCTGCCCGATCGTGCCGGTGAAATTCATCGGCGCAATAATCAGGTCGATGCTGTCGTCATCCCGGTCGGTCAACACGGGATCGTTGAGCTCGGCGATGACGGTCTCGATGGCATTACTTTCCCAGGGGGCCTGGAGCCGGGCGACGGATCGCGTGTAGTCGTTGTTGAAATCATGGCACCACCAGAGGGTGCCGTTGGTCTGGATGGCAAGGCCCGAGGGACGATCCAGGCCGGTGACAATCGGCTTGGCGTCCACCTGCCAGGTCCCGCTGGCCAGCTTTTCCGCCCGGTAGATCCCGCCCGGGGCGGCGTCCACCGCAAAGAGGATCGTCGTGTTGTCCCGCGGGTCCACCGTCGGCTTGCCGACGGGCACGCCGGGCAGCTCGAGGACGGTGAGGTTGGTGAAATGGGCGCTCGCGAAGCTGACGTCGTACGGCTTGCCCAGCGGCTCCACCGTGGACACCAGGGACTTGATCTCGATGTCGTCGACGTAGACGGGCGGATGATTGGTGCCGTTAGATGAGCTCCAGGCCGCCATGATCACCGGCGCCCAGTTGGTGGCCGTGCCAACGAAAGGCCCGCGATCGACGATGATCTCGGGAGTCGCGCTGCTGGGGTTCTTGACGATCGAGTAGCGTCCGGCGCTGGTATGGGTGGTCAGCCGGTACTGCTCCCACGTGCTCGGCAGATAATCGACCTGCGAATCGAGCCAGCCAGTGATGTAGTAGGTCAGCGAGGTCTCGTCGCCGATCGTGCCGTCGCGCGAGCCGTAGCCGAGCAACGCGTTGTCGCCCGACAGGGTGTTGTAGTTCTCCGCGCCATAGAGCGACATGCGGAGATAATTGGCGGTCTGCCCGTCGACGGAGGCGGGCACCTGAGCCCACCAGGTGATCTCGACATCCGACTGGGGAGGCGTGCCCCAGGCGATCGTGGCGCCGGCGCGCTGGCCGTATTCGATCTTGAGACACTGGTTGCCGCTGTGCGGTGCGACCACGTCGCGACCCACGACCTGGACCTTGTTGGGCGCCAAGGCGCGGCCCGTTCCCGTCCCATCGGTCTCGGTGGTGATCCAGGGGCCCGCGGGATCGGCGTCATCGGCTGCGTCCACCCGCGCCGCATAGCCCTCGAATCCTTCGGTGAACGTCGTGGTCAGGTCGATCGCTCCGTCGACCGCGAGTTGAATATCGTCGATGACAAAATAGCCGTCATCGGCGGAATCGCCCTCGTGCTGGAGACGGAGAATTGTGGGGACGGCGATTTCGCAGCGGGCCAGATCGGCGTTCTCGATCACCGGGGTGTCCATGTTGTCGATGAACACCGTCATCTGCAGCGTGGCGGGATCGATGACGATCCGGTGGTGCTGCCAGGTGTCGTCGGTATGGGTTGCGGTGGTGGTTTTCCAGGCGCCGGTGCCAGCCACGCCATCATAGTAGCGGATCGTGGCGGCGGTCGACTGGACCGAGCCGTAGGCGAGGTAGTCGTCCCCGTTGTGATCCGATCCTTCGCCGCGCAGCGTGATGCGGAAGCCGCGGTTGCCGGGCGCTTTGTGGACATACATCCAGAAATCGAGCTGGTAGCGGGATCCGCTCCGCGCGTCGAACAGGTAGATGTCGGCCAGCGTGCCGTTGCGGCACAGGAGCGCTTGGCTCCCTCCGTGGGCTTGCCAATTGATCAGCTGAATTCCCGCGCCCGCCGTGTTGGGCGACACCGCCACATCGTCCGACACGTTCCACTCGTTGCCCGTCGGGTCGGCGTCGGCGGTGTCGTCCAAGCTGGCAGCCGCGCCGTTGTAGGCCTCGAAGTCGTTCGAGTAAAACGTCGTTGCCGCTGCCGCCTGGAAGCAGGCAAGCCCTCCACAGGAGAGGATGAGCAGCCACGTGGCAAACCATGCCACCCGGCGGGATCGCGATGTGCAGTTTCCAATGGTTTTCATAACATGTTCGCTTCGGCAGATCGTTTGCTGGACCGGGAGGCCATCGCTCGAGAGAGTCGGGCGATGGATCGCCTCCGCATGGGAGGCCGAAACTCGGTGCTCCCTGCGGCCCACAGTGCCGAAATTCTGCCACGCCGCGAGCGCGACGTCACGCGGAAATTCTTGCATCGGCGGATTGAACTGGAGCCTGTCTCTTCCTATTGTGCCTGGCGTGATCGCACTGATCGATTACGGATCGGGCAACCTGCGAAGCGTCGAGAAAGCGCTCCAGCATGTGGGAGCGGATGTTCGGCGCGTGCAGCGCCCCGAGGGCCTCGGCCAGGCCGGGGCTTTGGTGCTGCCCGGCGTCGGCGCGTTCGACGATTGCATCCAGGCCCTGGCCCGTCAGGAGCTGCTGCCGGCCATCGCCGAGTTCATTCGATCCGGACGCCCTTTCCTGGGGATCTGCGTCGGCTACCAGGCGCTGTTCGAAGGAAGCGACGAGTTCGGCAGTCGGGCGCCGGGCCTGGGCGTTTTCAAAGGGCGCGTGGTACGCTTCGATCCGGCCTCGCGGCTGAAAATCCCTCAGATCGGCTGGAACCGGATCGAGATCGTTCGCCCCGATTGCCCTCTTTACCGCGGTGTGCCCGGCGGCAGCTACGTCTATTTCGTCCACAGCTTCTATCCACAGCCCGCCGATCCTGCCCTCGTCGCCACCCGCACGGATTACGGCGATGTGTTCGCATCCTCGATCTGGCACGAGAACGTCTTTGGCACGCAGTTCCATCCGGAGAAAAGCCAGCAGATCGGTCTTCAGGTTCTTCGGAATTTTGTCGGCTTGGGGCGGTGATCGGGCTCGATCCTCGGACGGGCACATCGCGCCAATGGCAGGGGCTGTTGCCGTGATCCAGGAGCGGCCAGCGACGCGGCCTTCTGCAATCCATTGGGAATCAGGGAATTGGCGACCCTAACGGGATTCGAACCCGTGCCGCCACCGTGAAAGGGTGGTGTCCTAGGCCTCTAGACGATAGGGTCGTCCGCGAGGGGTGAAATATACGGCTCGTTCTGCCGATGTCACGCGGATTTTTTGGCGGACGGGCTTCGGGCGTAAGACAAAATTCAAGATTGTTCCAACGCCCGCCTCTCCCCGACCCTCCCCTCCACTGGCGCGGAGGGGAGGGAGAAGAAAAACGGCTACCGGGGTCCAAGTGATCCACCAGGCCATCTGTAAGCGGTCCCCCACCACGCCACCCACCTCCGACCGGACGCACCAAGCACCGAAGAAATTTGTCTCACGCCAGACGGCTTCGCGAATGGACCGAAAGACGTTCTTCTTGCGTCCAGCGGCGGCCGGGAATGATCTGTCGTGTGCTTGCTTGCGGACGACGGACTCCATAGGATTGCCTGGATATCGCCTTCATCATGACGCTGCTGCCGATCGCCGGACGAGAGATGCGGGTGGCGGCCCGCCGCGCGGGCCTGTATCGCCAGCGATTCGTCTCGGCGATCGCCACCACGATCTTGTTCGGATTCGTCTATGTCCTTGGGCAGCAGGAAAACGTGGCCCCATCGGCTTTGAGCCAGAGGTTCTTCTACATGCTCAGCATGGCCGCGTTCCTCTACGCGCTAACTGCCGGCGTCCATCTCACCTCCGACAGCCTGAGCCAGGAAGTCCGCGAAGGAACCTTGGGACTCCTGTTTCTCACCCCGCTTCGAGGCTACGATGTTGTCCTGGGCAAGCTGGCGGCCAGCTCGTTGTCGGCGGTGTACGGGATGATGGCGATGCTTCCCATCCTGGCAATCCCGCTGCTGATGGGCGGCGTTTCGGGGGCGATCTTCGGACAAGTCGCCATGTTGCTCCTGGCAACGCTCTTTTTCTCGCTGTCGTTCGGGATGCTGATCTCGGCCTGGTCCCGCGTCGAACGGCGGGCCGCTTCGGGTGCCTTGGCAGGCGTCCTGTTCATCGCGGGGGGATGGCCCTTGCTGCTCGTGTGGGCGGCGGAATCCATGCCCGGGGTGGCTATCGACGACCTCTGGCCGCTGCTGCTGCCCAGTCCTGGATTCGCCTTTTCCCACGCGTTCCGGAGCGGGATGCAAAGCGCAGCCGTGCCGGTCCAGTTCTTCCTATCGGTGGCCGCCATCCTTGGCAGCGGGATCCTGTTTCTTGCGCTGGCGTCGCGCCGAATTCCGCGCTCATTCCAGGACAGGCCCGAGGTGGGGATCCTGCAGGGATGGCGCGCCGCCTTACGGCGGTGGTCGCTCGGCCCCGCCGAGGCCCGGATCCGCCAACGCCGGCGGTGGCTCGAGATCCACCCGATTTTGTGGCTGCAGGGACGGCACCGGTGGCCGCGCGTGGTCCCGTGGCTGGTGCTGGGATTGGTCGCCCTCGGCTATTTTGCCGGCCTTGCCGAGTGGGAAGACGATTGGCTTAGCTATCCGGTTTGCGTTCTGGCCGTTCTGGCTATGCACGCGACATTGAAGATCCAGGTCGCGAATGCGGCCGGGCATGGCTTCACCGACGCGCGTCAATCGGGCCTCCTGGCGCTCGTTCTGGGAACGCCACTGTCGGTGAACGAGATTATCGGAGGCCATCGGCGTGCCTTGCGGCGTCAATTCGATCATGTGGCGGCTCTAGTGTTCGCGCTCGATATCGTCTTCGTGTCCATCGCCATCAAGGACGCGCATGTGACATGGAATCAAGGGGATTGGTGGGATAGCTTCGCCCCGTTCCTGGTCGCCATCGTCCTGCTGCCCATCGATTATCTGGCGCTGATCCGGGTGGGATTATGGCAGAGCCTGATCCGCAAATCGGGTGTGCGGGCAGCCCGCTGGACCATCTTCCTGATCCTGGTCATGCCCTGGGTGGCCTTCGGTGCCGGCATGGCCATTTGGGGCACGACGGCCCTGTCCCGCAACTTGCCGAACCTCGAAGAGCCGCATCAGGCCGCCTGGGTCTGGGCCGCGCTCGGGATTGCGATCGACCTGTATTTCGGTCTCCAGGCTGCTTGCCGTCTGCCCGCCGAGATCCGAAGCCGCGCTTCCGGATAGGAACCAGGATGAAGGACGAGCCGCCGGCGAAAAAAGCCCCGCCATCGAAAGGCGGGGCTGGCGGGAAAGGTCCGGCGCTGCGGGGCGGTCAGCGGTTCGTTGGGGCCACAGGATTGTTGGTATCCGTGAGGCTGGTGCCGCCCTCGACTGGCTTCAAGAACTCGGCGGGCGCGTTGGCGTTGAGCTGGGCGATGACCTCGTCGCTCAGGTCGTTCTGGCCGTTGGTGAAGGCGACGAAAGGCGTGTTGACCACCGTGCGCGCGGAGCTGTCCAGCACCAGCGTGTAGCCGCCGGCCTTGGACTTGGTATCGACGACTTCGAGGATTTCGCGGAGGATAGCATCGCGCATGCGGCGGGTCTGCTCGCCGAGGGTAGTCTGGGCGGTGCGGTTGAACTGCTGGATCTGGGTTTCCATCTCCTTGATCTCGCGCAGCTTGGACTCGGCGCTCTTCTTGCGCTTATCGCGCTCCTCGGTCGAGATGGCCTGGTCGTTGGCGGTATCGAGCAGCTTTTGATACTCCTCGTTGGATTTCTGGTAGCCATCGAAGAGCTCTTTCTGCTGCTTTTCGAACTCGGTGCGGCGGTCCTTGAGCTGGGTGTCGGCCTGGTTGCGCTTCCAGTAGCTGTCGAAGATTTTACCGAGATTGACTGTGCCGATTTTGAGCTGGGCGTGGGCGGCGGGGGCCACGCCCCAGCAGAGAACCGCGGCCAGCAGAGTGAGCATCGATAGTTTTTTCATAGATTCACAGACTAGAATTCACGAGTGTAACCCACGCCGAAATGGAACTGGCCGCTGTCGCCCGTGTGGCGGCCGGTGGTGATGGGAATACCGTAGTCGAACCGGAGCGGGCCGAAGGGGGAATTAAACCGGATCCCAACGCCCCAGTTGTCGAGGTACTCGCCCAGATCGAAGTCATAGGCTTCGCGGTAGACATTGCCGATATCATAGAAAAGAGCCAGGCGCAATCGTTCAAAAATCAACGGCACGCTGTATTCCGCCGACGCGAACCAGTAGGATCCGCCGCCCACCGGCTCCGCCCCCTGGGATCCGTCCTCGAAGGTGTCATCGGAGCCGGCCATGCGGTAATCGAAGCCGCGCAGGGTGTACATGCCGCCCAGGAACCATCGCTCGTAGAACGGCACGGTCTGGCTGTCGTCGTATGAATCGACCACGCCGGCGGCGCCCGTGAGCTCGATGATATGTTTATCGGCCAGGCCGCGGAAATACCAGGTGCTGCGCAGCTCGAACCGGTAGAAATCCTTCTCGGCGCCGAGGGGCCCGCCCGCGATGTCCGCCGTCAGCTCCGTCCGCTGCCCGCGGTCGGGCTGCAAGGCATGGTTGCGCGTGTCGTAGGCGATCGAGACTCCGGCCTCGGACATGAGGCTGTATCCCTCCTCCGCCTGGATCGAGGGGGGGGCGCCATCGACGACATCGACGATGCCGATGTTCTGCAGGGTGTAGCTGACTCCGCCGATGAGGTTCTCGGTGCCCAGGGCGCGCTTGAGCCCGACCCGGCCGCCCGTCTGCCGCTCCTCGTAATAGTCATTGGGGCTGAGAAAGTCGAGCTGGCGATGGAATGCATCCACGGAAAGCGCCAGCTTGCGCCCCAGGAACCAGGGCTCGACGAAGTTCAGCGTGTAATCCTGCCGCACGCTGCCGACCGCAACGCGGACACGGAGCTTCTGTCCCCCTCCCTGAAACGTGGGAGGCTGGAACAGGTCGAAATTCCCCTGATACAGCTCGACGAAACCGACGATTTCGTCGATGGTGCTGAAGCCGGCGCCGAAGTAGAGGCGGCCAGTGTTTTTCTCCTCGACGCCCACGACCAGGTTTTTTCGGTTGGGCACATCGGTCGGCTCGACCTGGGTCTCGACCTTGTCGAAATACCCGAGCCCTTCGAGCCGGGTTCGGCTCCGCTTGGCCCGGGTCATGTCGAACACCTCGCCCGGGATCACCGACAGTTCGCGGCGGATGACGCGGTCTTTGGTCTTGGTGTTTCCCCGGATATCGATCTTCTCGATGTAGGATGGCTCCCCTTCCGCGACCTGGTAGACGATATCCATCGTGCCGGTTTCGACGTTGGGGTTGCGGATGGCGCGGACCGGGACGCGGTCGGCGTTGTCCTGGCCGATGTAGCCTTTGGACCCATAGAAGTCCTGGATCGCCTCGACATCCTGGAGCAAGCCCCGAGGGGTGAATGTCTCGCCCACACCCATCGACGGCCGGACGGTTTTCCCCTCGACCACAACCCCCTGCTGGATCTGATCCGACGCAAAGGTCGAGTTGCCCTTGAACTCGACGGCGCCGACCTTGTACTGGCGTCCCTCGGAAATGTGGAAATCCAGGGCGACCCAGCCGGGCTCGACGGGGCGGAACTGGACATCATCCAGGGAGAAATCGATGTATCCTTCGCCGCGGTAATACTGGGCGAGCTTCTCCCTGTCGTCCTCGAGCTGGTCATCCTTGAGCACGCCGCTGCCGGTGATCCAGGAGAGCATCCACCGGCGCCGCGTCTTGACGACCCGGCGGAGCTTCTGCTCCGAGATGGCCTGGGCGCCGATGAAGTTGACCTCCTTGATGCGGACGCGGGGGCTTTCCTTGATCTCGAACAGGACCTTGCCCCGGCCGGCCTGCTCGTCGATGTCCTTGAGCTTGTACTCGACCTGGGTCTTCTGGTAGCCCTTCTTCTGGTAAACCTTGAGGATCTCCTGCTTGTCGGCGAAGAGCTTTCGTTCATCGATCGGCTCGCCGGTCTTGGACGTGATCTTACGCAGGAGGCGTTTGCGGCTGTATTTCGTGTTGCCCGAGAACTCGATCTCCATCAGGACCGGCTTTCCCACGAGGACGTAGGTCAGGCTCACGCCCTGGGAGGAGCGGTCTTCGCCTACGCGGACATTGCTGAAATAGCCGGTGGCGTAGAGGCTGCGGACATCCGCATCGATCGCAGCTCGGCTGTAGGGGGCGCCGACCCGGGTGCGGATATTGGCGCGGATCAAGTCCTGGCTGGCGGCGGGAGGGCCGACCTGCTCGATCTGGATCTGCTGGATGGGGGGGGCCACCGCCGTCTGGGCCAGGGCCAGCGGGGCCGCGGCCAGCAGCAGCGCCGCCAACATCGCATACCGGCGTAGCAACACTTTCATATCCGATCAGGCATCCATCGGCACGTCCCCGACGCCAATCTTCGGCGCGTTCCGGAACCGGGTGATTCCCCGGAAGAACGTCAGCCGAACGTCTCCGGTGGGCCCATTGCGCTGTTTGGCCACCAGGAGGTTCACCGGCACCACGTCCGCATCCATGCTGTCGTCTTCCTCGCCGGGCTTTCGTCCTTCGGACGATTCCGGCTTGTAAAGCAGGCCCACCAGATCGGCGTCCTGCTCGATGGAACCGGATTCGCGCAAATCCGAGAGCCGAGGCTTTCGGTTCTTTTCCTTCTCGATTTCGCGGTTCAGCTGGCTGAGCACGACCACCGGGATCTTGAGTTCCTTGGCCAGCGCTTTGAGACCGCTGGATATGTCCGCGATTTCCTGCTGGCGATTCTCAGCCCGCCTCGAAGTAGAATGAAGCAATTGGATGTAGTCAACCACAAATAACTTGATCCCATGCTGTTTCGCCATCCGCCGTGCCCGGGCCCGCAGCTGCAGAATCGACAGGGCCGGCGTGTCGTCGATGAACAGCGGCGCCCCGGCCAGCCGGCTGGCGGCGCCGGTCAGCTTGGGAAAATCCCGCTCGACCAGGAATCCCTCGCGCATGCTCCGCAGGTTCACTTCGGCCCGCGAGCAGAGCATGCGCAGGACCAGCGATTCGGCGGTCATCTCGAGGCTGAACACCCCCACCGGCAGCCGCTGCTCGACCGCCACATGCTCCGCAATGTTCAGGGCGAGCGATGTCTTGCCCATGCTCGGCCGAGCCGCAATCACGATCATCTCCCCCTCGTGCAGCCCGGTCGACATCTGGTCCAGGTCGGTGAATCCGGTGGCCAGCCCCGTGAGCAGCCCCTTCCGCTCCTGGAATTCCTCGACGGTGTTGATGGCGTGGTTGACGAGGTCTTTGATGGATCGGTTGACATGCTCTTCGCGTTCCTGGCTGATCTGCAGCACCTGCCGCTCGACTTCGTCCAGAAATCGCTCGACCTCGCCTTCGCATTCGAACACGTTGCCGGCCAAGCGGGTGCAGGTCTGGATCACCTTCCGCAACAGGTACTTCTCGCGGAGGATCTCGAGGTAATAGCCCAGGTTCGCCGCCGACGGCACCATCTCCGGCAAGGAGCTCAAGTAGGCCCCTCCGCCCGCCTCTTCGATGAGGTGATGATCCTGGAGCCGCTGGTGGACCGTGACGGAGTCGATCGCGTCGTTCCGGTCATGCATCTCGACCAGCAACCGGAACAGCACCTGGTGCCGCACGTCATAAAAGCAATCGGCTCCTGCCTTGAGCTTCTCGAGGCAGAGCGCCAGGTTCTCGTTCGGCGCCAGGAGGATGCACCCCATCACGCCCTGTTCGGCCTCGATCGAGTGGGGGGGCAATCGGTTCACCCGGCCCTCGTCGTCGATGACCAGGCGCCCGGCCCCGCCTCGATGCAGGTCAACCGCCGCGGGTGAGTCCATGGTAGGATTGTTCGACACGCCCACCAGCAGAGAAGAAATCCGGCGGGTTGGCAACGGCTTTTTTTTCACCGCCATTCACCGGTTATTCCAGACCCCGTCAGATTCCCCTTGCCGCGCGGTCGGATCTGCCTGTTGAATACGGGGGATATGCCGCCGATTCGACTGCCACGGTTGCCTGCGCCGCCGGCCCCAGGCCGTGGTCATGGGATCCCTTTTTTGGTCTTGGGCGCCCTCCTGCTGGCGGCGGGCTGCCGGCACGCATCTCCCCCCTTCTACCCGCTGGGCATCTACAGCGTCCGGTCGACCAACGATTTCGCCGCCATCAGCGCCGCGGGCTTCACGGTCGTGTCCGGCCCGGCCGAGCCGGGCTATCTCGGCGCCGCCCGGACTGCGGGGCTGCGCGTCCTGGCCAGCTTTGGCACCCGGGCGGGCGGGAAGTTCGACGAGGCCAAGGCGCGGGAGGCCGTGGCCCGGTTCGATCGTCATCCGGCGCTGTGGGCGTGGTATCTGGCTGACGAGCCGGATCTCAACGGTGTGTCCCCGCCTCAGGTCGAGCGGGCGCATCGGGCCCTGAAGCGGGCGGGCGCCGGCAAGCCGACGGCCCTGGTCTTGAGCAAGGGGTATGAGGCTCTTCACTATGCCCCGATCGCCGACATCACCATGATCGATTATTATCCGATCTCGTGGCTTCCTTTGGCGGCGTTTCC
>CAYWIM010000058.1:0-28287 GCA_964458325.1 uncultured Verrucomicrobiota bacterium
CGGTTGGACCTCGCTTAATTGGAATCAGAACGCCCCCCACCTTACGGAATTGCTGTATTTTTCCCGGCCGAAGATCCAGGCCGTTTCCATCCGCGCGATCAGGTCTGCCACCGACCGGCATAGGCCGTCATAGGCAGCGGCGGGATGCCGTCCGGCCTCGAGCCGAACCCGCTGGACGATCTCGGCCCGGCCTCCGCCGGCCTCCTCATGGCGCACGGACCATTCGAGCGGCGACGCCGTCCCTCGGGCCTCGAAATCGGCCGCATTGAGCCAGCGCCAGCCCGCGGGCATGTCCCATCGAGTGCGGCCCTCATACGCGATCGGTCCGGCGACATGGACCAGTGTCTGCCGATCGGCGACGGGAGTCATCCGCAAGAAGAACCGCTCCCAAAACGCCGGCAAAGCCCATTCCCTGCGCTCGGCTGCATCGGCCGCCGGCCGGTCGAGCACCCAATCGAAACGCAGCACGAGCGCGCTGTCCGGCCCGTCCAGCCGCCGTCGATCCGCCCCCTCGAGCCGCCAGCCCGGGGCCGCCAGTTGCTGGCTCAGCCATGCAGTCCGGTTGGTCGCCTCGGCCCTCGATTCCCAGCGATCCCACATGGCCGCCGGATACCGGCCAATCCGAACGACATCCCGCATTCGAAGCGGCCCGCCGTCGGCGCCCATCGCCACCTCGCGTTCGCATTCGACCCGGAAGAACTCGATGGCGGGCGCTGGCAGATCGCACCAGCGCCCCTCGGCCCCTTCGAGCACGAAGGCCTCGCGCGCCATGAGCCCCGGCGCGAGAAAAGCGCGGACGTCGGCGAATTTCTCGCTGGGATCCCAAAACCGTTCCGCGCCGCCCCGAGGCACGCAAACCACGGCGTGGTCAAACTGAGCGCAATCGGCCAGGTCGCGCTGGGCCGGCCCCTCCGTGCGGATCAAGGCCATCGAGGCCGGGATCCCCGCCTCCCGCAACAGCGCCCAAAACAGGCTCGCGTGATCCAGGCTGTCACCGGCCCCTTCCCGAAGGATGTCGGCCCATGGGCGGGCTGCGGAATCGGGCCATGGCTTTGGACGATAAGCCAGGCGCCTCTGGACCCACCGCGCCAGCGCGGCCACACGGTCGGCGTCGCTGGCTTCCGATTCCGCGATCCGGCGCGCCTCATCGGCCAGCTCCTTGGGCAACGGAGCTGCCGCGTGATCTCTCTGACGCCAGGCTTCGAGCGCTTCCCGCCACGAGCCCGATCGGGCGAGCCATACGGTTGGAGATAATTCCGCCTCCGGCGGCTGCATCGGCTCGAAGACTCTGGGGGGCGGCCGAATGCAGCGCCAGCGCAGGGACTCCTTCGATGCCTTGAACTCGATGCCGGCCGAATGCCGATGCTGCACAGCCTCGAGGTCGCCGCGCAATCCCAGCGATGCGATGTCCACGGCCAGGTCCGATGCCAGGGAGTGCTCCAGCCAGGGAAACTCCGCCGGCGACCGGCGCGACCGGCGCGTCACGGTCCATTCCACCGTCCGTCCCGGCTCGAGCTCCGGGATCGGGATCCACACCCGCAGAGGCGGGCGGTCCCCCTCGATGGATTCCGGCTCCGTCCATGCATTGGTCTCCGCATGCACCCGAAGGGCCTGCCCCCGGTCATCGAGCACGGTGACCGGGCCGATGTGGACCTCCTCGCTCGCCGGCTCGATCCGAAACGAGAGCGTGCTGATCTGAGACCAGCGCCCGTCATTCGCGAGGGTCAGCCGCGCCCGTTCCGTCGATCGATACTCCTGCCCACGGCGGAACTCGATGGCCAGCGACCGGATCGAGAAACGCGTTGCGTCCGGAGACGATGGCGGAGGCAGCGGCGTGACGGGCTCATCGGGCAAATCCACTGGCGGCAGTGGGGTGGCGGCCTGCTCGGGACGGGATCCGCCCAGCCGCGAGTTGACGGCCTGATCGAGCGCCGCCAGGCCGGTATCTTCGGGCGATTCAAGCCGGGCCAAGGCGATCGTCTCGCGGGCTTGAGGCAGCCACTCGAGGGCTGCCTCGCACTGGGCCTGGATCGCACGGAAACGCGGCGCCGATGCTCCCTCGCCCCGCAGCCATTCGCAGGTCCGCAGCGCCTCTCGATAACGGCTGAGCCGTCTCGATACGATCCACCAGTCCGCCAGGTTTGTCTCGTCATTGGGCGCCAGCCGCAGCGCCAGATCCAAATCCGTCCAGGCGGCCTCGAGATCCCCCCGCTGTCCAGCCCGGCGCGCCAAGGACCGGAAAAAGGCCGCATGCGCGGACCGCTCCCGCGGTGACAGCGACTCGAGGTCTGGCGCCGTCGCTGCACCCGCGTCGAATTCGATCCGGCCCATCGTCTCCTCGAGCAGCCCGGCCGCATTGGTGGCGTTCGAGTCGATCCAGGCCGATGCCAGCCACGCGAAGCCGTTCCGATGCATGAGTCGGACGCGATATTTATAGGTCTCCTCCTTCCACGTCCGCTCGAAGTCCAGCTCGACACCCGATACCACTCCGTTCGTCACGGGTTTGGACCGCGCCAGGACCGGATCGGCCTCCTGGATCCCCATGAGCGCCAGCAACGCGGCATGGATATGTTCCGGCGGCGCCTCGCGGTCCAGCAGGCTGATCGGCACGACGATGAACGCGCCCGATCGCGGATGGAGGCAGCCGAACTCGGCCTCCGGGATATCCTGGGCCAGGGTGTCCCACTCCTGCCAAAGCGAATCCTGGATCCGCACCCGATACCCATAGCGTGGGGATTCGAAGTCCTGCGAGCCACCCCCCGCCGGCAATGCCTGACGAGTCGGATCCATCATTTCGAACCCGTCAAACACACGGTCCGCCTCTTGAAACACCTGTTCCTTCTCCGCCATGCGGCCGAATGCGATGAGCTGGTAGGCATATCCGTTGGTCGCGCACAGCCAGTGGAGATAGACCAGTCTCTGACCCAGCATCCGCAGCTCGGTCTCCGCCTCGATCCCGGCCAATCCCTGGCGCAGGCGCTGCGTGGTGCGGGTGTGCCGGACCGCGGCGCCGCCGAGCTCGAGGTTCTCCTTGGCGATCTCCCACAATTGCGCATTGTCCAGCTCGGCATCGATCCCGACATTCTCGGCGATCAGGAACACGAACACGTTGGGCTGGACGCGCATGAAAGCCAGGTTGCCTTGGGCGCTGATCCGTTCGGGATCGACCTGCATCCAGGGAGATCCGGGCACGCGGAAGCGGAAATTGTTCTCTTCGTCGGTGATCCATTGGCCGGCTGCGTCGGGGTTTGCCTTGGCCAGCCAGAGCCGGCTGACCGCCATCAATCCCCATGGCCCCATGCTCACGGTCAGGGGCGCCAGCAAGATCAGGCTCAATCCCGCCGCCCCCCAGCCGGACCACCATCCCTGGCGGCCCGGCTTGTACCGCGCAGCCACCACCGCCGCCGACGCAAACGCCGAACCGACCAGCACGCTCGCAAGCGAGGCCGCCCCAAGCCCCAGGACGAGCCAGCCCGCCTCGCTCCCCGCCGGCCAACACCACCGCGCCAAACAGAAAAGCGCACCTCCCAAAAAATTCGCCGCCCATCCTGCACCCGCCGTCGTCCGGCGCTCCGACCGGCGCATCCGCCACGCCATCCAAAGCAGCCCTGCCAGGAAAAGGCCGGCCCCCGGAGCCAGCGCCGCGCCGCCCTCGGAAAACCAGGCTCCCATCCACGCCGCCAATACCATTGCCCAGCCCTTCTCCACGATGCGGGGCTCACCATATCCCAGCGACCCGCTCTTGGGGAGTGTTTCTTCACGAAATTGCGCTCGCTTTGCCCCTCGACTTGCCGGGCCCGCTCTGGTTCAATGGCCCATCGTCGATGCACAGACCCTTATGCAACATCCTCCATCCCCCGCCTCCCGGCTGGCTTCATTGAATCGTCGCGAGTTCCTGCTCGATAGCGCCCTGGCAACCACCGGCGCGCTCTGCGCGGTCTCGGGTGCGCCCTCGGCTCAGTCCGCCAGCGTGCCGCGCGAAGTCCGGCGCACCCGCAGCTACCAGCCCGGCATGGAATACCGGCGCCTGGGGAAAACCGGCCTGTGGGTTTCCGCCGTCTGCCTGGGCGGCCATTGGAAGCGCATCGACAAGATCCTCGGCAGCCAGGAAGCGTTCGCCAGTTGCGAGGATCTCAGCGGGAACGACGCCGACCTCGAGCGGTTTTATCAGAACCGCCACGATGTCATCAGCCGGTGCATCGATATCGGGATCAATTGCATCGATTTCGCCGGGGCCGCCGAGCCCTACGCATACGCCCGCGCCCTCCGAGGCCGGCGAGACCGGATGTACATCTGCTGGTCGATGGGCGCCCAGGAAATGCGCCACCCCGATCACCGCCAGGCGCGCGTTCTCGCGGGTCTCCTCGAGAAAGGTCTGCGCGAGACCGGCCTCGAATACGCCGATGTCTGGCGCGTCATGGCCCATGAACGCGGCAGTCTCCACACCCAGGCCGAGACCGACCAGATGCTCGAAGCGCTGGCGCTGGCCCGCCAGCGCGGTCTCTGCCGTTTCACCGGCATATCCACTCACGATCGGCCCTGGGCCAAACGCCTGATCGAAACCTACCCCGACGTCATCCAGGTCCTTGTCACCCCCTACACCTCCCAATCCAAAGAACTCCCCGCCGACAGCCTGTTCGACGCCATCCGCAAGCACGATGTCGGCGTGCTGGGCATCAAACCGTTTGCCAGCAACTCGCTCTTCCAGGGGGACGGCTCTCCCGATCATCCCGCCGCCGAGGCCGATGACCGCCGCGCCCGGCTCGCCCTCCGTTATATCCTCGGCAACCCGGCCATTACTGCGCCCATCCCCGGCCTCATCAGCGTCCATCAGGTCGACAACGCCGTCCGGGCTATCCAGGAACGCCGCGAGCTGGATCTGGCCGAGCGGGAGGAGCTCGACGCGGCCGGCCGCCAGATGTGGGCCAGCCTTCCCGAGCATTACCGCTGGCTCAAGGACTGGGAATATGTCTGAGGGATCCCGGCGCTCATTGCGGCCCGCTCGCTTCGCCTTGCCCGGCCTCGTCATCCTGCTGGCCGGGTGCGCTCAGCCGCAGACGGTTCCTCCCTCGATCCATCCCGCCTCGGCAGCCACTCCATCTGCCCGATCCGCCTCGGCGCCGTCAGGCCAGCCCGCCGACGCCCCCGCCGACAATTCCTATTGCTACGTCTGCCATATCAATTTCCAGTCCGAGAACCTCACCCAGGTCCACGCCAAGGCCGGCATCAGCTGCGAACAATGCCACGGACTTTCCGATGCCCATAGCGCCGACGAGGACGGCTTGACGGCCCCGGATCGGATGTTTCCCGCCGTCCGGATTCAAGGATTCTGCATGGAATGCCATCCGGTGCGGGATCTCGAGCCGGTGCCCGACCACGCGCCGGTCCTCGCCGCCGGATCCGCCCCGCCGCCCTCCTGCACCGACTGTCACGGCGAGCATCGGCTATCCGTTCGCACCCGGCGCTGGAACAAGGAGACCGGCGAGCTGATCTGGCGCCCTGGCGGCCCCGCCATGGACCGCCCCACCCGTTCAGCGCCGGCCCCCGCCGGGCAGGAAGGATAAGCCCCGCCCTCATCCACCGGCTGTGGGCAGGGTGGCCAGACCGCTGTCCGGATTCGATCCCCCTGTTTGGATGAGCGCGGGGGTGGGCTCACGCCGACCATACTCCGGCGATCGCCGTCTGGCAGAACCGGCAGCGGCCCTTGTCGAGATGGAACGTCCGGACCGAAAAGACGTCCCGCTCGATCACGGCCTTCCGGCAGCCCGGACAAAACGTCGTTTCGGCCTCGGGCACGCCGGTCACATTGCCGATGTAAACGTGCCGCAGCCCGGCGTCGCGCCCGATGTCGCGCGCCTTCACGAGCGTGTCGACCGGCGTCGGCGGCAGGTAAGTGAGCTTGTGCTGCGGATGGAACCTCGAGAAATGGAGGGGCGTGTCGGGACCAAGGTTCTGGACCAGCCAGCCGCACAACCGGCGCGTCAGTTCGAGGTCGTCGGTGTAGGTCGGGACCATCAGGTGGATCACCTCGACCCAGACCCCCATGGACCGGAGAGTGATCAGGGTGTCGAGGATCGGCTGCAGCCGGCCTGAGTTGAGCTTCCGATAAATGCCGTCGTCGAATCCCTTCAGATCCACATGGGCGGCATCCAAGTGAGCCGCCAGCTCGCGCAGGGGCCGCTCGTTGATCGACCCGCAGCTGACCAGGACGTTCTTGCGCTTGCGGGCGCGCACGGCCTGGCAGGATTCCAGGGTGTATTCGTAATACGCGGTCGGCTCGGAGTAAGTGTAGGACACGGAGGGGCAGCCCAGCGATTCCGCCACGGCCGCCACATCGTCGGGGAACAGGCTCAACGTCCGCAACTGGTCGAGGGTCAAGGTGGGCGGCACGGGCGGCCGGAGCCGGAATTCCGGCCCCCAAGGGTTCTTGGTCTCCTCGGGTTTCTTCTGCGAGATCTCCCAATTCTGGCAGTTGAGGCAGCGGAACACGCAGCCGGAGGTGGCGAGCGAGAAGGTCGGGCTGCCCGGCAGGAAATGGAACAGCGGCTTCTTCTCGACCGGATCGATATGGAGCGTGCACGGATTGCCGAACGCCAGGGTATACAAGGTCCCGTCATGGTTGATCCGGTTGCGGCAGTGGCTGCGATCGCCCGGCTCGAGCAGGCAGTTGTTCGGGCAGATCTTGCATTGGACGTTGCGTCCGAGCTTGAGGTAATGCAGGGCCTCGCGCGCCCAGCCGCGATGCTGCCACAGCTCCCAGAGCTCGCCTCGAGGGGCGTCGCCGGGGAAAATGTCGGCCGGCACAGCATCGGCGCCCCAGTGGCGGAGCCAGGAAAAGAACGAGCCGGTCCCCGCCAGCCCGGCGCATCCGGCCGCGCCCAGCTTCAGCCAATGCCGCCGGGACCATGCCGGGGCGGGATCGGGCCGAGCCGCCGATGCCGGATTCACGGGGGCGCCGTCTCGCTGGGTTGGCGGTTTCGGATCCATCTCGATCGCTTCCAGGCAAGATACATGGCGGGCAGGGAATGAACAAGGACCAGCAGGATCAGCGGGCCGTGCAAGAGCTTATGGAGCGCCAAGGCCGATTGCTCGTCCATCCAGCGGCCCATGCCGAAGCGGCCGCTGATCATGTAGCCCGTGGCCAGAAACGCCACAACCAGGGGAAACAGGGGCCAGCCCGTCCACCGCACCGCTTTCAAGAGCCGCTTGTTCATCGGGTTCATATGCTCCCTCGCATGGTGGTTTCCGGCCTGCGCGCCGCGCCGCGCCGGAGGCGGTTCAGGGCCAGGTTCAAGGCCGCGCATGCCACCATGCCCGCTGCCCCGTAACAGACCGCCGGGATCCCCAGCCAGGGGACCAGGACCGCCCCCGCAACATACGCGCCCAGGCAGGCCCCGGCGAAATCCGCCAGATACAGCCGTGCCGCGGCGCTCGAGGGGTGACCCCTTTCGAGTCGGGCCGCCATCGAAAACTGCGCGCCCGAAAGCGCCGCGAATACGAACGCCGCGATGGGAATGATCATCTGCGTCCATCCGGCGGCTCTGCCGCCCATCGGCCCGGAGCGGAGCGCGGTGAGCAAGGCGGGCGCCGCGGCGGCGGCGATGGCGGCTGCAAACGCCGCAAGGGCCAGACGCATTGCTGGGGGATCGATCCAGCGCGCGACGACGAGGCGATCCATGGCATCGGAGGGGGCTGGCTCATCTCCGAACCGATTCCCAGCCCACGCTCCAGCCGCCAGGCCGGCCATGAACAGGGTGATGACCCAGCCGGCCTGCTGGTAAAGCGATCCCCACAAGACCTGGAAACCAAGCAGCAAAACCACCTGGATCGTCGACGCGGCGAATCCAGACGCAAACACCACGCCCGTCACCGCCCGCAGCCTCGTCAAATACACCCCCATTCCCACGACGGGCAGCGCCACCAGCAGTCCAGCCGGCGCCGCATGCTGGCTGAGCCAGTGGCGCAGCCGATAAATGAAAAGGACCGGATGAAAATCCCGGTTGAGCCGGGCGGGCTGCCGCGCGGCGTCCTCGACCTGGGCCAGCCGGTCCGGCGCCAGCACCGCTCCGAGATATCCGCGTTTCATGTGCTGCGTCGGCACCCGCTGTTCTTCCAGGATGCCCGCAATGTCGGTCTCCAGCGGGCCGTCGGACGCCAGAAAAAAGACCCGCCCCGCCGGCAGGAGCCGGACGCGGCCGAACAAGGATCCCGCCGTCCGCGCCGCCGAGGCCAGCAGCGTGGCCAGCTCGGGGCTGATCGAGTTTTCGTACCGGCCCAAGGCGAATGCCAGCACGCCGTCCGGGGTCATCGCCGCGCGCGCCGCGGCGAAAAACTCGACGGTGTAGTACCGGTTGATCTGCAGCGTGACCGGGTCCGGCATGTCGACAATCACGACATCGAAGCGGTCTCGAGTCTCTCGCAGGAATGCCCGGCCATCATCAATCGCGACGTGGATTCGAGAGTCGGCCAGCCGATCCGGCAGAAACCGCGCGCCCAGCTCGAGGACGCAGGGATCGAGCTCGACATAATGAACCGACTCGACCCTGTACTTGAGCGTCTCGAGGGCGGTGCCGGCAACCCCTCCGCCGATCAGCAGGACCTTGCGCGCCGCCGGCCGCTGGGCCATTGCGAAATGGACGGTCTCCTCGACGGCCTCGGTGTTCTGGCTGGTCCACACGGGCAGGCCGTTTTCGAACAGGTTGTACTGGCGGCCCGTTTCGGTGACCACCCATCGCCCATAGGGCGAGTGGGATCGATCGACCACCTGCTGAGGGTGGAACTGCCAGGCGGTCGAGCGCGCATCGATCCGCCCCCACCCCAGAACGATCGCCATCGCCGCTGCCAGGAACCCGGCCCAGCCCACACCAGCCGGCCACCGCGACCGCCAAGCCATCGCCCCGGCTCCTGCCAGACATATCAAGGCCGCACCCCCCAGCATCGCAAAATGATCCCACCCGCCTGCCAGCCCTCCCATGAACGCCGCGCCTCCCACTCCACTCCCGAGGCAATCGGCTGCATACACCGATCCCAATCCCCGCCGTTTCCGCCCGGTGGAATCCAGCCACGCGCTGGCCCGCGTCAGGCAGAATCCAGACAGCAGGCAGAATGGCGCCAGCACCACCAGGCTGCCCACCGCAGTCTCCGCCAGGCTCAATGCCGCACCCCGCGGGAAAAAGAGATTTCGGCATCCCCGAACCGCCAGCACTTGGATGAAGGGCAGGATCGCGACCAGGGTCAAGCCCGCCGCGATCGACCTTCGGCTCAGCGTGCGCTCCGATGTCCACCGTCCCAAGGCAGCGCCGAGCCCCGTCAACAGAAGCCAGTTGCCCAAAACGATCGCCAGAGTGAGCTCGTTGCCCTGGAAGGCAGTGAGCAGCTCGCGCAGGAGAGCCAGCTGTGCCAGCATGCTGACGAATCCCAGCGCCGCTATCGCTCCCAACCATTCAGCTGGCCCGGCTTCCGCAGCCTCGATGCGCCGCCCGAGCTGGCTCACGGGGCTGTCCATGGCTTCATACTGCGCACAACACGCCGGTTGAAAGGGCGCGGTCCAAGGAAAGGCGCGAGCCGCGCGCGATCACGCGGCCGAGCCTCTGACGCGGCGCATCATTCGGATTCCCTAAAAACCTCCGCCTGGTAGGTCAGGACCCGCACGCCGGGTTTGCGCCAATCGTCCGGGCCCGCGCCGGCCTTTTCGGAGAGCGTCTGCAGGAATCGGGCTTTGTCGGGCAGATGGAGCCAGACCTGAGGCAGGTAGGTCGCGGACGCCGCGCCGATTTGCAGGATGACGCCATCCCGATGCGGCTGCAGCTTGGTCAGGAGATCCTCCGGCGTCTCGAATGCGAGGGGTTTGGGCTCGGTGAGAACGCTGATCTCGATCTCGATCTGGTCCAGCTCTTGGGTTTGGACCCGCGGGAAACGATAATCGCGGGTGGCGGCGCTGCATGCATTCTGGATGACCGCCTGGAACAGCGGGCCGTTGGGCTTGAGATTGCCGATGCATCCCCGCAATGCCCCCCCTTTCGTCAAGGTCACAAAACAGCAGCGCGCGCCATCCAATCCGCTGGGCAAGGCTTCGGCATTCACTTCGGGCGGGCGGCCGCGCGCGGCCGTCTCCCGCAACGATTGCCGGGCCAGCCCGAGCAAGCAGCGCCGCTGCTCGCCCGAAAACTCCTCCCGGCCGGGATCGAAGAACGCGATCGCCGCGTATCCCACGACGCCGCTCTTGTCGCCGCCGGTGTCCCCGCTGTTTCGATAATCGAGCAGGCGGGCTTTCCAGCCTTTGGCCCGCGCCAGGTGGAGGAGGGTGAGGATGGGGGTCCGTCCGCAGGCGTCTTCCTCCGCCAGCGCCTGGGTGTCGAGCCGGCAAATGGCGGCCACGGTTCGCTGGTCCATCCGCCGCGCTTCCTCATAAGGATGATAATGGCTGAGATCCGAGCTGGCGACCAGCAGGGTTCGATCATCGATCCAGCCCGCGAGGGCCCGAGCCGCCTCGGCCGGATCCACATCCCCCATGACCACGGGCACCAGTGCGAAATCCTTCAACGTCCGCTGCAAGAACGGCACCTGCACCTCGTCGGAATGCTCCCATGTATCGGCCGTGTCGGTCCCCGCGGAAGGCGCCGGACGGGATGACTGATACGCCCAGGGGGGGCGGTGGACCGGGCAGGGCGCCTCGGGAACAAAGGGCTGTGTCCGCGCCAATTCGGCTGCCATCGGAGCGATCGGCACGTCGCCCAGCGGCGTTCGAAAAACCTCGTTCCCCGAAACGCAGGCGCCCTCGACTCGAGCGTAATGGCTGGGGGCCAGAAGGATGACCGTCGAAACCTCCCGCCCCGGCAGCAAACGGTATCCGTGAGCGGCCGTGATCCCCGAATACGAGTAGCCGGCATGCGGGCACACCAGCGCCCGCAGGTTGGCGATGCTCTCTTCTCGGGCCTGCGCCAGGCACCCGTCGATCGTCCGGCCCAGCGCCGCGCGATCCGCAGGATAGAACAGACCCGCCACGGCGGGCTCCCGCACTCGGCGGAGCGGACCGGTTTTTTGCGAGGCGGATGGCATGTCACCTCCTGTTGCAGCCGGCGAGGCCGCCAGGCCGGTGGCTGAATTCGGATTCCGGGTCGGCGATGGCGAATCCGCACCGCGAAGGCTCGCCACGAGCGATGCGGCGATGAGCCCGGCCCATGCCGGCGCTGACACGGCCCAAAGGCGAGCGAGGATCCAATCGGTTTTCATGATGCATATGCATGGGTTGGCGCGGCGTTCATCCAGCCGCCGGATCGGTTTCCGGCCGGGAATCGCGGCCGATCAGGTCCTGGACCGCGCGCGGGATCACTTTGCCTTCATACAACATAGCATAGACTGCCTGGATCCTCATGGCGCCTCCTCCGGCGGCGGACGGGATCGGGGCGCTCCCCATCGGTGCTCGGCGCCTGCGCGCAGCCGCCGGATGTTGGCCCGGTGCTTCACGATGGCCATGAGGCCGGCGCCGGCAGCGATCCCCACCACAACAGTGCTCCCGCCAAACCATCCAACCCACACGGGAAGCGCAACCGCTGCCGCCAACGATGCCACCGAGACATACCGGGTCGAGACCGCAACGGCGATCCAGCATGCCACTGTCGCCAGAGTGGCTGCCGGCGCCAGCGCTAGAAACACGCCTCCCGTCGTGGCGATGCCTTTGCCCCCCTTGAACCACAGCCAGCAGGTATAGTTGTGGCCGAGAATGGCGCATACCCCGCAGACAACCGCCAGCCATTCACGCGCCGCAACCGCCGGCTGCGCATCCTGAAAAAACGCCCCGGAAACCCAAGCTGCGACAAGCCAGCATGCCAGAAAACCTTTGAGCATGTCCACCGCCAGCACGGCGATCCCGGCCGGCTTGCCGAGGATGCGAAGGACGTTCGTCGCCCCGATGTTGCCGCTTCCCGCCGCCCGGATATCCACCCCCCGGATCCGGCCGGCCAGGTAGCCCGTCGGAATCGAGCCGAGCAGATATGCCGCCACCGCCGCCGTCAGGTAGCCAGCCCATTCCACGATCCGACTCTAGAAATGCTTCGCTGGACCGTCAACTCGCAAACAGGGGGACCGAAAGCGTCCAGCGCCAATTCATGAGAGGTTTTTGAGGGATGGGCGTTTGTCCGAGACAAAACGCAGAGCTTTCGCCGTGCTCATTGTCTGTTCCAGCACCGCAGTAAGCGAATGCTTCAAACCGCTGCGGTGTCCCCAGTGAAGTTCTCGAAAGGATCGCGAGGCAGCAGTCCCGGCCCGCGATGAATCCTAACCCCGCCAGAAGATAAAAGCTCAAAATCATAGCCCAGGGCCAATGCATAGATCCAGCTCAGTAAGGCAGCGGTAATAAATAAAGATAGTAAGTCGAGTTTAGGAGTGAGGTTCGATAACATAGTTCCACTCACCATGAAATCGGTTGGGTCTTACGTTCACTTGTTTCATCTCATCGGCCGATATTTTTCTCCCTGTCCGATACTTGCGCCGATCCAGCCGACAGGTCACGGTCAGGCCTTTGGCCGTCGTCGTTCGGGCAATCAAGTTCACGATGGTCTGGTCATCGCGCAGCGGCTCCCCCCGCCCGTTTGACGAAATGAAAGAGAAGAGCCGATGCTCGATCTTATTCCACTTGCTGGTGCCCGGCGGAAAGTGGCAGATCGAAAGCGACAGCCCGCTCTCATCGGCAAACCCCTGCAACTCCAATTTCCAGAGCCTCAGCCGCCAACCATTGCTGCCTCCGCCCTCGGCGGTAATCCACAGCGTCCGGGCCTCCGGATAGAGGGCGCGACCTTCCCAATGCCACCAACCGCGAATCGAGGCCACCGCAAAGGCGCCCGTGTCATGGTCGGCGCCCACGTTCACAAAGCCCGTGTTCCGTCCCAGGTCATAGATGCCGTAGGGGTAGGCCCGGGGCACCTCCGGACTGGCAAAGTCGTGTCCCTGGACCCGCCGGGGATCTTGGGTGGGCAGCCATTGCTGGCCTCCATTGGCGTCATTGCCCACCAGTTCCTTCTTCTGGGTGTCCACCGAAATGACCGGCCAGCCCGCAGCCAACGCACGCTTCACGCACTGGTTGATATGCCGAAACTGGGCATCCCGATCCGGATGATCCTCCCCCTCTTCGAGCTTCCGATTGATATCCCGACGCCACTGCCCCCATTCGGCGTCGGTGAGTTCCGCACGCCTTACGGCCAAGGCGGCCGCGACCTCCGCAGCGCCCTGAACGGACTGGGCCTGGCCTTCCTTGAGGTGGTTTCGACCAGGGCTTGGCGTTGGCGCCGCTGGGTTTTGCGCCGTTGACGTTCGGTTCGGGGAGGAGAGGTTTTGAGACTCATAAGGCGATGGGAGGGGGTAGGGGTTGTCGCAGGTGTTGGGCAAAGCGTCGATGCAGGGCCAAGAGGTAAATGTCCTTGCGGGCAGCCTGATAGTGTTGTCCGTCCGGGGCATCCTGCCGGGTGCGGCCTTTGGTTTGACCCACGCGGATCCAGTTGGCGGCCTGGTAGCAGGTGCCGGCAAAACGCGGGCGCTCCACAAACGTCTCCAGCCAATCGAGGGGATGAGCGTACTTGCGCTGCCAGTCGGCGCTGATCCGGCGCACGACCAAGCTCAGAACATGGCTGGCCAAGCCCGGACTTTGGACCCAGGGCATCACCAGGAATCGTGAATTATTGGCCAGCAGGTGCAGGTGGGAGGCCCGCGTCGTTGCATCCCATCCGATATGCCGATCGCGGTCGGCGCACTGCCAAGCCGCCGCGCCAAAGAGCACGCAGGCGACGGGCCGGCCGGTCCGCTCCCGCGCCAGATACTGAAGGTTCTCCCCCACCGGGCTGCGGTAGCTCAAATAATGGAACCGGTGCAGGAGGGCTTCGAAGAGCCCTCCGTCCGCAGGGAATTGCATGCTGACCTCCCGCAACTCCAAGGGCCGCAGGTGCGCCAGGGCCGTTTGGATGGGCTCCTGACTGAGGCTCGGATCCAGCGTCGGCACCTGTTTATGCCGCATGCGATTGGGGGAAGCACGGCGTCGGGTGGGCAGCTGGATCCAACCGCGCTCCTCCAACTTGAGCAGCAGCGTTCGGGCGGCCATGTCCTTGAGCTGGCCCGAGCTACTGCGCCACTGCCAGCATCGGGCCAGCTCACAGCTGAGCCGGTAACGGCTCCACCCAGGGTTGTCAGCGATGAGTTGAGCCACTTGGCTCAACTCGGGCAGGCCCAGTCGGCGGCCCTGCAAGATGAAAGTCCCGTTCACGTGGACCGAGCATGGCAGGACGGGGGATTAGAGTTCCGAAAAAAGTGAAACCATTTTTGTCCCCCCCCCAATACGACCGCCCGCACGAGCTGTTCCCTCACTCGCCAACAACTGATGCCTATGGCTCCCTTCCCTCACTCTCCTGCAAAAAAATGAGATGCGCCCGCGGCTGCGGTTTGCCCTCCGAGACGGACGGAGGACAGGTTGGCCCCTACCATGATCCGGCCTACCTGCCCTTTGTCGCAAACCACGAAATCGATGCGTCGAATGCGGGCGCCAGCGACTTGATTGTGGATCGATCTCAGTCATTCCCTGTGCCGGCTACGATCCGACAAACCCGGGCAGCTTCCCGCCGCCTCCGCCCGTAAAGGTTCGCCTAACGCGCTGGCTTCATTTGATGGCATTGCGCCGCATCAGCGACCGGGCGCGCGCCACGCCGGCACAGCCAGTGAATTGATGGTGGACGGTTCGGTGGGTGCATACAAAATGGTTGCAACCTCAAACAACGGGCGCCTTGATTTTACGGCGCCCCCGGCGGCTGGCCCCGGTGATCGCCTGTCGGGCTGGTCGGATTGCACCACAAACGACCCGGATACAGAGTCAGTTCGGCCGCATGCGCCGACGGGCTCATGAATTCGACCGCACCGCTGGCTGCCCCTGCCGGCGTTCCCCCCTGGTGCAGCTGCGTGATCCCATCCGCCGGATCGCTCGAGCCATCGTTGAAGGCGCCCGGATTCTGTTCATCCCCTTGCCAAAACAAAACCGCCTCGGGCCGAAACCGGGAAAGCTTATGCGTGGCGCGCGCGATCCGGAAGCCGGTCACCGCCCAATTCATGATGTAGCTGCTGTATTTCTGCAGCCGCCACTCAAAAAGCGGCGCGTTCGTGCGGTCCAAAGGACAGCGATAAACCGGGTAATTCCGCAGGGTCCTCCAAAGCAACCCCGTGTGCAGGTTGGTCAGCGGCTTCGTAAAGGGCGGCCGGCACAGCCAGCCGGCAACCGTCACATCGAAGTCCGCGTTGGGGTGCGGCAGGCAATCGCTGTTCTCTTGCGCGTAGAATAGAGTCGCCAGCGCAATCTGCCGGACATTGCTCAGGCAAACCAGCCGCGCGGCCTTTTCCCGTCCCTGAGCCAGAACCGGCAACAGCAACCCCGTCAGGACCCCCACAATGGCAACCACCACCAATAGTTCCAGCAGCGTAAATGCCCCCGCCCGTGCTTTCATAACCGGCCTGATCGAACGCAGTTAAGGGTCTGTGATCTAGCCCGGCGGCGCTCCCGCCAAAATCGGAAGTAATTTTTGCACAGACCCTAAGTCCTTCCTCGTTCCCGCGTCAACCGGAAGAAAAGGATTGCCGATCCTTCCCGATTCGCATTCTATGATTGCCGATTGCCAATCTGTCTCGCCGAGGGCATACGTTATGACGCGTTGGACTGATCCTCGGGATGGCCCGAAAGGGCTGCCTTTCTCCGCTTGTGCAAACGGCGCGCTCGACGAATGGGGCACGCTCTCTTTAGGCCCTCCCGCCCGCCTGGGAGAGTGTGGGACCTGGGAGCGGTTCGAGCTGATCCGTTGTCTGGGTGCTGGCGGCATGGGCATTGTCTTCCTCGCCCGGGACCCGAACCGCTCAGAGCCAGTGGCGATCAAACTCCTGCGCCCGCATCTGGCTCGACATCCCCGCGCCCGGGCGCATCTGGTCAAGGAATCGCGGCACATGCAGGCGCTGGGGCATCCGCACATCCTGCCGGTATTGGATTACGGAGAAACGGCCGAAAACGCCTGGCTGATCATGCCCTTTGTGGAGGGCGGCGATCTCAATGAACTGCTGGCCCGCCAAGGCCCCTTGAAAGGCACAGCCCTGCTCCTTCTGGCCCGCCAGATCGCCTCCGCGCTCTTGTTCGCCCACCAACATGGCATCATTCACCGCGACCTGAAACCCGCCAATATTCTCGTCGGTCCCGGCCCTCACCTTTGGATTGCCGACTTTGGACTCGCCCGATCCCTCCTCAACGACTTCATTCTCGACCCGCGAAGCCTCGAGCAGGAAGGCACTCCCTACTATCTCTCCCCCTTGCACGCCCAAGGAATCGTCGAAGATACCCGCACCGATGTCTATTCCTTCGGCGCGGTCCTTTATGAAATGCTCACGGGTGTCCGTCCCTACCACGACATCCCTCGAGAGCGGGTGACCGCCCATATCCTCGCCGGTCCTCCCCACCCCATTCGCAAGCTCATTCCTCAGGCCCCCTCGGAATGGGTGACCGTCACCGAAGGCGCCATGGCGCGGGAATTGGGCGAACGCTATGCCCACATGTCATGTGTCATGGAGGACCTGGAGCGGATCCGGGCCGCCCACCCTCCCCGCGGACCGGGCGGATCCGCTGCTGCCCAACCGCTGCAATCCGCTCCCCCCGCGCGCTTGTTCCCAGTGCGGCCTTCCTTGATCCTGGCGGCCGCCGCCGCCGCCCTCTTTCTCCTCGTCATCGCCACCAATAAATCCTCATCCCTGGGTCGATCCGGTGTTGACGAAGCCGCGCAGGGCCTGCTGCGCGCCCACCAAATCGAGCTGCCAGGCGTGTTCAATTGGAGCCAGGGACGTGTCGCCGACTTCAATGCCGACGGCGCCGACGATCTGTTCCTCACCCTCGGCAACCGCCTCCTGGTGGTCTCCCAACAAGGCCGGATGCTGGGCGATTGGCGCCTTCCCGCCCCTGACAATTCTGACTGCGGCATCCTCCTGCGTGGTGATCTCGACCAGGACGGCCAGCTCGATACGCTGGTGAACTGGGCCGATCGCAACCGGATGATCCTGGCTGGATTCAACGATTTTGGCCGGGAAATCCGCCGCTTCACCCTGCCTCGAAAAAAAGTCGAAACCCCCGTCGGCCAGATCTACGAAACCAGCATCACCCAATGCCGTCTCGCCGACCTTGACAACAATGGCCGCCCGGAATTGATCCTCTGGATCTTTACCGGCCACGGGCGCCAACCCCGCGCCATCCTCGCGCTCGATCCCGTCACGGGCCAGGAGGCCTGGCGGTTCGACACCGCCGCCGTGCCAACCTCTCTCCATATCGCGGACCTGAATGGCGACGGTTTCATGGAAGTCATTTGCGGCACCGATGCCGTGGCTAACGGAGGCGTGGGAGCGGACGGCACCGACGATCGTCACAGCTATGTTTTCGCCCTCGCTCACGATGGCCAGTTGCTCTGGCGACGCGAAATCGGCGGCCTCCATATCATCACCCGCATGATCGTGGATGACATCGACGGCCAAGGACAACCCGGCTTGCTGGCCTGGACCGAGTGCCACCACGACCACCGCGCGAAAGCCCGCTTGCCCGAAATCGGGGAGATCCTGCGGTTGGACGGCGGCGGCAATACCATCGCCCGTTATGAGACCGGGGTTCGGCTCTTCAGTTGCATCGCGGCCGATCTCAACGGCGATGGCCCCCGGGAAATCCTGGCTACCGACCGCCTCGGGCGCGTCCATCTGCTGGCCCACGACCTGACCCAGCCCCAGTGTCTGCCCGTGATCGACCCACTGTATGAATCGGTCGTGTTCAACTTCTGTGCCGTCGCCGACCTCGATCAGGACGGCCATCCGGAACTGGTCGCCACCGCCATGCAGCGGGATCCCATCGATAATTCGAATCCCGGCCGGCCCGATTTGCCCCCCAGCAAATTGGCCTTTCACGACGCCCGCCTGCTGTTGCTCAACTCGGATCTGGATGTATTGGCCAGCCAGCCGCTCTTCGACTTCTGGGAAACAAACCCGACATTGACGGTGACCCTCGCTCGAACCCATCCCCTGGCCGCTCCGGAAATCGTGGTGCTTATGGACCACGCCCAAATCTTCAAATGGCGCCCCCCTGCTCAGCCGACCGACCGCTTCAGCGCGATGCTCCAGTAATGAGTCCAAGAATATTGTCCTGCGGCCTGGCCGCCGCCATGGCCGGAGAAAGCGGTGGCCAAATCCGTTCTTCCTGGGTAAAGTCCCCTCGATTGCTCGCATGTCGCATGAAAGCCACTGGGTCCCTCCCTCGCATTGCGTGTTGGGGCGGCGGAATTTTATGGGCTGTCCTGGCGATGGGAATAGACGCCGCCAGCGTCGGATATCTCGATAATCATCGGCTGGCGGGCGCTCTGCAAAAGGCCGCGCTCGAGCATCCTGCGATCGTCCATCTCCATCGGGCAGCGCGCACCCCGGGGGGCCACGATGTGTGGCGGGTCGAGCTGGGATCGGGCGCCGAATCGGCCCGCCTGGCGCGCCCGGCCATGCTGGTGGTGGCCGGGATCGAAGGAAACGATCGGGCTGGCTCCGCCTGCGCCATCGCCTGGATCGATCACTGCATCGCAGGCTACGGGCAGAAGCCGCCCATCACTGCGCTCCTCGATACCGCCACGATCCATGTCTGGCCCCGGCTCAATCCCGATGCCGCCGACGGGCTCTCGTCCAACTGCCTTCACGAAATCCGCGTCAACCGCTCCCCGGAAGACGAGGACCACGATGGCCTGGTCGATGAGGACGGGCCCGAGGATCTCGATGGCGACGGCCAGATCGCCTGGATGCGCGTGCGGGACCCCAATGGCAGCCACCGAATCGATCCGCGCGAGCCGCGCTGGCTCTTTCCCGCCGACCCGGCGCGCGGCGAGACCGGCCAGTGGCGGCTGCTCGTCGAGGGCCGCGACAACGATCACGATGAAGCCTGGAACGAGGACGGCCCCGGCGGCGTCGATCTCAACCGCAATTTCCCGTTCCAGTACCAGTTCTTTGGGCTGCACGCCGGGCCGCATCCGGTCAGCGAGCCCGAGACACGCGCGCTGGCCGATTTCATGATCCTCCATCCGCACATCGGGATTGTGGTGGCCTATGGCGAGTCGGACAACCTGCTCCAGACGCCGGCTGCCCCCGCCGAGGGCGGGTCCGTCTCGAGCGGGCGCGGCCGGGCCCCGGTCACCTCGGTTCATCCCTCCGACCTTCCCTATTATCGCGAGCTCGGCAGGCTCTACCGCGAGCGGTTGGGCCTCAAGAAGGAGATCAAGAGCGCCAGCGTTCCAGGGGCCTTCTCGGACTGGGCCTATTTCCATCGGGGCCGCCTGGGCCTGTCGGTCCGGCCATGGAGCCCGGCGCTCGAGCTGGCCCGAAATCCTGCCGGATCGAATCCGCCGCCGGCTACGGCATCCTCGGCCTCGAAATCGTCCGCAGCCCGCGCCGCCCCCGCCCCCGCCAGCCGCCCAGGGGCCGACACCCGGAACGAGGAGGAACGGAATTTCCTCCAGTGGATCGATGCCCATGCGCCTGAGCTCTTCGTTCCATGGAAATCCTGGGACCATCCGGATTTTCCGGGCAAGCAGGTCGAAATTGGCGGGTTCGCCCCGTTTGCCCGGAGCCAGCCCCCGGAGCCGATGCTGGGCGCCATCGCCCGCGACCAGGCTCGATTCCTGACCGATCTGGCAGGCAAGCTGCCGCGCGTCGGGCTGCGCGGCGTGCAAGCCCGGCATTTGGGCGAAGGGGTGTTCGAAGTATCGGCGCGGGTCGAGAACCGCGGGTACCTGCCCACCGTGCTGGCGCACGGGCAGGTGACCGGCGAAGTCCTGCCGACTCGGATCACCGTCGACATCGAGGAGAAGCATGTGCTGGGTGGATCGGCTCGCGTCATGCTCCAGCCGATCCAGGGGAGCGGCGGCAGCCAGGAGGTGCGCTGGATCCTTCATTCTCCCCAGCCCCGCCGGCTGAAGATCGAGGTCGTTTCTGCGCTCGGCGGCATCGCCGGGCAAACGATCGAGCTGAAACCATGAATGGAATGACTCCCAGGATGCGGGCGCTCATGGCGGTGATGATGGCGGTGGCGGTTTCGAGCGCCCGGCCCGCTCCTTCCGCAGAGCCGGGATCGCCGGAGCTCGATCACGCCCGGCACACCTTTCCGGGGCTGGGGAGCCCGGCGGATCGACGGGTCGAGGTGGCCTGGAACCGGTATTACGACCACGCCGGCCTGCACGCCATCCTCGAGCGCCTGCACGCCGCGTTTCCGGGCCTGACGCGGCTGTATTCGATCGGCCGGTCCTTCGAGGGGCGTGATCTGTGGTGCCTGGAGGTCACGGCGTTCGACAAGGGCGATCCGGGTCGCAAGCCGGGGATGTATATCGACGGCAACATCCATGGAAACGAAGTCCAGTGCGGCGAGGTGATCGCCTACACCGCCTGGTACCTCTGCCATCAGTACCGGCGTCTCGAGACCGTGACCGATCTGCTCGATCACCAGGTTTTCTACCTGGTCCCGACCATCAATCCCGATGGGCGCGACCGCTGGTTCCACAGCGCCCAGAGCCCGGGATCGAGCCGATCCGGCGTCCAGCCCCACGACAACGACCGGGACGGCCTTTCCGACGAAGACGACTTCGACGATCTGGATGGGGACGGCACGATCGCCCAGATGCGGATTCGGGATCCGTCGGGCCGGTGGAAGGCGCACCCCGAGTATCCGGAGTTCATGATGATCGAAGCGCCCGCGGATCAGCCTGGCGATTTCACCCTGCTCGGATTCGAAGGGCTCGATAACGACGGCGATGGCCGGATCAATGAAGATCCGGTGGGCGGCTACGACATGAACCGGAACTGGGCCTACGACTGGCAGCCGAACTACGTCCAGAGCGGCGCGCGCGATTACCCGTTCAGCCTCCCTGAGACCCGCGCGGTGGCCGATTTCATGCGCCGCCGATCGAACCTGGTCGCCGCGCAGTCCTACCACAACTCCGGGGGCCTGATCCTGCGCGGCCCCGGCCGCGAAGGCGGCGCCATGCTGCCCGACGACGAGCGGGTCCTGATCGCCATCGCGCGCCGTGGCGAGCGTTTCCTGCCATTCTATCGCGCCCTGGTCACCTGGCGCGACCTCTACACGGTCTGGGGCGGCGAGAAAGACTGGTTTTATGGCGCCCTTGGCGTCCTGGGTTTCACCAACGAGCTCTGGACGCGCCGCAACCTGTTCCGGCTGCCCGCCGATCCCACGCGCGAAGACGAGGCCCAGTTCATCCGCGGAGTTCTCCTCGACGAAGGCGTGGTGAAGTGGCATCCGTTCACTCACCCGCAGTACGGGCCGATCGAGATCGGCGGCACCCGCAAGGAATGGGGCCGGATCCCCCCCTCGTTCCTGCTCGAGGAAGAGTGCCATCGCAACATGGCGTTCTCGCTCTACCACGCCGCGCAGGCGCCCCGCCTCGAGTGGCGCGACGTCTCTGTCGAGCCCGTCGCCGGCGGCCTGTTCCGGCTGCGCGCCACGGCGGCCAACACCCGCACGATGCCCACCCGAACCGCGCAGGCCGTCCGCCATCACATCGGCCCGCCCGACATCGCGTCCCTGGCCGGCCCCCAACTCCGCGTCCTGTCCGGCGGGCGCGTGACGGACAAATACCTTGGGCAGGTGCAGCCGGCCCGGCGCAGGCCCGAGCGGCTCGAAATCCAGACCATCCCCGGCATGGGCGAGGTCGTGGTCGAGTTCATCGTCAACGGGCGCGGCCCGTTCACCCTCACCCTCGATTCCGCTCACGGCGGCGTCTGCACCCACCCGGGAGTGCTGCCGCCCTGACGTTAGGGTCTGTGCAAAAATCGGAATTCATTTTTGCACAGACCCTTACCGAAACTCCTCCCACTCCGGCTCGTTGGCGAAGATCCAGCGGTAGTATTCCGATTCGCCGAGGCCGCCCGCCGCATCTTCGTCCACGACCACCGTGCATCGCGGGTGGAGCTGAAGGGCCGTGGCCGAGACCATCGAGGTGATGGGGCCTTCGACAGCGCGGGCGACGATGGCGGCCTTTTCGGCCCCGGTGGCCAGCAGGAGGCAGCGGCGGCATTCGAGGATCGTGCCAACCCCCATCGTGATGGCGCGGGCAGGGACGCGCTCGAGCGAATCGAACATCGGCGCGTTCTGCTCGCGCGTGACGGGCGAGAGCGCCTTGACCCGGGTGCGCGAGCGCAGGGCCGAGAGCGGCTCGTTGAAGCCGAGGTGGCCGGCGCGCCCGATGCCCAGCAGCTGGAGGTCGATGCCGCCGGCGCGCGCGATCGCCTGCTCGTAGCGGGCGCATTCGGCGTCGAGATCCGCCGCGCAACCGTTGGGCAGATGCGTGTTGCGGACGTCGATGTTCACCCGGAGGAACAGGTGCTGGTTCATGTAATGCCGGTAGGAGTGCGGATCCGACCCGGACAGCCCGATGTATTCATCCAGGTTGAAGGTCCGGCAGAGCGAGAAATCGAGGCCTTCATCCCGGTGCATCCGCGTCAGGCACTGATAGACGGCCTCCATGGTTCGCCCCGTGGCCAGGCCCAGGACCAGGGACGGGTTCGCGCGCAATTCGCGGGCGATCAGCCGCGCCACCAGATCGGCGGCGGCCGCCGCGGTCGGCTGGATGATCGCTTCCATGGTCAGCCGAGGATGCGCCGGCCTTCGTCCAGGAAGATCCCCTTGAAATTCATCTCGAGGGCCTGGGGATTCGATGCCTTGGCCATGGCCTCCTTCTCGGAGACCTTGCGCTGCTTGACCAGTTGGAAGAGCGACTGGTTGAAGTTGAGCATTCCGTCCTCGAAGCCGGTCTCGATGGCTGCGGGCAGCTTGTCGAGGCGGTTGTCCTCGATGAGCTTCTTGACCGTGCCGGTATTGATCATGATCTCGAAGGCCGGCGTCACGCTGCCGGAGATGGTGTTCACCATCCGCTGGCAGATCACCGCCTGGAACGTGTTGGCCAGCTGGCGCCGAATCTGGTCCCGCTCCTCGGCCTTGAAGAAATCCAGGATCCGGGTGACGGCGAGCGCGGCGTTGGTGGTGTGCAGGGTCGAGAGCACCAGGTGGCCGGTGTCGGCCGCGCTCATCGCGGCCGAGAAGCTGATGTCGTCGCGCATCTCGCCGATCATGATGACGTCCGGATCCTGCCGCAGCACGTGCTTGAGCCCGTTGTGAAACGAGCTCGAGTCCAGCCCGATCTCGCGCTGCTCGATCACCGACTGCTCGTCATCGAAGACATACTCGATGGGATCCTCGAGCGTGATCACATGCTTGCGCGTCGTCTGGTTGATATATTGGAGCATGGCGGCGAGGGTGGTGGACTTGCCGCAGCCGGTCGATCCGGCGACCAGCACGATCCCCCGCGGCGACTCGGCGATGCGCCGGATGATGTCCACCAGCCCCAGCTCCTCGAAGCTGGGGATCTTGGTCTTGACGTAGCGGAGCGCCAGGCAGAACTGGCCCCGCTGCTGGAAGACATTCGTCCGAAATCGGCCGATCCCGGGCAGATGAAACGAGAAATCAACCTCGCGCTCCCGCTGAAGCTCCGAACGGGCATGGGCAGGCACGATCTGCTCGACGACCCGGTTCACCCACTCCTCGGTGGGCGTGGGGGATTCGATCGGAATCAGCAGGCGGTTGATCCGGAAGACGACCGGCGCACCGATCTTGATGTGAATGTCCGACGCGCCGCCCTCGATGGCGGCTTGGAGAATCCGACCGAACAATTCCATGCCGCCACTCTACGGGTCAGAGGGCAGCGGCGCCAGCGAGAAAACTGAGCTGCTCGTGGGCGTGCCTGGTGACGCTGGTGAACACCAGCGAGACCTGGTAGCCCGCGTGCCGGTCCCCCTCGCAGTCCACCACCACCCCGGTGAAGTGGGTCTTGCGAAGCTTGCCCGGCGATTCCATCGCCACGGTCATCTCCTTCCAAACCGGCACGGGTTTGCCGCTTCGGAATTGGATGCCGCTCTTGTGGACACGCACCGTGTTAGGGGCCAGCGTAAGCTGGGTTTCGGAAAGATCGGTCTTGATCGGCTGGAATACGCCTGACCGATCGAGTTTACTTGAGCTCATAGCACTGTAGCACTGGAAAAAATGTATCACGGGAACAAGCGCCGTCAACGGGACAGGATTTGGCAAACAATGCACATTTCTTGCCGCGCGCGATCGCGTCCGTGCTACCACTCGATCATCGCCGCCCCCCAGGTCAGCCCCCCGCCGAACACGACCAGGAGGATCAGATCGCCCCGGCGAATCCGGCCGCAGCGGACCGCCTCGTCGAGGGCGATCGCCACGGAAGCAGCCGATGTGTTGCCGCACCGGTCCAGGTTGACGAACATCTGGTCGGGCGTGGCGCCCAGGCGCTCGCGCACGGCGTCGATGATGCGGCGGTTGGCCTGGTGGGGGATGATGCAGGCGACGCGGGCGATGTCGATCTCGCAGCGCCGCAGCGATTCCTCGGCGGCGGTGCACATGGCCTGGACGGCGTTCTTGAAGGTCTCCCTGCCCTCCATGCGGAGGAAATGCTTGCCGGCGGCGACCGACTCGGCGGAGGCGGGGCATCGGCTGCCCCCGCCCGGCATCGAGAGCAAGCCCGCTTTGGCCCCGTCGGCTCCCATGCAGACGGTCAGCAGCCCGTGCGAGTGCGGCCGGTTCTGGAGCACGGCGGCCCCGGCGCCGTCGCCGAACAGGACGCACGTGTTGCGGTCGCGCCAGTCGGTGATGGTCGAGAGCTTCTCCGCGCCGATGACCAGCACCGTGTCGTAGGTGCGGGACATGATGAACTGCTGGCCGATCTCGAGCGCGTAGATGAACCCGGAGCAGGCGGCTTCGAGGTCGAAGGCGGCCGCTCGACGAGCGCCCAGCCTGTGCTGGACCAGGCAGGCCGTCGCCGGGAATGGCATGTCGGGCGTGATCGTCGCCACAATGATCAGATCCACCTGCTCAGGCCCAACCCCGGCCATCTCGAGGGCCCGCCGGGCGGCCTGGAGGGCCAGATCGGACGTGTATTCCTCGGCAGCCGCCAAGTGGCGCTCCCGGATCCCCGTCCGGGTCGTGATCCATTCGTCGGACGTGTCGACCATCTTTTCGAGGTCGGCGTTGGTGAGCACCCGCTGGGGCAGGTAGGAGCCGACGCCGGTGATCGAGCATGTCCGGCCTTTGAAATCGTACTGGGCGCGCGGATTCCGAAATCCTGCCGATGGCGGGGGGTTCATGAGGCGAGCGAGACCGGGGGCGCCTGCAGGCGGTCATTGGCCTGGGCGATCTCCCGGGCGATGGTCTGGTTGATTTGGTTCCGCACGGCCTCGGAGGCGAGCCGGATGGCGTTGCAGATCGCGCGCTCGCGCGAGGATCCGTGGGTGATCATCACGTGGCCGTTGAGGCCCAGCAGGGGAGCCCCTCCGTGGGTGTCCGGATCCACGCGGCGCTTGATGGTCCGGAACGCGCCCCGGGCCAGCCATGCCCCCGCCTGGCGCAGCGGATTCCGGGTCAGCTCCTGCTTGAGCCAGCCGAAAATCCCGCCGGCCAGGCTCTCGCACGTCTTGAGCACCACGTTGCCGACGAAACCGTCGCAAACCACGACGTCCACCCGGTTGGTGAACAGATCGTGCCCCTCGACATTGCCCAGGAAATTCAGATCGACCTGCTTGCACAGCTTGAAAGCCTCCCGGGTCAGATCGTTGCCTTTGATGTCCTCGGTCCCCACGCTGAGCAGTCCGACTCGCGGCTGGGCCACATGCAGGATCTCGCGGGCGAACACGCTGCCCATGATGGCGTATTGGAGGAGGTGCCACGGCCGGCACTCGACATTGGCGCCGGCATCCAAAAGGACGAAATCGCCGTCGGGGGCTGGCATCACCGTGGCGATGGCGGGCCGGTCCACGCCTGCCAGGGGGCGCAGCCGAATCGTCGAGGCCGCCACCACTCCACCGGTGTTGCCGGGCGAAACCACCGCATCGGCTTGGCCGGTCTTCACCAGATCCACCGCGCGCAGGATCGAGCAATCCTTCTTCTTTCGCAGCCCGACCACCGGCTTGTCCTCCATGGCGAGGACCTCCGTGGCGGGGACAACACGCAGACGAGCGTTCCGGCTTGGGGTGCGGGCCAGGGCGGCCTCGATCTCCTCCGGCTTGCCCACCAGGAACAGCTCGGTGATCCGAGGACAGACCTCCAGCGCCTGCTGGGCGCCGCGGACCACCACCTCGCAGCCGTGATCGCCTCCCATCACATCGACCGCGATTCGCATAGGCAATCTCGGAGGCCGGAAAGCAGATACCCGCCGGCGCGGGCGGATGGCGGATTACGGCCCGACCTGGACGGTGATGACCTGCCGGCCGCGGTAATACCCGCATGCCGGGCATACCCGATGCGGCACATACGGCGCCGCGCACTGCGGGCATTCGCTCATTTGCGGCAGCTTGAGAACGCTGTTGTAAGCGCGGCGCTGGCGCTGCCGGCTATGCGATGGTTTGCGCTTCGGAACACCCATAAATACTCAAAGATTCAACTTGTCCAATTCATCCCAGACCGAAACGTCCGGCTCCGCCGACGGCGGATCCCCCCCCGCGGGAAGACTGCGAGACGATGGCCACGATAACCCGCGGCACCCGGAATCACACAGCGGATGCCGCGGAAATGCGAGCAAAATATGCTCTCGCAGGTAAGGCGTCAAGTCGACGCAGTCGTTCTCGACCTGGAAGGCGTCCTCCCCTTCGGCCGGCAAATGGCACGTCCAATCGGCCAATTCCAGCTGGTGGACAAGGGGTTTGAGACATCGGACGCATGTGCAGTCCAGGCGCAGCGAGAGCCGTCCCTGGATCAAAATGGCTCCGCCGAACCATTGGGCGGTGAGGTCATAGCCGAGCGGATGCTGGGCCTGGATGCACTCGTCCTCGAACGAGCCCAGGTCCAGCTCCTCGATCGGCAGCTCGCCTTCGAGCCGGATCGGCTCCCGCTTCAACCGGTGCAGATTGATGTGCAGCGCCATGGCATCAGATCCCGGGGGCTCCCCCAGGCCTCAGCTTCTCCGCCAGCGCCGCCCGCACATGCGGCGGCACAAAGGCCCCCACATCTCCGCCCAAACGGGCGATCTCCTTCACCACCCGCGAGCTCAAAAACGTGAATGCCTCCCGCGGCATCATGAAGAGCGTCTCGATCCGCTCGTTCAGCTTCCGGTTCATCAGCGCCAGCTGAAACTCGAACTCGAAATCGGAGACCGCCCGCAGGCCCCGAATGATCACGTCGCCGCCCCGCCGCTCGACATAATTCACCAGCAGACCCGTCAGCGAATCGGTCTCGACGTTGGCCAGGTGAGTCACCGACTGCTGGACCAGGCGCTGGCGTTCGTCCACCGAAAACAGGGCGTTCTTGGCGTCGTTGTTGGCCACCGCCACGATCACCCGCCCAAAGACGAGCGAAGCCCGCTGGATCAGGTCCAGATGGCCGTTGGTGATCGGATCGAAACTGCCCGGATATATCGCCGTGCGCATCGCAGGGTGGTCTTCCACCCAACTCCATTATATCAGACCCGCCCGCCCTGGCAATGATCCTTGCCGGACCCACGGCGGCCCCTTGATCCACCGTGGCCGCCGCTATCAAGCTGCCAATTGATCTCACGCGAAGCCGCGAAGGGCATCGAGCTGCACGCTACTGCGGACGGGGACCCGCCTGCGCCGCGACGGCTCTGGCAGGCAGGCGTCTGCGGTGCGGAAGGATTCGGAGCGCGGGCCTCCTGGCCCGCAGCGCTGTCGGCTGAACTGGCCGCAAGCCGCAGATTTGTGCCCGCGAAACACGAAATGACACGGAAATGTTGATGCCCTTGGCAAGGCAGGGACGCGTCGCTGACGCGTCCGCCTGCCAGCCGACATTTGCATCCCCTTGCTGGCGTAGCCGCGGCTTTCAAGCCGCGCTTTCTTCCCTCGCCCCGCGAGGCACGAGCGGGGAGAGGGACAGGGAGAGGGGCGCCAAAACATCTCACTACGAAGAAGAACACGAAGAATATTCTCCCGCAGAGGCGCTGAGGCGCGGAGAATTTTAACCCATAGCCACAGCTTTCAACCTGCGCCAACATTCAGGCCGCCAAGAGCCGAATTCTTTTGCCGCAAGAGAACCCAAAGAAACGCAAAGATGCCGGTTGTTTACCCGCGGAGATGCAGAGATGGAATGACGAACGCGCCGTCCTCTCGCCCCGCGCCAGCGGGGACGGGTTTTAAATGCACGACCGCATCTCCCCAACCCTCTCCTCCATTGCCATGGAA
>CAYWIM010000058.1:28297-29119 GCA_964458325.1 uncultured Verrucomicrobiota bacterium
GGGCACGTGGCACGTCATTGCGCGACGCCCCCAAGGCCGGGCCGGAGGCCTGCCTGCCTCTGGCTGCTGGCAGCCAGACCGGCGTTCCGCCCGTTGTCCGGAACCTGCGATCCAGCGGCGCGCAGCTTGAATCCAGGAGTCGCAGGGCAGGCGCCGCGGCTGCGGGGCTGGCTTCATTCCCGCTAATCGCACGAGACATCCTGAGGATGCTTTCACGCCAAAACGTAGGGAACTTGAAGGAAGTCCAGCGCTGCACAGATGTTGCGAACAATGCGCTGGCGGTCATCGTCGGTTAGTGCTTCGCTTTCGTTCGGTGGATTCCAGCCAGAGATGGAACTTCTGTAGATGGCCAACCCTTCTCCAGGCTCAACTTCAACGACAAGGTTGCGATCGGCTTCGGTGTATTTCAGTTCCATTCGGCCGGTTCGCTCAACTCGAAAGCCTTCCGAAGACTGCGCTGAGTTTGGTCCAAGTCGAGTTAACATGTTCAATAGTGGAAGGTCTGTTTGTAAATGTTGGGGTTCGCCTTGATGAGCGGACGCTCCATCGTGTTGAACATGCGGTCTGGCCGCGCTCCTCGGATGAACAGGTGAATCTGGCCGGAAGCCCGCGCAGTGTATGCTTGCGATGCTCGCGCCCAAATCGCATCGGCTTGTGCCGCGGGCAAAGTCTCATACAGGTTGAGCGAGCTGAGATACCGCCCACCAGCGCCCGCCTCGGGCCATAAACCGGCCTCGGGCGCATCCTCATTCACCCGCCCGTTGCCCGCCCACCCCATCGATCCCAGAGCGACGGACCCGCCCGGCGATGGACCATTGGGCA
>CAYWIM010000059.1:0-28434 GCA_964458325.1 uncultured Verrucomicrobiota bacterium
CTCTGCGTCGTGTGCGCCAGGTCGCAAAGGAACCGGTCGCCCGCGTATTCCCAAGCGCCGAGATCCACCTGGCCATCGAGCACGCGCGGATGGCCGTCCAAGTCGGCCGCGGTGGTCATCCAGGATTGACTCGCGCCCTGGTTGATCCCCGCCGAGCCCGGGCGCAACCGGAAATCGCCGTGTTCGGGATCGGCGTAATCGGGGCTGGTTTCGAAACCGCCGGCGAACGGCACGGTGTATGTCTGGGTGAAGTAGAATTCATCCACCCCGCTGAAGTTCACGGTGTTGAGTCCCGCATGGTTTCGGTCGATAATCGAGTTGGCGATATGGGCGCCGGTCGTCCAGTCCACGGAAACGCCGCCTCCCTCGTTTTCGACCACGGTGCAGTTGGCCATCTGTAATATGTGCGCGAAGACACCGCCGCCATACTGGGAGGCCCGGTTGCCCTTCACGAACAAACCGCGGAGCTCGAGCCCGGTGCTGACCGCGACGCCGCCGCCGATCTTGGCTTCGTTGCCGGCAATGACGCAGTTCTGAACCAGGCACGGCCTGTTATCGCTGTTATCGCGTTCGGCGATTCCGCCTCCGCTGCCATTCGTGGCGGAGTTGTTCAGGACGTGGCAATATTCGATCCAGCAGCCTTGCGTGAGAACAATGCCGCCGCCGTTGCCCAGGAGCGAACGGTTGCCCTCGATTCGGGAATGGCGAAGGCCGCCCGCATCCATCAGCACGCCGCCGCCCATGTTCGTCGCCTGCCCTCCAGTGACGGTGAATCCGTCCACGAGGCCGTTCGTGTGGCTGAGTCGCAGGCAACGCGTGATGCTGCAGCCATCGAGAACGGTCAGCCCGGGCCCGTTGACGCTTTTGAGAGCGACACCCTTGGTGACCACGATCTCGGCGCTCAACCGGTATACGCCATCGGCAACAAGGATGGTCTCGCCGGCGGAGGCCGCATCGATCGCCGCTTGGATGTTGGTTGCCGCCGAGAGCCAGGTGTTGAACGGGGGCGTATGGCTGCCGCCGGGCGAGACAAACCGCGCCGCGCCCGCGACGGGGTTCTGGCGGACAAACCGCGCGATGAGCTGGCGCGACTGACTCATCGGGACGGTGATGGTATTGTCGTAGATCGAGCACCCGTTCGTGTCGCCCGACCAGCCGCTGAATTGCCACTCTGGAGCGGCATAGGCGGTCACGGTCTTGACCGTGCCGAGGGCGAACGATGCCGATGCGATGTCCGTGAAACCGGAGCCTTGTTGCGTGACGGTCAGCGAGCAGTCGGTCGTTGCCCAAAGCCAAACGAGCTGGGAATCCTCCTCGAGCGTGACGGTGACGCTGGTGCCGGCGCCCTGCCCGACGCTGCCCGTCCCTTGCCAGCCCGTGCAGCGATAGATGATTCCGCCGACCTCGACGGTCGCCGGCGCCGTGCAGGTGATCTTCTGGCCGATCAGGTACTCGTGCTCGCCGACCGCGGGAGAGGGCATGCCGTAGGCGGATTGAATGGTGAGCCATCGGCTTGCCGGCGCATCGGGATCGTTCAACGGCACGAAACGCAGAGGATTGGTTTCACCGTTGGCCGCCAGCACGTAGAGCGTGTCTCCGGCCAGACAGGCTTCAGAGCCGTCGTCCACGGCAAATCCAGTCGAGCCGGCGGTCCACACGGCCGTTGCCAGGTCATACACGGCCACGTTTTCGGCGGTGGCATCATGAATCCAGCCGCCGCCGTCTCCTTCGCCCGATCCCAGACCGCCTCGAAGAACCCAGAGCCGGTCGTGTCCATCCCGGAAGAATTGTCCCGGGAGAAACTCGATGGCGCAGCCCATGCCGGGATTGAAGGGCAGGCCGGCGATCTCGTTCATCTGGAGCGCACCTGTCTGGTTGAGACGGACTAACACTCCGTTCGTGTGAGGCGAGCCGCGATGTTTCAAGAAGTAAGCATAACCGCCTCCCATGCAAGAATCCCACGGGTGGGCCGCGCCGCCAGGCACCGAGCCCGCCTGCGTGCTGGCCCCCGATGACCAGGCGGTGAAATTGTACAGCATATCCCAGCCAATCCATCCGCCCAGGATGCGGTCGGCGGCCAAGGGCGCGCACGCGGCATTGGGGCCGTCGCCAATAGTCGTACTGCCTTTGGTCCAGGAATCCGAGCCGAGGTCGTAGCGATAGATGCACCGAGCGCCCGACCTCGAGTCGCGGAGGGCCAGCGTCCACAGCGCGCCGTCGAGAAACGCCAGATCCCCTGCCCCGCCGTTGATGTCCAGGCCGCTGGGCAGCGGGAGAGAGGCAGCCGCCTGCCAGTCCGCGCTGTTGGACGAGCCCTTCGCGATGCGGTAGAAAGGCGCGTTGGCCTGGGCCGCCCGCGTGAAGAAGACGCTCGAGCCGTCGCTGCCCAAAGCGGTGTGACGGTCTCGGGGCCCAGTCTCGGGCAACGCAATTTGGCGCCAGGGAATGAGATCGGGAGCCGATTGCGAATTCAGATCAAACGCTGTGAAGAGATTCGCGGCGGCTTGGGTGGGCGGATCATTGTCGCCGTTGCTGGCGGTCCATTTCAGGCGCGCGGGCAAATAAAGGAGTCCATCGGGCGCGAGCGTGGCGCTGGATCGGGCCACACCGCCATCGGCCACAGGGAGCATGGCCAAGACCTCGCCATGGGCGCCAGCATCCCGGATTGCGAAATAGACGCCTCCATCGTTATTGCCGACAACGACCACGCCGTTGGCCGTGACAATGGGAGAAGAACTGACCCCCTCCCAGCCCCGGCTGGCGGTCTCGACGGACCATTTGACCGAACCGTCCGCGGTCCGGATCGCATAGAGCCGGCCATCGCCCTCCTCACTGACCGTTTGGAAGTAGTAGGTGAGACCATCGGCGGACAGGCACCCGGCGCTCTGGGCGCGCTGGCGGTGGTTGAACCCGTCTTCCCAATCGAACACCGGCATCGCCCAATCCGTCCACAGGGGATTTCCATTGCGATCGAGGCCCGCGATCCAAACGCTGCCAAACCCAACGGGCAAGTAAATGTTCCCGCTGGCCGGGTCGATCGTCGGATCCGCATCGGTTTGGTCGGGGAGATCCACGCTCCAGAGTTCGTCGCCCGTGTCGCCATGCCAGGCCTTGACCATGCCACAGCGGCCGCCGCTGACCACGATCAAGCCGTCGGGCCCCTGCCAAAGCGCGGGGCCGCCATGGCACGAGCACAACGACGTCGCTGCTGCCCAGGATACCGCGATCTCCATGCCGCTGTCCGTTCCGCCGTAAGGCCGGTCATCCCAGAACGCTGAGAACAGGCGGCCGTCCGGTGCGACCTTGGGCGAAAGGCCGCTGAGCTGGAAGGGATCGACGTCCCCGCCGTTGTGCCAGAAGAAGGATGGGCCGCTGGCCGCCGCGAATGCCATCGTCGGGCCCGGCGTGTCATCGTTCACGACGTAGATTGTGGCCCCGCTCGGTGAGAATGCAGGCGTGTTATCCGCTATGGACTCGCCGCCGTCAGTGTTGCCCTGCCAAAAAAGCGCCCCGGTGTGCCGGTCCATGCCTTGCACGCCTTTGGGCCAATGGTAGCCCGCCGCCACCAGATCCGAACCGCCCGGTCCGGCGCCATCGTAAAACACCATCGAGCTTGCACCGAGGTTTCCCTGGTTAGGCGAATCCGGCGAAGGTTTCTGCCACCGGATGACGCTGAAGAAGTTCGTATCAAGCCGCGACGCAGGCACGGCAAAGTCGCCCCTCCCGGTATTGGCGGCATCGCGCTGGCGCATGGGCCAGGCGGTGCTCACTGCTTCCCCCATGAGGCGGATGTCGTCCCCATCGAAATTGTCGTCGATGCGCGCGCCGGGAGGATTGGACGCCGGGGCGAGCTGCGCCTGGCCTGGCAGGAAACCGTCGAAGGCCGTCTCATCAACCGTCGTGGCGGCGTGGCACCAAGGTGCAAGGACTAACGCGAACAAAAGCCCAAGGAAAGTCGGGTTCAGGGCAAACGACACGAGGGATCGAGTGCTTGAGGCCATGACAATGATTATGGTTGGCGACTGTCCGCGGCCTGAAAACGCCGCCGCCTCCAGTCCATGTCGGCTAACAATGACCAGCGATTACTCGATTCACTGGTGATTGTCAATCTGAAAGGCCACCCGCCACGAACTACTTCTGCATTCTTGTCTTGGAGTCCATTTGTCGATTATTTAGATGCGACCCCATTGTCTCGGCGCAGGGATTCGAGCTGCGATGGCACAGGGACAATCGTCGCGCGGTGAGCCTCGATTTCCTCGAGCAGGCTGGCCACGACCCCGGGGTAATTGGTCGAGAGATTGAAATGCTCGCCGGGATCGGCGTTCAGGTCGAACAGCAACGGAGGCTCATGGGCGTCTGGCTGGGGCTGGCCATAGCCTTTTTGGGTCAGCAGATGGAGCTTCCACTGGTCTTTTCGCACCGCGTAGAGGCGTGTCCCGCGATAGTAAAACATCGATCGGCGCGGGCTTCGAGCGCTGTCAAGGAGCGCGGCGCTCTGATCCCACCCGTCGATGATCCGCCCGCGCGGGAGCTCGGCGCCGGCCAGTTTGACCGCCGTGGGGAAGATGTCGAGCATGCTCATCAGGTTCGTGTTGACCACGCCAGCCTTGATGCGTCCCGGCCACCACGCAATCCCGGGCACGCGCAAGCCGCCTTCCCAGGTGCTGCCTTTGCCTTCGCGCAACAGGCCCGCCGAGCCGCCCTGCTGGTTCATGATGAGCCAGGGGCCATTGTCGCTGGTAAAGAATACCAGGGTGTTCCCCGCCAGCCCTTCGCGGCGCAGCGTCTCCAGAATCTGGCCAACGCTCGAGTCGATCTCCTCGACCACGTCGCCATAGAGGCCGCGCCGGCTCGAGCCTCGGAACGGGGCCGACGCAAAGAGCGGCACATGCGGAAACGTGTGGGCAAAATACAGAAAGAACGGCTGGCGCTTGTGATCCCGGATGTACTTCAATGCCTCCTCGGTGTAGAGGCGGGTCAATTGCGTCTGATCGGCGGGCCGAGCGGCAAGCTCCTCGTTCCGGTAGAGCGGTACGCTCCACCAGGCAGGGTTCGGATCCGGGCGCCCCGAGGCCCCTTTCGGCGCGCCGGCGGTCGGGTCCATGTCGTTGGAATGCGGCACGCCCAGGAACATGTCGAATCCATGCCGGCGCGGATGACCATTGGGATTGAAATACCAGACGCCCAGGTGCCATTTGCCCACCATCCCGGTCGTGTAGCCGGCGGGGCGAAGAACCTCCGGAAGCGTGATTTCATCGGGGGGCAGGTGGCCCGTCGAACGCGTTCGCAGCACTCGGAACTGATTATGCGCCATGCCGCTGCGGATCGGGTAGCGGCCCGTCAGCAGGGCGGCGCGGCTGGGCGTGCACACCTCCGCGGCCGAGTAGTAGTCCGTGAACCGCATGCCCTCCGCCGCCATGCGATCGAGATGGGGCGTCCGAATCGTGGGATGCCCATAGCAGCCCAGATCGCCATAGCCGAGGTCGTCGGCCAGAATGACGATGATGTTGGGTTTGGGTGGCGGCGAGGCGGCATCGAGCGCGGCCGCACAGACCAGACACGCGAGAATCAACGGGATCGCTTTCATGGTTTTCCTATAAGGATGGACGCTCCGAGACGATACCACGGATCCATTTGCGGATTCATGTTCGAAGTGCGGGTGGGATGATAAGAGTTGCTCGAGCGGACGCGGCGCGTAGCGAGGATGAGCCCCGGATTCGCGCCCGCCCGAAGCACCAGATTGGCCGAAAACGGCGAATACACTTCCACCGGGCCGGTATCCGGCCGAGCCAGGCCGCGGACCTCGGCACGCCGCTCGTCGGCGTCCCGCAAATCGTCCCAGATCGCGCTGCCAACGACGTTCGCCACCGCCGTAAATGTGCGGAACGAAGCCAGGTTGGACGCCACCTGGAGGCGGCGCAAGGCGGCCTCCGGATTGTCCGCGGAATCGTGATCGAGATGGACATGGATTTGCGCGCCCGCCACCGCCGCCAGCTCCGCAAGCTCGGTCCAGAGCGCGTCCTGGCCGATAGTGACAACCGCGGGCACGCCCTTCACACGAAACCACATCGCGCCCGGATTCCGGCCTGCCTCGAACGGTCTCGCCGCCGACAGTTGATCGTACCGGGTCAGCAGGGACCCATCGGGGCCGATGACGAACGCCGAGCTCCGACGCCGGCTGGCGACTCGATGTTCCATGCCGACGATTACCGTAACGCGCTGCTCACGCGCGGCAGCCTCGATCCGCTCGAGGGCCGTCTCGGCAATCGCCAGCGCCGGGAACGCGATCAGGTCCGCACCCTTGGCCCCGCCCTCCTGAATCATAGCCTCCATCGCAGCAAGGTCTCCGGAGATCTGCGCGACCGCGAGGGTGATATTGGTTTCGGTCGAAATCAGCGGCGTCAGCGCCGGCGCATCGACTCGCTGTCCGCTCTGGATCTTGAGGCCGGTCTCCCAGAATGGCCGAAGAACCGGATGCGATGACCGAGCCAGCGCTGAGGCTCGCGTCGCCTGGCCAACATCCAGATCGGCAATCACGATGGTCTCCGCATCGTCATTCGCCGCGGCAACGACCCGGCCGTCCGGAGCGATCACAACGCTATGTCCATGGCGCAGCTCACGGGGTGTGGACGGATCGTCGGGCGCGCCCGCGACCCGATTGCCCGTGTTGGCAAAAATCACCCAGACGTTGTTGCGCAGTGCCCGGGGGACATACCAATACCATCCGAACGGCTCGACCCATTCGCTGGCGAAGTTGCACGACAGCTCGAAGCTGATTTGCGCCACTTGCTGGATGGGGATCTCCTCGACACCGCGCAGCCAGCGATCCGCGCAGATCATCGCATTGCATGGGATCCCGTCGAGGCAGAACACGCCCGGCATCGGGGCGCGATGGTTGTCGTAGAGTTTCTCGTAGCGGAACGCTTCGCGGCCGCTAGGATCGATGACGACCATCCAGTTGGCATCTTTCTTCGCGCGCGCCGAGAAAGTCGATCCGCCCAAGAGGACGTGCAGCCTCGCTTCGCTCGCCGCGCGCCGAATCGCCGAAACGGCCTGTTCCACTCGAGCCGGTTGGTCCCCGTCCACGCCGCGCAATGCGCCCTCCGGGAACACCGCCACCCGCGCTTGGTGTGCCGCAGCGTTCGAGATCCCAGCTATGATTCGATCACGGTTCTCCGCGATGGTCCGGCCCAAGGCCATCTGGACGACGCCAATCCTGAGCCGGCTGGGGGGAATGTTCGTCTCGACACCGTGAGCAAGAGTGCAAGCGAAGACGAGCCAACCGCCCACCATCATTGAGACGCAATTTCCGGAGCGATCCGATCGAGTCATGACTTTACATGGATTATGGACCTTGGCCTCATCAATTGCCACTTCATACTGGAGCGGCCCGCGATTCAACGGCACTTCGAATTCTGCCAGGCTGCAAGACGGACCTTGCCAACTGCCGATCTCCGCCGGAAGATGGCCTATCCATGAAACTGACGAAACAGCATGTTGCTTTGGCTGGCGTGACAACTCCCCAACAGTCGCCGTTCCATGCTTGGCTGCGGCCATGTTGTGTCGTGGTATGCCTCGCCCACCTTTCATTCATGGCCAGCGCCGCCGATAACCTTGCTCTGGGCAAACCCGTCGCTTTCACTCCCGCGCCCAACTATGGTCTTACGGCCAAAGGCGACACCGATGCCACGGATCTGACCGACGGCAAGCTCAGCACCCGCAAAGACAATCAGCTCTGGTTTGACTCCGCAGGTGTGGGCTGGTCTTACCCCGGGCTCGCACAGCTCAGCGTGGACCTCGGCAGACCTGAGCCCGTCGGTGAGGTGTCCATCCGTTTTCAAGGCGGATCGCCCCAGGCGGGCATCGCCTTCCCTGGCTGGGTCGATCTTCTCGCCAGCCTCGATGGCCAGTCGTTCTTCAAAATCGCCTCCTACTCGAAATGGACCCCGGGCGATCGAGCGAAATTCGGCCTGCCGCCGGATGAAGGCAAGGGATGGGTCCACCCGCTCGTGTTTGCCGCCGTGAATGTGCAAGCCCGGTATCTCGGGCTCTCGTTTTACGGCACAGCGCTGAACGTCTCGGACGAGCTGGTGGTCACGCGCGGCCGCACAAGCCTGGCCAAGAGGCCTGACGTCCTGGGTGTGCCAGCGCCCTTCGCGCGTGCCGGGATCAGCATCTATTGGCACAAGCCTGCCCTCATGTTCTCCCGCAACGTCGCGACCGGGAACCCAGTCGGTGTTCTCGTCGCTCCCGGATTCGAGCGGCAGCCATTCGAGGTGGTTCTGGACTTGCCCGAAGGGATGGACCTGATCTCGGGAGGTTTTGGAGCTGCGCAGGCAGGAGCGACTATCAAAACGCGCGTGGGCGGCGTAACCCGGTGCACGTTCAAGATCAAAGGCATGACCAGCCAGAAGGCTGCTGGCACCCTTTACTTCTCTGGCGACTGGCAAGCCGGCCAGCGCGGCAAGATCCAATACCTGACCTTCTGGACAAATGGCGCCACGCCGAAATGCGCCATCGATGTCGAAGCCGTCGAGATCCCCCAATGTCCAGTGCGGCCAAAGCGGCTGATGCTGGGCTTGGGCTGGCACTCGCTGGGGGCCGCCATGAGCTGGCCCAACGCCCTCGATGCATTCGAGGCCATTGGCTTCAACACCGTTCCGCTCTTCGCCCGCTGGACGGACTTCAGCGACCTCCAGGTCCAGCGCTTCCTCGAGCAATCCCGCCGGCGAGGATTCCAGATCGTGAACGTGGACTCGCCGCTGCATCACATGCTGGCCCTGCACAAGCGGGATCGAACCATCTACTGTCAGTTCGCCGACGGCTCGGTGGGGACGGCGCTCTGTCCCAGCTATCGCGGACCCCACTTCGAGGCGGAGGCGCAGCGCCTGGCCGCCGAGACGGCCAGGGCGCACGCAAGCTATCTGACCTGCGATATCGAACTGTGGGGCTGGCGCGGGCCCGCTGATTCAGCCAGGTGCACCCGCTGCCAAGCCAACTTCCAGGCAAGCGGCCACAAGGACCTGTCGGCATGGCAGCAGGAAAAAGGATACGAAATCTGGAAGCGGCTGAGCGAGTCCGTGCGCCAGGCAATCGAGAAAGCGGGGCTGCCCATGCCCGACATGGGCGGATACGACTTCCGGCCTGGCTCGAGCTATCAGTCGTTCTGGCCTTTCGACCGGCTCTATCCCGATCACATGCACTCCTCCCAAGTGTCCACCTACACCCCGCTCGAACCGTATCACCTGGCGCTCGTGGGCGACGAGGTCCGCCGGGACCGGATCAAGATGCCTCGGAGCGACGTGCTGCCTTGGATCACTCCAGGCGACGCCGGCACGTTTCCTGGCGAAGCGTTCCGTTTCGCGCTTCTCGAGTGTTTCGTCAACGGCGCGCGGGGGGTCTATTTCTGGAGCGGGCGTTTATGGGACACGGAGACGCTGGCGGCGTTCGCGCGCGCGATTCGGAACATCGCGCCCGTCGAGGACGTGATCGTGGACGGCGAGCTGCTCGAGGGCGCGGAAGCGGCCCCCAAGGTCCGGATTTCGGGGATGCGCCACGGGAACCGCATAGTGGTGCTGGCAGCGGACTACGATCTCGCCGAGCCCAGGACAATCCAGTTGCGCCTGCCGGTGAAGACGGCCAGCCAAGTCACCGACTTGGACACTGGGGAACCGTTGGGGGCGCTGTCCGAGAGCAAGCCCATCCTGAACCTGGCGCTTGGCCCAGCCCGCGGGCGGCTCTTGCTCGTGGAACCCCGGGAGTAGCCGAGGTCACCCGACGGATGGCTAACCCGCATATTTCACGCCCCGATGGAAACACCGACACGCTGCCGCGTGTGGGCACGCGGCCTGCATTGGCGTCCGCCCCCGTGTAGGCCCGGCCCCCTGACCGGGCGTCTGGAGCCGTGCATTCAATCCTGCCGCGTGGGGGCACGCGGCCAGCCATCTCAACGCCCGCTCTGCATGCCCGGTCCCCTGCCTGGCGCGGCGGCGCAGGCAGGCCTGACCGGACGTTCCAAGCGGGCAATACCCTGGCTAAAGATTTAGGATTCAGTGTCCCAGGTCGCTTCCAGGTTGCATCCCATCTGCCTCCTGCAACCGGAGGATCTCAACGGCCACCAGCCAGCGATAGACGTCGAATTCCGCGGGCGACCACAGGTCGTCATACTTGTATTTGGGCTGAACGCGGATGGCATTCCAGATCGACTGCAACTCACGTTCGGCGTGGGCGGCCGCCTTCGTGGCCGCGGGGCTGCCGCTTTGCCTGGCCTCGGCGATCAACTGCTCGAGCGTAAAGACGTATCGGTAATCGTCGTAGCCCTCCCGATATGCCTCCCACATCGCCACCGGCATGGGCCTGCCGTCCGGCTCGTGGCGATTGAAGAAATCCATCGCCGATCCATCCAGATAGTTGAACGGATCGCCGTTGCTCGACGAGTAGATCCACGGGATCAACGTCCGAAATCCGGAGCGCCAGAAGCCGAACCCATAGGTCATTCGCGCGCCGGTCACCGGCGTGTGATCGTTCTCGCCGTTGATGTGGTTCGGGTAGCACCAGTATTCGACCGGGCGCGCTTTCATGTCGGCCAGCACAGTTTCGCGGTCCGGGGCAAACGGCTGCGTGCACCAGACGTCCACATAAGGCCGCATCGGATCGAACTGGTCGTGCGTGGGATCGGCGGTGACGTAGGTGCGGACGCCGGCGGCCTTGCATGCCTTGAGGACTTTCACCATGAAGTGGACGGCGGCCGATTCGGTGCTCGGCTCATCGATCGGGTAGTAAAGAAACTCGGGCCAGCCGCGTTGTCGGCGCTCGGCCTCGATGGCCTTCACCATCGCGGTGATCTCGAGGCTGAATGCCTCCGGCGGATCCTGGACGCCGCGCAGGTGGCTCCCGTAACGATCTTTCATGTGTTTCGCGTAGACGGCGTCCGTGCTGATGCCCATGACGATCGGGCCGCGGAACCCGAATCGCTTCCAGAGGGCAAGCTTGTCGGCGAGCAGATCCCAGTTGAATCGGAACTTGCCCTCGCTGTCGGCCGCGCCTCCGCCGCAGGACAACACGACGTTCCGCGTCCCGTGGGCCACCATGTCCTCATGCTCCCACTCCGCCCGGCGCCGGAAGTGCTCGCGCGAGACCTCATCGGTCGCGCCCGCCATCAGGTCGTACGGATGCCGATAGTAAATGCCGAATATCTTGTTCGGATCCTCGCGCAATCGGAAAGGCAGGACGCGCAGCGCGACCGGCAGCTCGACCTGGCCGCCCGAGCATTCGAAGGTGATGCTCCCCCGGTAAAGCCCGGGAGCGGCGTCATCGGGCACTCGCGCCGTGAGCCAGAACCGTGCGTTCTCGCCTGACTCGAGATCGATCGAGTCGAATCGTTCGAGCATATCCGGCACGATCCGATACCGGTATTGAACCGTGTAGTTGGGACGCGCCTTGATGAACCGGACGCGGCGGATGTCAATCTGCTCCGGCCGCACAGGGCCCAGGGCGCTCACTCGAACTCGAGCCCCCTTCAGGTCTCGCAAAGGATGGATCGCAAACGTCATCGGCTCGAACTCGCCTGGCGTCGCGAAAAGCCGCAGGGATGGATTCATCTCCTCGACTCGAGGCTTGGTATGCGGATAGATGCACTCGAGATAGTGTCTCGAGTATGCCACGAACCCTCGATCCCGATCCGCAGCGCTCACGGGCGGGATGGCGCCGGGCTCGGGCTCCGGATCCTCCTTCCATTTGGCCCATTCGTCGGGCGGCATTCGAAAGACCCACTCCTCCAGCGGAGCGATGATCTCTTTCTCGACGCGTGCGGCATCGGAGGTTGTCCAAGCCAGAATGGCGTTCACCACCCACTGGCTGCGGGGTGTGAACCGGACAGCCAGCGGTTCGCTGCCGATCTGCGCGCGGAACCGGAGCGCCCGGAACTGGTAGCCGCCCTCGAACTGAACCCGCCGGCTGTCGGCGCCCACCTGGACATCAAAGTCGAAGAATTGGCTGCGCATGGCCTCGCTCGTGCCACACATCACATAGACTTCATAGGCCCCGGGCGGCGCCTGGATCAGGAAGGCATTTTCGACGCCGCCGAGGATGCAATCCTCCGTGATCGGATGGGTCCATATCGGCGGCGGCTCCTCTCTTCCGCGGCTGCGGTTCTCCACCAGAGCCGTGTAAGCACGCGCCTGGGCCCGCAGGCCGTCCCGGGTCTGCCAGCCGAAGCCGGAAGCCATGGCAAACGGATGCTCGGGTGTCACGCGCTCGAAGCCGTCCCCCACCGCGGATCGGGCGGCGCCCATGTCAAAAAGGTAAGGCGAGGCCGCGGCCATGGGCGCAATCACGGCGAACATTGCGAGGACGAGTCGGTTCCCGATCATAATTCCTTTCAGTGCCATGGCGATGGCGCCAGGCGCAGCGGGGCCGTGACGCGTGTCGCACCCCCCGCGATTGTGGCAGCCAGTTCGCAATCCCCAGCCGAAAGCTCGGCCTCACGCAGATCCAGCACGATCCGCTGCAATCCCCGCGCCATGCGCGCAGTCGTCCGAACCGCGGTCTTGCCCCCCTGGCGCAGCTCGCACGCCACCTCCGAGATCTGCCCTGGCGCGATGCCCGCCAGTTGAAATCGCACGGGCACATGAGCGGTGTCGGCAAACATCACCCGGCTTTCCGGACCAAACCCAAGAAGCGTTGGCTGAGCATATCGAACCAGAGCGATTTCCTTGAAATAGAGATCCAGCTGGTCCTGATGCCGGTAGTTGGAATCCGCGATATGAAACTGCATCAGCCGAACATCTTGGGGACGAGGCAGCTCCGCAATCGGGATCCGGATGCGGGTCCAGGCGTCCTTCTTGAGCTCATGGAGAATGCGCTGATAGGCGCTGTTCTTGTCGGGGGCGTGAAGGATCAAGCCGACCGGCTCGCGCGGCAAGGCATCGCGCGAAGTGTCGGCATAGATCGATAGCTGCAGATAGTCCCAGCCCGACCAGTCCCGCGAAGCCGGATCGCGCAGCGCGCAGCTGATGCGCGGCCAGCCGACGGGATAGTTGACCTGTCCGCCGAAATGGTCCACCGCGACATGCCAATGCAACATGGGATGGCTTGCCCATCCCTTCCGGGGCGAGGCATCGACAGCCGACTCGGCGGCAGACCACTGGCCAGCGATTTCCGGCCCGAACACGATCTGCCTCTCCATTGCCGGTTCGGCCGATGCCGCCGGCATGCCGTTCACGAGGACAAAGGCGCCGAGCTTGGACACCGTGAGGATATCGGGGCGCCCATCGCCGGTGACATCGGCGGCTACCACCTGGCAGCCCGCCCCGGATTGATCATCCACCAGGTGCGGCACATAACGGACCTGCCCGTTGGCGCCTCGCACGAGCTGGAACCAATAGATGACGGGGGCGCCATCGGGCTCGATATCGCCTTTGGGGCCGTGCGCCCACACGCGTTTGCCAACTACGATGTCGTTCAGGCCGTCGCCGTCCATGTCGGCGAGATCGAGCGCGTGCGGCTGCGAAAACGCAGCGCCGAACTTGGATTCCTCGGACCGATCGCCCATGATCTTGTGCTCGCGGAAGGCAATCTGGCCGGCGTCCTTGACCTGCTCGAACCAGGCGAGCCCCCACCCGTGCGCGTCGAGGCTGGTGATGATGTCATTGTCGCCGTCCCCATCCACATCATAGGCGAACATCTGCGCACCGCCTTTGCTCGCATACTTGAACCGGTGAGCGATCCAGTCGGTCTGGCCCGACTTGGCGGCAGGCGGCTCCCACCAGCCGTCGTTCAGCAGGAGATCGGGCCGGCCATCGCCGTTCACGTCACCCACGCCGGTCCCGTGATAATAATGGTGCCAATTGGTCTCGCGGATGATGCGGTGAAACGCCCAGGGCTGGGCCGGCGCGCTGAGATCGGGTTTCAACAGCCCCCATTGGTTCTGCCAAATGCAGATGATCTCCGGCCGGCCATCCTGATCGATGTCGGCGAACGCTGGCGATTCGGCCTGCACGCGCTCATGGACGAAGTTTTTTTTCCAGCGGCCCGGCTGGCCTCGGGGATTTTCATACCAGAATGCCTGATGAAACATCACGCGGCCGATCACCAGCACGTCCGGCCAGCCATCGCCGCTGAAGTCATGAACGAACGAGTAAAGGCTGTCGGTGGGGGATGGCGGCTTGGGGAACTCCTTGGGCGGGTAGATCTCGTGCGCGGCCTGGAACGTCGGGCCTTCATACCAAAACGGCCCCGCCACAACGTCCATCTTCCCATCCCGGTTGAAATCGCCGCGCTGGATGCCATCGCAGTAGTATTTGTCTGTGAGGACGCGCCGTTCCCACTGGATCGGACCGGCTGCATGCGTTTGCGCCGCGACGCCAGCGAGCGAAGCAACCAAAGCGACCCAGCATTGTGATTTGCTCATGATGGTTTTCAAGTCCTTGGCATTCACTCCCAGGGAACAAACAGAACAGCGCCCGCCTTCATATCGGGAACGAGCAGGAGCCGGGCAGGCTCGTCGAGATAGAAATCCGCGGCCGACTGCAGTCCTTCGATCAGAACCTTTGGATTCCTGCCGCCCGCATCGAGCTTCCACACCTTCCCCTGCGTCCAGCTCGAAACGATGATCTCCCCCGTGCTTGCGCATTCGATCCCGTCGGCGCCACGGAAGCCGGTGTTCAATGTCGTCAGCCTGCCCTTCCGCGCCTCGAGGATATTCCCAAAAAAGAACTCGGCGATCAGGAGGCGGTTGCGGGCAGGGGCGCACACGCCGTTCGGGCACGGCATTTCCGGGGCAGCGTCCACGGCCAGGCGCACGCGCCCGTCGAGGCCGATCGAATAGATGCGGCCGACATGGGGCAACGACCTCGCCTCCGGGCTGTCGACCGGCCAGAGGCCGTCCGGCCCGTTGATCTTATCCCTCGCGCCCATGTCCGCAACATAGACCCCACGCCCGTTCGGAGCGGCGGCGGTGTCATTGAGGTAACGGATCGGCATGGGAAAATCCTTCTCCTCGGCCAGGACGGTCTTGTTCCCCGATGCATCGATTTTCCAGACCCGTTTGAGGTCCGTGGTGACGAGGAACCCGCCCACGAAGGCGATCCCTTTGGGCTCATCCATGCCGCCGGCGAACCGCTCGACCTGGCCGCCCTTGATGACATGGACGCCACCGTCGCCCGGCTCCTGGCCGCCCATGACGGTCACGTAATAATGCTCGCCAAAGCCTTTGGTGACGCTTTCGGGGCGCGTCCCCACCTGGATCGTCTTGAAGGGCGCGGCTACCGCGCCAACGCCCGCCCCCGTGTAGGCCCGGTCCCCTGACCCGGCGTTTGAACCCGTGTCTTCAACCTCGCCGCGTGAGGGCACGCGGCCTACAGCGCCAGCGTCCGCCCTCGTGTAAGCCCGGTCCCCTGCCTGCCCGGGCGGGGGGAAATCCTTCGCGGCATCGTCAAGGACCAGGACCCAATCGTTTTCGGGGCCGCTGGTGGGCGGGGCGAATTCGCGATCGGCGGTCGATGGGAACTCGCCGATGGCATTGGCCTGGCCAGTGCGCGGATCGAACCACCACGCCTTCGCTTTGGGGCCGGCGATGGCGTTCATGCGGACCTTGATGGGCCTGCCCGAAGGTGAATACACCATCGCATAGGTTCCGCCGCTGTCGCGTGTTGCCTGGAGGTGCTCGTCCGCCGCCAGCGGATCGCCCACAATTACGGACGGATCGGGAACGCGTGTCAGGAACGGGCGCGACTCGATCAGCCGCCGCAGGTGGCCCATCTGGAACGCGCCTGGCGCATCGAGGGACTCATACCACGGTATGTGCGCGCCGAAATTGTAGGTCTCTCCGCGGCGAATCCATCCGATAAAGCTGCGGTGGCCGTAAGTGTGTCCAAACCCGCCCGCAAACATGTTCCAGTAAGCGGCTCGCCGCGAGTCCCACGGCCGGATGCGCCGGTCCTGCGGCTCGGTCTTGCGCAAAGAGAGCGAGTCCTCGTAAGCCACCTCGGCATCGAGCGTCGGCTTGGGCGGCTCGAGAGCGTAGTCTTTGGCCACCGTGCGCCAGTTTTCGAAGCTGAACCGCGTCGTGGTCTGGATCATGTTGAAGTCCAGCCAGGGCTCGGCGTGGAGCCATTCGGACGACGAATGGTTGCCGCCGGGCGGATGGAACGTCATGAGCGCGGCCCGCCAATCCGCCTGGCCATCGAACTGGTCCACACCAATGGCGCCGTCGGCGATGCCCTCGGCCTGCGCGCGGATCATGGCCAGCCGCTCGGGCCGATCGACGTTGCGGCCTTTCTGCCATGCGTCGCCACCCAGCACCCAGATCATGTGCGGCTCTTTGCCGTAGCGGGCGCCGAGGAAATGGCCGTAGCGATAGGCAACGCGCGGATCGCGCGTCATGGAATGATTTTCCTCGATCGCGCTCAGCCACATGGGGAGGCCCGCGATGTAGATGCCATGCCGCTTGGCCTCGGCAATACAATAATCGACGTGATCCCAGTAATCGTCGTTTAGCCCGGGCTTGAGCCGAGGCCGGGACCAGTCCCCGCTCTCGAACGGCTCGAACCCGTACGCGTTGGCGCTCGAGCCGCCATCGGGCCAGCGCGCGATCACCGACTGGATCACCGTGAAACCCTTCGCGGCGCGATTCGAGAAATAGAGGCTCACCGGCAACTGGTTGTCCGTGACCGCGCGCGCAGACTTGCCGAACATGTGCCATGAGGTGTCCCCAAGCCAGAAGAACGGCTGGCCGCTTTGGGTCACGAGGAAGCGCCGGTTTTCACTGACCCTCAGAGGCTCGAGAGCCTTTTCCGCAGCGGTTGCGCCCAACGCAACTGCCGCCAACCATACGAAGGAGATCTGTCGAAGCGATTTCATGGTCGTGTCTCGAATGGGTGCTAATTTGCCGCCAGCTTGACAGGTTCGATTCATGCTGGAAAGCACGAACCAAACGCCCGCTGCCGTAGAGCCGGTTTGGGATCCCCTCATTCGCCTCGTGGGACGGCCTCGCTGACCTTGGAGAAGAACGCATCCCACACCGGGTCTTTCACGTTGCCATCGAGGCCGAGCCGGACGATGACCATGTCCCATTCGGGGATGACGAAGCAGCGGTTGTTGTTGTAGCCGGACGCCCAGAACATGCCCGCGGGGGCGCTGGGAAGAGCGCGCGTGCCGTCGGGCTTGATGCCGTTGCGCCACCAGTTAAAGCCATAGACGCCGCGCCCATCGATATCGCTTTCCGGATGCGCCCAAGGCATCGACGCCGGCACCTGAACGCGCGTCGCCTCGGCGATCCAGTCCGCGCTCAGGAGCTGGCGGCCGTTCCAGCTCCCCTTGTGGAGGAAGAGCAGACCGAAACGGGCCATCTCACGCGCCGTGATGAAGATGTGCTTGCTGCCATTCCCCGAGCCGCCGTTGACGACGATGCCATCCACGGTCGCGTAATCTCCCCAACTCCAATTCTTCATCCCGATGGGATCGGCGACGCGGCGGCGGAATAATTCCTCGATGGGCTCGCCAGCGATCTTCGTCAATGCCAGTCCCAGGGTGTTCATCGCCGAATCCCAGTAGGCGTATCGCGTTCCGGGCGGGGTGAAAAGCGGCTTCGGGTTCGGCAGAAATGGCGTGCTGCTGGGGCCATGCTTGTAGCTTCCGGTGGTCTCGTCGCCGACCGCCCGATAGCCGCTGGTCATCGTCGTGAAGTGCCGCAGGGCCGCGTCCGGATAATGAGCCTTCAAGGCCGGCAACACGCCGGCCACCCGCGTGTCGAGCGTGCATTTGCCATCCTCGATCAGGAGGCCCAGAACGGTGCTTGTGAATGACTTGGTCATCGACCAAACCCCGTGGCGTTTGTCGATGTCGTCCCCTTTCCAGATCATCCGGCCATTTCGGATGATGACCAACTCGCGCACGCCATTCGTGCCAACGGTCCGTCCGAGCAGGCGGGCCCCATCGTCGAGCTTCCGCGCGTCCACACCCTGCGACTCCGGTGTCGCCTCCTCCCAGCGCGCTCCCGGAAACACAGGCGCCGAAGCCGATGCCCAAGACCCGGCTGAAAATACGCTGCACATGGCTAGAAAAGAAAACCAACGGTTTGATTTCATCGGAATGAGCACATTAAGATGGTTTCCCCCCGCTCGTGCCTCGCGGGGGGAACATTGCTGACAAACGACTTGTCACGCATCGGGGCCATGAACCGTGTTGGAACGCCGGCTTTAGCCCGCTGTCGCGCGTTCAGCCTGTCGCGTGTTGCAGCGGCCTGAAGGCCGCGCTCCGGCAGGGCAGGTTCATGGGTAGGGAAAGCGCAGTCGGCCTGCAAGAGAGAAGGCGGCGCGGTGTCGAACTTGTTCATCCGTTCATTGATCGTCTTCTCCCTCCCCTCCGCGGCAGTGGAGGGGAGGGCCGGGGAGAGGAGCGCGAGCATTGTTGAAACCCCTCTCCCTCCGCCCCCCCCCCGCTCGCGCCTCGCGGGGCGAGGGAAAACCAGTATATGGAGTACAAGAGCTGGTGCAGTGTGCGGTTGGTCTTCTCCCTCTCCGCCATTCCGATGGAGGGGAGGGCCGGGGAGAGGAGGTGCCTCCGCCGCGTCACGTTGGCGGCTCCGTTCGAAACGTTCATGGGGCAGGATTGCCGGCCCGGGTGCGCAGGACAATGGCGCCCTTCCGCACGGAGAAGTGATCGTCGCCGGAAAACACCAGGTGAATCGTCCGGCCATCGGCGCTAATCCATTTGGTCGGAACGCTGCTGGACTCACCGGGTCCAACATCCCAGGCATCGGTTTGAAACGCGGTCGTCCACGGCCCCCATGGGTCGGGCGCATCGCAGATCGCAAATCCGCCGGCGAATCGCGTGTCCTGACCGGGACCGGTCTGGCACCAGAGATAACGATTCAGCCCCTCGTTGAAGCTGACGCTCGAGCGATAGCACGCGCCGGGATTCGCGAACACGGCGCCGCGCTCCCGGACGTTTCTGCTCCAGAATACGCGCTCATCCGCGTCAAGCTTGACGAAGAACTTGTAGGCGGTGCGCTCTCGCAGCCGGTCCTTGGGCGCGCGGGCAAGAACGAAACGGTCGGCACGCTCGTACGCGCTGTCATGGTCATGCGAGTAGACGTAGACGAAGCGGTCGCGCGCGCCGGCATAGTCCTTGCCGAAGTTCAGGAATGTGGGGCAGCCGAAGCTGTCGGTGAATTTCCAATCCGCCCAAGTCCAGCTCGAGCCGTGATCGGCGGACCAGCCGAGCTGCGCGTTGCCCGCGTTGCGGACCAGGAGATACAGGACGCCATCGACGCAAAGCATCCCGCTGGCCTTGCGGCCGCGCAGGCCGTCGCCGAGCGCCTCCGCGGTTTTCGAGCGCAGGTTGACACCCTGGAAATCGGGTGGGATGCCGAGGATTTTGGCGAGCCCGAGGCTGAGCTTGGGTTTGACGAACGGCTCGAAACCGTTGCCATCGCCGTAGGCGGTGTAGAGGGCGTCATCGTCGGCCCAGGTCAGCGGCCAGTTATCGCTGCCCTTGGCCTTGCGGATGATGGTGCTCGGCGGCGCCCAATCGATGCGCTGAATGACTGGGCTCGGCGGGCAGGCCAACGCCGACGCAGCGGAGCGGCTCTTGGCGGCCGGGGGGGGAGCGGCGGCATCTACGATCGGCAGGAAAAACGGTTTCAAGACGTCGTAATGGTCGGCGCCCTCGGCGCGTTTCCACGATTTCCCCGCTCGCGCGACGACGATATCGAGCGCGGGCATGACCACAATCAAGCTGTCGTAAAGACCCCAGGTCCAATACGTGTCCCGCGGCGCACCCTCGATGGTTCCATCGGCGTTGTTCCACCAAAGCAAGCCGTAATGGCGCGACGCTTTCCCGTAGGACTCGGGAAGCCGAACCGCCAGACGGGTCAGAGCGGCAATAGCCGTCCGCGCCTGATCCACATACTCGCGCGGGAGGATCCGTGCGCCGTTCCACTCGCCGCCCCGGAGCCAAAGCAGACCGAACCGCGCCATGGCATCGACGTTGGCGCTGATGCCGGCGCCGAACTCGCGGCGCTTGATGCCGTCGATGAGATCGGGGCGATAGGAGTTTTTGCGCCAGACCAAGTCGCCGCGCTGAATCCCCAGCGGCGTGAAGAGGCGCTCGAACATGACCTCATCCAGGTCGCGCTCGTAGGCCCGCGTGAGGCATTCGGCCAGCCAGTTGGGACCGCTGTCGCTATAGGCCCACTCCGTGCCTGGCCGGAAGAGCAGGGGGACGTAGCCGCCCGGCTTGTCGAAACCCGCTGTCTGCGACGCCAGATGGAATAGGGTGATCTCGTCCAGCCAACCGGTGGCCGCGTTGGCGTCCGGCGGAACGCCGAATGTGGGGTGATGGGCGTACGCCTTGTCCGTGAGCCGCACTTTGCCATCCTGGATCGCGAGCCCGAGCATCGCGGATCCGAACGACTTGGTGGTCGACTTCAGATCATAGCGCTGCTTCGGATCGCCCCACTGGAAGACGAGCTTGCCCCCGCGAACGACGAACCCGGATCCGCCGCCTGTGAGCGCATAGTCGCGCGCCTGCGCCAGCTTCGACTCGTCGAGGCGAACGTCCGCCGGTATCGCTCGCGCCCAATCCGGCATGGGCCACGCCCGATCGGCGTCTTGTCCAAACGCGCGGATGCCGATCGAAAGCACAAGAAACGACGAATAAACGGAGATGTTCATGGATTGGCGATCTCCTCACGCATCGGTCTTCGGCGTCCGAACCGCAATCGCGCGAGACCACAGCAGATGGAACAGCCCATAGGCGAGAAAACAGATCCCGAGCACCAATACCATCGGCATCTCTCGGTCGCTTGTCAGACCGAAAAACAAGAACACTGCGCCGGTGACCATGAAGAAAAACGAGGCGGCCAACCGTGCACTGCCGCCCCACTGAATGAGGCGATTTGCAGCCGGCTGCAATCGGATGTTCCGGTCCACCAGATCGATGACCGCTTGAACGTCGGCCTCGCAACGCCCGCGGCAGGCCAAGCCTTTGCCAAGATCGATGGCACATTCCGGACACAAGCCTTTGCCGCACGATTTGCAGCTCCCGACGGCCTCCTGATCGCGATGATAAAAACAATGCATGGTTCACCCGGGCTTTCCAAAACCACATCCGATTGATTGAGGCCAAATTCAACTCGTCCCAATGCCATATGTCAATCCCCGCAGAGCTCGAGCACGCAAAGGGCTCGAGGCGGCAGTTCAACATCGATAACGGAGTGCTGCCGGTCGACACGGCCGAGCCGTTTGCGTCCGTTTTCGTCCATCCGATAGACAGTGGCGCCATTGCCGAGCCCATAGGCATCCAGGTCGACCGACAATTGCAGGCGCATCGGCTCGTCGCAGATTGTCGACAGCGCGATCCCCACGTCGCCGTCCGGCGCGCGCCACGCGCCCGCCACCGCCGCCGGGCACGTTCGCCGGGACGGTTTCAGCGGCGTGTAAATCCCCACCGTGGCGACATCGATCTCGATTTGCGGCACGGCGATCGGAGGCGGACGAAGCCAATCGCCATGGAGCAGGTATTTCAGCAATTGCATGCGGGTGCGAACCAGCCGCGTGACGAAATCCATCTCCTCGGCCCGCTCCCGCAAATGCTCGGGAAGGAAATTGGCGAGCATCGGCTGCATGCCCCAGACGAAGGTGCGCGCCTGCTCGAGGTAGAACTGCCGGGCAAACTTCCGATCCAAAAGCGTCAGGCACCCGGAGGGCTTGGATTCCGGCGGCCATTTCTCGTCGTACGGCGGATGGGTCAGCCCGGCCATGTTGCCGAACACCAGCGCGCTCGAGTGGTAAACCGCCTGGAAAAACGGGATGGGCTCCCATGCCGGGTCGAATCCGAACCGATCGGGGCTGACACATAGGCCGAGCGCCAGATCGAAATGCCCGAGCCAAGGCTCGCCAGCGTATTCGCAGCCCAGGGCCACCGGACCGCGTGCCGAGCTCCGATCGCGGATCTCGCCAGTCAGCATGCCGAACCCATCCGTCCAATACCGGCCGGGGCCGGGGATGTGGCCGTGGCGCGAGTCGAAGCAGTTCGCCAGGACGCCGGCCTGGTCCATGTAGATCCCGCCCGCCTTGAGATCGCAAAGCACCTCGCGGGCGAGCCGAGCGTACCGATCTCGCCAGAATTGCGTGCCGATGCACATGGGCGCGCACGGCGCGTTCATGAACGTGTTGTAACTCTCGAGGAGCACCTTGCCTTCGGCGGTTCGGACCGCGTAATCCTGGGCGCCCTCGCGAGTCCAACTGGCTGTGGTGGTGCCCCAGAGACGCTGGTTCATGTAAAGGATCGCCCGGACATCCTGGCGCTCGGCGGCTGCTAACGCGGTCTGGAACGACTCGGCGCCTTCGCGGGGCGGCAGTAACTCAGGAAAACCGGCGTCATAGGGACATTCATGCCACCAGTGCCAGAGCACGCTCACCGGCGCATCCAGATGGCGGCGCAGCACGATGGCCGGATCCAGGACCTGGGACGACCGGCCGCGATTCCAGAGCCAAAGCCCCGTGCCGGGAAGCCAGTCGGGCACAAGCCCGCGGCGAAGGCGTCCCCGCTCGGCCATCTCCCTGGCAGCGGGCGACTCTCGGTAGATCTCCGCCGCGGTCGTCCAATCGCCACGAAACGCGCCCAACACGACGGCAAACGGAAGCCGGAACTCCGCGATTCCCAAGGCCGCCTGCTCGGGCTCATGAACGATCTCGCCATGCAAACGGTTCTTCCCATCGCCCCACAACGCGAACTCCTTGCGATACCCCTGCGTGTCGTCGCCGGCCAAGTACAAGCCGGGGCCGTTGGGCTCATACAAGGCCAGACATTGCATCGAGAGGCTGGTGCCATGCGGCGAGGACCAAGCCAACCGCCTCCCCTGCCCGTCCTTGCCTTGCACCAACGCGCGGGGATTGCGTGCCAGCGCTCCGAGCTGCCGCGGGACCGCCAGCGCCTCGTTGGGCCGCGGACGCAAGCTCGAGACCCGCGGGAACCGCACCCGCTCGAGCCGAACATTCCTGGGTTTGACGACTGACATCTCCCACCGGCTCAGCGCGGCATTCGAGGGCCCGAGTCGAACGAGAACCTCGACTCGCAGGGGGTCGAATCCACCTGCGCCTGCCTCGTCCCATATCAGGCGCAGCCCTCGGGATTCTCCGGCCAGCGGCTCGACTCGAGGCGGGCTCGAAGGCTCGAGGATCAAGGGGCGATCGGCCTCGCCGGCGCGGACCGTGAGCTGCCAGAGCCCAAGGGGCGACGGATCATCGTCGATCCGATTGGATCCATCGGCCTGGAGGATGATCTCATGGATCGAGCCGCTCCCCGGATTCAGTCCAACCTGAAGCAGGCTGTCCGCAATCCGGATCGGTGCGAGCTCGGCCGCCGCCACCCAATGCGCCAATCCCAGCATCCATGCCAGGCATCCCAATAAGATTCGTTTCATGATCCGTCTTCCCTCGATCGAGCGAACCTCCCCGGCCCCGTGCGACATGCATCCCAATTCGAACCTGTCTGCGCCACCGGATCCGGTCGCCGCTCCGGGTTCGATTATGGACGATTTTCGGCGGCTGGAAAGCGGTTTGGACGCATGCCAATCCCGTGCTCCCGCATCTGCACTTCTCCTTGCATCGGATCGAGCCCCGAGCCTATGGTATCGGCGGCCAACGGACGATCGGTTTCGAACCGTATCGATCCCCGGCTCATCATGGCGCATATGAAAAATCCATTTTCGACCACGGTGATCGCTCTGCTGGGATGTCTGATGCTGCTTGCCGGCTGCCGCAGCACGTATTACGCGGCCTACGAGAAGTTCGGGGTGCACAAGCGCGACCTCCTCAAGAAGGAGGTGACCAAGGCGCGGGACGACCAGGCCCAGGCCCAAGAGCAGTTCAAGGATGCCATGACCCGGCTCAAGGAGATCACTCAGTTCTCTGGAGGCGATCTCGAGAAGAACTATAATGCGCTGAAGGACGATTACGCCGGTTGCGTGACCCGGGCCGACAGCGTCCGCAAGCGAATCCGCGAGGTGGAAACCGTTTCCACCGATCTGTTCACCGAGTGGGAGAAGGAGATCGGGCAGATCGGCACACCGACATTGCGCGACGCCAGCCGCCAGCAGCTCGCCACCACCCGCCAGCGCTACCAGGCGCTGCATGGCGCCCTGCTAAACGCCGAGCAAAGCATGGACCCGGTCCTGCGGCAGTTCAACGACTACGTCCTCTACCTGAAGCACAACCTCAATGCCCAGGCCATCGCATCGCTCAGGACCGAAGCCACCAGCATCCAGACCGAAATCTCGACCTTGATCGAGCGGATGAACCAGTCGATCGCACGCGCCGACGAGTTCATCAAGTCCATGCAGTGAGGAGCCCGGCATGAGCAAGCGCGGGGCACTGCTGGCCGGTTTGGCGGGTGCGATGGCCCTGGCGCTGCCGTCCATCTCCCCGCGCGCCGGCAGCCTGGCCGGACTCGTGCTCGATCCTAACTGGTATGCCCGATACTCGACGAACCCGCCGGGCGTGGGATGTTACGAGTATGGGGTCAATGCCTCCGGATCGAGCGCCACCGCGGCGGCCTTGTTCGGAGCCGGCGCGACAGATGTCCATGGCCGGTTCACGATGAACGGATTGGCCCCGGGCGTTTATCAAGCGGCCTCCTGGGATGTCTGGTGGCGTTCGGCCTTTGCCTGGAATGTGGCGGTGCCAGCCAGCGGCTCGAGCAGCCTCACACCCTTGCGGCTGAGCGCTACGATGTGGGGTTACCCCGCCTTCTGGGACGAGCGCGGCTATTACGAGTTTGGCCAGACGTTCGTTGCCACAGGACCGATCTCGATGATCTACCTCCGCTGTCCTTACTCGACCTCCTACACGCTCACCGTCCACACGAACGGCCCCGGCGGACCGCAGATCGGCGTCAGCCGGACCTTTCAGGGCGGGGATCAACGGCCGGTCTATGGCTTTGGGGACATGCCGACCATCGCCGGCGGCAAGTATTACCTGCGCATCCGATCCTCGACCGCTCCGGGGGTGATCATGCAGATGGATCCCCGACCCGATTTCATCGATCCGATGCCCGGAGGCTGTCTTTACCTGGGGGATTCGCAAGGCGTTACACCCTATCCGGACCGGGACCTCGGCGTAATCATCATGTCCGATGACGACGGATTGCTCACGAACCTCTCGGTTCGCCCGGGAGGCGACCACTGGAACATGAGTCGTCTGGGCCAAACGTTCATTGCGCGCGGCGTGAGCTTGGTGAGCGCGGCGTTCTGGCTGGCCGATCCCGCGGTGCCCGGCTATGAGGTCCAGGTTTACCAGGAGGGGCCCGCCGGCGCCCCCGTCGGACCGGCCCGGCGCGGCAAGCCAGCCCGGGTAACCGCCGATCCGGAAATGCTCGTTATCTGGCCCCCGGGAGAGTGCCCTCTGACGCCAGGCGAGACCTATTACATCGAGGTGCGCCGCGCAGGCGGGGGCGTCTTCAACGCCGCTTATGTGCATCCTGGCAATCCCTATCCATTCGGCCAGGCCTATCGGGACGGAGTGGCGGTGGCTTCGGCCGATGTGGCCGGCACCACGATGGAAGAGGCCAGTCCCGGAAGCGCCACACGCGCCGCCGTCGGATTCACTTCAGATCCAGCCGTTGGGGAAGCGGATCGCGGCAGCCGGACGCTGACCGTGCGCTGGACCACCGACCTGCCTTCGGACAGCCAGGTTGACTGGGCTCCTCTCCATCCTCCCTACACTCGCCGCGTTCACCAGGCTCAGCTTGTCACCCAGCACGCACTCACGCTCGGCGGTTTGCGCGCCCATACCCTGCACCACTTCCGCGTCCGTTCCGAGGCCCCGGGGTTCAAGCCCGCCATCTCCCGGGACTTTGTGATCTGCACCCAGCCGGTCACATCGAATCTTCTGGCCAACCCCAGCTTCGAGATCGGCTCCGGCGGAAGCCCGCGCAAGCCGGTTTCCGGATGGACGACCACGGGAAGCACGGAAAGCAAGCTGGACATGGCGGCGGCGGACGGCACGTGGTTCTGGGGGCTGAAACCGCGGACGGGCGCCTGGCTGTTTCAGGGCGCTGCGAACAACTCCACGGCCGATGGCTGCCTGTTCCAGCGCGCACCGGCGGTCCCCGGCCAGCATTACACCTTCAGCGCATGGGTGTGCACCTCGATGCGCGAAAACGACGACTGGAAATACGATGTCTGGCAGGACCGCAATCGATTGAGCTGGGTCCGGCTCGGCATCGATCCCGCAGGCGGCTCCAATCCCGCGGCGCCCACCGTTACATGGACACCCCGTTTTTACAGCCACCGCCGCTTTGCCAATGTCGCCCACGGCGCCGTCGCCCAAGGCGCTTTCCTCACGGTCTTTGTCGAGATGAAGGGGGCTGGCGGCCAGTGGCACCTCTTCGGCGTCGATGACTGCGTCCTGACCGAAACCCCTCCCGCTCCGCCCGAGTTTGCCGCGTTCGAGATATCGGCCGAGGCCTTGCCACAGATGTCCATTGCCGCCGACCCCGGGAGGCCTGTCACCGTCGAGTCCACGGCCGATTTCCGTTCCTGGCAAACCTTGACCAACCTCGCCAATCCAACCGGCATCGTCGAGTTCAGCGATCCCGATGCCGCGCGCGAGCCAGCCAGGTTCTATCGGGCCCATGTGCGCTGACTCCGATTCGCTATGGCAATCCAGATTGACAATCGCCTGACGGCCACGGCCCTGCGGCCGGCTCTGGCGCGAATGTTCGAGCTTTCTGCAGACAAGATCCGCCGCCTCGAGCGGAGCTGGGATCCGCGGCGCGGCACCCCCGTGTTCACGGTCCGCGGCCGGTACACGTCGCGCGGCTGGACCGAGTGGACGCAGGGTTTTCAGTTCGGATCGGCTCTGCTCCAATTCGACGCCACGGGCGAGGTGGATTTTCTGGAACAGGGCCGGACCGCCACGGTTCGGCGCATGGCCTCCCACGTCTCCCATTTCGGCGTCCACGACCACGGCTTTAACAACATCTCGACCTACGGCAACCTGCGGCGCCTGATGCTCGAGGGCCGGATCCCGCACAGCCCCGCCGAGCTCGACTTATACGAGCTGGCGCTCAAGGTGTCCGGGGCGGTCCAGGCCGCCCGATGGACGGCGCTGCCGGACGGGGGGGGCTACATCTATTCGTTCAACGGACCCCACTCGCTATTCATCGACACGCTGCGTTCCCTGCGGTCGCTGGCGCTGGCCCATCAACTCGGCCACGCGCTCCTGACCGAGCACGACGAGCGCGTGTCGCTCTGGCAGCGCGCGGTTCAGCATGCCAATACCACCGCACGCTATGCCGTGTATTACGGGGAAGGGCGCGACGCCTATGACCAGCGCGGCCGCACCGCTCACGAGAGCATCTTCAACATCAAGGACGGCCATTACCGGTGTCCCAATTCCCAGCAAGGCTACTCGCCGTTCTCGACGTGGACCCGCGGCCTGGCCTGGGCCATCTGCGGGTTCGCCGAGGAGCTCGAGTTTCTCGCAAGCCAGAAACCCGACGGCAAAGACGCCATCGAGTTGGATCGGCGAACGGCCGCAACCTGGCTGAAAGCGGCGGCCGCCACGGCGGATTTTTATCTGGGCCAGACCCCGACATGCGGCGTGCCTTACTGGGACACTGGGGCTCCGGGCCTGCATCGTCTCGGGGATTACCTCGACCGGCCCGCCGATCCTTTCAACGCGTGGGAGCCCATCGACAGCTCGGCGGCAGCCATCGCGGCTCAAGGCCTGCTTCGGCTGGGAAATTACCTGATCAGCCAACGGCAGCCGCGTCCCGGCCGCCGGTATCGGCAGGCGGCGCTCACGATCGCCCGAACCCTGCTCGACGAGCCTTACCTCTCGACCCGCCGCGAGCACCAGGGCCTTCTCCTTCACTCCGTCTACCACCGCCCGAATGGCTGGGACCACGTCGCACGAGGTCAAAAGATCCCCAACAGCGAAAGCTCGATGTGGGGGGATTACCACCTGCGCGAGCTGGCCCTCCTCCTGTGGCGCGAAGCCGAGCAGAAACCTTATCCCGTCTTCTTTGCTGCATCTGGGAAAACGGGGGCGGACTATTGATATTGCGTGTAGACCGGAAAAGGCTGGAGGCATGTTTGCGCGTCGGTTGAAGCCGGCGTGTCAATCATCGATCGATGGCACCCATCGCCTAGCCATCAACACGCTCGATGCCGGCCACATATTTGGAGAATCGCGCCACGCGAAACGGCAATGCGTTGGTGATCGCATCTGCTTCCTCGGCACGCTCCAGCCCGAATTTCAGCTCGAGGATTAACGTCCTTGCCGGAGGCGACAGGTCGATTGACTGCCGACCCTTGCACGCCACGCTGGCGAATTGAAGCCCCCAATCCACGGTAAGTCGAAACTGGCCGTCCCCGCTCTGAAAATAAAGGCGCTCGAAGCGGTTGAAAAGAGCAGGCTCTACGTG
>CAYWIM010000060.1:0-28177 GCA_964458325.1 uncultured Verrucomicrobiota bacterium
CTCGCTCGTCGCGCCTTGCCAGCCCGCCCAAATCCCCTCCAGCAAAATCGGAATTAATTTTTGCACAGACCCTTATGTGTGCCACCGCTCCATTCACGGCTGCCGGCCTGGCGCCGGACCTGCTGATTGTCAACGCCTCGATCCACACCATGGACGCCGCGCGGCCCACAGCCGAGGCGATCGCCATCCACGGCGGCCGCATTCTCGCCCTCGGCGCCACCGCCGAGTTGCGGGGGTGGGCCGGCCCGAACACTCATGTGATCGACGCTCGCCGCCACACCGTCTTGCCAGGTTTCAACGATGCCCACACTCACTTCCTCGAAGGGGGCTTCTCGCTTGCGGACGTCGATCTGCGCGACGCGGCATCCCCGGAAGAGATGGCCCGGCGGCTGGGCGAATACTCGCGCAAGCTGCCGAAAGGCCGGTGGATTCTCGGGGGATATTGGGATCACGAGCGGTGGCCAGGCGCGCCTCTGCCCACCCGCGAGATGATCGATGCGGCCACACCGGATCACCCGGTATACGTGCATCGTCTCGATGGCCACATGGCCCTGGCCAACAGCCTCGCTCTCAAGCTGGCCGCCATCACCAAAGACACTCCGGATCCGGCCGGCGGCATGATCGTGCGGGATCCCCGGACTGGCGAACCGACCGGCATTCTCAAGGACAACGCCCAGGGCCTCGTCGATCGCGTCGTTCCCGCCCGCAGCGGCGATGAAAAACGCGCCGCCGCGCTGGCTGCAACGGCACACGCCGCCGCGCTGGGCGTGACCAGCCTCACCGATATGTCCGCCAACGAGGACGTCGGCCTCTACCAGGACATGCTCGAACGCGGAGAATTGAAGACGCGCATCTACGCCATTCGGGCAATTGCCGCCTGGGAGGTCCTGGCCAAGACCGGCGTGCGAGCCGCATTCGGCAGCGACATGCTCCGGATCGGCGGAGTCAAAGGCTTCGCCGATGGCAGCCTCGGATCGTCTACCGCGCTCTTCTTCCAACCTTACTCCGACGCACCCCAGACCCGAGGATTGCTCGCCGGCCAGATGCTCCCCGAAGGCATCATGCTCCAACGCGTTCAGGCCGCCGACCTTCATGACCTGCAGGTCATGATCCATGCGATCGGCGACGAAGCCAACCTGCGCGTCCTGGACCTCTACCGCGATGCCGCCGGCCAAAACGGCGCCCGCGACCGGCGCTTCCGTATCGAGCACGCCCAGCATCTGCGATCGAGCGAGATTCCCCGGTTCGGCCGCCAGCAGGTGATCGCATCGATGCAGCCCTACCATGCCGCCGACGATGGACGCTGGTGCGAAAAACGGATCGGACCGGATCGCTCGAAGGGCGCCTACGCCTTCCGTTCTCTGATCGATGCCGGCGCACGCCTCGCCTTCGGCTCCGACTGGCCGGTGGCGCCGCTCAATCCGCTCCTGGGAATCAAGGCCGCCGTCACCCGCCAGACGCTGGATGGAAAAAACCCCGGCGGCTGGATTCCAGAGCAGAAGATCGGCCTCGATGAAGCCGTGCGCGCCTTCACGTCGGGCTCGGCTTACGCCGAGTTTTCCGAGCCCGTCAAAGGCGCGCTCGCGCCGGGCAAGCTCGCCGACCTCATCGTGCTGGACTGCGACCTGTACACGATCAACCCGTCCGCCATCGACCAGGCTCGAGTCGTCCTGACCGTTCTGGACGGCAAGATCGTGCATGACACATTGACATTGAGGACGAGGGGCGGGGGCGTGGCGCGGCGTTTAAGGATTCATGTTTCGGACGGGTGATACCATGAAAAGCCATCTGGCTTGGAGATTTAGTCTCGCGGCGCGCGCCCGTTTTGATACGGTTGCAGGATGACAGAGAAGCAGTTCTACGCTTGGCAGACCGCGGGGGGCACAAGCGATGTGATGCGCCTGGTGGACTGCTTGGAGCGCTCCGAGATACCGTGGTGCGCCATTGGCGGAATCGCTGTCAACCATTGGGCTGCCGAACCGATGGTGACCCAGGACGTGGATTTTGTCGTGGCGACGGACGCCATTGAGCGCACCGTCGAAGCCCTGCAGGCAGCAGGGTTCGTCGCCGAGCGTTTTCAGTGGTCCATCAACTTCAAGGGCCGGTCGAAGGTCAGCATCCAGTTGAGCACCGAGGAGTGCTATCGAGATTACCCTGAACGCTCCGTGGCTGCCGATGTCCACGGCATCCTGCTGCGTGTTGCGTCACTGGAAGACACGCTCACGGGCAAGATGAAAGCTTGGGCTGACCCCGAGAGGAGGCAGAGCAAGCGGATCAAGGATCTGGCTGATGTTGCGCGGCTCATCGAGGCCCACCCTGGTCTTTGGACGCTCCTCTCGGATGACCTGAGGGCGCGGCTTGAGCCACCGGGCAAGAAATGAGGCTGTCGAGCCATGCGCTCCGCCGAATCGCGGCCCCGGCTTGCAGGCTGGCAATTTGGCAGACACGGAGGGGCCGCCATCGATGAGCTGATCCTAGCAACACTCAATGGGGTCGAACGATGACCCATTCTGTTTCAACAGGGCCACCTTAATCCCGATCGAGCTGGCCGGTGTTGGCATCGAACAGGCTCGGCCCAGCGCCATCCGACTTCACGGTGACGCCGAAGACCTGCACGCCCAGCGTGCGGGCGTCGTTCGAGCCGGGAATGACGCGCTGCGGCACCCATCCCCGGGCGCGCAGCTCCAGACGGACTCGATCCGCGGGCTGGGCGGGCAGCGCCAAGGAGACGAAGCGGTTGGTCGCCGCCAAGGGAGCCAGGCGCCGGCCCTCGAGGCAGATGCCGGCGTCCTCGGCAAGCGCCTCCTTCGGCGCATGCAGTTCGATCGTGATCGCGGCGGATTTCCCGGGCACGACGGGCAGAATCAGCCATGCGTTGCCGGAGGAGGTCCAGCGGAACGATCGGCCGGTGTTCTCCGCGCCGTGAAAGCCTTGCAGATAGCGGCCATCGCCGGGAGCGCCCACGGCCAGCCTGTAATGAGCGCGGGCTTGCGGCGTCCATGCGATGGGATCGGGCTCGTTCAACGCGATCTGGGCACGCTCGCCGGCGGAGTTATCGACACGGAACCCGCCCGCAGCCTGGTTGCCGATCAGGATGGCAGAGGCGACGTTGGAAGCCACGGCCACGGCCACGCCGTCCTGGGCAAAGGTGCAGCCTTGGACGATGGAACGTCCGGCATCGAGCTGGATGGCCGGTGAACCCGAGCCTCGGTTGTCCCAATGGACGAAGTGGCATGCGCTGGCTGTGAATTGGCCTTGGGCGCTTCGCATCCAGACGCATCGGTCGATCGGCCCCCAGAAGGAGCAGTTCGCCAGGCTCACTTTGCCGCCGGCATCCGGGGCGATCTCCAGACAGACCGCGTTCGTGCTGCCCCAGCGGCCGACGAATTCGCCGTTGCTGATGAGCAGGCCGGGCGGCTGGGCCTGTTCCACGACCACGGCGCGCTCGCATGAATCCGCGCCCAAGCCCAGGAAGTTGCCGTTGGCGCTCCCGTGCCTCGAGGCCGAGAACCGATAGCCGATGCCGTAGCCGAAACAGAACGTGTTCGCCACGTAATGCCAGTCCGTGCGGGCGAACTCGAACGCGACGCCGTGCAGGTTGATCCACTTGCAGTAGGGATCCTCCTGGTCGTAGGCGAGCCCGAAGGGCCAGAAATGGACGTTCTCGATGCGCCCGATGTCGTAACATTCGTCCACGAACAGCCCGCGCCGGATGGGATAGCCGGTGATGTTCCGCACGAGATGGCGCGCGGACCGGACCAGGTGGATGGCCTCGTAAGGATTCAGGAAGCAGCAGTCCTGCACCGCGACGTTCTCAGTGTCGCGCGAAGCCACGCACGGCGGGTAGGGCACCGGCGGCACATCCGACCGCTTCCACTCGGGGTATTCGACGATCAGCCCGGCGACTCCGGCGTTGGGCCCGGCCAGGCGAATGAACGGCTCCCCGTTGGTGGCGCCCCGCCCCGCGCTGGCCAGGAGGACCGTGCCGGTGAGATTCGTCGCGCCCAGGGCTGCCGGGCGTGGCGCCGAGCGGAACACGCCTTGCAGCGTCACATGGGCGGGCACACGCAGGTTGCCGTGGATGCGATAACGTCCGGCCGGGATCTCGACCACGCCGCCGCCGGCCTTGCCCGCGGCGTCCAGGGTCCCCTGGAAGGCCCGGGTGCAGTCGGTCCGGCTGTCGGCAACCGCTCCGGCGGCTGCCACGTTCCATCGCATCGGCGCCGTATCCGGCGGCGCATCCTGAGCCCGCGCGAGGCTCGGCGGCATCGCTGCGATGGCGAACATGAGTGCGCCCAGCATAGCAGCCGGACTGCCGCGACCGCAGCGGACCCGTCGGGATCCCCTCCCTGCAATCGTTCTGCCCAAGACAGAGCTGGCGAAGCGAGGGACGGGCGATGGAGTCAGACCGGATGGCGATCGTGTTTTCATGAACCAATGCAGTCGCGTCTAAATAGTTGCCAGAAACAACGTGCTGCGTCGCTGCTTCCCGCAGTTGACATGCTGTCAGGCGTTGGATGACCTGACACGCAGCAATCGTGCCGCGCCTCCATTTCATCCCATTCGCCTCATTTATCAACTATTTAGACCCATTGCCCATTCGGCGGTTGAGGACGAGGGAGTCCGCAGTCCGGAAGATTCGCACGCAGCGGTCGCGGAGCTTTACAATGGGCGCGAGCTCCTGGCAGCATGACTGAATGGCTCCGATGCACCGCGTTGCGGGATTTTTAAGAACGGCTGCCGGACCGGCGCTGTCCTTTGGCCCAGGCTTTCTCGTCGTCCTCGCTGGGGCGGCTCGTAGGCTGGCCCGGCGGCTGAGGGCGGGGGTATTCATGCTTGCGCTTGCCGCGGCCGTCTCTGCCGCCGAGCGGGCCGTACCCCGATGGCCGCCGGCGGGCCAGCGGCTCCGGGTGGTGATTGACACCGATGCCGCTTGCGAGATCGACGACCGCTACGCGATCGCCATGGCGCTCGCGGCCCAAGACAGGTTCAGGATCGAAGGCTTCGTCGGCGCCCACTTCGGCGATTCGGGCGGGCCCGGCGGCATCGCAAAATCTGTCGATGCGATCCACACCATTTTGGAGAAAGCGGGCATGGCGGGCCGCTTTCCAGTCAAACGGGGGGCGTCGCCATTCCAATACTCTGCTTTGCCCGTCGAGTCGGAAGGCGTCGATTTCCTGATCGAGCGGGCGCTGGCGAAGGACGAGCAAACCCCGCTCTGGATCATCTCGCTGGGCGCATGCACCGATGTCGCGGCCGCGTGGCTGAAGCGTCCGGAGATCGCCGCCAAGGTGGCAGTCTTCTGGCACGGGCGCACCCAGTTCTGGCCGGAGAAATGCTGGAACTTCAATGTGTATAACGATCTCAAGGCGGTGCGGATCCTGTTCGCGTCCGATTTGCCGCTGATCCTGTTCGACACGGGGACACACCTCACATGTCCGATGGCCGAATCGGAACAGCGGCTGAAGCCGTGCGGGGAGCTGGGAAAATACCTGCACGAATTCCGACTGCGCAGCCCCGGTTTTCAATCACCGACGAAGGGGTTCTTCGACTTGGGGGACATCGCGGCCTTGGCGGAACCGGGTCTGGCGAAGTGGGAAGTCGTTTCCGCCCCCAATGTCCACTGGGATATGCTCTACCAGCCCGGCAAGGGCCGCGGGCAAATCCTGCGGGTTCACGCCATTGACCGCGACGGGACCTTCGACCTGTTCTATCGAAAGATGACGGCTGCGTTTCCGCCGTCGCGAGCGGAATCAACCCGATGATGCGCGGCTGGTTCGGCATGCCGGCCCGGCATCGCGGGCGAACGACCATCCCACTCCCATGCAACTCCTGAACTTCTATCGGCTGGCTCCGATTCTGCTGGTTGCCGCCGGGCTTCATGCGAGCGCCGCGCCCCGCGAGGTCCTCGACCTGAACGGCTCCTGGGAATACCAAATCGTGCAGGACCTCTCGCCCGAGCCGCCCGTGTCGGGCTGGAAGCCGTTCGCGGTCCCGGGCATGCTGCGCGGCCACGATTACCAGCGGGCTTGGTTCCGGCGGACGGTCACCGTGCCCGCCGCGATGCGCGGCCAGCGGGTGAAGCTGCGCTTTGGAGGCGTGAAGTTCAACAGCCGTGTTCTCCTCAACGGCGATGCGGTGGGCGGCTGCTTCGGCGGATACGAGCCGTTTGAATTGGATGCATGAGGATCCGCATCTGTATCGCCTGCGCATGTCGCTTTCGACGGGGGACGAGGTGCGGACGCGGTTTGGCTTCCGCGAGTTCTGGATCGACGGCTCGGATTTTGTTCTCAACGGGAGCAAGGTGCATCTGCTGGCGAGCGCGGGCTGGCCGAACCGGGCGCCGATGGCCCCGGATCAGATCCGCCGCATGTGGCTGGGAGTCAAAGAGGCTGGCTGCGTCGCATTTCGAACCCACACCCAGCCCTGGATGCGCAGGTATTACGACGCGGCGGACGAGGCGGGCCTCCTGATGATTGTCGAGGGCGCGGTCTTCAACGATGACGAGACCTACCGCGTTCACGATCCGGCCTTCTGGAACCACTACGCGAGGCATCTCGATGCCATGGTTCGAGCCCACCGGAACCATCCCTCGGTCGTGATGTGGAGCCTCGAGAACGAGTTCTCGGGGAGCCGCATGAACGACGCCTCGCCCGCCAAGGCCGATCTCATCCGCATGGGGCAGTGGGTCAACCAATGGGACCCGACCCGCCCCATGTTTTACGAATCGGACGGCGATCCGGGCGGCGTGGCAGATGTGATCGGAATCCATTATCCGCACGAGTATCCCTTCTACACCGGGTGGCCCAACGAGTCCTGGTGGCTGGGCCAGCCCAAGGTGCTTGGCCACCGGTTCGACAATGGCGATCCGGAGTTTTTCTGGCGGAAGGACAAGCCGCTTTACATCGGTGAATTCCTCTGGATCCCCTCCCACGATCCATCGTGGAACACCGTGTTCCTCGGCGATCATGCCTACATCGATTACCACCGCCAGCGCAACGTCGCCAAGGCCGAGAGCTGGAAGATGCAGATCCTCGGCTACCGCCATTTCGGCGTCAGCGGCATGTGTCCCTGGACGATGATGGAAGGCGGCGCGCTCGATGAGGATGGCTCCTTCGATCCGGAGAATCCGCTCTACCAGGCGGTCCGTCACGCCTACCAGCCCGTCGCCGCCTACTGTCACGATTATGACCGCCGCTTCTATGCCGGCGGCCCGGTCCACCGCCGCGTCGAGGTCTTCCATGACATCCTCGAGGCATCCGGCCTGACTTTGGCATGGACGCTGGCGATGAATGGCCGGGCTGTCGACCAGGGCAGGAAGGAATTGAGCCTCGAGCCGGCCGACCGCCAAATGCTGGAGGTGATTCTTACCATGCCCGATGTCCGCCGCCGCACCGCCGCCGACTGGCAGTTGACGCTCACGCGAAACGGCCGGCGCGTCTTCGAGGACACGCACCGCTATGCCGTCCTTCCCCGCCCGGCTTTGCCTCGAGTGGCGGCCTCCTTCGGCCTGCATGATCCCCGCGGAAAAACACGGGCGTTGCTCGAAGCCAACGGCCTGCGTCCTGCCATTGTGGATGCCCTCGACAAGCTCGATCCGGCGCTCGAGCTGCTGGTGATCGGCGCCGGGGCCTTGCGCGCCGAATCAAGCCGGGAGATCGTGATCGGGCACGAGCATCCGCAGCGGGCCGCGCTGATGGAATTTGTGCGCAAGGGAGGGCGCCTGCTGGTGCTCGAGCAGGAGGCGTATCCAGAGGGGCTTTGGGATGCCGGCCTCTCGCCCCACCGATCGACCATGACCTTCCCGCTGCGTCCGGGCCACCCGGCACTGCGGGGTGTGGAACCGGACGATCTGAAGTTCTGGCGCGGCGACCATTGGGTCACGGCGGCCGAACCGATGCGCTCGGACCGCGGAGGCGCCGCCGCCATCGTCGTCTCTGGATCCGCCGCCGGCCTGGATCATGCGCCTCTCCAGGAGGATTTCGTCGGGCAGGGATGCCGGGTGTTCTGCCAGCTCAAGCTAATCGAGAAATTCGAGACCGAGCCGGCCGCGGCGCAGATTCTGTCCAACCTGCTCGATTACCTCGACAAATATCGCCCGGCGCCGCGGAAGGTGGGCCTGATGGGGGGGACCAAGGATTACCGGGATTACCTTCAAGGCCTCGGCATTCGATTCGATGATATCGCTGGCTCGATCGGCCCAAAGGACCTGGCTGCATATTCGCTCGTGCTGTGCCGGGGCGCGTCCGATGCTGGCGCAGCCCTGCGCGCGTTTGTGGAGGAAGGAGGCCATTTGCGGGAAGGCAAAGACGCTGGAACCAGCGACGTCAAACTGCGGAACCCAGCCGGCCGCGCTCTGGAACGGCGTCCGCCCGGCCGGGGGTTGGCAGCCGTTGCCCACACGACCGCCAGCATCCATTTCCTGACCGAACCTCCGACGACAGCCGTCGCCCAGCGCGGCCGGGGCATGGTCGTGATCGACCTGCTCCGCTGGGACACCGAACAACGCAACAGCCGAAAGGCCGCCCGCTTTGCATCGTCCCTGCTGGCCGCGCTCGGGGCGGAGTGCGTTGCCCGGCATGGCGTGACGATCGAGTGCGAGCAGATGACGCCGGACGCCAAACTGACACAGTTCCGCCGGCAAGGCGGCTGCGCCGTCTTCGGGGCCAACGGAGCGATTCGAACCCGGATCGAGGTGGCCCAAAAGGCCATCTACACGATGGAGCTCATCGCCGCCGGCTCCCAGGTCGAGGGTGTGTATCCGCTGGTGGACGTGCACCTGGATGGCCGCAAGGTCGGCAGCATCCAGCTCAGCCAGGACGGCTTGCGAGCATATCCCCTCGAGCTCAATCTGACCCAGGGTGCGCACGAGTTGGGCCTGGTGTTCGTCAACGACCGCTATATCCCCGGCGTGGCCGACCGCAACGTGCAGATGGACAAAGTGGTGTTCTATTGACACGGCCAAGAATGCCTTGCCGGTGTTGGATCGTTTGCATTTCAATGGCGATTTATGAGAAACACGCTATGGCTGACGGGCATTGTCTTGGGCTTTCTGCTGGCACTCTGTCCGCGAGCGTGGGGCCAGCCCGATGCGCCTGCCCCCGCCGCGCTCACCCGAGCAGTTGGCACACGGCCTTTTGACGGCCAGCTCTTCCGCGGCCGCATCGCGCTCAGCCACGACGGCAACTTCAACGACGAGGACGATTGGGGCGCCTTTCCGGTTGTGATCGCCATCCTCGACGCGTTCGGGGTCAAGGAGAAGCTGGTCCATATCGATTTCAACAACATCACCAACTACAACGACTCGCGTTTCGAGAGCGAAATGAACGCCAGCGTGCTGGGCGCGGCCGAGCGATACCGTATCCCCTCCTCCGTTCTGAAGAACTGCCGCACCGACCTCGCCGGCGCGATCCGGAGCGTCACGGAGGCGGTCAATGCGTCGTCGGCGGAAAACCCGCTCTATTACTTGCTGGCGGGCCCGATGGACGTGCCGTATGCGGGGATCCGGGCCGCCGATCCAGCGAAAAGGCCGTTCGTCTATTGTCTATCGCACAGCGTGTGGAACGACGGCTTCGGCCGCAAGCGCCCCATCGAAGGCTGCACCAAGCGGGATCTGATCGGCCTTGGGATCCGTTGGATTCAAGTCCGGCCCGGCCATCTGCTAGCCCCTTCCACGCGGACATCGTCCACCCCGAAGCAATGGGCGCTGTTCCAGTGGATGCAGGATTCGAGCGACGAGCGGCTGCGCTGGGTGCACTCCAGAATCCAGGCCGTGGGGCGTGCCGATGTCTCCGATGCGACCATTGCTTACTCCCTCCTGACGGGCGACGAGGAGTGCGATCCCCAAAAGCTCGAGAGCCTGATGGAAAAGAAGCGAAAGCCGGCGCTGCCCGGCGTTCGCCGAACCATCCGCATGGAAGCGGAGAACTTCGGCGCGCTCGAGAACGCCACGCCGGTTTTAGCGGGAAGGGCCGCCTCGCAATCATTGTCCGTCCGAGCGGCCGGGCCATCGAAAGGCGCCATTCGCAATCGGTTCCACGAGATCTATGCGGCGCGGTCCGGCCGGTACGACGTGGACATTCGATATCTCGACGCGAGGGGCGGAGCGGCGGCATTCGCGCTGCGCGTCAATGGCGTTCCGCAAGGCGCACCCTGGAGGGCATCGGCCGACGACAACGCCTGGAAGACGCACGCGATCGGGAGCGTCGCCCTGGCGGAAGGCGACGAGGTTGCGGTCGATATCACCCCCGAGGGCGGCGATCGGGGCGAGATCGATTACGTGGAGCTCCGATCCCCCGCGATTCGGCAAGGCGCTGCGGGCGGTCGACGTTGATGTTGGCGAACCGCTCTTTCGGCAGGGCCGTCACGCGGACGCAGTGGTCATCCGCGACCAGGGCGCCGTCGGATCCGACGAGGATCGATGGAGTTGGGTTTTCATCTTCGCAGATTGTCTTGGATCGTGTGTGGTAACTCCCAAACACGCTCTCAGATGGCATAGCCTTTCCGGTAATCGTATTCGAGAAAGGCTGCTGCCCGTGGATGGTTCGTGATCTGGCCCGTCCCCGGCTCGAACTCGATCGGCTCGCCGGGAAATCGTGTGGCGAGGCTGCCGACGGCGAGAAACTCCGCGAACGGCGCGGCGTGCTCGAAGCTGGCCAGAGGAGTCTGGCTCCCGCGGCAGGCGTCGATCCATTCCTGATACTGGTTTTGCGCGGCCGGCAGCGTATGCAGCCGGCCCAGATCGACGTGCTCGAACTTCGGCTCGGGCAGCAGGAGGACAGTCGTGTTGTGGCTGGTTGTGGCCAGCAGACCTTCCCTGCCCAACAGCAGGCAGCCCGCCGACGGCAGAAAATCCGGAAACTCCGTCTCCGGCACGCCGTGATCGCGAAGGATGCCCTCGAGGAGCTGTCGAGACCCGGGCGCGTAATCGGGCGGATAGCCATGGTGCCAAGTGAAGGCGACGGGCGGCAGCGGGCCGCGGGCCGGCACCTCCCAGTGTATCTTCTCCCAGCGCGGATAGGACAATTGGTTGGCCTCCGAACATTCCGCTGTGACGCGAATCCGCTCGCCCCGGCTTCCCCGGGTCCAGAGGTCTTTCACGTTCAGCCCCATGAAGGCCATGTTGGCCGTATGCGGCCCGAAGTTGCCCAGCTCGCCAATGCTGGTGTCGCGCCACGCAATGCGGTTGATCCATTCGGGGTGGTAGTCGCGCCACCGGACCTGGGCCAGCCAGCAGTCCCAGTTCAGCTCCTGGGGCGTCGCCTGCATGCCCCGCGGAGGCGACTGGAAGTTCCGCCCGCCCCGGCTGAAAAACATGTGGACCTCGCGCACATCGCCGAGGAGGCCTTCCCGGATCAGTTCCACCCCGCGCCGGAAGCCGCGGCTGGCGGCTCCTCCTGTATTCATCTGCGTGGGCAGCTTGCATTCGCGGACCAGGCGATGGAGAGCGCGCGCCTCGTGGGCGCTGATCGTCAGCGGCTTTTCGGCAAACACCGGTTTGCCGGCCCGCAACGCCGCCGCCGCGATGATGGCGTGGGTGTGATCCGGCGTGGCGACGACCACGGCGTCGAACTGGTCCGCCGCCTCGTCGAACATGCGGCGGAAGTCGGCGTAGAGCGGAGGTTTTCGGGCGACCAGCGGGCCGTAGAACTCTGCGGCGGCCTTGCGTTGCTCCGGCTGGTTCGACCCGGCCCATTCCTCGGCCCGCTTCGCCCACAGCTCGTAAACCCTTTGCACCTTCCGCTGATCCACGTCACACGAAACGGCATACCCGACGTTCCCCAGGGTGTGGAGCGATTCGCCGAATCCATGCCAGGCGCCATAGCCGGCCATCCCCACGACTGCCAGCCGAAGCCGCTCATTTGCCTGAGCGCCGAATGCAGTCCGGGCAGAGGGAAGAATCATCAGGCCGGCGCCGCCGGCCACGGTTGCAAGGAACCGGCGCCGGCACAGCAGGCGCGATCGATCGATCGAGATCGGGCGTCCGGCAGACCCGATCGGCGCCGGCGCGGAGGCCTCTTCGCAGCGGGCGGATAATCCTGGCTTCATCGGCTCGATTATCGCGGCTCGATAGGCTCGAGGTCAATGCCATCGAGAACCCCTGCACTCCTCGGGCGGCTGGTTCTGCGCCGCCAGCTCCAATCCAAAAGGAGGCTGGATTGCGGCCTCGACACGAAATGGCGATTGGATGCCAAGAATCCTCGAATCGAACCGGGGCCCCTGATAGGCTCGATCCAATGACAACCGATGGCATGGAATGGATCGCCGGCGCAATCGCAAGGATCAACGATATCGTCTGGGGCCCGCCCATGCTGATCCTGCTGGTCGGCACCCATCTGTTCCTGACGTTCCGGCTTCGTTTCATCCAGCGCTATATCCTGCGGGCGATCCGGATCTCCCTCTCTCGCGATGAGGACGGGGAGGGGGCCGGCGATGTCAGCCAGTTCGGCGCCTTGACCACCGCCCTCGCGGCCACCATCGGGACCGGCAACATTGTCGGCGTCGCCACCGCCATCGCGGCCGGCGGCCCCGGGGCGGTGCTGTGGATGTGGCTGACGGGCGTGTTCGGCATCGCCACCAAGTACGGCGAGGCGCTCCTGGCGGTCAAATACCGGATCGTTCAGCCGGACGGCACCATGGCCGGCGGCCCCATGTATGTGCTCGAGCGCGCCCTGAACCTGAAATGGCTGGCCGTCCTTTTCGCGGCGATGACAGTGATCGCCTCGTTCGGCATCGGCAACATGGTGCAGGCGAACTCGATCGCCGAAATGGCCCAAAGCGCCTTCGGCCTGCCGCGCTGGCTGACGGGGAGCGCGATTGCCGCGCTGACCGGCCTGGTCATTCTCGGCGGCATCAAGAGCATCGCCCGGGTCTGCAAGAGGCTGGTGCCGGTGATGGCCATCGTTTACGTCGCGGGCTGTGTCGCGCTCCTGATCTGGAAATGGGAGACCGTTCCCCAGACCATCATGCTGATCCTGACCAGCGCCTTCACCGGCCAAGCCGCAGTCGGTGGTTTTGTCGGCGCCGGCATGAAGGAGGCCATCCGCTACGGCGTCGCCCGCGGCTTGTTCTCCAACGAGTCCGGCATGGGCAGCGCCCCGATTGTTGCGGCCGCGGCTCGAACGAGGAATCCTGTGCGGCAGGCCCTGGTCTCCTCGAGCGGGACTTTCTGGGACACGGTCGTGATTTGTCTGCTGACCGGCCTGGCCATCGTCAATACCGGGATGTGGACGTCGGGGCTGAAAGGGGCCGATCTGGCCAAAACGACTTTTGCCCAGCTCCATCAAGTCGGCCCGATCCTGCTGGCTTTTGGTCTCCTCACGTTTGTCTTCTCGACGCTCATCGGCTGGTCGTATTACGGGGAGAAAGCGATCGAGTACCTGGCCGGCAGCCGAGCCACCCAGCCCTACCGGTGGCTCTGGGTGCTGGCCGTCCTGCTCGGCGCCATGGTGCCGCTCAAACCGATCTGGGATTTCGCCGACGCCGCCAACGCGATGATGGCGATTCCCAACCTGGTGTCGCTCCTGTTGCTCAGCGGGGTCATTGTGAGCGAGACGAAAAAGTATCTGTGGGAAAACCGGCTCGACGAGGAGTGACCGGGACCGAAACGGCTGTCGGGCTGCCGCAATCCCCAGCGGCAGGGCCTCCGCCCGGGTGACATCGGGACTTGTTCTGAGATCTGGCGCGACGCTCAACTCGGCGGACGGTTGCGGATTAGGCTTGGCGGCGGCAGCGGAACGCCGGTAGCATGGATGCTGGTCCATGAGCGATCCAATCACCGGAAGCCAATCGCCGCGGCAGCGAACTTCGCGTCTGCTGCATCTGTTGACGCAAACGCCGATGCATGTGGGGGCCGGGTTCGGACCGGGCGCGGTGGATCGGCCCATTCAGCGGGAGCGGCACACGGGGTTCCCGGTGATTCCGGGCCCGACTCTGAAGGGCGCGCTGGCCGCCGCATGGCTCGAGGCCGGCGCGTCGGAAGGAGAGGCCGCCGGCATGCAGAGGGATGCCCAGGGGCGGTGGCTGTTTGGCGACAACCGCACGGGCCAGACGGCGCCCAGCCGGCTGCACGTGTCCGAGGCGCGTCTGCTGACATTCCCGGTGCGGTCGGCTCGGGGTGGGTTCGCCTGGGTGACGTGCCCGCTGATCCTGCGGCGCTACGCGCGCGATGGGGGGCTGGCGGCGTTGAAGCCGGACGGGACGCCCAACCACGATCTGCTGCCTCGGGAAGCGCCGCGCGACCACCAGGCGCTCTTCCATCGGCAAGGGATTCTAGCCTTGGGCGATCGCATCGTGCTCGAAGATTACACGCTGTTCTATCGCGAGGAGCTGCCGCCGCAGCTGGCGGGCGCGCTGCAATCCCTGATGCCCTGCGATCCGGTCTGGACCGAGCTGATCTCGCGGATGGTCCTGGTGAGCGACAGCCTCCTGTCCTACCTGGTCCAGACCGCTTGCGACGTCGTCCAGCACGCGGCCTTAGATGCGGCCTCCGGGGCCGTGCGAGCGGGATCCATCTACAGCCAGGAAAACGTGCCGGCTGAGACGATGTTCTACGCCCGGATCATGGCCCGGGAAGAGGCGGAGCCGCGGCCGGCCCAGGCCCAGGCTCGGGGAGCGCTCGACCTCTTCCGCGAGAGAATCGAGAAGTGGGGCATCTGCCAGGTCGGCGGCGATGCCAGCACAGGCCACGGGCTCTGCTCGGTGGCCGTGAAGAACCCTGTGGCCTGAGCCCTCGATCCCATGAAAAATGTCGAACAACTCCGCGCCGCTCATGCCCTCCGGTTCTGGCAATCCGACGCGGGGCGCCCATGGGCGGCCGGCGACCCCGGCGGCGCAGCGCGGGATCTGGCAACGCTGATTCTGCAGCGGGGATTGCTCGGGGCCATGGGCGTGGCGAGGGGCCAAGGGGGGCCGGCAGCAGCCATCGCTGCCAGCACCGCCGATTTCCTGTCGCCGGCGCACCTGGGCTTGCTCCCGGCGGCAGCGCCCGATCCCGAATCATTGATCCAGGTGTTGACGGGCGAGCGGAGCGATTCGCTCCTGCTGCAGCGGGCGACATCCGAGGCTCTGGCCTACCTGGGTCATCTGCGGCGCCTGGCGCCCGCCGATCCGGCTCGATGAGCGTCTGGCTTCCTTCCGATACCTGGAGAGCGCTCGGTGTGGATGCGGCGCTGTGCGATCAGCGGACCCTGCTCCTCGAGCGGTACGGCGCGCCGCCGGAGAGGGGCGCGCGCGAGGCCGAGCGTCTGGCCCGGATCGTGGCTTGGCCGGCACTGCCCCATCGGCAAAAGGCATGGCGCAACTTGCTGCTCCATGGGCTGCGGATTGCGCCCGAGAATCTCCTGTTCGCGAAGCTGCAGGCGCGGCTGAGCCTGTCGGGCGGCCTGGCGCCCGCAGCCGCACCCGGCCTTTGCCTGGATCGGCTGACGGGGGCCCCTTGGATCCCGGGCGCGGCCGCGAAAGGCTGCGCGCGCCAGGCGGCCGTGCGGGAGCTCTCAGACGCAGCCGGCGACGAAACGAAGGCCCAGCTCCTCGAGCGGATCGCCCGTGTGTTCGGCTGGAACATCGAGGCGCGGGCGGCGGGCTCGAACGAAGCCCAGGCCTGCGGGGCAGCGTGGCCGCAGATCGCGGCGGCGGCGGCTCGGCGGCTGGATAAGGCCGTCGGCCTCGATGCGCCCGAGATCGAACCTGCCGGGCCGCGATCCCTGCCCACCATCGCCGGCCGCGTCCAATTTTTGCCGGCTTGCCCGTGGGAGTCACCGTCCCCCGACCTCGAAGTCGAGGTGCGGTCCGATCATCATCCCGGCTATTACGCCCGCGAGAAGCCCCTGGCTCAGGCGCCCGATGTGGAGACTCCCCGTCTGGATTTCTATCCGGTCGTGGCGGCTGGGCACGTGTTTGCCTTCGGATTGCGCGGGCCGCGTCCGGAAGCGGAATGGGCATTGCGGTGGCTGGCGCTCGGATTGCGCGAATGGGGGCTGGGAGCCGGGACGGCGGCCGGCTTCGGCTGGTTCGACACTTCGGACGCCCTGCAGGACCAGTGGCGGCGCCAGATCCGCCAGGCATTCGACCAGGAGACCATGGCCCGGCGCCAGCAGGACGACGAACAACAGCGCCAGGAGCAGAAGAAGGCGGTCGAGCAATCCGCCGCGGCCAGCCGGGAGCGGCTCTCCGCCATGAGCCCGGAGGAGAAAGAGGATTTCGAGTTGAGCCAGCTCACGGATGAGCAGTTCCGCGCCCGCCTGCAGTATTTCACCCGCCAATTGACGCCGCGGCAGCAGGCGGCGGTCGTCCGGGCGCTCCGGGGCGAGCGGGCTGCCTTCTGGGACGACCTCAAGAGCCGGGCCGCCCGGGGCGGCCCTTGGGCCCATGTCGAGATGGCCATCCGCCAGGTGTCCAAGAAAATCAAGCTCGGCCGGATGCCATGAAACACCAGACGTTCACGTTCGACCTGCTCACGCCCCTGCTGTCGGGAGGCGCCCGGCCAGCCGCCCAGGCCGAGATCCGCGGCCCGGCCATCCGGGGCCAGCTGCGTTGGTGGTTCCGCGTCCTCGGCGGATTCCGATCCCTGGCTGCGACTCCGCTAGCCGCGCAGGAACAGCAGATCTTCGGCGCCGCCCGCCCGGGCGAGCGCCGCTCGAGCGCGCTGCGGATCCAGCTCGATACCGCCGGCCCGTCCGCGCTGTCGAGCCGGACCGCAATCGGTGCCGACGATCTCCAAGGGCTGGCGGGAGCGGACTCCGAATACCTGTTTTTCACCCTGCGGCAGAATCGCCGGGCCGGGTTCGGCCTGGCCAATGGCCCGGCTCAATTCCGGATGGATCTGATCTGGACGGGAGAAGAACGGCTATGGGAGGACGTCCTGGCGCTGGTGGCGGTGTTCGGGCAGTGGGGGGCGCTGGGATATCGTTCGCGCCGCGCGTTGGGTGCGCTGGGGATGGCAGGCAATCCGCCGTCGCTGGCCGCCGCCCTGGCGCGCTTCCGAACACCGGATATGGTGGTCGCACGCCAGCTGCCCGCTCGAGACCGGGCGGACGCGGTTCGGAAGCTGGCCCGGTGGTTGAAAGGATGGCGTTATCACGGCCGCAGCCAGGACGTGGTGGCTGGGCGCTGCGGGCCCGGATTCACCTGGGTCCGACAGGACCATGACGCGGGTTTGCGGATGCATGGCGGGCCGGTGTTCCGGGCGGCGCTGGGCTTGCCAATTCACCAGCGCTACACCCAGGGCCAGTTGGCGGACTGGACTTGGCAGCCTGGGCGGACGCAGGCCGAGCAGGGGCGCTTTGCCTCGCCAGTCATCCTGCGGCCCTACCGCTCGCCCTCGGGACAATGGGCAGGCCTGATCCTGTTTATCGATGCCCAGCGCTGGCCGGCCGGACGCAAGGCATATCTCCAGGGACGGCCCGTGCCTGTTTCGCTCGAGCTGTACGACGCAATGAAACAGGACGAATCCCTGCGGCCTGCGCTGTAGTGCAGGCTCGAGCCGCCTCAGCCGGCGGGAATGAGCTCGGTGACGTGCGACTGCTCCTCTCGGAGCTCGTCGATCGACGTCTGGATCCTGGCCCGGCTGAACTCGTGGAGATCCAGGCCATGAACGATCGTCAGACCCTGGCCGTTCGACTGCACCGGGAATGAGGAGATCAAACCGCGTTCGATCCCGTAGCTGCCATCGGCGCAAACCGCCATGCTATGCCAATCGCCGGCCGGTGTCGGTTCAATGACGGACCGAACGGCTTCGATGATGGCATGGGCGGCGCTGCCGGCACTCGATGCGCCCCGGGCCTGGAGGACCGCGCTGCCGCGCTGCTGCACGCCCCGCATGAATTCGCCCTGCAACCAAGGCTCGTCCTGGATCACCTCAGCGACAGGCCGGCCGCGGATGCTGGCCAGGTAGATATCCGGGTATTGGGTGGCTGAATGGTTGCCCCAGATGGCCACTCGCGATACATCGGTCGTGCTCACCCCAGCCTTTCGAGCCAGGAATCCCCGAGCCCGGTCCTCATCGAGGCGGGTCATCGCCATCCAGCGATCCGACGGGATCTGCGGCGCGTTCCGCATGGCGATCAGACAGTTGGTATTGCAGGGATTGGCGACGACCAGGACGCGAATGTCGGCAGACGCGTAACGATCGAGGGCACGGCCCTGATCGACGAATATCCGCCCGTTGATACCGAGCAGATCTTTCCGTTCCATGCCCGGCCGGCGGGGAATCCCGCCCACCAGGATCGCCCAATTCACATCCCGGAAACCCTCCGCCAAGTCCGTCGTTACCTGCACCCCCTTCAAAAGCGGGAAGGCGCAATCCTCGATCTCCATGACCGTGCCGCCCAGCGATTTCATCCCCGACTCGATCTCGATCAAATGCAGGATCAGAGGCTGTTCAGGGCCAAACATGGCCCCGGAGGCGATGCGGAATAGCAGGGCATAGCTGATATGACCGGCGGCGCCGGTTACGGCCACTCGAATGGGTGTCGGACTCATGATTCAAAAGTGCGACAAAATTGCCCAAAAAGCCCGGCGGCGCAAGCGGGAAATCCATTTGGCGGCGGGGCGTAAGACAAAATTCTTCTGCGCAAGATGCCAATCCCCTCACCCTCCCGTTGTGGGCTTGCACTCATGGGCGCGGCGTCCACTGCGTGGCCGCCTTTCGGCTCGCAAACCGTTTTCTCCCTCCCCTCCTCCATGGCAGTGGAGGGGAGAGCCGATCCGCCGGGTTCCGAATCGACTTGGCCAACGACCATGCCACGGAGCGCGCGCCAGAACCAAACCTTGCCAGCAGACCGTCTCGCATCTATGTTTGCGGACATGGAAACCGTCGTCATCCTGATCCTGGCAGGGGCGGTTTTATTGATGCTCGAGACCATCCTGCCGGGCTTGGTGGCTGGGACGCTGGGATTGGGCTGCCTGGTGGTGGCGGTGGTGCTGGCGTATGCGCAACACGGGGTGCGCGCGGGCCACTGGACGCTGGGGTTGGTATCGGCCGGTCTGGCGGCGGGCGCCCTGGCCTACCTGCGTTTCTTCCCGAACAGCAGGGCGGCTCGGATATTCATCTCCGTCCGGACGGTGGGCGGCCTGGGCAACGAACACCCGGAGCTGTTGAGCCAGACGGGCACGGCCTTCACCCACCTGCGCCCGTCCGGCGTGGCGACGATCCAGGGGAAACGGGTGGACGTGGTCTCCGAGGGCCCGTTCATCGAGCGCGGGATGGCGGTGCGGGTCGTGGCAGTGGAAGGTGGGCGCGTGGTGGTTCGGTCCATCGCGTCGCCATCATAAGCGGCTGGCACGCGCGCCTGCCGCAAAAAACCGACGTCAAATTATGTCAAATACAATCTTGTTTCTGGGCCAGGCGCAGCTGATGAGCTCGCGGCTGTTGATGATGATCGCGCTGGCGGTGGTGCTGGTCGTGTTTCTGGTGGCCGCCATCCTGGTGATCAATTTCTTCAGCGTGTGGATCCGAGCCTTGTTCTCGGGCGCCCGTGTGCGCTTCACCGATCTGATTGCGCTGCGGCTGCGCAGCGTGCCCGTCGGCATGGTGGTGGACAACCGGATCACCGCCATCAAGTCGGGATTGGACGTGACGATCGACGATCTGTCGACGCACTACCTGGCCGGAGGGAGCGTCGAGATGGTGATCCTGGCTCTCATCGCGGCGCGCAAGGCGGGGATCCACCTCGACTTCGACCGCGCCTGCGCGATCGACCTCGCCACCAAAGGCACCGGCAAGACTGTCCTCGAGGCCGTCAAGACTTCGGTCAACCCCAAGGTCATTGACTGCCCGGCTCCCACCACCGGAAAGATCACCATCGATGCGGTCGCCAAAGACGGCATCGTGATCAAGGCGCGGGCCCGCGTGACGGTGCGAACCAACCTGGCTCGGTTCGTCGGGGGCGCCACCGAAGAGACCATCATCGCCCGCGTCGGGGAGGGGATCGTCTCGACGATCGGATCGGTGGACAGCTACAAGGAGGTTCTCGAGAATCCCGACCGGATCTCGAAGACCGTGCTCGAGAAGGGGCTCGACAGCAATACCGCGTTCGAGATCCTCTCGATCGACATTGCGGATGTCGATGTGGGCGAGAACGTCGGCGCCAAGCTGCAGGGCGAGCAGGCCGAGGCCAACAAGCTGATCGCACAGGCCCAGGCCGAGGTCCGACGCGCCGCCGCCGTGGCGCTCGAACAGGAGATGGTCGCCCGCGTCCAGGAAATGCGGGCCCGCGTGGTCGAGGCCGAGTCCCAGGTGCCGCTCGCCATGGCCGAGGCATTCCGGCAGGGCAACCTCGGCATCCTGGATTATCTGCGGATGAAAAACATTCAGGCGGACACCGCGATGCGCGACAGCATCGCCAGCCCCGGCGCCGGCAAGGATTATAAACCCAAAGCCCAATGAGCGCCCGGCGTTTCATCCCGTCCCGAGATCCCTCGGCGGCTTGATCCATGGAAGCCATCCTCACCATCCTGGCGATTGTCGTCCTGTCCGCCCTATCGAACCTGATGCGCCGGCGGACCCCGGACGAGGCGCCCGCCCCGCCCCCCGGCTCCGATGAGCCCTGGCCGGCGGCGCCCCCGCCTCCGACAACCCGGCCGGCTGGCGAGCCGGCTTCGCCATCCGCGCCTGCGCGCGGATTCGACTGGGAACGAGAATTGCGGCGGCTTTTGGAAGCCGAGCCCGCGGAAGAGAAACCGCCGCCCCCGCCCCCTCCTCCGGCCGCTCCGCCCCCGGTGATCCAGCCGCCGGTCGTGCGCGAACCGCGGGCGCCGCGGCTCCGGCCCCGGCCTGTTCCCGCACCGGCCGTCCGCACTTCCATGGCGCTCCCGCAACCGCCTGCGTCGGCTGCGCAACCTGTGCCTGCCGGGCGCAGCCAACCGGGGCCCGCCCCGATCCCGACGCCGCAGCCGCTCCGGAGTCTCTTGCTTGATCGGACCGGACAACCGGCGATCCATCCGGATTGGCTGCGAACCACTCGAGGGCTGCGCCAGGCCTGGATCGCCCAGACCATTATCGGCCCCCCCCGCGCATACGATGATCTATGAACCTTGACGACTCTCAAAAACAGCAGGTCCGCCACTGGATCGAACAAGGACTCAAGCTTTCCGAGATCCAGCAGAAACTCTCGCAGGAGCTGGGGATCGGCCTGACGTACATGGAGCTCCGGTTTCTGATCGACGATCTTCGCCTGCAGCCGAAGGATTCGGACGCGCCCGCACCGGTCGATTCAGTGATCCCCGCCCCTGCTCCGGCCGAGCCCGACGAAAGCGATCTGGACGAAGCCGGGGGGGGCTTGGGTGGCGCGGCCGAGCCGGCGCCAGCGCCGGCCCCGGGCGGCGGTCGCGCCCAGATCAGCGTCGATCAAATGGTTCGACCTGGCACGATGCTGAGCGGCAAGGTCACCTTCGGCGACGGGCAAAAAGCCGAATGGTATCTGGATCAGATGGGGCGCCTGGCCCTGGCCCCCCAGCAGCGCGGCTATAAACCCTCGCAGGCGGACATCCTCGCCTTCCAGAACCAGCTCCAGTCCGAGCTCGCCCGCCTTGGATACTGATCGTTTCTTGCCAACCGCAGCCGGCCGGCTATTTTCAGGGGCATGACGAGCCGAACCGGTCCCGCGATGGCGATTCTCTATGCGCTGCTGAACCTGGCCTGCGCAGGGTCAAGAGCCGGCGATTGGCCTCAATGGCGCGGACCGGATCGAGACGGGCGGGTATCGGACGGTGAATCGTTCCCGGAAACGCTCCCTGCGCAGGCCTCACCGGCGTGGCGGATCGAGGCCGGAGGCGGCCATTCCGGGATTGTGGTTTCGGATGGGAGCCTGGTGTATCTCGACGAGCGAGAGGGGCGCGAGGTCGCGCACCGGTTGGATGCGCAGACGGGCCGGGAGATCTGGCGCCAGCCCTATGCCGAGGCCCACAAGGACGAGTGGGGGGCCGGCCCCCGCAGCACGCCCTTCATCCACGACGGCCAGGTGTTCGTTCAATCCTCCCGGGGCGAGTTCCGGTGCCTGGATTTGGCCGACGGCAGGATCCGCTGGGGCGTCAGTTTCGAGAAGGACTTCGGAGCAGTGTTCACCGGAGAGAACCTCTCGCAAACAGGCGCAGCCACCCGGCGAGGCAACAACGGCTCCGGCATCGTCGATGGCGACCGGGTTTTCGTTCCCGTGGGCGCCACCAACGGCGCAAGCGTGGTGAGCTTCGACCGGCGCACCGGCCGCAAGACCTGGCAGTCGCAGAGCGATCCCATGGCCTACTCATCGTTCCTGATGCGGGAGGTGGCTGGGGTGCGACAGGTCATCGTGTTTTCGGCGCATGCGCTGATGGGCCTGGGGCCGGACGATGGACAGCTCTTGTGGAGAGTCCCGCTCAAGACATCGGCCAACCGGCATGTGCTGACGCCGAATGTGTTCGAGGATCGGGTGATCGTCGGCTCCCATACCCTGGGGATGGTGGCGACGCACATTGTCCCCGAAGGCGCCGGGCTTCGGGCGATCCCCGCCTGGACCAACAGGAATCTCAAGATCAACCTTTCAACCCCCGTCAGGGTGGGGCATCATCTGTATGGATTGGGACCGGGCAAGCGGCTGGTTGCATTCGACGCGCGAACCGGCCAGATCGCATGGTCGCAAGCCGGGTTTGGGGATTACGCATCGCTCATTGCGCAAGGCGATCGGCTGCTGGTGCTGACCGATCTGGGCGAGCTGGTGATGATCGACGCCGATCCGGCCGGCTACCGGGAACGCGGTCGCCTTCAGGTCTGCGGCAAGACCTGGAGCTTCCCCGCCTGGGCCGGCGGCCTGCTCTACGTGCGCGACGAACGCGAGATCACCTGCTGGAACCTGAAATCGGATCCGCGGCCAGGCAATCGGTGAACCAGCCTGGGCATCTCGCGGGCGGGGGATCCGGAGATCCCATTGTGCCGCACGGTTGAAGGGATATTCCAATGCGTTTACCAGCAGCGACCTTGTGGTTTGAGGTTCATCCGCGGCCGGATCTGGTCGACGAGGCGGCCGGGATCGAATCATGGTGGGGCGCGCGGCTCCTGGCCGAGGGCCTCATGGCCGAGGCGCTCCGCTCGATCGTCCGGGAGCAGGGGCCCGAAGCCATTGTGTTCCCTGCCCTCGGCTCTTCCGGTACGGGGCCGCATCCGCCGCCGTCGAGCGGCAACCCGCTCGCCCCCGAAACGATCCGCCGGACGGCACGGTTTCCCCTGTGGCTCCTGGCGCGGGTATCGCCGGATTACGATCCTCAACCGCTCGCGCGATTGTTCGACGGCCGGATCGAGTCCTCGCCCTGGCGCAAGGTCATGGATCGGATCCGCGAGAAATGGACAGCTCAGGGAAAGCCCGGCTCGGCCGTGGTTCGCGTCCTCGAGGGTCTTTGGCGGGTTCGATGGGAGATGCGCCTGGACTCTGCGCCTGCGGCTTCCGCCGCATCGGTCAGGCCGCCGGAGGCCCGCCCGACGCTCAACCGGCCATGGACCGAGGATTTTGCTTCCTGGCCTGAATCGCCGGAAACCGAAGAGGTGATGAGGCTGGCCCGGCTCGAGGGGTGGCCCGGCGCGCCGGATGCGCCGGCATTGCCCTCCGAGAATCGAATGGCCTGGCTGTCGGCCGGCATCAACCTGCCCGAACCGCTCATCATGCCTGCCAATGATTCCGAAGCCAGGGAATGGGCGGCCGTGGCACAGGCGTTCGCCGGCCTGCTGGATTCGCTCGTCCCCAGCCTGTCGAAAAGCCAAACGGGCGGATTGTTGATCGCGGGAGGGGACGAATTCCTGGCGGCACTGCCGCCGGCGGACGCGATCGAGACCGCGCGGGAGTGCTGGGATCGCTGGTCCCGACAGCGATGGATGCTGCAGGGCGAGAGGGTTGGGTTTTCGGCCGGGATCGCGATCGGCCCCCGGGACAGGCCCGCATCCATCATGGCACGATGGGCGGCGGCCACGAGACGGCGCGCGCGCGCCGGGCGCACGTGGACAGCCGGCAACGCCCTCGGCGCGCGTTGGTCTGCCCGATCCTGGGACAGCGGCAATCGCGAGGCTGTGGGGGTGGCCTGCATGGACGCCGCCGGACGGGCGGATGACACCAGGCACTATGAGTTCCCGTTTGCCGCCGGGAGCCAGGGGGGGGCTTCCGCGGCGTTCGATCTGCTCGACCTCTTGTTGCGGCACGGGCCAAGCCGCCAACGATCGATCCCGGGGGGGCCGGTGTTCCCCATGACGTTCTTTCGCCAGGCGCTTGCAGCGATCGAAAAAGATGGCCTCAGCCAGGGCTCGCCCGTGGAACTCGTGAATCGCGAGGCAGACGGCGGCCGAAGGCCGGCAGAGGGGAAGGTTCAGGGAAATGCAGCGGCGGAAATCGGATTCACGTCGGACACCATCGAGGACACCGTCGAGTGGCTGGACCGTGAAATTCAGTGGGCAATCCAGAACTCGGTCGAGGCGGGGCATGCAAGCCCGCATGGGGCGGGGGATGAACTGCGGCGGCTGGGCCGGCGTTATCTCGAGGAACTGGCCGGCAGGCAGGGCGCTGATTCGCAGGCAGCGAGGCCGTTCCGCTTGTTTGCGGACGTGTTCCGACTCGCGGCGGGATTGAACGAACCGTAGAAAATGCGCGCTTACGAATTCAAGCCATCAGATGCGCTGCAGCTCGCAGCAAGGCCGGCCGCCGGATTGGGAATCGATCCGATCGAGCCCGCGGCGTGGCCAGCGCCTGCCATCCTGTTTCGAGCGTGGCACGCCGCGCTGCAGGAGGCCTTTCCCCAGGTCCAGCTATGGGAGGAAACCCACGCCGCCGGAACCCGCGGACAACATCCTCAAGGATCGGCCCGCACGCAGCGATTCGGCGCGCTCACGGTAGCGGGGCCCTTTCCATGCCGGCACGAGCGCGAGGAATATCACTGGCTGTTCCCGCGGCCGGCGGATGTGATCGGCGCCGGATCGGACGGGCTCGATCTCCTGGCGCCCATCGCGGACGAAAACGCCCGCAGCAACCTGCCGCCGCCCTTGCGCCATCTCCTGGCGGCGCTGAACTGGTCCGGACCACCCGCCGGCGACGATCGAAAGGACCCGGGCGACTGGTGGGAGCGAGAGGCCATTGAAACCTACCTGCGCCAAGAGCGATCGAGCCCCGCCCAATGGTGGCACTGCACCGATCTGTTCGAGACGCGCTGGGAATGGCCGGCGTTGCCTTCGACGCAATCGGCGAATCCGGGCGCCGGCCGTATGCATCTGCGGATGAACGAGGACATCGCCATCGTCTTCCTGGCGGCTCTGCCCGTGCCGCGCAAGCCGGATCAGGATGCGATCGAGCTTTGGCGATCGAGCCATGGGCCATGGCTGAGCCTGGGGCAGCGGCGGAATGTCGGCGAGGTCATCCCGCTGCCGCCATTCGACTTGGACGCGATGCTGCCGGTGAGCGCGCCGGTGGTTGGTCAGCGGGTGAAGTGGCTGCTTCTTTCCCCGGCCGTGTTCCCCGCGCTCACGGGCCCCCCCGATCATCCGGGCGGCTGGCTGCCGTCGTGGGTTTGCCCGCGGACCGGGCAAGTCCTGCTGCGCCAGGGCGGCGCGCGGCGCCCCGGCGAATCCCGGCCCGCATGGCGGCGCCGGATCCGGTCCCTGCCCGGATTGGACTGCCGGCTGGTGGCGGCCCGTGTGCCGCCGCCGCTGGTGTTGGACGGCTGGAGCGCCCGCCGGCATCTGCGGGTGATGGACCCGGAGCTGCAACCCGGCCCGCGCCGGCGCTGGCTGGCCGTGCCCGCGGGATCGGTCTACTACTTCGAGGGGCCTGACGCGGCCCGGCTTGCGGACCAGCTCAGCTGGCATGGCGCGCGCGAAGCGCCCGGGCGGATCCGGCAGATCGCGCACCGCCAAAGCGCGCTGCTCGGCGAACAGGGGTTCGGCCTCGGAGCGTGCGGCCCGTGGGATTACGCAGATCGATGACCCTGATGTTTGGCTCCATTCCCCTCTCGCTGCAGGTCAATGGAACCGAGCGGATTACAGTCGGCCAAGCCTTGGTTGTGGGGCCGGGCTTGCGTATCGGCATGTTGCTCGTGGTCAATTCTGCCAGCGGCCATTGTGGTCGCGGCAGGCAGGCCAGGGCCATTGAAAGGCTGTGTCCGAAATGAACGCGCTGCCCGCAGGCATACCGGAGTTGCTGGCCGGTCGCCCAGATACCCAGGCGATCGCGAGGGTGCGTTCGTCGCCATCGGATGACCAGGACGGCGGCGGGGCACCGGATCACCCCGGCAGCCCGGCGCGGTTGGTGGTCCAGCAACCGGTCGGAGGGAGGGCCTGATGGCGGACCAGACCTCCGAGCCGGCAAGCCTGTCGACACTGGAATCCCACCTGTGGGAGGCTGCGAACATCCTGCGCGGCCCGGTGGACGCCTCGGACTTCAAGTCGTTCATCTTCCCGATCCTGTTTTTCAAACGCATCAGCGACGTTTACGACGAGGAGTATCAGATCGCCCTGTCCGAATCGGGCGGTGATATCGCCTACGCGCAGTTCGCCGAAAACCACAGGTTCCAGGTCCCGGAGGGCTGCCACTGGAATGATGTCCGCTCTACGAAAACAAATGTCGGCCAGGCTATCCAGCGGTCGCTCCGCGAAATCGAGAAGGCAAATCCTAATACGCTCTATGGGATTTTCGGCGACACACCCTGGAGCAACAAAGACCGGCTGTCCGATGCCCTGCTTCGGGACCTGATCGAGCATTTCTCGAAAATTCCGCTGGCGAACAAGGACATCGCCGACGACGTGCTTGGCCAAGCCTACGAATACCTCATCAAGAAATTCGCCGACCAAACCAACCGCAAGGCGGGCGAATTTTACACACCGCGCACTGTCGTCCGTTTGATGGTCGAAATCCTCGATCCCAAGGCCGGGGAGACGATCTACGATCCCGCCTGCGGCACCGCTGGGATGCTCCTTGGGGCGATCCAGCACGTCAAGGAGGCGGGCGGCAACGTAAAGACCCTATGGGGCAAACTGCATGGCCAGGAGAAGAACCTGACGACCAGCGGCATCGCCCGGATCAATTTGTTTCTGCACGGCATCGAAGATTTCCAGGTCGTGCGCGGTGATACGCTCCGCGATCCGGCATTCTTCACCGGAGACAGCCTGGCCACGTTCGACTGCGTAATTGCCAATCCGCCGTTCAGCTTGGAGCGGTGGGGCGAGGACGCCTGGATCAACGACCGCTACGGTCGCAACTTCGCCGGTGTGCCGCCGCGCAGCAGCGGCGACTACGCCTGGGTGCAGCACATGCTCAAATCCATGTCCGGGGCGACCGGCAGGATGGCGGTGGTGCTGCCGCACGGCGTGCTGTTCCGCATGGGCGTGGAGGGCAAGATACGCCGGGCCATCCTGGAGTCGGACAAGCTGGAGGCGATCATCGGCATGGGGCCAAACCTGTTTTACGGCACCGGCCTCGCGGCCTGCATCCTGGTCTTCCGCGCCCGGAAGAAGCCCGACCGGCGCAATCGTGTTCTGATCGTTGACGCCTCCGAGCAATACAAGCGCGGTCGCAACCAGAACACCCTGCTGCCCGAACATGTTGACCAAATCCTCAAGTGGTATGCGGGGTTCAAGAACGTGAAGGGCGCGGCGAAAGTTGTCACCGTGGAAGAGATCGCCAAGAACGATTGGAACCTGAACATCCCGCGCTACGTCGATCGCGTGAACAACGAGAAGACCATCACGCTCGACGAAGCCATCGGCAACCTGAAGACCGCCCTGGCGGACGCCTACGCCGCCGAGGATCGCCTGAAGGGCCTGCTGCGGAAGGAGGAACTGCTTAGATGAACCGAACCGACGCCCGACCCAAATGTGTCGTCATCGCCGGCCCCAATGGTGCGGGCAAGACGACTTTTGCGCGGGAGTTTCTTCCGCGGGATGCCGGGGTCATCCATTTCGTCAACGCCGACCTCATTGCTGGTGGCTTATCCCCGCTGCGCCCCCAACTGGCTGTTCTGGCCGCCGGACGACTCTTCCTGAGAGAACTCGACCGTCTGGCCCATGCGCAATCCGATTTCGCCTTTGAAACCACTCTCAGCGGGTTGGTCTATGTGGCGCGCCTCAAACGCTGGAAGGCCGCCCGCTACCGGATCGAAATCGTTTATCTCCGGCTGCCCTCGCCCCGCCTCGCCCTGCGCCGGATTGCGGCGCGCGTGAGGCAGGGTGGCCATG
>CAYWIM010000061.1:0-28107 GCA_964458325.1 uncultured Verrucomicrobiota bacterium
TGGCCCGGCGGCGCTCCCGCCAAAATCGGAAGTAATTTTTGCACAGACCCTAAGGGTCATGCCTGCAAAAATGGCTGGCCAGAAAGGCGTCCATCAGTCCAAAGTCACCTCCGTTTGGATCGAAACATCAGAATTTGACCATGCGCCAATCCCGACATGTCGGAAAAACCTTGCGGGAAGTCCCCAAGGACACCCAGACGGCCGCCCATGCGCTGATGCTGCGCGCGGGCTGCATCCGCCAGCTTTCCGCGGGCGTCTACACCTACCTGCCCCTGCTCCATCGCACGCTGAATAAGATCTCGCAGATCGTGCGCGAGGAAATGACCGCCGCAGGGTCCGAAGAGCTGCTCATGCCCGCGCTCCAGAGCCAGGAGCTATGGATCGAGTCCGGCCGCTGGGAACGATACACCGCTGTCGACGGCATCATGTTCGCCTTCAAGGATCGCCGCGGGAGCACCGCATGCCTCGGGCCCACCCACGAGGAGGTCGTCACCGACATCCTCCGCCAGGAGATCAAATCCTACAAGGATCTGCCCCGGAATGTGTTCCAGATCCAGACGAAATTCCGCGACGAGATCCGGCCCCGATTCGGCCTCATGCGCGCCCGCGAGTTCATCATGAAGGACGCCTACAGCTTCGATCCGGACGAAGCGGGCCTGGAGGCGGCTTACGAGGCAATGCGTCTGGCCTACCACCGGATCTGCCAGAGGATCGGTTTCCAGTACCGCGCGGTCGAGGCGGATTCAGGCGCCATCGGAGGCAGCGGCAGCCAGGAGTTCATGGTCTTGGCCGACACGGGTGAGGACGTGATCCTGTTCTGCGACCGTTGCGATTTCGCCGCCAACCAGGAACGGGCTAGCTCGCGCCTCGAGGAATTTCCTCAGGATGCGGAGATGAGTCCCATGGAAGCCGTATTGGGCGAGGGTTTGATCGGCGTCGAGCCGCTGGCCAAGTTCCTCGAGATCCCGGTCTGGAAAACGACCAAGACCCTGCTGTATGACGCGGGCGGGCAGATGGTGGCCGTGATGGTTCGGGGGGATTGCGATGTCAACGAGGTCAAGGTCGCCAATCATCTTGGCGGCGCGCCCCTGCGGTTGGCTGCACCGGAGCGCATCCGGGAGATGACCGGGGCGGAAGTGGGCTACGCGGGTCCGATCGGACTGCCCGCTGGCGTTCGAATCCTGGCCGATGGATACGTCGATGGCCGGGTCAACTTCGAATGCGGCGCCAATCGAACAAATTACCACAACATCAACGTCAATTTCGGCCGGGACCTGCCCCGGCCTGAGTTCGGCGATTTCAAGCTGGCACGCGAAGGCGACCAATGCCCGCGTTGCGCCGGGCGGCTCCAAGCGGCCCGAGGGATCGAAGTCGGCCACATCTTCAAGCTCGGCACCAAGTACTCCGAGGCGATGAGCTGCCGCTACCTCGATGCCCAGGGCCAATCGCGTCCGGTCATCATGGGCTGTTACGGGATTGGGGTGAGCCGGATGGCAGCCGCTTGCATCGAGCAGAACCATGACGACCGAGGGATCATCTGGCCGCCGCAGATCGCGCCCTACCACGTTCACCTCATCGGGCTCAACCTCGAGGATCCGGCTGTTCGAGAGGGCGCCGAATCGATCTATCAACGGCTTCAGCAGGAGAAGATCGAGGTCCTGTTCGACGACCGCCCGCTGCGCGCCGGCGAGAAATTCAGCGATGCGGATCTGATCGGTCTGCCCGCGCGAATCACGGTCAGCAGACGGACGCTCGAGAAGGACCAGGTCGAGTTCAAGCGGCGTGCGGAGAGCCAGGCCGTCCAGGTCGGCCTCGACGAAGCCGTCGGGCGTATCCGCCAGATGTGCGCGGCTTCTCCGGGGTCATGATTGCGCGGCGAAGAAGCGCCCTCGCGCTTCGAACGGCCGCGGCAGCCAGAACCGGAAAGGCAGCCATTTTTGGTATGTCGACGGGCCTGTCCGAACGGCTGAAAGCGTCGATCGTGATGGTTCTCTGTCTCGAGAAGCGGATTGAAATCCGCGCTTCCCAGAAAAGGTTTGCCGCTGTGCGTGCCGGAGGCCAATCTGGCTGCACAGATGAGCCGATTCTCGAGTCATGGCTGGTGTTGGCTCATGACGGCTTCGGCTGGCATCGGGATCCGGCTGTGTGCGGCGGCGGCTTTCCTTTGCGGAACGGCCTTTCTTGCCCATGCCCAGCGGCCGGCGCACTGGCGCGTTTATCGCGCGGTGGACGGCCTGGCGCGATCCTGGTGCACGGCCGTCACCGTCAGCCCCCAGGGCCGCGTCTGGGTCCGCCATGGAGATCAGGATCCAGTCAGCTGGCTCGATGGATTCGATATTCGCCAGATTCCGGCCCCGCCCAACTCGAATGCCCCCATCCTCGAAAGCGCCGATAGCCGGATCTGGTCGATCGACGACTTCGGGCTTATCGAATTCCGCAAAGACCGGTGGATCAGCCATGAATCGTCCGGGATCAGGCTCGAGATCCAAACCAATCTATCGCGGCGAATACATCCGCTGCCGCTGTTGACAACCCAGGATCGCTCGGTCATCTACCTGCTGTCGGATCGCCTGGTTCAATTCGACAGCGTCAGCGGGCAGGAGCGGGACCTGGTTCGTGCGGCCGACACCGGCCTCGAACGGTTTCTGGACATGGCGGACGCGGGCGATGGCAGCGTCTGGATTTCGGGCGAATCGGGTCTGGCGCGAACCTCGATCCCGTCTCCCGATGCAAGCCCAAGCCCCGGCGGCGACTGGCGCGAATATCTGCCCCCCGCCCACTTGAATCTGGTGCACTTCCAATATCCCGCACTGGACGACCAAGGCGGAGTGACTTGCATCGCCGAATCGCGCGGCTCGGGGCGGCGTCTGCTGGTTCGCTGGAGCCGTCAGGAATGGCAGACCTGGCCTTTGCTCCAAGGCAAGGTCCGCCAGGGCTGGTATGATGCGGGGCATGGCTGCTGGGCGTTCTCCTTCAACGCACTGGTTCGCGTCGATCGGGCGGGGGCCGAGCATCCGGTCACGGAGGGGCTTCCGGCAGCGCAGTATTACGATGTGTCCCGGGAACCGAAGGGGGTGTTCTGGCTGGCCACGTCCGAGGGTCTGGCTCGGTTCATGCCCCTGCCCTGGCGGGAATTCTCGGACCAGCCGGGGGCCGGGACCCCGATTCTCGCCGGCCAAATGGATGGCCAAGGACGGCTGTGGTGGTTGAGCTCGACGAACCTGATCCTCTGGCAGGGGGGGGCCGGAACCGCCCTGCCGCTGCCTGTCGGTTCCGACGTCGAATCCGAATCGCCGGAATCGATGGAGCTGCTGTCCGACGGGCGTTTGCTCCTGGGATGGGCGGATCGGATTCTGGCATTCGATCCCATCCAGGGGGTCACGGAGGCTGTGCATCATCCCGAAGGGCTTCGCCTGCGGCTCCTGGGTTCGCTCGGGCCCGGCGAGCAGGCGGTTCAGGTTCTGCCGGCCAGCCCGGCGGGCGAGCTCCGCCTGGAGCGATATACCCTGCAAGGTTTCCAGCCGCTGCTGCGAACGCCGGCCGATCCGCGTTTCGTGGATCGGCTCGAATTTTGCCGGCGCACGACTTCGGGTGATCTTTGGGTGGGGGGCGCCGCCGGCATTGCGGTCCTGCGCGATCGCCAGCTCCAGGTGTTCGGCCGGGCCGATGGCGCCGCTCCTGATCAGGCGTTTTGCTTTTTGGAGATCGACGCCTCCCGCTATTGGTGCGGGGGGCGGGACGGCATTCACGAATTCGACGGTAAGACCTGGACCAGGATTCGGTCCGGCCTGGACCAGGTCCACGCGATCATCCCGGCTCGCGACCGAAGCATTTGGGCGGCCTCCCGGGACGGCATCCACCATTTCGTCGATGGCGTCTGGCTCGACAACGACGCTCACGAGGGGCTTCCCAGCGCCGTCGCCTATTGCGTTCTGGAAGACCGCCACGGGGGCATCTGGGTGGGGACGGGTCGCGGACTGGTCCGGCACGAGCCCGCCGCGGATATCGACCCGCCCCGCGTCTCGATCTCGAGCGCCGATGGCACCCGCGAATTCCTGCTGGATGAACCCGTCCGTTTCGAACTCCGCGGCCAGGACAAATGGAAGATCACCTCCCCCGAACGCCTGCTCTATTCCTGGCGGCTGGACAATCTCCAGTGGACACCCTTCGCCGCCGTCTCGTCCGTCGATATCCGGGAGCTGACGCCTGGACGCCATTTTTTCCAAGCCCGCGCGATGGACCGCAACGGCAACGTGGACCGCCAGCACTACGCGGTATTCGATTTCGCGGTCGCCCTTCCATGGTATCTGGAGACTCGGCTCCTGGCGGTCCTGGCGGGGGCGGTGCTGGTTGCGATCGGCTTGGCCTGGCTGGCGGTCAACCGCCACCTGCGGCTCAAGCGCAGCTACGCGCAAGTCGAAGGGATCGTTGCGCAGCGGACGCAGGAGCTCCAGGCTGCCAACCAGGCGCTCTGGCACAGCCAGAAAATGCAGGCGCTGGGCACCCTGGCTGCCGGCATCGCCCACGATTTCAATAATATCCTCTCCATTATCAAAGGCTCCGCCCAGCTCATCGAATCCCAGATCGCCGATCCCGAGAAGATCCAGGTCCGCACTCGGCGCATCCTGACGGTCGTGGATCAGGCGGCCGTTGTCGTCAAGGCGCTGCTCGGCTTCAGCCGCGCGCCCCACACCGGGCTGGCCTCGGAGGATCTCAACTCGATCGTGCAGGATACGCTCCGTCTGTTCGGCGATCGCCTGCTGCCCAACGTGACCTTTCGCTGTGACTTGGCGCCAGCCTTGCCGCCCGTGCCGTGCGCGCGCGATCTCATGCAGCAACTGCTGTTGAATCTCATTCTCAATGCCTCGGACGCTCTCGGCGGGGCAGGGGAGGTGGCGGTTGTTTCGCGTCTGGCGGCCGCTCTGCCCGTCAATCCTGTCCTCGCGCCCAATCCGGCCTCCCGGTACGTGCTTCTCGAGATTCGAGATCGGGGCGTCGGGATCTCCCCCGAGAACTTGCCTCGCCTTTTCGAGCCCTTTTTCACGACCAAATCCTTTTCCAGCAAACGCGGCACCGGCCTCGGCCTTTCGATGGTTTACGAGTTTGCCAAGGCCCAGGGCTACGGCCTCCATGTCGAGTCCGAACTCCACCGCGGCTCGACCTTCACGGTCATCCTGCCCGCTCCCGACGCGAGCTTGAATCCAGCCGCCCCTCGGGAGTAGATTCCATCCTCAGCCACCATGGACAAACCGGTTATACTGATCATCGAGGACGACCCGCTCCAGCGGGAGATCTACGATGAGGCGCTGTCGGAGTATGCGCTCGACCACGCGGGCTCGGTCACCGAGGCTCTCGATCGGATCCGGCGCCACCCTCCCCAGCTCATCATTTTGGATCACATCCTGGAAAAAGGGGAACGGGGCCTCGATTACCTGCCTTCATTCAAGGACCTGCTTCCGTTTGTGCCCATCATTGTTGTGTCGGGCGCCCTCGAGGTCCACCAGCAGTTCCAGGCGCTCCAAGGGCCGCGGCGCGCCCACTACTGCATCCCCAAGCCGCTGGACCTTCACCAGCTGCAGCGCACCGTCCGCATCGCGCTGAGCGAATGCGGCGAGGCGGAAGTGGTTCGGCGTTTCGAGGCGCTGGAGCGCGCCAAACGCATCGACGCGGACGCCCTCTTGAGCCGGTCCGCCGACCGGCTCAGCCGGCAGAACGAGATGCTCACCCTGCTCCAGCACAGCCAGGGCCGTCCGAATGTCTCCGCCCTCTCCCGCCACTTCCGCGTCGCCCGCCGCACCATCATCCGAGACCTTCGCGAGCTGATCCGCCGCGGCCAGATCCCCCCTCAGGTTTTCCCGGACTGGGACGGGCCTGAGACCGATGCCCCCGACGAACCACAATTGCCATCGGATTGAGCCCCCTTTTGTCTTCCTGCTCGGCCGCCGAGTGACCGATGCCCCAAAGCGCCATGAAAATCCTCTACATCCACGCCCATTTTGACGATTACGAGTTTACCGCATCGGGGACGATCGAGCTGTGGCGCCGCCGTCTGGGCCAGGCCCTGACCGTGCGCGTCCTGGTGTGCACCGACGGAGCCGGCGGGCACCAGTTTCGCACCCGAGCCGAAACCGCCCGCCTGCGCCACGAAGAACAGCTCGCCTCGGCCAGGATCGGCGGCTACGAGTTCGCCCTCCTCCAGCTGCCCGATGGGCGGGTGCCGCGCGAGACGTTTCTGGCGCGGGAACCTCTTCTGTTGGCTGCCTTGTGGAAGGCGATCCGCGATTTCGAGCCGGACTACTTGTTTTGTCCGCCGGTGCCGGCCGACCCACTGGCCGGCGTTCACGTCGATCACCTGGACGTCGCGAACGCGGTCCGCCAGGTCGCCTACCTGATCAACGTGCCGCACGCATTCACGCCCGAATACCCGGCGGACGAGACCCGATCGGAGCCGCGCCGTGTCCCGGTGATTCTCAACGTGCACGACAGCTACCAGGCGGGCGCTGTGCCGTTCGATCTGGCGATCGATGTCGAGGATGCGTTCGAGGAGATCTGCCGGATGTCCTACTGCCACCAGTCGCAGATCGTCGAGTGGCTGCCCTGGGTGGGGCGCCACCACATGGAATCTCCGCGCTCGATCGCCGATTGGCAGACGGAGTGCCGCAAGAGGTTCCATCGACGAAATCGCGCTCTCGGCCTCGATGTCGCTCGCGCGCTGGAGGTCTTCACCGTCACCGCCTGGGGATCGATCCCCACCCTCGATCAACTGCGGAAAGACTTCCCTCCCATTTTCGAGGAAGTGTGCCCGCTGGCCCGCCTCGAGCAGCGCCTGGATGCGTGGCGCCACGTCGGTTGACAGGACCGCATTCGAGATTAGGGTGATTCAACCGACGAGGTCGATATGCCAAACGACACGAAACCCAGCTCTCCCAAGCGCAAACAGACGTTCTCCTTCAACGCCCCAGCCGCCCTCAGCGTGCAGTTGGTCGCCGATTTCACCCGCTGGCAGGAGGAGCCCATCAGCTTGCGCAAACACCCCGACGGGATATGGCGCGCCACCGTCGAACTCGAACCCGGCACCTACCACTATCGGTTCCTGGTCGATGGGGAGTGGCGCGACGATCCCGAGTGCACGCTCCGCGTCCCGAATCCGTTCGGGACAGAAGACGCGGTGCGCACCGTGGATTAAGGAAGATTTCGGCGAAATCCTGGGGGCCGATCGCCAGATCTTCGAACGCTGCTAGCGGGCGAACGGCGGCCGCGGGAACGCCCCTGGCTGCCCCCATTGCGGCGCAAACGGCCGCCCAGGGTGAGCCGGCATCCCCGGAGCCAAGCGCCCCGGCTGATTCCTGAAAAACGGTGCCATCGGCCGATTCATCATGCCGGGGGCCATCGGCGCCTGCCATCGTGGCCCATAAATACGCGGCGCCCGCCCTGCAGGAGCACCGCCCGGACGTTGAGGAATCCCCCAGCCCGGACCCTGCCGCCAATCCTTCAGACGCTGATTGAACCGCTCGACTTGATCGGGTGAAAACCGCTGCTTGAGCTTGGCTTCGGCCCGCGCGCGCAGCAAGGCCAACTCCACTTCGAGCTTGCCCAGGCGGGCCGCCAGATCGCCCAGCTGCTCTTCGCTCGCTTTCGGTTCGCGTGCAACGGCATGCAGTTTCATCCGAGTCTCCTGGATCTGGCGCAGAAGATCCGCTGCGTGATCTCGCACTTCCTTGACCGCCTGGCGCGTCTCGGGATCCCATTTCGGTTGGTCTTTGCGGGGCGCGGGCGCCGGACCCCGATTCGGATCCTGCTTCTTGAAGGGACGATCGGGAGCCAGCGCCGGCCGGTCCGGCTGGGGCCGATCGACATCGCGCCGCCCTTCCGGTCGCGCTTTGGGCTGATCCGCAGGCCGATCGCCTGCGGCCGGAGGAGGCCGCTGAACAATCTGAACCTCGCGCCGGATTTCCATCCGCCCTTCGGGCCTGATTTCCACTCGAGCCTCGGCGCGCGCCTCTGCGCGCCCTTCAGGTCGAGCCTCCGCCCTGGCTTCCGGCCGCCCTTCCGCAGGGCCATGGGCCCGAGCTTCGGGACGGGCGGTGGGTCTGCGTTCGGGCTGGATGCGGCCCTCGGGGCGGGCTGCCGGCGAGCGCATGGGGCGCTCGAGGGGTGCCGGGCCGATCCGGGCCTGGAGCTGGGCCAGCTTCTCTCGTTCCTCGGGCGCCAAGGCGTTTCCATCCATCCTCTTCTTGTGGAGCTGGATCATGGCCTTCATGTCTCGAAGCCGCCTGCGCTGCTGCTCATCGGCATCGGTCAGCGGAGAAGCCGCTGCCTTCTTTTCCAAGGCCTCGATCCCCAGCTCGAGCCGCTTCATCATGGCATCGAAGCGCGCCTGGCGTTGTTCCGGATTGAGGCCTTCGAACATGAGCGGTCCGGCCGGCGGCTGCGGCCGGGGCGGTTCGCCCCCTGCCACATGGAGAGACAATCCCAAACCTAAAAAAATCGCGAGGATCGGCGTCGTTTTCATCGTAATAAGAGACGGCAGCCAGGGTGTGACAGTTACAAAAACATCCGAGGGGCTCCTGGCGTGCAAAAGCCCCTCGAACAACGCTGAGAGCGGCTCTCAGGCCAATTCCAGACGCCGCCGCAACTCCTCGAGCTGCTGATTCAGCGCGGCCGGGAGGTGGTGGTTGAGCTTCTCGTAATTGCGAGCGATGTCTTCAACCTCGTTTTTCCAGCCGGGGACATCCACGGCCAGCAACTGCCGGAGGTCTTCCGGATCCATGGTCAACCCGCTCAAGTCGAGCGCGTCCGGCTCCGGCAGGTTGCCGATCGGGGTGGTCACTGCTCGGCCGACGCCGTCGATCCGCTCGCAGATCCACTTCAGCACGCGGCTGTTCTCGCCGTAGCCGGGCCAAAGCCATTTGCCGTCCTTGTTTTTTCGGAACCAGTTGACGAAGAAGATTCGAGGCAGCTTCGCGCGGTCGGTGCGCTGTGCCATGGAGATCCAGTGAGCGAAATAATCCCCCATCTGGTATCCGCAGAAAGGCAGCATCGCGAAGGGATCTCGCCGCAGCACCCCCGCCTTGCCCAGTGCGGCCGAGGTGGTTTCCGATCCTGCCGCCGATCCCAGAAACACGCCATGCTCCCAGTTAAATGCTTCGTTGACCAGGGGGATGGTGCTGGGACGGCGTCCGCCAAACAAGAAGGCCGAGATCGGCACGCCTTCGGGCTTTTCCCAATCGGGGTCGATGACAGGGCACTGGGCGGCAGGGGCGGTGAACCGTGCGTTAGGGTGTGCCGCCGGGCGGCCGCATCCGGGCGTCCATTCGTTTCCTTCCCAGTCGATCAACCGCGGCGGCGGCGGCTTGCCGATATCCTCCCACCACACGTCTCCTTCGGGCGTCAGCGCCACATTGGTGAAGATGCTGTTTCGAGTGATGGTGGCCATCGCATGGGGATTGGATTTCTTGGACGTCCCGGGGGCCACTCCGAAGAATCCGTACTCGGGATTCATGGCGTAGAGGCGCCCATCGGCCCCAATCCGGATCCAGGCGATGTCATCGCCCAGACACCGGACAGTCCAGCCCGGCAAGGTCGGCTGCATCATGGCTAGGTTCGTCTTGCCGCAAGCGCTCGGAAAGGCGGCCGCGATGTAATACTTCTTTCCCTGCGGCGAGGTGAGGGCCAGGATCAGCATGTGCTCGGCCATCCAGCCCTCGCGCCGGGCCAGCACCGAGGCGATCCGCAGGGCCAGGCATTTCTTCCCCAGCAGCGCGTTCCCGCCATAGCCGGATCCATAGGACCAAATGGACGGCTCCTCCGGGAAATGAACGATGTATTTGTTTTCCTTCTCGGGCTCGCAGGGCCAGTAATCGTCCGGCTGGCCGGGCTCGAGTGGCGCGCCCACCGAATGGAGGCATGGGATGAAGGGCCCGTTGCCCAGCGCATCGAGCACGGGCTTGCCCATCCGGGTCATGATGCCCATGTTGACCACCACGTAAGGCGAGTCGGTGATCTCGATGCCGATCTTCGCAATGGGAGATCCCAGCGGCCCCATCGAGAATGGGATCACATAGAGCGTCCGCCCCCGCATGGATCCCTGAAACAGCCCCTTCAACCGGGCTCGCATCTCGTCCGGATCCGCCCAGTTGTTGGTCGCCCCCGCGTCCTCCTTGCGCTTGGAACAGATGAATGTCCGATCCTCGACTCGGGCCACGTCGCTTGCGTGCGATCGAGCCAGGAAACACCCCGGCCGCAGCTGGGGATTCAGCCTCGTGAAGCTGCCATGCGACACCGCCTCCTGGCACAGGCGATCGTGCTCCGCCCTCGATCCGTCGCACCAATGAACTCGCGCGGGCTGGCACATCCGCGCGACCTCCTCCACCCACGCAGTTAATGCCTGATTGGTCGTGTTGCTGTAGCCGGTGATTGTCATGGTCATGATTCAGTTCGCGTTCGCCCCATCGTATGCCGAATTCGCCTCGGGCCCGTCCCCCCCTCCCCAACGCCGGGCTAATTGGGCGCGGAAGTTACCAATTACCTCTCCTCCGGGCAAGCCCCATTTTCAACGCGCGCGCGAATCCTGGCGATTGGATTCCCCGGCGAGGACCAGGACCAAATGGGCGCGATATTCGGTCGGAGACTGCCCCACCATTCTCCGAAACACCCGGTTGAAATGGGTCAGGGACTGGAATCCCACCTCGTAGGCGATCTCGCTAACGCGCAGGTTGGGGTTGATCAGCAGGTTCTTGGCTTTCTCGATCCGCACGCGCGACAGGTAATTGGTGAACTTCAAGCCGGTGGCTTTCTTGAACATCTTGCAGAAGTAAAAGGTGCTCGTGTTCACCGCGCGCGCCACGTCGGTCAGGGTCAAGTCGTTGGCTTGATGCTCCTGGATGAACTGTTTGGCCCGGACGATGTTCGGCGGTTCCGCATGGGTCTGCTGCACCAGGACCTGATTGCTGACCGATCCCAGGTGCTCGGCGAAAATCGAGAGCAGACGCAGCACCGCATCGAATCGCTCGGCCGTCAGCACCAGGGTGCCAAAGAAGGCATCCTCCACGCGGCTCAGATGGACCTTGAGTCCCCAGCCGACAAGGATCTTGCTCAGCCGATTAAAATCCGCCGCGGTTGGCTCTTTCAGGTGCACGCCTCCCGTCTGCAGGAAACCCACCGTTTGATTGCCCGCCCGCACCGGCACGGCCGCCTCCCACAGACCGGCAAAACAGACGGTCCGCCGCAGACCGTTGCCCTCCTGCTGGCTCATCTCCCGCTGGGCCTGCAAACAGGCCGCGCACGACTCGCTGCTCTGTCCCATCAGGGCGCAGAAAGGGCTTTGATCCGATTTGCCTTGGTGCGCCAACTGCCAGACCTCGACCGGCCGGATGGCCAGCGATAGCCCTGTGGTCTGGCTGAACGCCTTCTCGTAATCACAGAAGATCTGCGAACGCGAAAGCTTCTCCACCAGCGACCTGTTGCCGTCCACTATCACACTGACTGACCATAATCACAAATCGATGAAGCGCAAGTGGCCCCGGTTTTCCAGGAGCGGATGAACGAGCCCGCAAATGGACCTTGGCTGTCGATCCTTGACGAGTTCCTCGAGCCCCGCGGTGTTCATCCGGGCCGCACATCGCCCGCCGTGACGGTCCAGCGCACCAGGTCCGTTCCCAGGTCGCGTGGCCAGTTCTCCTCGGTGCAGGTCATGAACACCTGGCTCCGGGCCTGCCGGACCTGTTCGAGCAGCGGGATGAATCCGCCGCGCCGCTGCCGATCCAGCTCCCCCATGACATCGTCAATGAGCAGCACGGGTGGCGTGCCATGCTGGAGGGTCAGATACTCGGCCTGCGCGGCTTTCAGCGCCAATGCCACCGTCCGCTTTTGTCCCTCGCTCCCGTATTGGGCGGCCGGGCGTCCATCCAGCGCCAGCCGCAACTCATCCCGGTGAGGCCCTGCCATGGTCTGCCGGTAGGCCTGGTCGCGCGCCCGGCTCTGGGCCAGCGCCACCGCCAGATCGCCCCGGACATTCGGCTCATAGGTCACCGCGAGCGGTTCCCGGCCGCCTCCGGCCATCCTCTCATAGGCGCCCCTGGCCACCTCCGCCAGACGGGGCGTCAGCGATTCCCGGGCCTCCATCAGCGGCTTGCCGGCGCGAACCAGCTCGGCGCTGAATCCGGCCAAGGCGTCCGGATCGATCTCGCGGCCCTTGAGGATCGCATTGCGCGCCCGCAACGCGGTGTGATAGCGCTGCAGCCAGGCCAGATAATCCGGTTGCGTCTGGGTCAAAATCAGATCCAGAAACCGCCGGCGGATGCGGCCGGATCCTTTGACCAACTGGCTGTCCTCAGAACAAAAAACCACCGCACGCAGCACCCCCAGGTAATCGGCGATCCGCCGGACCGGATGCCGATCGAGGGTCAATTCCCGCCGGGAAACCGACCAGTAGATCCGGACATCGTGCTGTTCCACGCCGACGATGCGCGCGCCCACAAAATAGCCGGCCTGCCCCTGCTGGATCATTTGGGCGCCGCCGATGCCGCGGAAGGATCGCAGCGTTGCCAGCAGATAGATGGCCTCCAGGAGGTTGGTCTTTCCTTGCGCGTTGGCGCCCGCGAGAACGTGAAATCCCGGGCTCCAATCGGCATCCAGCCGGGGATAGTTCCGGAAATTGCGCAGTCTGAGATGGGCTAAGTGCACGGCGGCTGTTCGGCCCTTTGTCGGTTTCCCGCGCCCGCCGCGGCGCACCCTTCCGGCGCCGCAGCCGGCATCCGATGCCCCCATTGTAGGTGGCCCATCGCCCTTGGCTCAACGCAATTCCGATCCCCTCAAAGCGGGGTCGAGGGCGATCAGGCGATAGAACCGAGCCGCGGTTCCGGGAGCGGCTGGATCCAGGACTTCAATCCATCGAGGCTGGTCGCAGGCATCGACCCGGATCAGATCGACCCAGCCATCCTCGGCGAGACCTTCGTTAGCTTGGACGGCGTAGGCCTGGCCTGCGGCCGCCTCGAAAAGGAAATGGAATCCCAGGCTCGTCCAAACCGTCTGTTCGAGCCGCATCGAGCCGGCCAGGACCCGGTTGGCGGCGCCGGGACTCGATGTGCCCGGGAAAGGCAGGAAACGGTTCTGGCCGTCGGGCCAGCGCCCCTCCGACACGCCCTCGACCTGCGGACCGAAATGGATGCCATCGATCGGGAAACCATCCGGCAGGAACACGCCGATCGATTCGCCCTGGGCATCGAGCTTGAAGCCGACATGGTGCGCGCCCTGGCCCGGATCATTGTCGGCCTCGAACTGGCGCCATGCATCCGCTCCCGCGCCCAGGAACGACAGCGGCGGCAGCGGATGGTTGAGCGGTCGAGCCAGATCGTCGGTTACCCACCATCCGCTCACCTCGACCGGATCGCTTCCGCCGTTGAACACCTCGAACCAGTCATTGCCGCCGACCGGGTCCGCCATCCATTCGTTGATTCGGACTCGAGAAGGATCCCCCAGGGAAGCGCCGCGATTGGCCGCCCCGGGCGTGGGCTCAGTCAGGGTCCAGAGCCCGCTTTCGGGGGAAATCCCGATCGAGCGGTTGGGGATCTGGAGCCCGAACCGCACGGCATCGAGCAGGACTCCCTCGAGCGCCGGCGAGCCGAAGAGAAACACTGCATCGCCGTGCGCATCCAGCCCGAAACCCGTGTTGGCGCCCGACGGAGGCAGGCTCGAATCGCACCGCACGGTCAGGTATCCGTCCGGCCCGACGATCGAGGGGGAGGGGAACACCCATGGATTCGGATCGCCGGCATGATCGGTGAGGCGCAACCCGCCCAGGTCGATGCTCTCCGAAGTGGGATTGTGGATCTCGATCCAATCCGAATCCAACCCCGGCGAGCCGGCATCGGCCCGATGGTCGGCCAGGATCTCGTGAAGGCGGACCTGGGCGGCGGGCGGGGCGCTGACATTGGTGGCGGTGAGGACCATGTCGAGCGTCATGGCGAAGACGACATCCGCGCTCGAGCTGCTGTATTGGTGGACCTCGATGGCGAGCACATTCGTGCCAATCTCGACCGGCGTGCTGGCGAGGATGGATTCTTCCCAGGCCGCGTCGTTGACCGATGAGGCAGCGCGTGTGGCGCTGGTGTATGGAGGGTCGGGCATGCGCACTCGGTCGAGGTAGCTGCCGTTGAGATAGAACGCGGCGCCGTCGTCGATCAACATGCGCATTCGCAACCTCGCGGCGGGGGGCAAGGGCGAAGGCGCGATGAAGGCGGTCCGGAAATAGAAAGTGATGATCTTCGCGCCGTTGGATGCGGTGAGACTGAGCGGCGTGAGAATGGCCGCAGGGATGGAATCGGCATCGTAGCCGAATGCGGGGAGCCCCGCGGGCCAGCTCGAGTCATCGAAATCGGGGCTGGCCCAGCGGGGATCAGGCTCGAGACCCGATGCCTCGTAGCGCCACGATGTGTTGGTCGTCAGCAGCGGAATCGTGGTGGTCACGACATTCGTGACTAAAATTCCCGGATTGGGAGCGCCCGGTGACGGATGGACGAACGAGGCGAAGCGCGACCCGCCGCTGGGGAGCCGCCCCTCGGACACATCGATCGCCTGGGGCCCATAAATGACATGGTCGATCTCCTGGCCGTCCGCGCCGAACAAAGCCAGGCTGCCTTGCTCGGACGCCAGCTCGAAACTCAAGTGGTCATCCCCGCGGTCAGGCCGGCCGTCCGCATGCAGCACTGCATGGCCGAAACCGCCGAGAAAAGCCAGCGGCGGCAGCACGTGCCGCCCCGGATCGCCCACCGGCGTGTCCGTCAGCCGGAAGCCGCCCAGGCCGACCGGCAACGGACCCGGGTTGTAAATCTCGATGTAATCCGACTCGAACCAGGCGCGCGCCTCCGCCAGCCATTCATTGATGCGCAAGCCGCGCGAATCGCCAAGGGGTTCGAGACGGTTCGGCGCCGCGGGCGTCGGATCGGTCAATGTCCATTGCCCGTCCGGACCGCGGCCGATCGCCAGCCCGGCCACCTGCATGCCGAAGCGGACATGGTCGAGAAGGGGGCGGCCTTGGCTGATCGGCCCGACGAGCTGAACGCTCCCTCCGGACGGATCGAGAGAGGCGCCCATGTGCCAGCCGGGAGCGGCTTGATCGGCGTCGGCCAGCACCAGCAGAAACGCTCCCGGATCGAGTCGCACGCCGGCCGGAAACACGAATTGCCACGCACCGCGCTGGCCGTCCTCGAGGCCAACGCCTTCGAGGTCGGCGGCCGCAGCTCCCTCGTTGTGCAGCTCGATCCAGCCGGCCCCTGGGCCATCGGCTTCGTTCGTCGAGGAGTTGCGAGCGAGAATCTCGCTCAGGACCAGCCTCGACTCGGCAGGACCGACTGTCCAGGATCGCGATCGGGTTGGCTGGTTCTGCCAGATCCCGGCCGAGTTTTGGCCCAGAACCTCGACCCGATACGTGCCATTGGTCAAATTCATGAGCTCGAGCGGCGTGTCGATGGGGCAGGATTCGCCGAAGGGATCGTCACCGAGACGGTAACGGTATGCGACGATGCCCGGGCCGGCGACTCGCAGCGTGACGCGATTCGTCGGCCATGGGGATAGTGGTTCGCCGCTGATCGACGCCCCGGGCGGCACCCGGGCGCCACGGTCGAGGCCATTCGGTCCTGTGGCGATCGCCGGCGATCCAGGCTGCAGGCGAAATGCGTCGTCGAGTTCCGACCAGCCTGCAGGATCGAGACTGACCAGGCGGGGATCGGCCCGTTCATTATCCGGCCCATGGCTCAGGCGATCGGTTCCGGCGAGAAGGTTGAACTGGACTGTCAGGTTGGCAGCCTGGCTCGAGGAGACCACGTTTTCGAAATTCACACCCTCCCACCCGGACGGATTCCAGTAGATGTTGCCTTCCACCGTGGCGCCGCGGCCCGGGCTGTCCGCGCGGCCGGGCTCGTCCAGATTCAGGAAGCTGTTGCGAACGCCGATCACCGTGTTGTTCGCGATCGTCACGAATCCGCCTTCCTTGCAGAGGACGAACTGATCGACATCCCAGGCCAGGTTGCGGACCACCACGACATGAGGGCTGTAACCGTTGTATTGGCCGAAGGAAACCGCGCTCGATGTGTTGTCTTCGCCTGTGGCGTCGCTGTGGCGGCCGTGGACAAAGAGATTGCCCTCGACGTGGGCGTCGGCGCCATCGAGGTCGACCATGTCGTCGCTCGAGCCAGTGAAGACGTTGTTGAGCACCTGGAGGATGGGCCCCGGGCGGCGCGCGTCGCTGAAGTCGATGATATCGTTGTAGCCGGTGGTGGTCCCGAACACGTTCTCCTCGAACACCAGGCAGCCCCCCGCCAGGATGCCCACGCCATGGACCAGCTCGTTTTCAACGATCGATGGGAACACGCAGCCGCGGACCGCCAGGGACGAGTTCTCTGTCTCGATCAGCGTCTGCGTGGTGCCGCTCCAGGTGCAGCGGTCCAGCTCCGCCACCGAATCGATCGCCCGGAATGAGAAGCCGCTGCTCCCGGCATAGCTGAAATCGACACAGGCCAGCCGGTTGCTCAGCGCCGCTTGATCAAGGTCCAGCCCAGCCCACCGGTCGGTCGGATCTCCTGCGAGCCCCGGCAGCCGCGTGAATCGAATGCGCGCATCGGGGCGGCCTGCCGCGTCAATCCGCCCCTGAACTCGAAGGCCGGCGCCGTCGGCGAAATAGATGGTCGCACCCGCCTCGATGGCGAGCGTCACCCCGGCAGGCACGGTCAGAAGGCCCTCGATCCGGTAAGGGCCGTCCGCGGCCCTCCAGACCGTGTCGGCGTCCAGAGCGGCCACGGTCCGGCCTGCGCCTTCGAGGTCGTAACGAACATCCACCCCGATCCGCTCGAAGACCTGCCCCGTCTCGTCCATCGCCTCGACAAGGATGTGGTTGAATCCAGGCGCCAGATGCATGGCCGGGCCGACCCATCGGCACCTCCAGCCTTCCCAGCGGGCGGGTTGTCCGCCGACCAGGATCGATCGGGTCCGAACCGCATGCGCGGCGCCTGCCAGGCCGAACGTGGCATTGGTCGTCACGTAAATCCCCGCCTCGACCGGCAAGCTGTTGGTCGCGGTCAAGTGCAGCGGGATCTGGGCGCGGATGAACGCGCCGCGGTCGGCCATGAAAGCCTTCATCGCCGAGAGGTTGGCCGCGGGCGCCAGCTCGCCCAGCGCCTGATCGAGCAACGGATCGAGCCGCGCGGGCGCGCCAGCGCCATCGAGCAGCCCGAGCAGCACCCGGTAGTAGAGCGGGGCGAAGTCGGGCCACTGGAGAAGGCGGGCCATCCGCGCGTTGGCGGCCGCCCGAAACAGCCCGTCGCTGACGATCCCGCCGACGTTGCCCTGGCCCATGATCGTGTCCAGGTCGTAGGGCAGCACCCGGAACCGCGGATCGAGGACGCCGGAATAGAGGAAATAATCGTCGCCGTCCCCGCTGCCGTTATTGCCGTTTGCCAGGTTGGTTTCCCGGTTGTCCACCAGCGTTTCGAGGGCGAAATAGAGCATCCACTCCTCCACATCGAGCACGCGGCGGACCTCCTCCGCATAGCGGTCATCCGGCGCATCGTCCAGCACGCGCGCCAGCCCGATCAGATCGGTCCAATCATCTTCGCTGACGTTGGATTCCTTGAAGTAATTGACCCGGTATCGATCCGGATCCTCTCCCAGGTAGCTCAGGTCCGCTCCCGGGCTCTGGATGCGGATGCCGCGATAGATGTTGCCCGCCGAATCCAGCGGGAACTGGCGCTCGGCAAACTCGCTGTCGAGCGCTTCGTTGGCCACGTAAAAGCCATGCGAGGGCGACCCCGCCGTGGCCGGCTGGATCCCGTTGACTCGGACCTGAACGGCACGGGCCTGCTGGACCGGAAGCCCCGCCCGCTGGTAGAACACGCTGCCGGCCAGCTGCGCGTGTGGGTGCTGCGCGTTCAGGTTCAGCGCCGCCACATCCTTCCAATGCTCGTCGGAGCGGAAGTTCACACGATAGTTGGCCGGAAGCAAATAGCGGCTGCCATTGCCCCGGTTGCGGACGCCAGCCAGGTAGCGCACCGTGGCGCCGATGGCATCGGTGCTGATGAACGTGCCGTTGAACTGCGCATGGCTGCGCGTCTGATCCGAGGTCGGGTAAGGCGCCGCGGGAGAGTTGCGGTTGATCTGCCGCAGCTCGGCCTGGTCCTGCCCGCTGAGGACCAGACGATAGATGGGCGAACGCCCGCGGTAGACCTCGTCGTCCACCTGGTAGAGCGCGTTGGCCCGCTGCACCCATTGGCCGTCCACGTTCACGGGCCCGGGCCATGTTCGCGCCCATCCGGCCGCGTCCCTCGCTTCCACGTAAAATTCGACGATGGTTCCGTGGGGCTGCGCGGGCAGAATGGCGCCCCACCGATGGTCTCCCGCCGGCCCGTCGCCGTGATGCCCGTCATCGAGCATTTCCATCGAGCTGAAGTCCGGACTGCCATCCCGCCGATAGTGGAGGCGGACGGCGACCGGATCGGCGGAATCGTCGATCACGCGGGCCGTGATGGAAACGGTCTGCGTCGACTTCGGCACCCAGGGGAAATGGCGCACCTCCTGGATAAAAGGGGGTGTATTGGTCGAATGGACGGAGTTGACCCCGCCCGGAGTGCCGCCGGGGACGGCGCTGGCCAGCCAGTTCTGGCCCCAGGAACTGTCGATCGCCGGATTGACCAGCTCGAGGGCCGCCCCGCCGCCATCGGCCGGGCTGTTCCAGACCAGCCCGCGGTGCCCGTGATCGATCGGCCCCAGCTCGCGCACGGCCCAGTCGCCCTCGTCGGCGTAGCGGATGCTCTGCACCACCTGCCCCTGGGCATCGGTCAGCTCGAGAGTCTCACCGCTGTTGCTCAGGCGCCCCTCCCATCCCCCGACCACAGGCTTGGCCTCGGGATGCACCGAGGCGAAAAGGACGGGATTGGCCGCCACGACCAGATACCCGTGGCCGGGCAGAACCACCTCGGGAAACGTGAACCGGACGCCCCGGGTGAATCGCCAGCTGTCCAGCGACACGGCCGTGGGGTCGGGATTGTGCAGCTCGATGTACTCCTCCCGCACGTCCTCGGAAGCCGGACGATACATCAGCTCGTTGATCCGCACGCCGGCCTGAATGCGGCCCGCGGGCGCGCTCGCCATCGCGCCGATCAGCAAAAGGCAGGGAATATCACCCCCCCAGGCGCAGTTCCTCATAGCAGCCATTCGCAAATGTAATCGCTCCGGCATGCCATTTCGAGCACTTTTCGAGCCAATCCGCATGGCCGCATCGGAGCAGAGGCCCTTTTTCATCGCACCCCGCCCTTGCCTTGGTTGCGGGTTCCTGGATAAATGATCCTGGTGTCCGGCTTGCCCTCCATTCCGGTCTCGGCAACAACGCGCTATTGCGGGGTTCTGGGCTTTCCGGTTCGTCATTCCGCTTCGCCGGCCTTCCAGAATGCCGGGATAGCCGCGCTGGGGCTCGATTGGCTCTACCTGGCTTTCGAGGTGCCGCCGGAGGAGCTGCAAGGCGCCTTGTCGGGCGCTCGATCCCTCCGGTTCGTCGGCCTCAACCTGACCGTTCCCCACAAGCTGCATGCCCTCGAATGGGTGGATCTGCTGGACGAAAGCGCCCGCGCCTGGGGCGCCGTCAACACGATCGCGTTCGAGGGCCGGCGCCCCGATGGCCCATGGCTTCCCGTCGGCCAGTGGCCCCCGGAGCCCATCCTCGAAATCCGCTCCCGCGGCTTCAACACCGACGCCGACGCCATCGCGCAGGCGCTCGAGGAAGACCTCGGCTTCCACCCCGCCGGCGCGCGCGTCCTGCAGCTCGGCGCCGGCGGCGCGGGCCGCGTGGCCGCGCTCCGGCTCGCTGCCGGCGGCGTCCGCCAGCTCTGGCTCGTCAATCGGAACCGCGACAAGGCCGCAGCCGTGGCCGGCGACATCCGCCGCCGCTATCCCGAGGTCCGCGTCCATCTCGATTATCCCGACACCACGGTGGACCTCGTCCTGAACGCGACCTCGCTCGGCCTTCGCGCCTCCGATCCCATCCCGCTGGACGAATCTCGATTCTCTCTGAGCCGCGCTGGCGCGGTCTATGACATGATCTACCGCCCGGCTCGCACACCCCTGCTCGAACGCGCCGAGGCCGCCGGCTGCCGCGCCGCCAACGGCATCGGCATGCTCCTCCACCAAGGCGCCCGCGCCCTCGAGATCTGGTCGGGACAGCCCGCTCCCGTCGAGACCATGCGCCGCGCCCTTGTCAGCCATCTGCGGCAGGCATGAGTCCACCGGCCATGTCCTCGATGCCTTTCCATTTCTGGTCCGTCTGCTTCTTCATCTTCGGCGCCGTCGTGGGCAGCTTTTTGAACGTCTGCATCTACCGGATGCCCCGGGGCGAAAGCCTTGTGTATCCGCCCTCGCACTGCCCCCGATGCAACCAGCGCATCCGATGGTATCACAATCTGCCCCTGATCACCTGGATCAGCTTGCGAGGACGCTGCGCGTATTGCGGTTCGGCGATCTCGCCCCGCTATCTCCTGGTCGAGCTGCTGACCGGCCTGGCGTTCCTGGCCTGCTGGCTCCGCTTCGGGCTCTCATCCCCGGCCCTGGCGGCAGTCTTCGCCCTCCTGCTGGCTGGATTCATCGTGGCCGCATTCATCGACCTCGAGCACTACTTCATCCCGGACGAAATCACGATCGGAGGCGCTGTCGCCGGCTTCCTGGTCTCCTTCGTGGTCCCGCTGCTCCACGACACCGGCCAGGCCGCGGTGGCGTTGCGGCGCAGCATCATCGGCATCGCCGCAGGCGCGCTCGTGATCCTCGGCGTGCTGCAGTTGGCCAAATGGCTCTTCGGCCGCCAGGTCTTCCGATTGCCGCCCAACTCGCGCGTCGTCTTTCACGAGGATCACCTCCAGCTCCCCGATCGATCCATCCCCTACGAGGACATTTTCTTCCGGAAATCCGATGTCCTGCGCATGGAGGCCCGGCAGGTCCGCGGGCTGCGCAGGCGATTCGCTCTCGAGGTGCGCCGGCGCGGCCCTCGGATCCGGCTCCGGGCCCGCTTCATCGCCCCCGAGCGAATCGGGTCGGAGGACGTCCGCCTCAGCCTGTCCCGCGACCGCCTCTCCATCGGCCCGCTCCACTACGATCCCGCCGACATCCAGCAACTCGAAGCCGTCGCCGAAGTGGTCGTCGTGCCCCGCGAGGGGATGGGTCTGGGCGACGTCAAGTTCATGGCGGCCGTCGGCGCGTTCCTGGGCTGGCCCGGCGTGGCGTTCACGCTGATGGCCAGCTCGGTCCTGGGCGCCATCCTGGGCGGGCTCACCGTCCTCATTCGCCGCGACCGCTCGAGCCGCATCCCGTACATTCCCTATCTCGCCATGGCCGCCGTCATCTGGATTTTCTTCCGTCCCGATATCATGCGCCTGGTCCGTTGGTGGCTTGGCGGCTGAGCGGCCGCTTGCGAGCAGGGTTGGGAGTGGGATGAGGGGCTCGGATGCAGGCCTGCCTCGCGCAGAGCCGCCCCCGTGTGGCTGGCGGGGCAGGCTGCGATCGCTTCCGGCGGGCCGGCCGCTACCACCTGCCCCCCCTCGTCGCCCCCCTCCGGCCCCAGATCGATCACCCAATCGGCACAGCGGATCACGTCCAGGTTGTGCTCGACCACGACCAGCGATTGCCCCTGAGCCACCAGCCGCTGCAGAAGCTGGAGCAGCTGGCGCACATCGTCGAAATGCAATCCCGTGGTCGGCTCATCCAGCACGAACAAGGCCGGCACGCTCTCCGATGAGCCCTCCGCATCGGACTCGGCCATGTGCCGGACCAGTTTCAGCCGCTGGCTTTCTCCCCCGGACAACGTGTTGATCGGCTGGCCCAGCCGCAAATAGCCCAGACCCATCTCGACCAGCCAGCGCAGACGCCGCTGGGCACGCTCGATCAACGCGGCCGGCGGAAACCGGCCCAGAAATTCCATCGTCTCAGTCACGGTCGAATCCAAAAGATCCGCGATGCTCCACGCATCTCGCCCGCCGCTGCCAGCCGCCCCGCGCCCCTGTCGGATCGCGCCGGCCGGCACGGCGCGGGCCGCCGCGCCCGGCGCTCGGATCCGCACCTCGAGGATATGCGGCCGATACCGGCGTCCCTGGCAATCTGGACACTGGATGAAAATGTCGCTCAGAAACTGCATCTCGATCTTCTCGAAACCCGCCCCTCGGCAGCGCTCGCACTGGCCCTGCGGACTGTTGAAGCTGAAGGCGCTCGCATCCAGCCCCCGCCGCCGAGCCCCATCCGACATCGCAAACCACGCCCGCAAATCGTCAAACGCCCCAATGTAAACCGCCGGGTTCGACCGGGGTGTGCGTCCCAGAGAGGATTGATCGACGAGGATGACCTGTTTGATCTGCTCGGCTCCGGTCAGGCACAAACCGCCCGCAGGCCCATCGACGACCGGCCTCGATTCCGGCTCCTCGTCCCCATCCTTTTCGATGGGCGTCGCCGCCGCCGAGCCGCCATTCAGCCGGGCGTTCAACTCAGGCACGAGCAGCTCGCGGATCAAGGTTGTCTTCCCGGAGCCGCTGACTCCCGTCACCACGACCAGCCGTCCCAAAGGGATGTCCACGCTCACGTCGCGCAAGTTATGTCGCGTAGCATGCCGAACACCCAAGACAGGGCACGGATGGGCGCCCCCCCGCTCGACCGGCCGCCGCGCCGCACCCTCGATCCGCCGCCGCCCCGCCAGGTAATCGGCGGTCAGCGACCGGCGCTCCCGCAGCAGCCGCCGGTAGGGCCCCTGGAACATCAATCTCCCGCCGTTCTCGCCGGCGCCCGGACCCAGGTCCAGGATCACGTCCGCCGCCCGCATCACGCTCGCCTCGTGTTCGACCACAACCACAGTGTTGCCCAGGTCGCGCAGCCGCTCGATGATCGTTACCAGGCGGCCCACGTCCCGCGGATGCAGCCCCACGCTCGGTTCATCCAGGACGAAAAGCGTGTTGACCAGCTCGGTCCCCAGACAGGCGGTCAGGTTCACCCGCTCGGTCTCTCCTCCCGACAGCGTGCGCGTGGGCCGGTCCAGCGTCAGGTAACCCAGCCCGGCCTCATCCAGAAAGCCCAGCCGGGCGCGCACCTGGGCCATCGCCTGGCCCAGCGGAGTCGATCCCGCCTCCGGGTGCGCTGCGGCCAACCGCTCGATCCAGCCTCGCGCCTGGCCCGTCGGCAAGGAGTAGAAATCTGCCAGCGTCAGGCTCTCCCCCCCATCGCCCTCGAGCCGGTAGCGCATCGCCTCCGGCTGGAACCGGCTCCCCCCGCACGCGGCACACTTCTGGTAGGCGCGATACCGCGACAGCAGGACGCGCACGTGCATCTTGTACGACTTCGACTCGAGCCAGCGGAAATACCCGCGCACGCCATACCACGCGTGCGGCCATTCGTGCCGCGGGTCCTGGCCGTAGCCGGGATCGCCCTCGATCACCCATTGCTGCCAGCGCGGCTCCAGCCGCTCGAACGGCACATCCACCGGCACGCCGCGCCGCCGGCAGAACTTGAGCATGTCCGCCTGGCATTCCGCCGACTTGCCGCTCCACCACGGCCGGACCGCTCCCTCCGCCAATGTCCGGCGCCGGTCGGGAATGACCCGCTCATAGTCCACCACGATCTGGCGGCCAAACCCCCGGCACGCCGGACATGCGCCCAGCGGATGATTGAAACTGAAGAGCGCCGCCGTCGGCTCTCGGTACTCGATGTCGCACTCGGCGCAATGATGCCGGTCCGAGAACCGCCGGATCCCATCTCCTCCGAGCCCGCTCCCCGAGCCGTCGTTCGACCCGCCTCCCCTGTGGGCCCGAACCGCCAGCCGCCCGTGGCCGAAATGGTACGCTTGGCCGCAGGCCTCGACCATGCGCGCCCGCTGTGCCGGCCCGAGCCGCAAGCGGTCCTGAACAATCGTCAGCACCGCCGGCTGGCCGCTCCACCGATCCCCCGCTTCCTCGACGCGCACCACCTGGCCATCCACCCAAAGCCGCTGATACCCCTGCCGGACCACCAGCGCCAGCGATTCCTGGACCGACAGTTGGTCCGACACCGGCACATCGAACGTTACCAGCACCTCCGCCCCCGCAAAACCTGGATCCGCGCTCACCGCCTCCCACACCTGGCCCGGCGGATCCCGCCGCACGGGCCGGCCGCATTGCCGGCAGTGCAGACGCGCCAGATGAAACCACAGCTGGCGCGCGTAATCGCAGATCTCGGTCATTGTTCCCACCGTCGAGCGGGTCGTGCGCACCGTGTTTCGCTGCTCGATCGCGATTGCGGGCGGCATCCCCTCGATCTCATCGGCTTGCGGCCGGTCCATCCGATCGAAAAACTGGCGCGCGTAGGGTGAAAAGGTCTCGATGTAGCGCCGCTGCCCCTCGGCGAAGAGCGTGTCGAACGCCAGCGAGCTCTTCCCGGACCCGCTCGGCCCGGTCACGACGATCAGCCGCCCCAGCGGCAGATCCAGATCCAGGCCCTTCAAGTTGTTCTGGCGCACCCCCCGGAGCCGGATGGCCGCCCGTTCCTTCGTTTTCCTCATGCGACCCTTGGACAGCATTTGTCCAACCCCATCCCTTATGCTGGTTTCAAAAAGAGTATGAACATGACGCAGCTCGAACTCGAATTCCGCCACAACCGGCGCAACCGATCCCTCGCCGAACAAGAATGCCGCCGCCAGCATGCCCGCCGCTGGTTCGCCCGCATGCGCCGCATCGTCGCGGCTGCCCGCGACTGGACAAATCCGCCCCCGCGCCGTTTCGAGCAGTTGGATCTGGGCCTGCTGGCCCCGGAACGCGCCCGCACCTCGATGCCGCGCTGGTCCGCCCCCTCCGCCTCTCGATGGTAGCCCGGCGGCGCGCTACATCACCCCCCCATATCGAACCTCGGACACGTAGCCGTAAACGACGCGAACGATCGACTCCTCCGCGTCCCGATCGCGGCCGGAAGCAGGCCGGCACTCTCGCCGGATCTTCTCCAGCTCGCCTGCGTCCAGCCAGATCCCGCCGCAGTTCCCGCATTCGTCGATCTCGACGTGCTTCTTCCGGCTGAAGAACCGGCGCATCATGTAGATTCCATCGCAGCGCGGGCAAGGCCGCTTCCGCCGCGCATCCACCCGCACCGCCGGATTCGCCACGATGTGCAGCAGAGTCCGCCCCTCGCGCTCCTCCTGTTCATCGACCTTTCGCAGTTCGAAGAGATCGAACCAGATGCCGCCGCACCCCCCCTGGCAGACGTCCACCACCACGCTCCCCGCGTTGAAGGGGCTCAGCGCATTGCCACAAGCCGGACAAATCATAGGTCCCTCCAACATCCCGCGGGCGCCTCACCGCCGCCCCTTGCGATCCAGGTTCTCCTTCAGGATCTCCGGCGTGACCAGGCAATCCAATCCCTGCTCAGGCACCTCGATCCGGGCGCTCCACAGGATCGCGTTCAGGATCAGCTTGCGGAAATTCTCCTCCCCCCACTCGACATGCGAATGCCCGCCCGTGCAGCCAAATCCCCGGGCCCCATCCGGCCGCTCGAATGCCCACATGAGATGCTCAGCCATCCCCTTGCGCGCCTGCACGTGCGGATTGCCGCCGTGAGGGAGGTTCACCCCCGGCTTGCCCCGGGTCGAATCCGGCGGCACCGCGGACAGGATCGGCGTCACGCCCTTCATCCCCTCGACAAACCGCATATGATAATACCACTCATCCCGCAGCTGGAACGGCTTCACGCCGCGCGTGATCGGATGGGTGGGCAGCTCCTTGAAATCCGCGGTCCAGAACGGATTGACGGACCAATAGGTCTCGAAATACCCGCCGATCCAGGCCAGCCATTCCGGGCCGCCCTTCTCCTTGGGCACTTCGACCGCGTAGTGCATGCACCCCAATCCCGCCCCTCTCGCCATCACCCGCCGCAGCTCCTCGAGCCGATCCCCCTGGATCGCCGGATGGCCCCCGCCGCCATCGGAGAATATGAACACCGCCGCCGCCCCTTCGAAGGCCTCGAACTGGTCCGGCCAGACCTGGTGCACCTCCGCCCGCACGCCGGGCACCTGGTTCAGACATCGCTGCAGCAGCATGCAGCCCGCGCGATGCTCGTGGTCGCCGGGCCCGTGGCTCGGCCCGCCCGCGATCAGCACGATCTTCTTGTCCACCCCCAGCGCGGTCAATCCACAGGCCAGCACCAGCCCCGCCACCGCTCGCACGATCGTCTTCATAACAGCTTGCATTGTTCGGTTTCGCATTCGACCCTCATATTACCGCCCGCCGCCCGTTTCGCAACTCGGGATCATGCCTCCGGATAGACCCACGGCTTCCGATACTCGCGCCGGAGGCATCGGTTCGCCTCGGGATCGCCGATCGCCAATTCCTTCTCCCCATCCCAGCGCACGCTCCGTCCCAGCTTGAGCGACAGCATGCCCAGCAGGCTGACGCTGGTCGAGTGATGCGCCTGCTCGATGTCGCTGACCGGCCGCCGCCCCCCCGCGATGCTCGCCAGAAAATCCGCCCATAGCTCGCGGATGTTCTGATCGTCCGGCGCATTCAGCCGCGGCTCCTCGCGCACCACCGGCTGCCGCGCGTTGGACGGATAAAAGGTCCATCCGCTCTTCCATCCCATGTGAAACGTTCCCTGGGTGCCGTAAAAATAGCAGCCCACGCTCTCCCCTTTCTCGGCCTGGTTGCCCGCGAATTGGCGATGCTCCCACGACAGCGTGAATCCCTCGAACTCGAATGCTGCGACCTGATGATCGGGCGCGTCGCTCGTCTGCTCCGCCGGCGTCAGAACCGCCGGCCCCTTGATCGGACGCCCGCCCGTCGAGTAGGCCGCGCGCGGCCATTTCTCATCCATGATCCACAAGACCTGGTCCATCCAGTGGATCCCCCAATCCCCCAGCGTGCCGTTGGCGTAATCCAGATACTGCCGAAAACCGCGCGGATGGATCCCGCCGGACCATGGGTTGTTCGGATCTCCATTGAACGGCCGCTTCGGCGCCGGACCGCACCACATGTCCCAATCCAGCTCGCTTGGCGGCTCGATGTTCGGGCGCGGCTTCTCCGGACCGCTACCGCCCGACAGCACGAAGGCGCGGACCATGCCGATCTTGCCGGCCTTGCCAGACCGGATGAATTCGCGTCCGGACACGTTGTGCGGGGAGACCCGCCGGTGCGTTCCCACCTGCACCACCCGATCGGCTGCCCGGGCCGCGCGCACCATGGCGCGCCCTTCCTGGATGGTGTGGGCGATGGGCTTCTCGACGTAGACATGCGCCCCGGCCTTCACCGCGGCAATCGTGATGAGCGGATGCCAGTGATCCGGCGTGCCCACGATGACGATTCCCGGCTTCTCGCGCTCGAGCAGCTCGCGGTAATCCCCGTAGGCGCGCGGCTGGTCACCGCTGATCTGATTCACCTTCTCCGCCGCCGGCTTCAGAAATCGCTGGTCCACGTCGCACAGGCCCACCACCTGGCACTGGCGCGATGCCATCGCCTCGCCCAGTATGTTCATCCCCCACCAGCCCGTCCCGATCAGCGCGGTCCGGTAGCGGGACGGCTGGGCCCGCACCCATGGCGCCCCGCTCCCGGCCAGGCTCGCTGCCGCACTCAGTCTCAGAAAATCACGTCGGGTTAAGTTCATGGGGCATCTCCGGATCGTCAATAAGTCAATCCTGCTGCGCACGCCCGCAGTTTCTGCTACGCCTCCTCTCCGGCGTCAAGCGCGGAAACCGCCGCGCGCGCGCTGGGGGGAGGGAAATCAGAGCGGGCTTGCGAGAGACGAGGGGGCGGCGTGCCGGGCGGCCGCTTCCAGATGGCGTGATGGGTCGCTTGCACCCTGGCAGCCGATTGTCTTCTCCCTCCCCTCCGCGGCAGTGGAGGGGAGGGCCGGGGAGAGGCGGGCGTTGGAACAAGCCCCTCTCCCTGGGCCCTCCCTCCGCTCGATCCTCGCGGGGGGAGGGAAACCAGAGCGGGCTTGCCAGAGACGAGGGGGCGGCGGGCGAGACAGCCGCTTTCAGGCGGCGCGCCGGGCGAGCGCTTCCAGATGGCGTGGCAGGTCGCTTGCACCCTGGCAGCCGATTGTCTTCTCCCTCCCCTCCGCGGCAGTGGAGGGGAGGGCCGGGGA
>CAYWIM010000062.1:0-27888 GCA_964458325.1 uncultured Verrucomicrobiota bacterium
GCTTGCAGCCAACGAGGCGGCGTCCACGGAGTGGCCGCCCTACCTTTCGGCTTTCGGCTTGCACCTGGGGCCGCGGGGGCAATGCAGGACGGTTGCCATCCGGTCCTGGGCGGGTATAGTAGGCGGAACGGCGAGGTCGGGGCGCGGCTTACACCCGCGCGATGTCGAGCCGGAAGATTCATGATCACAGTATTGAATTACCTGTATGTGGCCGCAGCGGTTGTGCTGCTGTTCGGGGCGGCGGTGTTTGTGCACGAGTTCGGCCATTATTGGATGGCGCGGCGCCGGGGGATGAAAGTCGAGGCGTTTGCGATCGGGTTCGGACCGAAGATTGTGGGGTGGACGAAGGACGGCATCGAGTATTCGTGGCGATGGATTCCGGCGGGTGGATTTGTGCGCCTGCCGCAAATGAGCACCTCGGATGCGCTGGAAGGGGCGTCAGGGGAGGGATCGGCGCCGGTGCCTCCGGCGTCGCCGTTTTCGAAGATACTGGTGGCGTTCTCGGGGCCGTTCATGAACCTGGTGTTTGCAGTCGTCATCGCCACCGTGATCTTCCTGGTCGGGCTTCCTCAGCTGGTGAATCCGTCGATCATCGGGTATGTGGAGCCGGACTCGGAGGAGGCGAAGCTGGGGATCGAGGCGGGGGATCGGATTGTGGCGGTGGACGGCAAGCGGGTGAGCACGTGGCAGGAGCTGCAGCAGACAACGATCCTGGCGCTGACCAATGTATTATCGGTGACCTTCGAGCGCGATGGCCGGGAGTTTACGCATGCGCTCAAAGCGGTGGTGAACGAGAGCTTCGGGGTGAAGGTGATCAATTTGTATCCGCGGGATCACCCGGAGATCATCGAGGTATTTGCGGAGAGCGCGGCGGCGGCGGCGGGGATGAAGCCCAAGGATATCGTGGTGGCGTTTGCGGGCGTGCCGATCGTGAGCCGGGAGCAATTGATCGAGCTGATCCAGAAACGGGGGGGGCAGGCCAGCGAGATCCGAGTCCAGCGGAACGGCGGGATGGTCTCATTGACGGTGACGCCCAAGGCCGATCCGACGACGGGCACGGGGCGGATCGGGGTCAGCCTGAACCGGTCGGCCAACCTCTACGAGGTGAAATGGCCGGGACCAACCCCGTGGCGGCAGGTCGCGGATGTCTGGGGGCAGATCGTGGACACGGTGAGCGCGCTGGTGCACACGAAGCAGACGGGGGTGGGCGCCAAGGACCTGATGGGGCCGGTGGGGATCTTGTCGATGCTGGCGGTGCAGCTGAACACGGATTTCCGGCTGGCGCTGAATTTCCTGGTGTTGCTCAACGTGAGCCTGGCGATTTTGAATCTGCTTCCGATCCCGGTTCTGGATGGGGGGCACATTGTGTTGTCGCTGATCGAAGCGATCCGGAGGCGGCCGCTGAACACGCGGGTCGTCGAGTATGCCAGCGCAGTGTTCGCGGTGCTTCTGATTTCGTTCATGCTGTATGTGACGGTTTTCGGGGACTTGCGGCGGTGGTCGGTGTTTTCGGCGATGTTCAAGCAATCGGCGCAAGTGCAGCCGGCGCCGCCCGGGGCCACCAACGGGCCGGGAGCGCCGGCGCCATCCCCCTGAGCCGGTCTCGATGAACTACTGCGATTCGCCGATCCATTACCGGCGCCGGCCCACGCGCGAGGTGGCGGCGGGGGATCCCGCGCGCGGTGGGGCGATCATCGGAGGCCCGCATCCGATCGTGATGCAGTCGATGATCACCTCGGACACGATGGACACGGCGGAGAGCGTGCGGCAGACGCTCGAGCTGGTGGCGGCCGGGTGCGAGCTGGTGCGGATCACGGCGCCGACGGTCAAGGACGCGGCCAATCTTCGGAATATTGCCGGGGAGCTGCGCGCCCGGGGATGCCGGGTGCCGCTGGCGGCGGACATCCATTTCAAGCCCGAGGCTGCGTTCGAGGCGGCCCGGTGGGTCGAGAAGATCCGGATCAACCCGGGCAATTTCGCCGATGGCAAGAAATTTATCCTTCGGGAGTATGACGATGCGGCATATGAGGCCGAGGTCAGGCGGCTGGGGGAGCGGTTCGCACCGCTGGCGGTGCGATGCGGCGAGCTGAAGCGGGCGATGCGGATCGGCGCCAACCACGGATCGCTGAGCGACCGGGTATTGAGCCGGTGGGGAGACACGCCGCGGGGCATGGTCGAGAGCGCACTCGAGTATGCTCGGATCGCGCGTTCGGCGGGGTTTCACGAGCTGGTGTTCTCGATGAAGGCCAGCAATCCGAAGGTGATGATCCAGAGCTATCGGCTTTTGGCGGCGCGGCTGTCGGAGCTGGGGCCGGACTGGAACTACCCCCTGCATCTCGGGGTCACCGAGGCGGGCGAAGGCGAAGACGGCCGGATCAAGAGCGCGATCGGGATCGGCGCCCTGCTGGCGGATGGCTTGGGCGACACCATCCGGGTGTCGCTGACGGAGGACTCGCCCCGGGAGATCCCGGTGTGCCGGGAGCTGCTGGCGGAGGTTGCCGGATTGGTGGGGAACGGGCCGCCCGGTATCGAGATTCCGCCTCCGTTCGATCCGTTCAGCTACGCGCGCCGTCCGGCGGTCGAGATCGATCTGGCAAACGGGATTCGGTGCGGAGGCAGCCAGACTGTGCGCGTGGTCGTGCCGGAGCGGGCGGCGTCCGGGATCGGGGGCGCGCCACGGGCGGGGAGCGAGGTCCGGCCCGAGGCGGTTGTCGAGGAGCTGGGAATTTGCGAGGCGGATCCGACTCGGGAGCTCGAGGTGGCTTCGGATCGGGTTCTGGTGACGGTGAAAGACGGTTTGGATATGCCGGCGATCGCGGCGTTTCGGCTGCTGGCGCATCGGTTGCGCGAGGAGGGGCGGCGGAATCCGATCCTGCTCAAGGACTGCCTGGCGCCGCCGGAGGCGCCTCTGGCGCCCTCGCGGGCTCAGCTGCGGTCGGCCGTGGCCCTGGGGGCGCTGCTGGTGGATGGGATCGGAGATGCGATCCTGGTGCGGAACGAAAAGGACGCGGGATCGAGCGTGAAGCTGGCGTATGACATCCTGCAGGCGGCGGGCTGCCGATCCTTCAAGGCCGACTACGTGGCGTGTCCATCCTGCGGGCGGACCCTGTTCGATCTGCAGAGCGTGACGGCCCGAATCAAGGCCCGGACCCAGCATCTGCGGGGAGTGCGCATCGCGATCATGGGCTGCATCGTCAACGGGCCGGGGGAGATGGCGGACGCGGATTTCGGATACGTGGGGGGCGCGCCGGGCAAGGTAAACCTGTATGTGGGGAAGCGGGCGGTGCGGTTCAACCTGCCGGAGGTGGAAGCGGTCGAGCATCTGGTCGATTTAATCCGCGAGCATGGCAAGTGGATCGAGCCAGGGAATGGCCGGCAATCCTGAAGGGTGGATTGTGAACGATGGCTGCCTCTTTGAGGGCGGCGCATCACCGAGATCCATATGCCTCCACGGCGATTCTCTTGCCGATCAGGGACGGGATTCGTTCCTTGAGTTCGGCGAGGATGGGCGGCATTCTGCAGGAGCAACCACAAACAACCGAATATGAAAACGAATTCCAATGGGATGACGATGAACCGGCGGCAGTTTCTATCGACAACCACGACGGTGGCTGCGGCGCTGACGGTGGCGCCGCGCCACGTGCTGGGAGGGGCGCGGTTCGTGGCGCCCAGCGATCGGGTCCACATCGCGCTGATCGGGGCGGGCGGCCAGGGGCGGACCAATGCGCAAGCGCTGTTTCGCGAGGCGGATGCGCGGATCGTGGCCGTGTGCGATCCGAACGAGCGGAGCGATTATGAGCCGTACTACTACAAGGGATGGGCGGGCCGCAGGCCGGTGAAGGCCGAGATCGAGAAGCATTACGGGGCGCAGGCGCCTGGGTTCCGGTGCGCCGAATACGAGGATTTCCGGCGGATGTTCGAGCGCGAGAAGGGGATCGATGCGGTGCTATGCGCGACGCCGGATCACCTCCACGCATTGGTTTCGGTGACCGCGATGCGGCTGGGCAAGCATGTGTATTGCGAGAAGCCGCTGACGCATAATGTCTGGGAGGCGCGGCTGGTGGCTCGAGTGGCCAGGGAAACGGGCGTGGCGACGCAGATGGGCAACCACGGCCATTCGGGAGACGGCATTCGCACGACGGTGGAATGGATCCGAGACGGCGCGATCGGAGCGGTGCGCGAGGTCGAGGGGTGGAGCGACGCCGGCCACTGGGCATTGGGAAATGGCCGGCCCCCGGGGACGCATGCCGTGCCGGCGGGATTGGACTGGGACCTGTGGCTGGGGCCGCGCGAGGCGCGGCCGTACCATCCGGTCTACGTGCCGTTCAACTGGCGCGGGTATTGGGCGTTCGGGACTGGGGCGATCGGGGACATGGCGATTCACAATTTGGATCCGGCCATATGGGCGCTGGATTTGAGCGCGCCGCTGACGGTGGAGGCCAGCGGGGCGGGCGTCGATGCTGAGGCGACGTCTCCGGGCGCGATCTATCGGTATCAGTTCGGCGCTCGAGGGGCAATGCCGTCCGTGAAGGTGACATGGCATGACGGCGGCCTGCGCCCGGCCCGGCCGGATGCATTGGACGACGACGACATGATGGGCGGCGGGACCAACGGCATACTGTTCCACGGCGATCGCGGGGTCATGATGTGCGCCGGATGGGGAGGGGCGCCGCGGATCATACCGGACGAGAAGATGGACGCCTATCGGCGGCCCGCAAAGACGATACCGCGGTCCAACGGGCATCATCGGGACTGGCTCGATGCGTGCAAGGGCGGCCCGCCCGCCAGCAGCCATTTCGAGTACGGGGCGCGCCTGACGGAGCTGATGCTGCTGGGGAATGTGGCGTTGCGGACAGGCAAGAGGATCCGGTGGGACAGCGCTGCGATGAAGGCGACGAACGCGCCGGAAGCCGACGCGTTGCTCAAGGAGAGCTATCGGCCGGGATGGGAGCCGTCGTAAGGCGAATCCAGGCTTGCCGGAGGGCAGGCCGCGCGCAAAGCGTCTTGGAGCGGCCCGCTTAAGGGTCTGTCCAATTGCACAGACCCTAAGCAGGGCGGTATTGGCGAGCGAATTGGCGGGCCCACTGGTCGGCGGCGAGGATCTCTTCGAGGGAAGGGTGGGAGATGGGCGAGTGGGCGTCGATGGCGGCGGCGACGAGATCGCTGATCTGGTCGAACCGGAGCTGGCGCGCGCCGAAGGCCGCGACGGCGATTTCATTGGCGGCATTGAGGACGGCCGGGGCGGTCCCGCCGATGCGGGCGGCTTGGCGGGCGAGCTCGAGGGCCGGGAACCGATCGGGATCGGGCTGCTCGAACGAGAGCGTGCCAAGGGCGGGCAAGGGGGTTTGGACGCGCTGGCTGCGGACGCGATCGGGGTAGGTCAGCGCGTATTGGATGGGGAGGCACATATCGGGGGTCGACAGCTGGGCGAGGATGCTGCCGTCGATGAACTCGACCAGGGAATGGACGATGCTTTGGGGGTGCACGACGACCTGGACGCGGTCGATGTCGATATCGAAGAGCCAGCGGGCTTCGATCATTTCGAGGCCTTTGTTGAAGAGGGTGGCGGAATCGATCGTGATTTTGGGGCCCATGGTCCAGGAAGGGTGGCGCAGGGCGCGTTCCGGCGTGATGGCGCTGAACTCCGAGCGCGGGGTTGTCCGGAAGGGGCCGCCGGAGGCGGTGAGCCAGAGGCGCCGGACGGATTGGCTGGGCTTGCCGTCGAGGCATTGAAAGATGGCGGAGTGCTCGCTATCGACGGTGAGGATCCGGGTCCCGTGGCGGCGGGCTTCGGCCATGACGATCTCGCCGGCCATGACGAGGATTTCCTTCGAGGCGATGGCGAGGTCTTTGCCGGCGCGGATGGCGGCGAGGGCGGGCTCGAGTCCGGCGGTGCCGACGATGGCGACGAGGACGATATCGGCTTCGGGCAGGGTGGCGAGGCGGACGAGGCCCTGGGGGCCGGAATAGACGGGGATGTCGGGGCCGAGCTGATCCTGGAGGGCCTGGGCTTGGGCGGGATCGGCGATCGAGAGGGCGAGGGGGCGGCATTGACGGGCCTGGAGGGCGAGCCGATCGGCGTTGCGGCCGGCGGCCAGGCCGACCAGCCGGAGCCGGTCGGGCATGTCCTCGACGACCTTGAGCGTGCTGGCGCCGATCGAGCCGGTGCTGCCCAGGAGGACGACCTTTTTGGCCGCGGGACGGGAGGAAGGAGACGCTGCAGGCGGATTCATTGATGGGTGAGGATGTGTCGCAGGTAGAGGTACATCAGGGGCGCGTTGAAGAGGAGGCTGTCCAGCAAATCGAGCATGCCGCCCATGCCGGGCAGGAGGCGGCCGGAGTCCTTGACGCCGGCTTCGCGTTTGAACATGGACTCGATGAGATCCCCGACGACCGCCGCGCCGCCGAGGAGGAGGCCGAGGATGATCGAGTGGAGGAACGTCATGCCGACGAGGTGAGGGCCCGCGAGCGCGGCGAAGGCGGCGCTGGCGCCCGTGGCGACGGCGAGGGCGCCGGCAAGGCCTTCCCAGGTCTTGCCGGGGCTGAGCCGTGGGATGAGCTTATGGCGGCCGAGAAGGGTGCCGACGAGATAGGCGCCCGTATCGCTGCATTTGGTGACGAGGATGAAGTAGAGGAGGTAATAGCGGCCATTGGCGTTGGCCTGGTAGAAGAAGTGGATTTTCTGGAGGAAATTGAGGAGCCAGGGCACATAGAGCAGGCCCAGGAGCGTGACGGCGATCGCGGGCAGCCCGGCGGGGTTGCGCGGGGCGAACAGCTGGCGGAGGCAGAGGCCGAGGACGAGAACGACCAGAATGCTCGTCTCGAAGTCGTTGACTTTGGACGGGGGCATCTCGCGTCCGAACTCGCCGGACGAATAGACGAACGTGCTGATCATGAGGAGCGCGCCGCCGATCAGCCCCCATGCTTTGAAGCAGACCAGCCCGCGCTGTTCGGCCAGGGCATAGAATTCGCGGAGGCCGACGGCCGACAGGGCGACCATGACGCCGAGGAAGAAATAGTTGGAGAAAGAGGGCCCGGCGCAGAACAGGGCCGCCAGGACGGCCGACCAGAGGATCACGAAGGTGGCCAGGCGCCTGGCGAACACCTGGGTTCGGCTCGGCGCCGGCGTCATCGAAGCAACCGGATCCGGAAGCATGGATCCGATGATTACGCGAACGGCGGGCGGATGTCACGAACGGTCATACGGCGCCGAACCGCCGGTGGCGGCGGGCGTATTCCTCGAGGGCGGCAAAGAGCTGGGGTTTGCGGAAATCGGGCCACAGATCGGGCGTGACGACGAATTCGGCGTAGGAGATCTGCCAGAGGAGGAAATTGCTGACGCGCAGCTCGCCGCTGGTGCGGATCAGGAGGTCGGGGTCGGGCAGGTGCCGCGTGTAGAGGTGCTGGGCGACGACCTGCTCGTTGATTTCGGCGGGATCGATTCGGCCCTCGCGGGCCTGGGCGGCGAGGCTGCGGGCGGCTTCGACGATCTCGGTGCGCCCGCCATAGCTGAGGGCCAGGACGAGTGTCAGGCCGTTGTGGTGGGCGAGCGCGGCCCGGGTTTTAGCGAGCTGAGTCTGGACGAATTCGGGCAGGCGATAGATCTGCCCGATGGCCTCGAGACGGACGTTGTTGCGGTGGAGCTCGCCGATCTCGTTCTTGAGATAGCGGGCGAGGTAGCGCATGAGGGTGTCGACCTCGTCTTTAGGCCGGTTCCAATTCTCGACGGAGAAGGCGTATAGAGTGAGGTATTTAAGGCCGATCTCGCCGGCGGCGCGGACGATGGCGCGGACAGATTCGACGCCCCGGCGGTGTCCTTCGATGCGGGGGAGGTGGCGCTGTTTGGCCCAGCGGCCGTTGCCGTCCATGATGATCGCCACATGCACCGGGAGGTTGGCCCGGGCCTGGGGGCTCAGGTGGAGGGCGGGGGATGTCATGGGCTCCGATCCCTCAGAGGAAGATCGTCTGATCGCGGGAGGGCCCGACGGAGACGATGCTGAGGGGGGCGCCGGTGAGCTCGGCGATAGCGCGGAGGTAGGCGCGGGCTTTGGGGGGGAGGTCGCGCCAGCGGCGGGCCTGGTGGGTTGGGGTCATCCAGCCGGGGAACTCCTCATAGACGGGTTCGCATTGGGCCAGGAGCTGGGTGTCGCTGGGCATGGAGGAGCATCGCCGGCCAAGGATGCGGTAGGCGACAGCGACCTGGATGGCGGGAACGGTGTCGAGGCCATCGAGGTTGGTCACGGCGAGGTCGTCGATCCCGTTGACCATGGTGGCGTGGCGGGAGGCGACGGTATCGAACCAGCCGCAGCGCCGGGGGCGCCCGGTGGTGGCGCCGAACTCGCGTCCCATGCGATGGAGGAGGTCGGCGATCCGGGGGTTCTCGGTCGGCAGGGGGCCTTCGCCGACGCGGGTGGTATAGGCTTTGACGACGCCGACGACGCGATCGATTCGGTTGGGGGGGATCCCGGAGCCGGTGCAGGCGCCGCCGGCAGTTGTGTTCGAGGATGTCACAAAGGGGTAGGTGCCGTGGTCGAGGTCGAGGAAGGTGCCCTGGGCGCCTTCGAAGAGGATGTTTTTCCCCTGGCGAGCGGCCTTATGGAGCAGGGTGACCGTGTCGGTGACAAAGGGCTGGAGGCGCTCTCCGGCCGCGCGATACGCGGCCAGCACCTTGCCAAGCGACAGCGTCGGAGCCCCGAGGGCGCGGAGGAAACCGTTGTTCTCCTTGATCCGCCGCGCCAGGATCTCTTTGAAGCGCTCCGGGTGGAGGAGATCGAGCATGCGGATGCCGACGCGGGCGGCCTTGTCGCCATAGGCGGGGCCGATGCCGCGTTTAGTGGTGCCGATGCGGTGTTTGCCTTTGGCGATTTCGCGCTGCTCATCGAGGAGGCGATGGTAGGGCATGACGAGGTGGGCGGTCTCGCTGATGTGGAAATGGCCTTGGACCTTGACACGGAGGCGTTCGAGCCCGTCGATCTCCTCGACCAGGCCGATGGGGTCGATGACCACGCCGTTGGCGATCACGCAGGTTTTGCGGGGGCGGAGGATTCCGGAGGGGACGAGGTGGAGGACGTATTTCTGGGAGCCGACGAAGACGGTATGGCCGGCGTTGTTGCCGCCCTGGGTGCGGACGACGACATCCACCTGCTCGGTCAGCACGTCGATGATTTTGCCTTTGCCTTCATCGCCCCACTGGGCGCCGACAAGAATGATATTGGCCATAATTCAGTCACCTCGGGACCCACATGAAAAAACCCCGAAGGGTAATTCGGGGCACGGTCGTGCTAATTACCGGCAAATACTACCGTTTGGGCTCGGGGGTGTCAATGGGCGGATCCATGCTGGACAGGGGGATGGCGATCCGGCATGAATAGTGCTAACATAGAAATCGAAGCTGGGCGTTCCCGGGAGGAAGGCCGGAGTGAAGGAAAATCGAGATGATAGATGCAGCGATCAATGCAAAGTCGTTCCGTTTTGGGATGCGGGACCGGTATTCGGCGAAGGGCTCGACCCGGACGATCAATTTTTTGTTTTTGGCGCCGCAGGCTCAGGAGGTGAGCGTGGTGGGCGATTTCAACGATTGGAATCCGCGGGCGAATCCGATGGATCGCCAGCCGGACGGGGGGTGGATTGCGCGGATCCCGATGCATCATGGGCACCACCGGTATCTGTTCATGGTGGATGGGCAGCGGATGCTCGATCCGCGGGCTCACGGCCAGGCCCGGATGGAGAACAACGAGAAGGTATCCCTGATCGCTGTGAGCTGAGGAAGAGCGATGCGCCTACCGTCGCCACCAGCTCCGGCCGTTGGCGCGGGCATGGGATCCCTCGCGGGTGGCGCGCATCTGGCTGACGAGCAGCTGGCTGCGGGCGGCGGTGAGAGCCATGATGAACTCGTCGTAGCTGCCGAACCGCTCATCGGGGTTTTTTGCCATCGCGCAGACGAGGGCATCGCTCGAGGGGACGGTGATTTCGGGGATCACCAGGTTGGGCGGCGTGAGGGGGGTGTGGATATGGGCGGCGATGACCTCCTCGACCGTGGCGGCTTCGAAGGGGACGTGGCCGGTGAGGGCGTGGTATAGGGTGCCGGCCAGGCTGTAGAGGTCGGAGAGAAAGTCCTCCCGCTCCCGCCGGATCTTCTCGGGTGCGATGTAATAAGGGGTGCCCCAGACAGCGTCTTCGCCTTCGGCGTTGGAATCGGTGGGGCGGGCCAGGCCGAAATCGACGAGCTTGGGCTCGCCGTCGGCGTTGAACAGGATATTGCCGGGCTTGATGTCGCGGTGGAGGAGGTTGTGTTTGAGGGCGGTATCGAGCGCGGATGCGACCTTGATGCCGATATCGAGGACATCGAGTTCGGGGAGGTGTTTTTCCTTCTCGATGCGAACGTCGAGGCTGCCGCGGTCGGCGAGCTCCATGACGAGGAACCGGTTGCCCTCGAATTCCTCGAAGCTGTAGATGTGAATGATGTTCGTGTGGTTGAGGGAGGCGCAGGCGCGGGCTTCGCGATAGAAGCTCTCGAGGGATTCGGCATGGTTGGCCAGGTCGGGCTTCATCAGTTTGACGGCGACCTCCCGCTCGAGGATCGTGTCGAAGGCGCCAAAGACGGTGCCCATGCCGCCTGCTCCGACGATCGATTGCAGCTCGAAATGCCTGAGCATTTTCGGCATCATGATCGAGAATCCGCAGCGGTTGCACGGGACCACGGAGAGCGGCGCCGTATCGCCCGGGATGAAATTCTTCACCCCGCAGCCGCCGCAGGCGACCATTCGGAGAGGGGGCGTTCGCTCCAGATTATCCAACGCACTCACAAAGTTATCTTACAACCGATTGGGATCAGGACAAGTACGGATTCCCGATCATGGAGGTTCATTCGAATCGGAGGGACTGGATGGGATCGACGCGGGCGGCCTTGAGGGCGGGGTAGGTGCCGAAGACCAGGCCGACCAGGGTGCAGAGCAACAGGCCCAATGCGACCCAATCCAGAGGGATCATGGGCGGGACATCGAGGTAGAGGGCGGCCAGGTTGCCCAGCCCGACTCCGAGGATGACGCCGACGATGCCGCCGAGCTGGCACAACACGATGGCTTCGAGGACGAACTGGGTGAGGATATTGCGCCGCTTGGCGCCGACGGCGCGCCGGATGCCGATTTCGCCGGTGCGCTCGGTGACGGAGACGAGCATGATGTTCATGATGCCGACGCCGGCGGCGAGGAGGGCGATGGAGCTGATGACGGCGACGCCAGCGCGGGCGGCGAGGGTGAAGGATCGGAACTGGCGGATGAGGGATTCGCTGGAGACGATTTCGAAGTCGTCGGGCTGGCCGGGGGGGACCTTGCGCAGTGCGCGGAGGGCGCCGCGGACCTGCTCGACCGTATTGTCGTAGCTGGCCTGGTCCCAGGATTGGACGAACAGCTCGATGCTGCGATAGGAGCCGTAACGGTTGAGGCCCGTCGTGAGCGGGATGAGGATGAAATTGTCCTGGTCGCCGCCGAAGATGCCGCCGCGTTCGGCGAGGAGACCGACGACCGTGTATCGGATGCCCTGGTATTTGACCTCCTCGAGGAGGGCGGCGCCGTGGGGGAAGAGCTTTCGGGCCAGACCCGATCCGAGGACGCAGACATGCCGGCCGCCATCGAGATCGGAATCGAGCAGGGCTCGGCCTTCCGCGACGTTCCAGTTTCGGGCGGCGAACATTTCAGGGGTGACGCCGATGAGGGGGACGTCGGGGTTTGTTTTTTCCGAGCGGGAGAGGGCTTCGCCGTTCCAGAGGAAGGACTGGGCGCCGATGCTGCGAGCGATGGTGGCGCGGACGCGGAGTTGGGAGACGAGGGGGAAGCGGAGGTCGGGTCGTCTCCAGAGTTTTTCCCAAGTCTCGGGGCCTCCGACGGGGAAGGCGGGCATTTTTTGGACGACGAACGTCTGGGTGCCGAGGCTGTTCATTTCGGATTCGATGCCATGCTGGAGGGCTCGCATGATGGTCATGACGAGGATAATGGAGAAGACGCCGACGACGACGCCGAGGAGCGTGAGGCTGGAGCGGAGCTTATGGGCGGCGATGGCTTCGAGGGCCATGTGGAGGCTTTCTCGGATTTCGGCGGACCAGCGCTGGCGGCGGGAGGAGAAGCTCATGGCAAGTCACTCATGGCGGAGGGCATCGACCGTGTTTTGGCTGCCCGCGCGCCAGGCCGGAAGAAGGCCGGAGAGGATGCCGGTGAGGGCGGAAATGCCCAGAGCGAGCGCGGCGACCGGAGGGGAGATGCTGGCGGGAAACCATTGTCGCATGAGCAGAACGATCGGAAGGGCAAGGCCGATCGCGACGGCGCCGCCGGCGAGGCTGATGAGGGCGGCTTCGATGAGGAACTGGGTGAGGATCGTGCGCCGCCGGGCGCCCACGGCTTTGCGGATGCCGATTTCGCGGGTCCGTTCGGCGACCGAGACGAACATGACGTTCATGATGCCGATGCCGCCGACGAAGAGCGAGAGGCTGGTGATGCAGAAGCCGGCGGTGGCGATCATGGCGCTGAGCTTGCGGAACGATTTGAGGAACAGCTCCTGCCGGTTGATGGCGAAGTCATCGGGCTGGCCGGGCGGGATGCGCCGGAGGCGGCGGACGATGCCTCGGAGCTCCTCGATGGTTTCGTCGATCTGGCTCATATCGGCGACCTTGACCAGGATATCGATGTTGGGCCAGCGCTCGATATCGGTGAAGTAGCGGGTCACGGGGACAATGACGCGGTTGTCGAAATTGACGATGCCGAGGAATTCTCCGATGCGGTCGAGGACGCCGACGATTTCGTATTGCTGGCCGGCGATGCGGAGGCGGTGGCCGAGGGGGGATTCGCGAGGGAAGAACTTCTCGGCGAGCGCGGCGCCGATGACGCAGACGGGGCGCGCTCCATCGATCTCGTAGGGGCTCAGGAAGCGGCCGGAAGTGATGGCGAGGCCGCCGACCAGGGCGGTATCGGCGCTGCCGCCGCAGATTTGAACGCCGGTTGCGGAGCGGTTGCCGTATGCGACGGGCCTGAGGGTGATCGCCTGAGGCGCGACGGCGCGGGCGAGCGTCGAGAGGCGGGCGATGGCGCGGGCATCGCGGAGGGTGAGGTCGCGCCGGTTGCGGAGCTGCGACCAATCCAGGCGCTCGAACCAGGGGAATTTCTGGACATAGAGCACGTCGGTGCCGAGGGAGGAGATGCTCGAGAGGAAGGCGCGGTTGAGCCCGACGATGGCAGCGCCCATGATCGTGACGGTGATGACGCCGATGATGACGCCGAGCATGGTGAGGGCGGAGCGGAGGCGATTGGCTCGGAGGGCGCCCCAGGAGACGCGGAGCCCCTCGGTGAGATCCAGCGAGAGTCTCATGGCGGGGCGGCGGGGGGGAGGGATTCATCGCTGGCGATCCGGCCGTCGAGGAGGCGGAGGACACGGCGGGCATGCCGGGCGATGGATTCCTCGTGCGTCACGACGATCATCGTGTTGCCCTGGCGCCAGAGATCATCGAACAGGGCCATGATTTCCTGGCCTGTCTTGGAGTCGAGGTTGCCGGTGGGCTCGTCGGCCAGGAGGAGCGAGGGGCGGTTGACGAGGGCGCGCGCGACGGCCACGCGCTGGCGCTGGCCGCCCGAGAGCTCGTTGGGCCGATGCGATGCGCGGTCGGCCAGCCCGACGCCGGCCAGGGTGTCGAGCGCGATTTGACGGCGTTCGATGGCGGGGACGCCGGCGTAGATCAGAGGCAGCTCGACATTGTGCAAGGAACTGGAGCGGGGCAGCAGATTAAAGGTCTGGAAGACGAATCCGATCTCGCGATTGCGGATATCGGCCAACTGATTGTCATCGAGCTCGCCGACGTTGACGCCGTTGAGCTCGAACACGCCCGAGGTGGGGGTGTCGAGGCAGCCCAGGAGGTTCATCAGCGTGGATTTGCCCGATCCGGAAGGTCCCATGATCGCGACGTATTCGCCCCGATCGATCTGGAGATCGACTTGGCGGAGGGCATGGACGTTTTCGGCGCCCATCGGATAGACTTTCGAGACCTGGCGGAGCGTGATCATGGGGACTCGCGGGCCGGCTCGCGCGCGAGGGCGGGGCGGGTATTGTCGACGCGGATCCGCTTGCCATCTTCGAGGAGCCGGCTGATGGCCGCGTAACCGCCGGAGATCACCTCCTGGTTTTCGATCAGGCCGGAGAGGATCTCGACGTGAGAGTCATCGCCGATACCGCGCTGGACGGGGACCATTCGAGCGATGCCGTTGGTGGCGATGAAGACGACTTCGACGGCTTTGGGGGGATCGCCGGGTTTGCGGTCGGAAGCCGCGGCCGCAGGAGTGTTGGTGGGGCTTGCGTTCGTGGGATTGGCGGCGGCTGGCGCGGGGTTTGTGCCGGCGAGAGCGGTTGGGGAGGCGGCCAGCGAGTTCGTCGAGGTCGGGGCATTGGTGGCGGGGTCGGATTTGGGCAGCCGCGCCGTGAGGCTCTGGATGGGCACGGCGAGCGTGTTCGTCCGGGTCCGGGTCTCGATCTCGGCAGTGACCGACATGCCGGGCCGGAAGGCTTCTTTTTCCCGGAGGCGGATTCGGACTTCGAACTTGATGGCTTCCTGCTGGGAGCCCTGGCCGAAAGATTTAGCGGTGTTGGCGATTTCGGACACGGTGCCGGTGAATTTGCGGTCTCGGAACGCGTCAACCTCGAGGCGCGCCTTTTGGCCGATGGCGATCAGGACGACATCGACCTCGCCGACATCGACGCGGGCTTCCATGGCATCGAGGTCGGCGATGGTCATGACCTCGGTGCCCTGGTAAGTGGCGGTGCCGACAACGCGCTCGCCGAACTGAGAATTGAGTTTGCTGATCGTGCCGGTGAGCGGGGAGTATACGGTGGTTTTGGCGAGGTTTTCCGTGGCGTTATCGAGCGCAGCACGGGCATTTTCGCTTTGGTGAGTGGATGATTGGAACGAGGCGCGGGCCACTTCGAAGCCGGTTTTGGCATCCAGGAACTGGGAGTCGGACACCAGCTTTTCCTTGAAGAGATCCTGGATACGCTGGAATTCGGCTTCGGCTTTCGCGAGGTTCGCTCTCGAGAGCTCGATTTGAGCGAGGCTCGACCGGTAGGAGGCGACGGCGACGTTGCTGCTGGCCAGGTAGTTGTCGGGCTTGAGGCGGAACAGGAGGTCGCCTTTCTGGACGGCTTGGCCTTCTTTGATCGGCAGATCGATGATCTCGCCGCTGACTTCGGGGCTGATCTTGACGTAATACACGGGCTGCAGCCTGCCATTGGCGAGCACGACCTCCGTCAGGTTGCGCCGGACCACCTTCTCAGTCTGAACGGCGATGACGGGATCGGGCCATCGCCACCAGACGCCCAAGCCCGCGCCCGCGAGAATCAACAGCACCAGAGCGCCCAGCCACCATTTGCGACGAGAACGTCGAGGAGTTGTCATTATTGCGCGGTTCTGCTTTGGTTCGTGGCCGTTTGCATGAGGTATCCTGAACCGGGCTGTCCGTCGCAGCGGCTCCGCCACGCTCTGGCCAAACAACCCGGTTGTTATCGCATTATAGACCGGCGGCAGGCTGGATTGTCACCTGGAAACTCGATAGAGCGCCATCAGTCCACTGGCCCGAACGGGGTGCGTCGGTAGTGGATCATATGCGGTGAGGGTCAGGGGTTGGAGGTGGTTTGGAAAAATCCGCTTCGGCGGCGATAGGGTGTGGGGTGCGATGGCGGATCACGGCCTGTCGGAGCAGGTATTCGATCTGGCCGTTGACGCTGCGCAAATCCTCCTGGGCCCAGGCCTCGAGCGCCCGCCAGAGGCCGGGATCCATCCGCAGGAGGAACGACTTGCGCGTTTCCATCGGATCCTAATGGTAGAGGGTTCCGGTGTTGATCACGGGGTGGACCTCGGATTCGCCGCACAGGACGACGAGGAGGTTGCTGACCATGGCGGCTTTGCGCTCCTCATCGAGCTTGACCACGGACTTTTCGTCAATTTCCTTCAGGGCCATCTCGACCATGCTGACGGCGCCATGGACGATTTTCTGACGGGCAGCGATGATGGCTTCGGCCTGCTGGCGGCGGAGCATCGCGCTGGCGATCTCGGGGGCGTAGGCGAGATGGGTGAGGCGGGCCTCCTCGACCACAACGCCGGCCTTGTTGAGCCGCTCCTGGAGCTCGGTCTGGAGGTGGATCGAGACGTCCTCGACATTGCTGCGGAGGGTGATCTCGTTATCTTCGCCCTGGTCGTAGGCATACGAGGTCGCCAGGTGGCGGACCGCGGACTCGCTCTGGATGCGGATGTATTCCTCGTAGTGATCCACGTCGAACAGCGCCTGGGCGGTGTCGCGCACGCGCCACACCACGACGGCGGCGATCTCGATGGGGTTGCCGCGCTTGTCATTGACCTTGAGCTTTTCGCCGTTGAGGTTCCGGGCGCGGAGCGAGATCCGGACCTTGCGGTTGAAGGGATTCGTCCAATGGAATCCGCTGTCGCGCGCGGTGCCCTGGTACTTGCCGAAGAGGATGAGGACGCGGGCTTCGTTGGGCTGGAGCGTGAAGAAGCCGCTGAAGAGGACACCGCCGAGGATGGCCAGGAGGATGGCGCCGACAATCCCGAAAACGCTGGGATCGACGCCGGATCGCTCGGCCATGACGATCTGGTAGATCAGGATCGCGACGGCGCCGATGGTGAGGAGGATGTTCGCGGCGAGCATGGCCCAACCGTTCAGGACGCGGACGGTGTTTTCGCGGCTCACGATCGAGGGATTGGCAGTCACAGTTTTCATAGGCTCAGAATCGATATTTTTTCTATATCTTATAGATATCATACAGAAATCAATGAGCATGTCAAGCGGGTATGATGAATGATCGTAATCGGGGAACAATCGCCGGGCTAATTCGGTCGACGGCGGGAGGATACTGTGGGAGGATGAGCGACATGAGAACACTGAAGATGGCGGGTGTGAGCCGGAGGCAATTTCTGCGACAGACAGCGGCGGCGGGATTGGCGATTCCGGTGGCGGGTCAATGGGGCGGGTCAGCGTTGGGGGGGGCTGCGCCTGCGAGCGAGGCCGTGCGGGTGGGGCTGATCGGGTGCGGGGGCATGGGGCGGGGCGATCTGGCGGTGTTTCTGCAGAATCCGCAGGTTCAGTGTCCGGTGGTATGCGATGTGGACGATCGGAACGCCGCGGCGGTGGCGGCGTTGGTCGATGAGAAGCGGGGCCGGCCGCCCGAGGGTGTTCGGGATTTCCGGCGGATCCTCGAGCGGAAGGATGTGGATGCGGTGATTGTGGCGACGCCGGACCATTGGCACGCGCTGCCGACGATATTGGCGTTTGAGTCGGGCAAGGACGTTTATGTGGAGAAGCCGCTGGCGACGACGATTGCCGAGGGGCGGGCGATGGTGGAGGCGGCGAAGCGTTATGGGCGAGTGGCGCAGATGGGGGCGCAACGGCGGAGCAGCCCGGCGTATGCCGAGGCGATCGATCTGGTGCGGTCGGGCAAACTGGGCAAGGTGAGCCTGGCGCGCGCGTGGGCGTATCTGGATTGGATCAAGCCGATCGGCAATCCGCCGGACGGGGATCCGCCTGCGGAGGTCGACTACGATCTATGGCTGGGGCCGGCCCGGAAGCGGCCGTTCAATCCAAACCGGTTTCATTTCAACTTCCGATGGTTTTGGGACTATGCGGGCGGGCTGATGACCGATTGGGGAGTGCACCTGATTCAGGTGCTGCTGTGGGCGATGGGGCCGGAGCCGCCGAAATCGGTGATCTCGAGCGGAGGCAAGCATGTGCTCGAGGACAACTCGGAGACGCCGGACACCCAGATCACGGTCTACGATTTCCCGAGCTACACCCTGGTCTGGGAGCACAAGGTGGGCGTGGGGCTGGGCCTATACAACCGTCCGTGGGGCATGTCGTTCACAGGGACGGAGGGGACCCTGGTGATCAATGACAGCGGCTGCGAGATCTTGCGCGAGCCGACGAAGGACTCGATCGAGGCGCGCAAAATGCCGGGCGGGCCGGATCCGCGTCCCGCCCACATCCGGAACTTCCTCGAATGCGTGAAGTCGCGCCAGGAGACGGTCGAGCCATTGGAAGCGGGTCATCACGTATCGACGGTGGCGCATCTGGGGAACCTGGCGCTGCGGGCGGGCCGGAAGATCGACTGGGATCATGCGCGCGAGCAGGTGGTGGGCGACGAGGAAGCCAACCGCATGGTCCGCGCCGAGTACCGTGCGCCTTGGCGGCTGCCGAGGGGATAAGAGCTCCTTCTATAACCGCCCGGCCAGGCTCTCGGTCAGGCCGGTCTGATCGAGCAGATGCGACGAACCCAGCTTGCTGGGCAGTGCGGCGGCAGTCCTTGTCCACCAGAGCCTGCTTGAAAAGCTGGTAACTGTTCAGGATAACCGCGAATGCACGCCAATACACGTGAATGAGAAAGGGACCAGGCTGTGCATTCCGGGTGCGTTGACGGCATTCGCGTCCATTCGCGTGGATTTGCGGTTCGGCGCCTGAAGACTGCGGTGGGCGACTTCGGCCAAGGTGACGGTGCTGATGGTTCCATCGACAGCCTTGCCATCACAGCGAGACAGAAAATGCCGGCAGGAAGGCGATTTGTGGTCCAGCGCGTAGAGGATGACGTTGGCGTCCACAAAGGCGCGGCTGCCGTTGAAGATGTCGTCGAGGTTCATTGGTCGAAGTAGTCGAGCTCCATGACCTCGCGGAATTGCTTGTCCGTGACCTTCAATGGTGGACGTTCCAACAATCGCGCCAGCCCGGATTTTCGCTGGCGCGAGCCTTTGCTCCGCTGGAGAAAATCCATAAGCGCGTGCTGTATGATGTCGCTGATAGGCCGCTTGTCACGGGCGGCTACGATCTTCAGCTCGCGATAGATCTCATCTTCCAACTGTATTCCAACTTTGACCTTCATAATGGATTCAGTGTGCCTTTAACGGGGTTCAAGTTCAATCCACGGAACCAGGACTTCCATGAGGGAGAAGCCGCCATGCTGGTAGAGCTTGCGGGAACTGGCGCCCTGGGGGCGGACCCGCAGACGGCCGCGGAGCATTGCGAGGCTGCGTTGCGCGCGAGGTAATCGGCGGGCCAATGGAACCAAGTGAAGGGGGATCAGCAGGCCATGCGTCTGCTGTGCGGATCAGGGTTGGGTGGCGGCGAAGTATTCGTCGAGGACGCGGGCGAGGTTTGCGCCGTAGTCGAGCCAATGGCGGGCGGTGGGGAAATCGTTGAGGCCGGCGATCCAATTGCAGTTGAGCTCGTGGACGACGGCGTCGATGCCGAACCGATCGAGCCAGCCGTCGCCGAGGGTGCCGGAGTTGCGGTAGGATGGGGCGGTGGCGCCTTCGGTGAACCACGTATGTTCCCGGAGGAGGGATTCGAGGAGCTTCATGCGCTCGAGGTGGCGGGATAGCTCGGGAACGGGCGGGCGGCTGATATGGAGCTGGCCGCCGCCGTCGTTGTGGAACTCGAAGGCGAGGTGGGGTTTTTGGCCAGTGCGGATCATGGTGGCGAGCCATTGTTCGAGCGCGTCATTTTCGGGTGCGACCTCGGGATCGGCGGGCTTATCCCAGTTGCGGTTGAGGTCTTTGCCCTGGAGGTTGAACCGGGTGCGTCCGAGGGCGACGCCATCTTTGTTGGCCATGGGGAGGAGGTAGAGGCAGTAGCGCTCGAGGTAGCGGCGGGCGGCGTCGTCATTTTGGAGGAGGCGTTCGACCAGGCCCTGGGCGACCCAGTTGCCGCCGGGCTCCCAGGGATGCGCTCGGGCGCGGATGAAAACGCGGCAGGGGGCGGCAGGGCGTCCGACGCGGACGATTTCGAGGGTGCGGCCCTGGACGGTGCGGCCGATGGGGGAGATTTGAACCAGCGGGTTGGAGCGGATGGAATCGAGCCAGCGGTCGAGGTCGGAGATGCGGTAGGGTTCGAGGCGGGCGACGTAGAGCTTGGGGCCGGGCATCTCGAGGTCGAGCCGGATTCGGTTGGTGGGGATGGACTGGGTTTGGACGGGGCGCCAGTCGCGTCCATTTTCGGAAACGAACATGGTTTTGAGCTCGCGGGCGACGGAGCCGGGGCGGCCATTCCAGACATTGCTGAGGTTGGTGAACTCGAGGGTGAGTTGGGCGCCGGGGTCGGCGTGGAGGAGGAGATGGATGTGGCCGGCGGCGCGGTTGGGTGAGGAGCGCTCGTGATCGTAGAGGAGGTGGACGAGGACCGATCCGTCGGGGGCGGGTTCGTACCAGACGGGGGAGGCGTTTTCGAAGCTGGTGTCGATAAAGGCGAGGTTAGTGGGTGCGGCGATCGTGTTGGTGGGTGATGGCGCCGCGGCGTCGATCGATGCGAGCGGCAGAGAGAGCAACAGGGCGAGGATGATGAGATATTTCATAGTCAACGGGCAGATATCTTCTGGCCGGGGTAGCGTCCTGTCAATGGCTGGGAAGGATCCAGTGGCCATACCGGAGGAGTTTAGCGGCGGCCCACCATCGGGGCCAGGAGCGGTTGGATCGGCGGCTGGCGAGGGTGGCGAGGCGATGGAAGGTCTGGCGGGCGGCGCGGTAGCGATGGGTGCGGGCAAGGAGGCTGGCGAGCTGTTTGCGTTGGGGGCGGGTGAAGGCGGGGGGCGAGGGTGATTCCTCGAGGAATTGGAGGCCGATCCGGAGGTAATCGAGGAGGCAGCGTTCGTACCAATCGAGCGATTCTTCATTGACGATGGACAGGACGTGGCGGCCGGGCTCGGGGTTCAAGTCGAATGCGTCCTCGAGGGCGGAAAAGATGTCGAAGCGGGCGAAACCGCCCTCGTGGCGCGGGAGGGTGCGGGCGTCGCGGATGAGGGCTTGGGCTTCGGTGTCGCGGCGGGTTTGCTGGTAAGCGATGAGGAGGTTATCGAGCATCCACGGCTCGACATGCGAGCGCTGGCGCCAATCTTCGAGCCACAGGGCGACCTGCCGGTGTTGGGAGAGGCATGTGAAGACGTAGCCGACCTGGCCCCAGAGCGAATCATCTTCGCGGAACCACTGTGCATGGGCGCGCAAGAGGCGGCGGAACTGTCTGCGGGGGGTGTTCCAGCGGGCGAAGATGCCCCACGAGGAGGATTGGCCCATGGACTGGCCAATAACCTGCAACTGGCGGATGAGGGCGCGGCGGGCCAGCTCGGATCGGCCTGGCAATTGGGCGAGGATGCGAGCATTGGCGAGTTTGCCGATGGCGGCGCGCAGGCCAACCCAGAGCCAGGCGGCGTTCGGATTAAGCTGGGGACGGGCGAGCAGCGGGCGGACGTTGCGTTCGGCCATCCGGCTCAGATGGCGGGCTGAGAGCCGCTGGGCGAGGAATTGGTACGCAGCGGGATCGTCTTCGGGGCGGGTGCAGATGCGTTCGAGGAGGGGGGGGATGGCGTGGAGATGGCCGAGGCGGAGCTCGAGGGCGATTTCGCGGTCGATGCGGGCGGGCTCGGTCGCGTGACCTTCGAGGCGCTCGAGTGTTTGACGGGCAGCATCGAAATCGTCGGATTCGAGCTGGAGATCGAAGAGGTGGAATCCGGCGAACGTATAATCGGGATCGAGCTCGAATGCGTGCTGGAAATCGGCGAGGGCGCCGGTGCGGTTGCCTTGGCGGAGTTTGGAATGGGCGGCGTAGCCCCAGGGGACGGGGTCGAGGGGGTGGAGGCGGGCGAGGGCTTCGGCGGCGGTGACGGCGCCGGCGTATTCGCCGCGCTGGTCGTGCCAGGAGGCGAGCTCGCGCCAAGCCCAATCAATGTCGGGGTGATCGGCGAGGACTTCGTGCATCTGGCGGATGGCTTGGGGGAGGTCGCCCTGCTGGGCGATGATCAAGGCGCAGGTGGCGCGGAGTTCGGCGGGCGGGGGATCCCCAAGGGCGGGAGGGCGGCAACAGTCCAGGGCTTCCGGGTAGCGGCCGGCCAGGGCGAGCGTGGTGGCGCGGAGGCGCCAGGCCTCGACGAAGCGGGGGTTGCGGGCGATCGCCTGGTCCAGGGCGGCGATGCGCTGATCGCTCTGGTCGGGGCGATCGAGCATGCGGGCCTGGAGCCACCAGGAGCGGGCTTCGCCGGGGCGTTGGCGGGTGAGCTCCTGGGCCAGCTCGAGGCCAAGGCCGGGCTGGCCGAGCTGCCGGCTCCACGCATCGAGCTGGCTCCAGGCCCAATCGTAGCCGGGCTCGATCCGGACGGATTCGCGGATGCGGTCGAGCGCGGCGGCGGACTCGCCAAGCTTCCAGAGGACATGGGCGAGGGCGCCGTGGTTGAGGGGATCCTGCGCGGAACGCTGAACGGCTTGTTCGAGGACTTGGCGGGCATCGGCGAGGCGGCCGGCGTTCTCGCAGGCCTGGGCGAGCTCGCGCATGCCGGCGCCCCAGGCGGGATTGAGCTGGCGGACGCGGTCGAGGGCGTCGATTTCGGCGGTGTGATCGAGGCGGGCGCGGTGGACCAGGGCCAGATCGACCCAGGCGCGCGGCAGGAGCGAGAACCGCTCCGTCATTGGGCTCGCGATCTGGAGGGCTTCCGGGAGGCGGTCCATCGAGATGAGATGGCGAGCGAGAGCGGACCAGGAATGCCAGAGATCGGGCCGTTCGGCATGGGCCTGGCGGAGGAGCTGAAGGAGGTCGTCGGAGGAAAGGAATGGGCGGGCGAGTTCGGCGAACTGGAGGATGCCGTCGCCGAAGGTGGTTTGGCGGATCAGCTCGGACTGGATGAGCTCGATGGCCTGGCGGCGGTCGGCAGCGGTGGCGCAGGCATGGATAAGGCCATGCATGGCAAAGCTGTTGTCGACCGAGATCTGGAGGGCGGCGGCGAACTGGGCGCGGGCTTCGGGGAGGCGTCCTTGGCGCACAAGACCATCGCCGCGGATATTGAAGAGGCCGGGATGGAACGGCTCGAGGGCGGCGGCGGCATCGAGCTGGCGATCGGCCTCATCGAAGCGCTGGAGGCCTTGAAGGGCAGTGGCGAGCTCGCGGCGGGCCCAGGCATCGTCGGGATTCTGTTCGACGAGGGCGCGGGCGACGATCTCGAGGTCCGCGGGGCCATTGTCGCGGATCCATTCGATGCGGAGCTGGAGGAGAGGCAAGTAATGGGGGAACAGGCTGGCGGCTTGGGCGAGATGCTCGAGTGCGGCGGCGCGGCCCTGGGTCTCGGCGAGGAGGAAGGCCACGGCGCGATGGGCATCGATCGCGAGAGGTTCGGAGGCGAGGATCTGGCGCCAGAGCTCGAGCTCGGCGCCGGGATCGCCCCGGCGTCCGGCGAGGGTGGCGGCGGCGCGCGTCCATTCGCCGGCGGATGCGCGGGAGCGGGCATGGGCCAGGAGGGATTCGGCGCGTTCGAGGTTGTGGCTGGCGGCGAGCTGCTCGGCGGCGAAAAGGCAGAGCGATCCATCCTCGGGCCGGAGGGCGAGGGCTCGATCCAGGATCTCGAGGGCGGCAACGGGCTGATCGATTTCGAGGCAGGCGCGGACAAGGGTGCGGGCGGGGAGGGAGGATTGGCTCGCGTTTTTCTGGAAACGGCGGGTGAGGAAATCGATGGCCTCGGGGGTGCGTTTGAGCCAGCGGCAGGCATTGAACCAGGCGGTGGCGAACGACTCCTTTTTATCGTCGAGGCAGGTGGCAAGCCGGTAATAATCGCAGGCCTCGTGGAAGCGGCCCTGCTGCCAGAGGATATGGCCGCGGATGAAGCAGGCGGAGGCATCGGCGGGGCGGCGGCGCTGGGCGCGGTCGAGCCAGCGGAGGGCGGCGGCATGCTGGCGAGCATCCTGGCCGAGCTCCCAGGCGAGCTCCTGCCAGAGCAGGGGGTCGGAATCGACCCGGGCGCAGACATCGCGGAGCCAGGGGAGGATGTCCTGGCGCCGGCCCATGTCGCGAAGCACGCCGGTTCGAGCCAGGAGGAGATTGATGTCGCCGGGAAATAGATCGAGGAGGTGCTGGACGGCTGCGAGGATCTCGGCGGGATTGGCGTCGTAATGGGCGAGGGCGCGGCGAGCCTGGCGGGTGAGGCGATGGAGAGGATCGATGGATTCGAGCTGCTGGCGTGCGGCGACAGCGGCGGGGCGGTCATGGCGGTCCAGGGCGACCAGCAGGGCATGGTGGTGGTCGTAGAGATCGGCATCGGGCAGATGGACGCCATCCAGGCGGGAGACTTGATCGGTGGGGACGATGGCCAGGCCGCGGGGGCCGCTGGCGGCTTGGGAGGCGAGCCCAGGCTCGGTGAGGAGCTCGATATAGTTGCGAAAGAAGGGATCGCGAATGATCAGGCACTGGCTGAAGTCATCATACCCGATGACGGCCTGCTCGTGGGCGTTGCCGGGCTGAACGGTGGTGAGGGCGAACGGGATGCCGCGGTTGATGAGGTCGCGGGCGGCGGAAGCGGTGACGGTGAACTCGCGCGCGATCCAGCCGTGTCGTTCGGCCCAATTCCGTTCGCTGTGCGAGGGGGTGCCGTCGTAGCAGATGGCGTCGGCGACATCGAGGTGGGCGACCGGCTGGTTCCAGAAGCGGCAGAGCGTGGTGAGGGTGGCGGGGACGCAGGTGAGGTGATGCTGGCGAACGAAAGGGACGGGGAGCTGGACCCGCTGGGCGTGGGGAGGAGGGGATTCGAGCCGGGCGGCGAATTGAATCCAGGAGTCGGCGGAGCCGGCCCGGCGGGCCTCGAGAGCGGCGGGCTCGAACTGGCCGAGCCGATAGTGGCATGTGGCGCGGCCTCGGGCGAGCCACTCGAGGAAAGAGGGTTCGGCGAGAGGCGCCAGGCGTTCAGCATCCTCGAGTGTGGCCAGGGCATCCTGGAAGAGGTCGAGCTCGAGCTCGAGGGCGTATTGGCTTTGAGCCAGGTAGAGGGCGGGAAAGGACGCGCGAGCCGCGCGCAGGAGGTCCAGCGCTTCCCGGTCGCGTCCGACAAGCGTCAGGGCGTGCGCGGTCTGGGCGGATAGGATCCATTGGCCGGGGTAGCGGGTGCGGGCGGACTGGGCGATCTCCAAGGCCTCGGAATAGCGGTCCTCGGATTCGAGCCGATGGCTCCGCTCGAAGGCAACCCAGGCGGGTTCATGGCGGGTGAGCTCGGCCTGGGCGAGGCAGTGGTCGGCGAATTGGAAATCGCGGAGACAGGCGGCGATCCGGGAGCGGAGCAGAAAGAAATCGGCGCGGTCGCCAGGGTTGGAGGAAGGGGGTTCGGGGAGGAGCTGCAACCGCTGCCACGCGGCGACGGGCCCGCGCAGCTCGAGGACGGCCCAGATCATGAAATAGCGGGCTTGCCAGCCGGCGGGCTGGCGCCGCCAGGCGCGGAGGAGAAGCCGCAGGCCAAGGGAGGGGGCGCCGAGGTGTCGCGCGAGCCGTCCGGCGAGGATCAGGTCGGCGGCCTGAGTCCAGGCGCTAAAGGGGCCGAGCGGATGGATGCCTTCGTAGGCTTCGAGGAAGCGCCCCTGATCGTAGAGCGATTGGAAGGAAGAGCGCTGGGCGTCGGTGAGTGCGACTGGCGATGGTGGCGGATCGACCAAGGCAGTCATGGATCACGGCGCCGGGTTATTTTGCGCGAGGGCCGGGCCGGGCAGGCGGAGTGAACGTGAACGGCGCCCGGTCGGGAACCACCGAGACCGGGGTGGTGAACTTGAAGGGAGCGGGCGCGCCGGCCAGGGGGAATGTGAGCTCGATCATGAACGCGGTGTAGCCCTGAGGGGGCGGGGCGATCTGGGTGGAATAGACGCCATTTTGAGGGGCGAGGTCGGTGCTGGTCCATGCGGGTCCGATGGTGTCGAGGCGGAAATCGCGGGCGTTGGGATTGGTGGCCTGCCAGAGCTTGACGGCGGAAGGGGGTGTGGCCGGGGTGACGCGGAGCGAGCCGTCGGGATCGGCCGACCACGAGAACTGGGGCAGAGAGGACCGATGGAGCACGGCGTGGTAGCAGGCTGCCAGCGTGCCGAAGGCATCCGAATTCTTGAGCGAATGGTCGGTGTTGGGGACGTAGCGGAGGTATTTCACGCCAGGCAGATCGTCGAAATAGAACTGGCTCGAGTCCGGCACGAAGAACTGGTCGCCGGTGGCATTGATAATGAATTTCGGCAGCGTGAGGCGGTCCCGGTACTCGTAGGGTTCCTCGATCTGCATGAGGCGCCGGAACTCGGGTGTGCCTTGCCAATCCATGACGCCTTGTTCGACGTAATCGTGGACGGCAGGCGCATAGAATCCGTAGGTCTCCCAGTGGTGCCGGAAGGAGGGCTCGAGGTTGAGGAGATCGATGACGATGGGGACGATGGCGACGACACGGCGGTCGACGGCGGCGGTGGTCCATGTGGTCCAGCCGCGCTTCGATCCGCCGGCGACGACGAAGGAATCGACCGCGTGATGGCCGGCCTCGGGGGTGGCGCAGAACGCGGTGAGCGTGTCGAGGGCGCGGACGGCGCTTTTGGTCATCGGAAGGCGGGCGGGCCAGCGCTCGTCGCCGGTGCGCAGGAACTGGTCCCACGTGTACGCGATGAGATCGTCCTCGTAGCGCGGCTTGCCATCCTGGTGGAAGACGAGGGGCTGGTTGGGAACCATGCGGAGCTCGGCGACGACGGAGCGCGTGGCGACGGCGAGCTGGGCCAGGCGCGGATCGGCGGATGAAGGGGCGGGCTTGTCGTTGGAGCCGCCCCCGATGAAGAGCAGGGCGGTCGAGTGCTCGACCGCCTGGGGGACGACGACGACCAGCCAATGTTTCCAGACAGGCCGGTCGACCTCCTCGGGAGTGAGCCAGGACTGCGAGGTCATCTCGAGGACGAACGTGCGGCAGCCCTCCGCATCGGAGGCGCTGAGGCGCTCATAAGCGTAGTGTGGATCGGGTTGGGACACGTAGCGGTCGAGGGCGGTGGTTTTGGGGTGGTGGGCGCAGCCCGCGGCGAACAGGATGAGAGCGGCGGCAGCGGCGGCGGAGCGGACGAGCGAGGCCAGTGGATCTTTCATGATAAGCGAGTGGCAAAAGCAACAAAACAGATGAGATGGTAAAATAATATCGATCGAATAGCAATATTATTTTCTGGGCTGGTCGAACCGGCTATTGCCGATGGAGACGTTGTGGCGGCACTCGGTGAGGGTGAGGGTGAACTGGGCGATGGCGGGGGAGGGCAGCCGGATGCGGAAGGGGACTTGGGTTCCGTCGACGGGGCGGTAATCCTCGTAATACATCTCGATGGGGACTTTGCCGGAGGGCGAATCCGTTTCGGAGTCGCGCCGGACGAGGAGGAAGGTTTGGGCATCGAAGTAGAGCTTTTCGGGGTTGCCGGAGGGGGGTTGGGCGAGGAGGGCATAGGCGTCGCGGCCGCCGATTTGCTGGATGCCCTGGAGGGTGATGGTGGGGAACAGCTCGGACCATTTGAGTTCGGGGTGGAACTCGGCGTCGCGGCGGGTGCGATCGAGGGACTCGCCGGTCTTGAGCTGGACGCCGCCGTCGGGGGCCCAGGTCCAGGCCGCTTGGCCGTCGAAGCCTTCGCGCACCAGGCCGTAGCCGGGCATATCGATCGTGATGAGCCGTTTGTTGGGGGACTTGGCGATGCATTCCCAGCGGAGGCGCCCGCCCGCGGCGGGGAGGTCGAGGTCCCCTTTCATGGCGCGGGAAGTGATCTTGCGGAGGGTGGCTTCGCCGCCGACGGCCTGGAGGTTGGCGCGGAGGACCTGGTCGGCTGTGGCCAGGGGGGTGGCCGGGGCGGGTCCGGGCAGGCCCGCCGGTGGGGCGGCGGGAGTGGTTTGGGCAAGGGTCACCACGACCATGCTCAGGGCGGACAACAAGCCGAGGGATTGGCGCATCCTGCGATTCATGATCGACGGAGAGTAATGAAGCGATGGGCAAAAGGCGACCTTTTTTCGCACGTCCAGGGCTGACCGAATTGCGCCAAAAGTTTTGTTACCCGGGAGGGGATTGAAAGAGCTGCAAAAG
>CAYWIM010000063.1:0-27801 GCA_964458325.1 uncultured Verrucomicrobiota bacterium
TGTGAGCGAGGAGCAACACAGCCAGCGCGCCCAAGGCCCCCAGCCCGCAGGGGCGAGGCGGCGCCGGGCCCCGGGGCGGCCCGGGAAGGGCCGATCCGCCGGCGCTGCGTTGATCCGCCTGGATACCTCGGCAACCGCTAATACTCGCGGTCCTCTTTCTGCCCCGGCGCCGGCACCGGGTATTTGCCGTCCGGGCCCGCCACCAGCGGCGCCGCCGAATTCATCGTCAACCCATCCACGGTGGGCGCAAACTCGTGCTGGGCGTTCAGCATCTGATCGTAGGTGACGACCTGGCCCGTGTGGGCCGCCATCCGGCCCATCGACGTGACCAGGCTTGCGACCGTTCCGCGCCGGGCCTCGTTGTAGGCGCGGCCGTTCCGGATGGCATCGATCAGGTCATCCCACTCGAGCTGGTAGGGGCTCTTCTCCGGCTGGGGGAACGCCCAGGCCAGATTCTCCTTCGTCATGTTGTGGCCGCGATAGGTCCGGACCCGGCCGGGCGCGTGGCCCGAGGTCGAGATCACCGCGGATCCCTTCGTGCCGTGCCCGTAGCTGGCGAACTCCTCGTGGCATCCCGACATGCATCGCCCATTAAAGATCAGCTTAGCGCCGTCGGGGAAGGTGTACTCGACGGCATAGACGTCGAAGTTTTGATCGACGGAATCGCCGCGGTAATGGCGGCCGCCGACGCCTTGGGCGGCGACCGGCCATGCATTCTTCATCCAGCAGCATTCGTCGATCTGATGGATGTTGTAATCGCTGTAAATACCGCCGCTGGCCCAGAGGAAGCCGTGGAAGCGCTGGACTTGATAGAGCAGCTCGTTCTGATCGGCCGGCCGCGGCCCGGCCTTGCCGCCCGGCCCGTGCATCCGATACGCCTGCAGCAGCATCAGATCCCCGATCTCGCCCTCCTGGATCCGCCGGTGCAGCTCCTGGCGGCCCCGGCAGTGCCGGACCATCAGCCCCACGCCCACCTTCAGGTTCTTTCGTTCGGACTCCTCCGCGAGCTGGAGCATGCGGCGGGTGGTGGGGCCATCGACGGTGATCGGCTTCTCCATGAACACGTTCAAACCCTTGGCGATCGCATAGGTGAAATGGACCCACCGGAACGCCGGCGGCGTGGCAAAGATCGCCACATCGCCGGGCCGCAGACAATCCATCGCTTTCCGGTATCCGTCGAATCCGATGAACTGGCGGTCGGGCGGAACATCCATCTGGCCGGCGTGCCGGGCCTTGAGGTTTTGAAAGCTGCTGGTGAGCTTGCGCTCGAACACGTCCGCCATCGCCACCAGCTGGATCGGGCCGCTCTGTGTGGACAGCGCGTTGCTGGCCGCCCCCGTCCCCCGCCCGCCGCATCCGATCAGCGCGACGCGGATCGAGTCGCTGCCGGCCGCGTGCACGGCAGGGATCGCCATCCCCGCCAGCGCCGAGGCTGCCACTGCCTTGCCCGTGCTCGCGATGAACTCGCGCCGCGTGATGCTTGTTTCGTCCCGATGCGATTCCTGTGTTTGGTTCATAGTCTTGCCGCTATTCCAAAGGCCCCATCCGATTCTGTCCAGCCTGAAATCCCTGGAGACACACTTGCGCTTGCCTCCCCGCCTTCTTTGTCCAATGCTCAGCGCATCTATGGAAACGCTCGATTCATTGCAGGACATGTTCCGAATGCAGAAGCTGCTCAACGAGCGGATCGGGGTCCAAACCGACGCGATGACCTCCGAGGAGCGAGCCCGGTGGACCTTGAACTACTGCCGGGCCATGTCGCAGGAGATCGCCGAGCTCACCGACAGCGTCCCGTGGAAGTGGTGGGCCAAATACCAGAAGTTCGACGAGCAGAACGCGCGGGTTGAAGTCGTGGACCTGTTCCACTTCCTCATCAGCGCCGCCCAGGTCCTCGGGATGACCGCCGAGGACGTCTATGCCGCCTACCTGAAGAAAAACGCGGTCAATTTCTCCCGCCAGGAGCAGGGGTATACCCGCAAGGACGAAGGCGATTCCAAGCACATCTGAGGGGAGGGATCAAGGCAGAGGGGATTGTGGCTCCCCGCATTGCGCGCGGTGCCGCAAGGCGTGATCCACAAGCACCAAGGCGGCCATGGCCTCGACGATCGGCACGGCGCGCGGCAGGACGCATGGATCGTGTCGGCCCCGGCCCCGCAGCGTGGTCGAACGCCCCTGGGCATCCACCGTCTCCTGCTCGACCATCACCGTCGCCACCGGCTTGAAAGCGACGCGGAAATAGATCGTCGCTCCATTCGAGATGCCGCCCTGGATTCCGCCCGACCAGTTCGTCCGCGTGGCCACGCGGCCATCCCGGATGTAGAAGGCGTCGTTGTGTTCGATCCCGGTCATCTGGGTGCCGGCGAAGCCCGAGCCCACCTCGAATCCTTTGGCGGCGGGCAGGCTGAGCATCGCCTTGGCCAGATCGGCTTCGAGCTTGTCGAAGACCGGATCGCCCCAGCCGGGCGGCACGCCCCGCGCCACGCCGGTCACAATCCCTCCCACGGTGTTCCCCTCGCGGCGGGTCCGCTCGATGAGCCGCAGCATCCGCTGGGCCGCGCGCGGATCCGGGCATCGGACCGGATTGGCCTCGACGTCCTGCGGTTGGACCTTCTCCATATCGACGGCGGCGGCGAGGGTGCGGACCTGCTGGACCCAGGCGAGCACCTCGACGCCAAACTGCTCCCGCAGCACCTTCCGGGCGATCGCCCCCGCGGCCACCCGGCCGATCGTCTCCCGCGCGCTCGAGCGGCCGCCCCCCTGCCAGTTGCGAAAACCGTATTTCGCCCAATAGGTGAAATCGGCGTGGGACGGCCTGAATTTGCCGGCCATTTCTGAGTAGGCTTCCGGGCGGGCGTCCTCGTTTCTCACCCACAGGCAGATCGGCGTGCCCAGCGTTTTGCCCTCGAACGTCCCGGATAGAATCTGGACCGTGTCCGATTCCTTGCGGGGCGAGACGATGGGCGACTGGCCGGGGCGGCGCCGGTCGAGGTCAGGCTGGATGTCCGGCTCGGCAAGCTCGAGCCGGGGCGGGCACCCATCGACGATTGCGCCCACGCCGCCCCCATGCGACTCGCCCCATGTTGTCACGCGAAACAAATGCCCAAACGTGTTGCCCATGCTCGCACCATGCGCGAAAATCGCATTCACGACAAGCCTTGGCGCATCGCATTTGCCTTCCCCGCGCGGCTTCGAGTCGCTATCCTGGCATCCATGCGCTTATCGCTTTGCAGCAGCTCATTGCGGCCGATCGCCGTGCTGCTGGTCTGCCTGCCCGGGATGATCGGCTTGGGCGTTCAACCGCTTTCCGCGGCGGGAGCTCGAGCCGGCCTGATCCTGGCGGAAGCCGAGAGTTTTACCCGACGCGGCGGGTGGGTTATCGACCCGCAATTCATGGACATCATGGGCTCGCCGTATCTGCTGGCGCACGGCCTCGGGCGCCCGGTCGCCGACGCGGCCACCGATGTCTCGATCCCCGCAGCCGGCCGGTATCGGGTTTGGGTTCGGACCAAGGATTGGGTTGCCTATTGGAATGCGAAGGGCGCACCCGGGCGTTTCCAGGTGCTTGTCAGCGGCCGTGCGCTCGAGACCGTCTTCGGCGCCGCCGGTGCCGAGTGGCACTGGCAGGACGGCGGGCTCATCGATCTTCCGGCAGGCAAAATCTCTCTTGCGTTGCACGATCTCACCGGATTCGAGGGGCGGTGCGACGCGGTGCTGTTGTCGCGGGATCCGGATTTCGCTCCGCCGAATCGGGATCCGGCGATGACCATCTTTCGCCGGGCGTGCCTGGGTCTGCCGGAGGAACCGGAGCGGGCAGGCGAGTACGATTTTGTCGTCACGGGCGGCGGGATCGCGGGGACGTGCGCGGCGCTGGCGGCGGCGCGGCTGGGGCTGAAGGTGGCGCTGGTGCAGGACCGGCCGGTGCTCGGCGGCAACAACAGCTCCGAGGTGCGCGTCTGGCTCCAGGGCGCCCGCAACGACGAGCCGTGGCCGAAAATCGGGGACGTCGTAGCCGAACTCGAGCAGGAGCGCCGCGCCCATTACGGCCCGGCGAACACAGCGGACCTGTACGAGGACGAGAAGAAGCTGGCCATCGTGCGCGCCGAGCCCAACATCACCCTCCTGCTCGAACACCGCGTCAACGGTGTCGAGGTGGCAAACCACCGAATCGAGGCTGTGGTTGCCCAATCGATCGTCAGCGGAAAGCGCCTGAGGATCGCCGGGCGATGGTTTGCAGACTGCACGGGCGACGCCTCGGTCGGCGTTCGGGCGGGCGCCGACTTCGACATGCAATCCAAGGGCCACATGGGGCCGTGCAACCTCTGGAACGTCTGTGAGGCCAAGGATGCCGCAGGCGCCGTCTCGGCCGAGCCCATCCCCTTCCCGCGCTGCCCATGGGCGCTGGATCTTTCGGACAAGCCTTTCCCTGGCCGCAGCCCGACAAATCCCAACCCGAACCAGCTGGGCGGATGGTATTGGGAGAGCGGTTTCGACTGGGATCCCATCCAGGAGATGGAGCAGATCCGGGACTGGAATTTCCGCGCGATGTACGGCGCATGGGATGCGCTGAAGAACGTGGACAAAGTCCTGCCCAACTACATCCTGAACTGGTCGGCCCATATCCTCGGCAAACGCGAGTCCCGGCGTCTCATGGGCGATGTGATTCTCACGCTCGAGCACCTCGAAAAAGACCGGCAGTTCCCCGATCCCGCGGCCCCCACGGGCTGGAGCAACGATCTCCACCTTCCCGATCCGCGGTATGAAAAGGGATTCGAAGGGGATGCCTTCATTGCCCGCGCCCATTTCGGACAGTACCCGGCCCTCGGCGCCAGCCGGCCTTACTGGATCCCCTACCGCTGCCTCTACTCGCGCAACATCGCCAACCTCTTCATGGCCGGACGCAACATCAGCGTGGCCCACGAAGCCCTCGGCGCCGTCCGCGTGATGCGGACCTGCGGCGCCGAAGGCGAGGTCATCGGCATGGCGGCCAGCCTGTGCCGCAAGCACAATGCCACCCCGCGCGCAGTTTATGAAACGCATCTTTCGGAATTGCAGGACCTGATGCGGCGCGGTGCCGGGAAGGTCGAGGGGGCGCGAATTCCCTACATCAACCAGGGGCGCCGCGTCGCTCCCGCAGCCCGCGCCGCCCGCGTGCCGCCCGCGATCGATCTTGCCCTTCCCGCGTGGCTCCAGACAGCCGGCGCCAACCTCGCCCGCGCCGCGCGTATCACCCTCCCGGGCGCTTCAGAAACCGGCTCGCAATCTGCGCCATTGCTCAACGACGGCCTCATCCGCGTCGACGACAACGCGGGCCGCTGGGTTCATCGCGCCCCCCTCCCCCACTGGATCGAATTCGCCTGGAACGCCCCGGTCCGCATCGGCGCCGCGCGCATCGTCTCCGGCTACTACTCCGACGGCGCCGTGCAAGCGCCAATCCAGGATTTCCTCTTTCAGTGGCACGACGGCGCCGCATGGAAGGACATTCCCGGCGGAGCAATCCGCGGCAACCCCCTCCCTGTCTGGTCCGGTCCATTCGATCCCGTCCAGACCGCTCGGATCCGGCTCGGCGTCACTGCCACCCAGAACGACATCTCCCGGATCTGGGAGGTTGAGCTCTATGGGCGAAGGACGGAATGATCCGTCATTCGTCATTCTCATGCACCACCTTGGCGGGGGGGAACCCGTTGAACCAAGTGGCCGACGCGTTGCTATAAGCGCCGATGTTTTCGCTGTAGACCAGGTCGTCGATCTCGAGGTCCGGCAGCTCCTCGGACAGGGACACCACATCGAGCGAATCGCAGGTCTGGCCGAACACGGCGCACACCTCGGTCGCCCCCTTCTTAAAGGCCTTCAGGTGGTATTGGCAATGATCGAACAAGATGCCCGAAAAGGTGTGATAGACGCCGTCGTCGATGTAGTAGCAGGTCTTGCCGTCGCGGACAGCCTTGCCGATGATCCGGGCGACCGACCAGGCCGCAGTCGCCACCAGGAACCGGCCAGGCTCGGCGATGATCTCGATGTCTTTGGGAAACAGGCGGTCGATCTCGGCGTTGATCTTGCGGGCCAGGAGCGCGAACGGCTTGACGTGCCGGTTATAGGGAGCCGGGAAGCCGCCGCCGATATCGAGGATCTTGATCTCGTGCCCGCGGTCGAGCGCCTCGCGCATCACCGCCGCCGAAATGTTCAGCGCCTGGACGAAATTCTGGAAATTCGTGCATTGGCTGCCGACGTGGAAGCTGACGCCCTCGACGACCAGGCCGATGCGGAACGACTCCTCGATGAGATCGACCGCCTCGCCTGGATCGCAGCCGAACTTGGTGGACAGCTCGACCATCGAGCCGGTGTTGGGGACGCGGAGGCGGAGGATCACGCCCGCATGGGGCGCGTATTGGCGGATCTTGAGCAGCTCGTTGCGGTTGTCGAACGTCACCAGGGGCTTGTATGGATCGAGCTCCTGGAGGGTTTCCTTCGGCTTGGTCGGGTTGGCATAGATGATCTTGTCCCAGATGAAATCCTGCCGCTCTTTGGCCGGCAGGCGCCGGATGTTCTCGTGGACCAGCAGGAACTCCGGCATCGAGGCAACGTCGAAGCTGGCCCCGGCGCGGTAAAACGTGCGGACGATCGCGGGATCGGGGTTGGCCTTGACCGCATAGTAGGCCTGGACGCGCGGGAGATGTTTCCGGAACTCGGCGTAATTATGCCGCAGCCGCTGGTGATCGATCACCACCAGCGGCGTTCCATGCTGGCGGGCCAGTTGGCGCAGTCGTCGGATCATTCCAGCACCGGTTCGGATCCATCGATCATCTTGACCCGGTTGTGTAGAAAGTATTCCTTGACCAGTGCCTTGGTCATCCGATCGCGCTGGTCATAGAGCCGCTTCAGCGCGCGCGGCTTGTGGCTGGCCAGCGCGTAATGCGCCAGGATCGGCATGGCGATGGTCGTGTCCGTGTAGCACACGACAGCGTCGGGCAGGCGGTTCGGATCCACCTTGCCCCAGCTGACGGCTTCGCTGGGGGTTGCCCCGGAGAGGCCGCCGGTATCCGGACGCGCGTCGGTGACCTGTAGAAAATAATCCTGGCCGAACTCCTTGATCCGAAGCACCTCCTGGATCTGCGGCTCCGTCTGCAGCATGAAGTTCTTCGGGCTGCCGCCTCCCCAAAGGACGACGGCGCTCTTGCCGCCCGCGCGCTTGGCCGCCAGCACGAACGCGGTCGTCTCATTGACATCGATCGACGGATTGATCCGCAGCCGGTTGCCCCTCAGCTCGACGCCGGCGACGTTCATCCCGATCGTCGAGTCCCCCGGCGAGGACGTGTAGCAGGGCACCCCAGCCCGATAGGCCGCCGCCAGCACCGACACGTCTTTGAGCTTGTTCTTGCGCTCCCACTCCGCAGCGTATTTGCCCAGCAGGTGATGCAGCTCGGCCGTCCCCATCTCCTTCTGGAACTCGGGCTGGATGAGAATGGCGCGCAGGATCTCGTCGGTGGCCATCAGGCAATCGCTGTAGCCCAGGAGCACGTCATAGATCCGAACGATGTCGTTATTGCGCAGCTCGGTGTCGTCGATGCGGAAGCTGCCGACCCGGACCGGATAATTGAGGGCGAAGTGGAGGTCGTGATACAGGTTGGCGCCCGTCGCCACGATCCAGTCGACGAAGCCGGCCTTGATCAGCGGGATCACGCTCGAGCAGCCCAGCCCGGCTGGCGTCAGCGCGCCCGAAAGCGTCATTCCCACCGTCACGTCCGGGGCCAGCATCTTTTTCGCGAACAGCTGGCAGCCCTCCTTGAGCCGCGCCGCGTTGTAGGCCAGAAACACGTCGTCGACGAGACGCTCGACCGATTCCTTTCCCGTGATGTTGGCGGGCTGGATCCGCTGGCCCGACAGAAATTTCTCTCGCTGGGCTCGCTTCTTTTTCCGGAGCCAGTCCGGCAGTTCCGACACGTTCGCTCGATACCGGCGGTGTTGAGTAGCCTTTGGCATATGATTCAATTCGACTTTCTATTGAAGCCCCACAATACGTCAGCCCCGCCGCTTGCCAAACCTTTTTTCGACAAACTCGCAGCCGCCGAGGCGGCGAGTGGATCAAGACCAATGGGGATTAAATAATTGACGTATTAAAATCTCGCTGGCAGCCGCCGAGGCGACGAGGCGGATGCCGGTTGCATCCGCACCAAAAACCGGTAGGGTCGCCGCCATTGGATTATGTCAAAAGCAAACGATTTGAACTCGCAAACACCGGCGGACGCGGGGTTTTCGATGCCGGCCGAATGGGAGAAGCACGAGGCCACGTGGCTGGGCTGGCCGCATCATCCGACCGACTGGCCCGGCAAGCTCGACACCATCCGCTGGGTGTACGGCGAGATGGTCCGCCGGATCGCCTCCGGCGAGATCGTCCGCCTGCTGGTTGCGGATGGCGCGGAGCGGGCTCTGGCCCGGCGCTACCTCCGGCAGGCCGGCGCCGATCTCGGCCGCGTCGAGTTCATCATCTGCCCCACCAATCGCGGCTGGATGCGCGACAGCGGCCCGATCTTCGTCCGCCGGCGCCAGGGCCGCGCCTCCGAGACCGCTATCGTCCACTTCCACTTCAATGCCTGGGCCAAGTATGACGACTGGCGGCATGACCGGCGCGTGCCCGACATGGCCGCCCGCCGCCTGCGCAAGCCCTTGTTCCACGCCCGCCATCAGGGGCGCGATTTCGTCCTCGAAGGCGGCGGCATCGACGTCAATGGCCGCGGCACGCTCCTGACGACCGAGGAATGCTATCTTGATCCGCGCGTTCAGGTCCGGAACCCCGGACTGGGCCGGATCGAGATCGAGGCCGCCCTCGAGGCCTATCTCGGGGTAACCAACGTGTGCTGGCTGGCCGCCGGCCCCGTCGGTGACGACACCCATGGGCACATCGATGACATCGGCCGGTTCGTCAACCCCCGCACCGTGGTCCTGATCCGCGAAACCAACCGGCGCGATCCCAATTACCGTCCGCTGGCGGAAAACTGGGATCGGATCCAGGATCTCCGGCTCGAAGACGGCTCGAAGCCGGACGTGGTTCCGCTGCCGATGCCGGCGCCGCTCTATTTCGACGGTGAGAGGCTTCCGGCCAGCTACGCCAACTTCTACATCGCCAACGCGGCCGTCATTGTGCCGACGTTCAACGATCCGCAGGACCGGATCGCCCTGGGCACGCTGGGGGAGCTCTTCCCCGACCGGCCCGTTGTCGGCATCCACGCCGTGGATCTGGTCCTGGGGTTCGGCACCCTCCACTGCCTGACCCAGCAACAGCCGGCCTGATCTCGGCGCCCCACTCGCCGGAGACGCTGCCTGTCCAAGCCGCTACTCCTGGCTTGGCAGCGCCAGGTTGCATTCCACCATCAGATCGCCCGCAATTTGCTCCAGCTCTCGACGCAAACCGGGCAGGTCGCACCCTGGCGGAATGGCCAGATCCGCCCGGGCCCGAAACAGGGTTTCGCCGGACATCGCTGCGCTTTCGCACTGGGTGTGCAGCTCTTCCACATTGATCCCCCGGCCGGCCAGCACAGCAGCGATCTGACGGACGATGCCCGGCCGATCCTGGCCAACGATCTCGAGCCGCGCGCGCGGTCGTTCGGCGGGCACCGCCGGCACGGCGTCCAGATGCGCCGTCAGGCTCAAACCCTGGTTCTCGATCTGCCCCAGGGCGCGCAGGAGACGCTCCTGCTGCTCGCCAGGCAACTGGATGCGCAGAATGCCCGCAAACTGGCCCCCCAGATGCGCCATCCGGCTCTCGAGCCAGTTGCCGCCATGGTCGGCCACCAAAGCCGCCAGCCGCTCGACCAGCCCCGGACGATCGGGCCCGATGATGGTCATCACCAACGTGCTTTGCATGCTCACTGTTCTTTCCGCGCCACCTTCACCTCGAGATGCAGGTCGCGCAGCTGGCGGGGATCCACACCCGCCGGCGACTGCGTCATCAGATCCGTGCCCTTGGCCGTCTTGGGAAAGGCGATGACGTCGCGGATGCTCGGGCTGCCGCACAGGATGGCGCAAAGCCGATCGAATCCCAGGGCGATGCCGCCGTGCGGCGGGGCACCATACCGGAACGCGTCGAGCATGTAGCCAAACCGCGCCTGGACCATGTCTGGCGGTATTTGGAGCACTTGCTCGAAGATCAGCTTCTGGATCTCAGGCCGATGGATCCGGATCGAGCCGCCCCCGAGCTCGACGCCGTTGACGACGATGTCGTAGTGCTGGCCGCGCACTTTCCGGGGCTCGCTGGTCAGCAGCGGGATGTCCTCGACCACCGGCGCGGTGAACGGATGGTGGCTCGAATACCACCGGTTCTGCTCCTTGTCGAAGCTCAGCAGCGGGAAATCCACCACCCAAAGGAAGTGGAACTTGCCGGCCGGAACATCGAGCTTGCCCTGGCCCTTGAGCACGTCGGCACAGTAGAGCCGGATCTTGCCCAGAATCTCGCAGGCCGTCAGCCACGGGCCGGCGGCAAACAGGATCAGATCCCCTTCCTCGATCCTCAGCTTCTCCTGCAAAGCCGCCTTCTCTGCGGCGGTGAAGAACTTCACCATCGGCGCCTTCCACTCGCCGTTCTCGACCTTGATGAAGGCCAGGCCTTTGGCCCCGTTGCTCTTCGCGATTTCAGTCATGGTCTCGAGCTGGCCCTGGGTCGCTCCCGCCAGACCCTTGGCGTTGATGGCTTTGACCACGCCGCCCGCCGCCACCGCCCCGCTGAACACCTTGAACGCGCTCGAGCGAAATTCCTCCGTCAGATCCACCAGCTCGAGCCCGAACCGCGTGTCCGGCTTGTCGATGCCGTAGCGGTCCATGACTTCGGCGAACGGCACTCGATGGAACGGTGTGGGGATATCGACATCGAGGGCGGCCTTCCAGAGCCGCTGGAGGAGCCCCTCGATGAGCCGGTAGATGTCCTCCCGCTCGATGAACGACATCTCGAGATCGATCTGGGTGAACTCGGGCTGCCGATCGGCCCGGAGATCCTCATCCCGATAGCATCGTGCCAATTGATAATAGCGCTCGATCCCGGCCACCATGAGGATCTGCTTGAACTGCTGGGGGGACTGCGGCAGGGCGTAGAACTGGCCCGGGCTCATGCGGCACGGCACGATGAACTCGCGCGCCCCTTCCGGCGTCGACTTGAACAGCGTGGGCGTCTCGACCTCGAGAAAGCCCTCGCCGTCGAAATACTGGCGTGTGGCCATGGCGAGCTTGCTGCGGAGCCGCAAGTTCCGAACCATCTCGGGCCGGCGCAAGTCCAGATAGCGATGCTGGAGGCGGAGCTCCTCGTTGACCTTGCTGGCCACCTCCGGGTCGTCCACGGGAAACGGCAGGACGGCCGCCTCGTTCAGCACCTCCAGCTCGGCCGCCACCACCTCGACCTGCCCGGTCTCGATCCGCGGATTCTCCGTTCCGTCCGGACGCTGCCTCACCCGGCCCGTCACCGCCACCACGCTCTCGCTCCGCAAGGATGCGGCACAGTCGAACACCTCCGCCGGGAGATTCGACGGATCGAACACGCTCTGCGTCCGACCCTCGCGGTCGCGGATATCGATAAAAATAACTCCTCCCAAGTCGCGTCTCGAGTGCACCCAGCCGCAAAGGGTGACAGTCTGCCCGACATGGACAATGCGCAGTTCGTTGCAATGATGCGTCCGTTTCATGGTCATGCACGCCCGGGTCAGGCCTCCCGGACCCGATGCGGCCCGGCATGTTGGCGCGAACCGCTGCCAAATTCAAACCCGATTTCATGGGGGGCCCCAGGGGGATGTCAGACGAAATATTTTTACACAGGCCCTTACTGGCTTGAGGCGGCAGGTGGCTGGAGCAGTTCGGCCAGGTTATAGCGGGTGAACCGGCAATGGCTGGCGACGTTTTCCGAGTCGGCGTTGGCAACCCACAGATCGAGCGTTTCGGGGGCGAACAAGGCGGAATGGATATTGGACTTCATGGCAACGGGCCGCTCCATGAGGCGGAGAGCGGCCTGGGCGTCGATCGAGCCGTATTGGGCCCGAACCCGTTCAACGAGCTTCTCGTATCGGTCGTCGGCGCTGAGCAGCACGGCATCCTCGATGGCGTGCGGCAGGCGCGGGTGCGCCTGGCCGGGCCCGATCACCTCGAACGCGTCCGGCGTAGCGGCGATGCCCGCCGCCCGCTTCGTATTGCCGTCCGCCATCACATAGTAATACTCGCACGTGCGCGGCCCGCGCCGCATGATCTCGAGGCCTTCCTCGAGCGTCGACGCCTTCTCCATCACCTCGCGCACCAGCAGCGACATCGGCTTGCCGTCCCATTGGCCCTCGCCGCGTCCGCCCATCTCGCCCAGGGAGATCCGCCGGGCATTCATGGCCGTCACCGAGCCGACGAACCCGCCGTAGCTGACATTGACCCAGGCGTGCCCGACATCCGGCTGGTGGACGATCACGACCGCATTCGGCTCGAGACCGATCCCCCGCATGTAATCGAGGATGCGGCCATGGTACATTCGGCCGCCGGCGGTCGCGCGGCCGAACAGGGCGAATCCGCTGCAATGGAAGAGCTCGGGGAACATGTTGGCCAATCGGACCTCCTCGCGGTCGAGATGCGCGGCATCGGCCAGGGCATCCATCTCGCGCAGGTGCCGCTCATCCAGGAACGGCGCGAGGCGGCGCTGCGCCTGCTCGATCTCTCCCAGGAACCACCGCCCTTTTTCGAAGGAGCTGCCCACGCCCACGCCGTAGAGGACCTTGTCCACCAGATCGCGCGCCTCCCGGCGCATGAGGATCCCGTGCTGGCGCCCCATCTCCTCGGGCGTCCCTTTGAGAAACAAAACCTTGGTGCCATCGTGATCCTCGAGGCGCCCCTTGCCTTCGGCAGCCACCAGGCGGCGCACGCCAGCCGCCGGCCCCAGGGCGGGGATCGGCTTCATGCTGAGAATCGACAGCGCAGCCGGCAGGAACCGCCGGACATGGGACAGCGCCACATTCTCGACTTTCGCGCCCGGCGGCGCGTCGAGCCGCCACGCACCCGCCGGCCGGGATTCGGCCAGCTCGATGCCCCGAAACTCGAATGCCAGCCGCCGGCCCTGGCCATCGCGCAGATCGATGCGGGCGGGCAGATAGTCCGATTCACGCACCCACATCTGGACTTCGCCGTTCGGGATCTTGAGCGCCTCGATCGCCTGCGGCTGGGGTTTGCCCCGGACCACGAAGCAACGCGCGCCGTCCACGGTCTCGGACGGCAGCGCTTCCAGTTGCATCAGCAAAGGCAGCAAGATCAACTGCTCCCGAGGCACCGGCAGCTTGAACGGCGGCAGGGGCGACCGATCGACGCTGTCGGGCCGCGTCGCGAACCGGGGGACATCCGGAGAGCCGACGATGCCGAACGCCTTCCGGGGCGCGAAGCACCACAGCTGCTGCCCGTCCCTGCCCATCTCGAGATTGTGCCCTTCGATCTCGAATGCGATCCGGATCCGGTCCGGCGCCTGAAAGGAGAGACGGATCTCCTGGCCAACCACCTGCTCGGGCAATCCGTCTGCGCCGATGACCTTCAACGTCGCGGACAGCGCGAGCGGGGCCGTGCCGGCGGGCGGCTCCACGATCGCCATCCACCGCCCGATCGCAGCCCCCAACACCTCCGCCGGCGCCTTCACCGGCGCCTCTTGTCCCCCGGCCGCCGCCAACACGCCGGCAGCCCACAACGCCAGCCAACTCACCCACCGACGAGAACATGCGATCATGACGGCTAACCTAACCGCCCTTGCCCTGCTTAGCCAGCGGGAAAAAAGGCAATGGGGTCACATCTAAATATTTGACATATGGACTAGAGTCATCCCCGGCGCCATAGGATCGAAACCCGAGCAACAATGCAGGCTGCTCGGCCCGGCGTGTCAGGGCGAACCCGATCAGCTTCCGCCCCACGATGGCGCCTCCGCTGTTTCGCATGTAGAGGACGCGCTTGTTGAGCTCGACCGCATTCGCCACCGTGGCGAAATCGTTCGCATCCCCGACACTCAAGCAGGTTCCGAAGAGATTGCCCATCTGCAGGACCCGGAGCGGATCGGTCTCGATGGAGACGATCCAGGTTTCGCCGGAGACGCGGAGCTCGCTGGATGCAGGCTCGAGCCACGACCCTGGATCGAGGCCGCATTCGGAGACCTGGCGCAGGAAGGCCTGATTGGCGGGATGGCTCCGGATCCAGAGCGCATCGCCGGCAGCCAAGCGCCGCAGCATCCGCTTGAGAGCCGATCGGTTGTATCGAACCACAGTGTAGAGCCTCAGCGCGTTGTCCCAGTCGGGTGGGTTCAACGAAATGGCTGGCTTGCCGAGGATGCCTTCCCAATGAGATGCCAGCGCGCGATCGACCAGGCATTCGAGCGCCCGCCACCGGGCCCGGCGGATCAGCTCGGGCAGAATATTTTCCAAGCGTTGGGCAACGTGGCAGGCCACTCGAGCCGGATTGGCCAGGTACTGATCGAGATGCCGCAGCCGAACGTCCGCCCGGCCCTCGAGCGGCCCTCGTTTCCGCTGGGCGGCCAGATAATCCCGCTCCGCCGCCCATCGCCCGCCAAGGTCCAGCTCGCGCTGAACCGCTTGCGGCCAAGGCTCGGCCTCTCCCGCCAAAGCCCGGTAGGCCGCCAGAAACGCCAACTGGACCCGCGCCGGCTCCGACGCCAATCGAGGCAACCGATGGGGATGGACCGTGCGCGGTTCATGCCACTCAGGCAGTTCGCGGTCCAGAAGCCCATGGAGGCGCACCCTGAGCGCCAGGCTCACGCGGCCCAGCCACATCACCACCCGCGCAAACATCCCGCGCTCGGTCATCATGCTCCGCGCAAACGCACGCAGTTCCGGAAATCTCGCGAGATACTGCCAGGCCGCTCGAGGATCTTCCGGCCCCTGCCATTCACACGATGGAGTCTGCCCCGAAAAGCAACACTGGGGCCGCGGCCTCGGGCCACCGATGCGGAATGAATTCCGCGCTCCCAAGGGCCGAAGGCCGGTGCTTGCCAGATCCGGTTGGCTGGCGCAAGGTCCATGCCGGAAACGATGAAAATGAATCCATCCACAACGGTGATCGCCGGGGATTACCTGCGCGATCTGCTCGATCAGCCCGCCGCGCTGGCGGACACGCAGGCCATGCTCCGAACCCAATCGTTCCCGGCCGAGATCCCGCAGCGGCTGGCGCAAAGCGGCTTCGACCGCGTGATCCTGACCGGCATGGGATCGTCTCTGCATGCGCTCCAGCCGCTGCGCCTGCGTCTGGCAGCCGCCGGCCACGCCCCGTTTCTGATTGAAACCTCCGAGCTCGTTCACGCACTGCCCGGGCTGGTCACTGCCCGCACCTTGCTGATCATCGTCTCCCAGTCGGGCGCGAGCGCGGAAACGGTCCGTCTGCTCGAGCAGGCGCCCTCGGGCTGCTATCGAGTCGGCGTCACCAACACGCCCGGCAGCCCGCTCGCCCAATCCGCCCACGCGGTGGTCTATACGCGGGCCGGACACGAAGCCTCCGTCGCCTGCAAGACCTATCTGACGGCACTCATCGCGCTCGACTGGCTGGGGGCCGGCCTGCTGGGCGAGGACATCGGGCGCATCCATGATGATCTGGGGCATCTTCACCGAACGGTGGCCGGCCGGCTCGAGGATTGGGCGGCGCAGGTTGCCGCCTGGCAGGCCGAGATGCGCGGCGCGCGCTGTCTGTTCCTTGCGGGCCGCGGCGTGTCGCTGGCGACGGTGGGCAGCGGCGGCCTCATCCTCAAGGAATCGTCCCATTTCCCCGCCGAGGGCCTCAGCAGCGCCGCCTTCCGCCATGGGCCCCTCGAAATGCTGGGCCCTGACGTCGCGCTGGTGGTTCTGGCGGGCGCGGCAAACTCGATTCCCCTGAACCGCCGCCTCGCCCAGGATTCGGCCAAAGCCGGCGGCAAGGTGGTGCTGCTGGATCCGGAAGCACCGCAGCCGGCCTTCAAGATCCCCGAGGTCCCCGACCGCCTCCTGCCGGTCGTCGAGATGCTGCCCGTGCAGATGCTGTCGCTTGCCCTGGCCGCTCTGGCAGGACGCGAGGCCGGCCGATTCGAGCACGGCTCGAAGGTCACAACGATCGAATAGCCAATGATGGCTGCAAGCTGATAAGTCGGCGCGCGACGGAGCGCACGTCCTACCTTGCAGGCCGAAAGCTGAAAGGCTGGGGGGCCACTCCGTGGGCGCCGCCTTCCGATCCGTCGAGCCGCAGCCGGTACATCTGGGCCGCCGCCGCGGGTTGGTCGCAGCTCAGCGAGGCTTGGCTGCGATAGGCAGTCACCGGCAATCCCAGCGTTTGCCAGACGCCATTGGCTTCGATCCCTCGGGATTCCACCCGGTAACGCCGACCGGGAACGGCAGGCCATGTGAGCCGGAGCCGACGCCCAGGGAACGCCTCCGCCGACAGCCGCAACGCCGAATCCCGTTGGCGGGGATGAGTCCCGGCCAGCATCTCGGCCTGGTTGTTGTGGCCATCGGAATCGGGATCTCCCGCTGCTCCGTCTTCCCCTGTCGATCGGGCAGGATCCAATCCCATCTCCCGCTCCCAGCCGTCGTCAAGCCCGTCTCCATCGAGGTCGGGATTTCGGGCCAGCCGGACCCAGACTGGCTCGAGCACGGGATTGGCTCCGGGCTGCGCCTGCGGGCCGAAACGAGCGATTCCTTGGAGCGACGAATCGGAGCTTGCGCAGGGTCCAGCCGGATATTCGAGGCTTCTTAAGCCGCCGGTATCGACGGTGTAATGCCAGCCTCCGTTCGTGGACGCCCAGCGAACCGCGGCCAGGCTGAGGGCGATTTCCTCCCCAGCCGAGAAGCCTCCCGACGCGCCCAGGGGGATGGCGATCTCGATCAAATCGGCGTTCTGCTCGCCAGTGGCCTCGCCGTCCTGCGGCGAGCAATTGAACTGCTGCAGGCGGCTGCCTGGCCATTCGGGAAAACCAGCCGCCACCTGGAAGATGCCCTGGGCCAGAGCTACCGAGCCGAGGGCGCGAACCGCCGGGCTCCGGGCTCCGTCGGCGCGCTCATCCCCCAGCAAGCAGACCACCTTCGGCTCGAAGCCGCGGCATTCGAACGGAGGCAATCCCGGCGGGAGGCCGGATCCGGCGATGGCCTGCGACACCTCCGGGGCGTTCGGTGACAGGGATGCCGCCGTACCTGCCGCCAGCACGATCGCATCATCGGGCCCGATCATCACATGGGCAAGCCCCACGTACAGATTCGATTCATCGTTGCTGACGTAGCAGCGGCCGAGGTTGGAGAATCGTCCGGAGGTGACGGGGATGAAATCGCCTTGGAAATCAAACGTCTGTCCGGCTTGGTTGACCGCCGCCGGATCCATCGGATCGGTCTCGATGTTCGGCCGGTGCCAGGCTGCCGAGCGGGTCTCGGATCTCGGCGGGATTCGCTGGAGCGTCATGGCATCGAACACTTCCCCCGCGTTGTCCAGCGCGCGGAGATCGAGCCGGTCGCGGTCCACGGCCACCTCCACGCAATGATACTGGCGATGGTACTGCGCCAATGTGGGATCGGAGAACCCGGTCCGCGAATACAGCGTACCCCCGCCTCCGCCGGTGACGATCACGTGGACACCGTCCACCGGCCCCATGCGCTCGTAACAATGATCGTGCCCCGTGAGGATCACCTGGACACCATGCCGGGCGGCCACCTCCCCAACGGTGCTCTGGATGTCGATCCAGTCCGCCAGGCCATTCCCGTTGTAATCGTCGTAGCGGTGCGGCCCGGAAGATCGGATGACATTGTGGAAAATCAGGAGCTTCCATGGCCGGCTGGCGCGAGCCAGGTCGGCCTCCAGCCATTCGAGCTGCGCGCTCTCCTCCCCGATCCCCGGCCCTGATACCATGTCGGTGTCCAATACCACAAAATGCGCCTCTCCACAGTCGAACGAGAAAAAGTTGGCGTTGCTCATCCCGTTGGCAGGCGGATGAAACGCCGCGAAAAAATCAGTGATGTTCGCGTACCGATCGTGGTTACCGAGCGCGAAGAAAAACGGGAGCACGGCCATCTGGGAGGCATACACGCTCAGGCACTTGAGATCCACGCGTCCAGCGGTGAGCTGCGGGTAGATGATATCCCCTGTGTGGATCACGAAATCGGGCTCGAGGGTTTCCATCACACGGGCAACCTGGTGCTGGGGCAGCTGCCCGGAACCGCTGTCGCCCAGGACGAGAAACCGCACCAGCCCATTCGTCGGCCAGGCTCGAAACGGAAAGACCGGCGACCAGGCGATGTCTTGTCCATCGCTACCGCCCACCCGATAGAACCCCCGGCTTCCCGGCTCGAGGCCATCGAGATCGACGGCGTGCTCCGTGACTTTCTCGTCCCGCTGGATCTGCCGCCCCAGAGCCTCCGTGCCACCCCACTCGATCCGCGTATCCGTAGGAACAGGCGTGCGCCACTCGATCCTGGCGCGACCGAGCGGGGACTGTCGGATCGTGGGGCCGCGCGTGATATTGGCCAGGAGCTCGGGGATCAGGGCGAAGCTGTGGCCGCTGGATCGATGAGCCTGGACGGCCAGGACGTTGTCCCCGCGAACCAACGCCCCGCGATACGCCGATACGTCCAGATCCTCGGCCATCCCGGTCGTCCGTGGCGCGCCGATCTCATCCACGGGCACGGGCTCGCCCGGCGCGCCCGCCACTCCCCGCCGCGCGGCCTCGACGCCGTTGATCCACGCGACGAAACCGCCCTGGTAATCGGCCCGCAACACCAGCCAGCGAATCGCCCCCGGGTCCGCTACTGCAAACACCTTTCGGAACAGTGCGCAGCCCGCGTCGGCCGATCCCATCTGGGGCAGGAGCGTGGCCGTCTCGTAATTCGCGTATCCGAATCCGGAAATCCCGCGCGGCCATCTCGAGTCGTCGTAAGATGAGAACCGCCAGCCCGCCGACGCAGCCAGCGATTCATCGGCCTGGGGCCAGTAGCTCCAAACCTCACCGACCCGCACCAGGCCGGGCTCCGCCCCGGCGGCCGCCAAGCCGCCCGCCAGCACGAGCCAATGGACGCGGAATCGCACCTGCCCACTCTAGCCATCACCCCGTCTCTGTCAAACCGGCCGCCGGTCCGATTCGATAGGACGCATCCGTCAGTCGATTGCTACACAGAGCGTCATCAGTTCACAACGCCGGCTCAGGGAACCGCGGAATCGGATCGGCCATGTTCTCCCGCACCGTCCTTGTGGCTCTGCAGGAGCCCGAGGTTCAGCAAGCTCGTCGCCGATGCCGGATCCAGCGCGATGGCGCGGTTCAGGGCGCGTTCGGCGGCCTTCCATTCCTGGCGCCGCACCAGGCTGTCGGCCCAGGCCGCCCACGCTTCGGCATACATCGGGCGGCATTCGACCGCGCGCCGATACGAGCCGCCGGCCTCGGATCCGCGCCCGAGCTCGTCGAGCAGTATCGCATGCGCCAGCCACGCCTCGGGATGATGCGGCAGCCGGTCCAGCACATCCCTCCATGCTGCCAGCGCGCCTTCCGAGTCGCCTGACGCCTGCAGGAGCCGCGCCAGGTTCTGGCGCAGAAAGAGATCGTCCGGCTGGCCCTGGATCTCCTGGCGGCACGCGCTCACTGCCCGATGCATCCCGTAGCTCTTGGTGTAGGGACGCAGCCGTGCCAGGGCCTCGAGACATCGATGCTCGCGCTCGATACGGTCGCATTGGTTCGTGTACGGCGCGCGCTGCATTCGCTGCCAAAGCTCCTGGTGGATGGCATGGCGGTTCCATGGTGTCAGGGCCAACCGCCGCGCGCATCCCTCGAAATCGAGCCACTGGCCCCGGTCCTGTCTGGACCGCGGCTGAATCCATTCCACCATGCGCTCGGCGAACTGCTGGCCCGCCAGATAATTGCCCTCCGGCGTCAGATGCACATGCTCGAAAAAAAGCTCGCGCCCAGGTAGTTCGTCCGGGCTGCTCCGCGCCAGGCCGGCCGCCACATCCACGAGGTAGATCCGCTGGGGCTCGCGCCCGACAGCGGTTCGGCGGATCGTCTCGTTGATCCGCGCGTCGGCTCGGAACCGCAGCGCGTCCAGCTCGATCGCGCGATGGAAGGCCGGCCGCGCCTCCTCGATCCTCCCGGCCTTGGCCATGCACCTGGCCATTCGAAATGCCAGCTCCGCGTGGCCATCATCCGCCTGCGCTGCCGCGGCGTAATGGGACAATGCATCCGCATAAAGGCCCGCTTCCTCCGCCATCGCTCCCGCAGCGAACGCGCGATCCCATGCAGCAAGCTCGGCCTCGCCCAGCGCGCGCCCATGCCGCGACGCAAACGGCGCGCAGTCCCGCACGTTAACCCCCACTGTCCCGACCAACACCCGGGCCCCGGACGCCTGGCCGGATCGGATGATAGCCTCCAGGTTGTCCTGGAACAGGGCGTATACGCGATCCAGCCGGGGATCATCGGCCGTCACTTCGTGCTCCCGAAACATCTCCATCCCTTCCCAGGAGCGGGGATGCGGGTCCGGGCGCATCCCAAGCCGGCGCAGCTCATCCATGGCTTGGCCGATCCTCCATTCCTTCAGCCAGAGTCCGGCCGAGAGGATGAACCGGGACGGGGACTGGCGGCCGAACACGGTCCCCGCACCATAAGGGCCCACCACCTCGTTGTTCCCCATGTACAGGATCCACGCGTCCGCCGTCTCCCGCGCGCAATCGGCCGCCAGCTCACGGATCACGTGCGAGTTGATGGCCGTGATGCTCGTGTTCAGCACCTCGAATCGCACATCAGGGAAACGCTCTCGCAACAGCACTTCGAGAAATCGCCCCATGCCGAACGCCGGCTCCGGATCCCCCTGCGCCGCCGATTCTCCCATCAGGAAGATTCGCCACGTCGATTCCGGCTTGCGGCGCGCAAACGACATCGCCATGGGATGGCGCGTCAGCGAAGGCGGGAAAAAGCGCCTTGTGAACTGCTGGTTCTCCCGGCAGCGCTCCTCCCCGCCTTCCTTCGATTCGAGTAGATACTGGGCCGGAAAGCCAAAACCCATCCAACGCAGCCCGCACTCGAGAAGCCCCAGGGCCACGATGGGCGCAAACCCCATCGCAACCCATCGGAACATCCAGCGGCGCCGCGCTGATGATTTTCCGGCGCGCATGGCGCCGCCTGCCCCGGCCGGCGCCCGCGGCCGCGGCCCGCCTCCGCCCAAGCCCGAACCATGGTCATTTCGTCGTCTGGATCGCATTCAGCTCACATTGATGTTGATAAAAGGCGGCGTTCGGTTCAAGGATTACAGCTAGAGGCACGATGAGTGCTCTCAATGTTCGATGAATAACTTTATCGCTCAGCTCTTCAATCTCCAAACGCTGGAGATGGAACCGACACCGGATTCTCCCCAAAAAACCGCCGCGATCCAGGAACTGCGGCAACAAATACCGCCTCCGATCCTTGGCCATTACGATCGCCTTCGATCCCGCAACCGCAAGGGTGTAGCCCTGGTGCGCCACGGGGTGTGCACCGAGTGCCACATGAGGCTTGCGACAGGCATATTCGCTGAGGTCGTTCGCGCCGAAGATATTGTGATCTGCGACACCTGCGGCCGCTATCTCCACATCCTGCCCCAGGACATCGCCACCCCGGAATCCCAGTCCGCCCAGGCCCCTCCACCGGCCGCCAAGCCCGCCAGCAAGCGCAAGAAACCGGCCTCCCCGCGAGGGCGCAAACGATCGGCAGCCGTCCCCGACTGCTCCGCGCCCGCATGATCAATCGGCTGCCGCCGGCGCGCTCCCGGCGCGTGCAGCCTGGGATCTCCGGATGAGCTGGCCCGGGCGCCGCCCGGTATGCCGATCCTGTTCCACAACAGGAATCCCATTGACCAGCACCCAGTCGAATCCGGTCGCATACTGGTGCGGGCGCTCGAACGTCGCGCGATCTTGCACCTGCGCCGGATCGAAAACCACGACATCGGCCCAGCAACCCGGCCGGAGCATGCCCCGATCGGCTAGCCGGAAGGTCGTTGCCGGCAAGGACGTCATCCGCCGAACCGCATCCTCCAACCGCAGGAATCCCAGCTCACGGACGTAGCGCGCCAGGAGCCGCGCGCTGTTCCCATACCCGCGCGGGTGGGGCACTCCTTCCTCCCAACGCCGCACACCGCTGTCGGATCCGATCATCGTGTGTGGATGGCGCAGGAAAGACTGCAGATCCTCCTCGCTGATGCCGTAAAACACGCCGGTCGCGCCGCCGCGCGCCTGGAGATCCAAGATCAATTCGATCTGGTCATCGAGGGAATTCGATCCCCTCGCCTTCCGCGCAGCCTCGGGTATCCGCAGCCCGTTCAAGTCCGGCCGGGATCGGCAATAGGCGATCTGCGTGTATTCGTAATCCTCCCTGCCTGCCCGCTGCAGAATGGCCTTCATCCCGGCGATGATCGCGGTCTTTTGAGGCGGATCGGCCAGCCGCTCCCGCAGCCGGCCGCCCTCGAGCGCGGCATCGGGTATCAGCTGGCTTATCCCCGTGCTCGAAGCCACGTAGAGATACTGATCCTGCGTGATATCCAATCCATCGGCGCGCGCCTTCTCGATCGCGCCCAGCACCTCCGCCGCCCTGCCCCAGTTCGGTTTCCCGGCGACCTTGATATGCGAGACCTGCGCCCGGATGCCCGCCTCGCGGGCGATCCGGAAGACCTCGTCCAGCGCATCGAAGATCTTCCCGCTCTCGCTGCGCATGTGCGTGGCGTAAATGCCGTCATAATCCGCCGCCACCTTGGCCAGCTCGACGATCTCTTGGGTCCGCGCGAAGCTGCCTGGCAGGTAGATCAAGCCCGTCGAGAGCCCCACCGCGCCGTCCCGCATGGCCTGGGCCACCAGGCTTCGCATCTCCGCCAGCTCCGCCTCGGTGGGCGGCCGGTCCGATGCCCCTTTCATGGCGCGGCCCCGCACGGTGCCGTGCCCGACCAGGGACGCTGCGTTCACGCTGATGCCGTTGGTTTCGAGCCGGCGGAAATACGCGGCCAGATCGAGCCGGGAGGATCCGCAGTTGCCCATCACGACGGTGGTGATCCCTTGGCGCGCGAAGTTCTCGGCCAGCGGCAGCTCCTCGAGATCCTCCGCATGGGTATGGACGTCAATGAAGCCCGGCGCAACGACGCGCCCGCCCACGTCCCGCTCCTGCCGCCCAGCCCCGGCGATCCTGCCGATCGCCGCGATCCGGCCGTCCCGGATCGCCACATCGGCGTGATAGGCCGGATTGCCAGTCCCGTCAATCACCCGGCCCCGGCGCAGCACCAGGTCGTAGTCCGGCTCCGCCCACCCAGCCACAGCGAAGAGCAAAGCCATCCATCCAACCCATGCGCCAGCTCGTTGCTTGTTCAATCGAGTTTTCATTAAGGGTCTATGCAAACTTCCTTGTCGCTCACGGGGCGGGCATTAGCTCCCAGGCCACCACGGACTGCGCGCCGAACTCGATCGGCTCGGCAAGCCGCTCGATGGCGAGCGAGCCCTCCGAAGATTTCACCCCATCCAGGCTCGACACCCGCCGCACTTGCGATTGGGTCAAACCGTAATCTTCGACATCGAGCACGCATCTGGCCTTCACGGCGGAGTCGCTCACGTTGGCGAACAGCAGCAGAACGCGATTCTCCGCCGGCAGCCGCCAGGCGCCGGCGAGCACGGCATCGGTTGTCACCGGCCATTCCCCCGACCATTGCCAGTCGGCTCGCACCTGGGGAACATCGCCTGACAGCCGGGGCGGCCGCGCCATTTCGCCGGCGTAAAAGTAGCGGCGATGGTTCCAGCGCACCTGGATCACCTTTCGCACAAACTCGAGGTTCTGGGGCTCGACGGCCTGCTTGGGATCGAACCACCCGATCTGCTCGCCGAACACGAGCTGCTGTCCGGCCTTCATGCGCATGGCCAGGTCTTGGGTCGGTCCGCCCCGATACGCCCGGCCGAACATCTGGACAGCGCCGCCGTAGATCGCGGGGAAGGCCGGCACCTGCCCCGGGTATTGCCAGTGCCAGGTGAGATAGCCGTCGAACCAGCGGATGAACGGCTCCGCGTTGCACTCGGACGTGAGCATCCGGCCCGGCGGCATCGCCACGCGTATAGCATCGAGCAGATCCCAGTAGCCTTGGTTCCACCAATGCCCGCCACCCAGCGGATGGCCATGGTCCTTGTCCATGCAGAGCGTGGGCGCAGCCGCCGCGATCTGGTCGATATACACCCCCAGGGTCCCTTCGTCGCGCTGGAGACGCAGCACGATGTCGCGCACTCGATCCTTCCACAGCTTCGTGGCTGGGCACATCACGGCCAGGCTCACCGACTCTCCGTTGGTTTCCTTGCTCCCATATTGCTCGAGGAACGGCTGGCCATCCTCCTTCTTCGTCGCCGCACCCAGGGCCACCCGGCTGAACTCGAAATCCTCGGCACCGCCGTCCTTGGAATCCCAGAGCCGGCCGTTGATGTACGGCATCACGTAAACGCCCGCTTTCTGCAGCTCGCCGACCCCCTGGGCGAACCCGGTCTTCGTGGGAAAATAATGTGGATAATCGTTGTCGAACGGAATCTGATGCCAGCGATACCAGTGAAAGCCAACGGGGAGCCCAAGCGCGGCCCGAAACGCTTTCACGTCGGGCAGGCACTCCTCGGGCGCTCCTCCCGTCATGACCCAGGCGCTCAATTCGCGCATCCACAGCGGCGTGTCCGCCCGCCCCTCGAGGCCCAGGCTCGGCCACCAGCGGGCCTCCTTCCGGGCCCAGCCCCGATAGATCCGGGCCGCGTCATACCAGTCGCCTCGGAGCATCCTCCAGACCACCTCGCCGCTGGACCTGAAATCGTTCCCGGCCTGGTTCATATCCGCCGCCGGCACATCAACGCTCAGCCGCACCGTGCGGGATTTGGGCATGCTCAGGAAATCCAAGTGCTTGGTGCTGCCCCACGGATCGTGGAGCCCCACATACAGACCGGTGGGCGACGCGCCCTCCCGATAGGCCGCCAGGAACTGCATCGAGCACCAGCCGGAAGGATAATTCCCGCGATAATGAAACTCCCGCCGCCACGCGCCGCGCTGCACCTCGCCCGGACCGCGGGGAAAGAGCAGCGCGCCGTCCTCGCTTGTCTCAGCCAGATCCAGCTGCGGAAAGACACATCGCCGCACGCTCCAGTCCGCCGAGCGGTTCTCCACATCGAGCGCCCAGCGAATCGCGCTCTCAGGCGCGTCGATCCTGGCCGTGGCCCGCACGGTCAGGCCCGCCAGCTCGCCCTCCGGGAACGCAACCCACTCGAATGTAAAATCGCCCCGCGACGATCCCACGCTCGTTTTGCCCCAGCCATCGCTCGCGGTCAGCGTCCGCTCCTCTCCGTTCGAGACGCGCCGCATGTGCAGGCTGAACAGCGGAGCCCCTTTCACCGCCAGCGCCGTCCGCGTTCGCACGTCCTCGATCGATTCGAGCTGAATTCCGCCGGTGGATCTGCGAAACACAGCTTCGAGGTCGCCCGCCGCGCAGCGATAGATTTCAGCGGGCGCCGCCGTGCCGGGCCTCGAACCCTCCGCAGCCGCCGCTCCGAGCCCCGAGGCGATCCAGAAACCAGCGACGATCACACCGATACAGCGCGAACCGATGCAGAACCGCTGCCCGGCGCTGGCGCCCCCGGTCCTCCGGATCAGATCCAAGCCATGGAAGGGCGCGGCCCAGGCATGCGGCGTCAGCCCGGACGGTTCCGGACAACCAAAGCGGGCGATCAGGTTCAGAATGCGTTTCACTCATGTTCCCCAGGTTTGATTTCTCCAATCCGCACACGCCGTGCGCCAGCGTTCGGCCCGCCACAGGGCGTGCATTCTTGAATCATTCGCGTTATGCGCAAAAAGTGAAGCCCAATTTTTCCCAAGCAAATTGGGGGCGGCTCTGGAGGCAATGGGGTCTATAATTGACATATGGCATTGAGAAGCTGGAGGGGAGTCACTCGTTTCAGAGTCGGCTGCGCGTCCGATTATCCAACGCCCGACGGCGTGTCCAGCGGAGTGCGCACTCCCAGCCCCGGCCGACGCATGACATGCGCGTAGATTTGTGTGGTCGAGACGTCCTTGTGCCCCATCAACTCCTGCACGGTCCGGATGTCGGTTCCGCCCTCGAGCAGGTGCGTGGCAAAGCTGTGCCGGAGCACGTGCTGGGTCACCTTCTTGTCCAAACCCGCCTTCCACCCCGCCAACTCCGCCGCTTGCAGCCACAATGAGGCTATCGATGTTGAGGATGGCGTTGTGCTCTTCGCAGAAGATGGCAGTCGATCATCTCACCTCGGTGTGATCTTCCTCGCCCTCGACAACTGGCGTGGAAAGCGTAACATCGCACCATGAACGGTTCGATCGAAACAATCGTTGCGGAGGCGGTTCAACTGCCGCCGGATCAGCGCATGACGCTGGCTCACCGGATCCTGAGCAGCATCGAGCCGGAGCGTTCAGCGGAGATCGACTCGGCGTGGGATCAAGAAATACGGGATCGAATTGCTCGCTACGACTCTGGGGGCGTGCAGAGCATTCCGGCAGCCGAGGTGTTTGCAGAGTTGGATCGGCGCCTCCGACGATGAGGCTGGAGTTCATGCCGGAAGCGTCCGTCGAGCTGTATGAGGCGGCGGAGCATTACGAATCGAAGCAAGAGGGCTTGGGATGGCGTTTTCGGACCGAGGTCTTGGAAGTCTGCCGCTCGATCCTGCAGCAGCCGCTGCTGTGGCGAGAAAGGCCCGGGGGCTATCGACGCGTGAACTGCCCAGTGTTTCCTTTCTACATCCCGTATTTTATCCGGGGGGATGCCATCGTGATCGCGGCGGTAGCGCATGGACATCGCCGTCCGGAGTATTGGAAAAACAGATTGACAACTGACTGACACCGAACCAACCAGCTTTACCGAACGCCGGGATCGGATCTCGGTTTGCAATCGGACATCATCGGCCCGGCGCCGGTGAGCCGGAACGTTGTGGCAGACCACTTTGAATTACCACCGGAATGAATGCCGAACAATAGCGCTGCAACGAATGCGGGCGGGCTCAGCCAGTTGACAAATCAGAGGCGATTGCGTGGAGGAGCCGATCGCGGTATGAAAGGGAAGGCGCTTATTCGGCACCTAAGGCTCTGTGACCGAATCGATTCACACCCGTAAGGAAATATTCCACAATGGACATCCCGCGAATCTTCAACATCACTGAGAGCGCTCACCGCATCCACAACCCGATCACACCCGAAAAGCTCGCCACTCTGGGCGCGGCGCTGCGCCTGGAACCGGGGGCCCGAGTGCTCGATCTCGGCAGCGGTTCAGGGGAGATGCTGTGCACCTGGGCGCGCGATCACGGCGTCGTCGGCACCGGCATCGACATGAGCCAGCTGTTCACCGAGCAAGCCAAGCTCCGCGCTGTAGAACTCGGCGTCGCCGATCAAGTCAAGTTTATCCATGGCGATGCTGCGGGCTATGTCTCGGACGAGAAGGTCAGCGTGGCAGCCTGTGTCGGCGCCACATGGATCGCCGGGGGAGTCGCCGGCACGATCGAGCTTCTGGCGCGGAGCCTGCGCCCCGGAGGGATCATCCTCATTGGCGAGCCCTACTGGCGGCAGTTGCCGCCGACGGAAGATGTTGCCAAGAGATGTCTTGCCAGCTCGATCTCCGACTTTCTCACGCTGCCAGACCTTCTTGCGTCTTTCGGCCGCCTTGGCTGCGACGTCGTTGAAATGGTTCTGGCTGACCAAGACGGCTGGGACAGATACGAGGCGGCCAAATGGCTCACCATGCGCCGATGGCTTGAAGCCAATCCCGGCGACGAGTTCGCGAAAGATGTTCGAGCCAAACTGACCTCGGAACCCGAGCGCTACGCCGCTTA